>NZ_JBQCJX010000001.1:3126488-3243578 GCF_051967555.1 Paenibacillus sp. SAF-068
GTAACTCCGGTACTTCCCGTTACCCCAACTCCGGTGGCTCCTGTAATACCTGTCGCTCCTGCACCTGCAAGCAACGTGTAATCCGGCGACGTACCCGGCGTTCCCGTGGGTGAAGCTACATTTGCAATATACGTACTGCCATTGAACGTTACAACTTGACCCGCGGGGTACGTTGGGGCTACCGCTGGATCAAAAGGTAGGATACCACTCAAACCTACACCCGTCGCTCCCGTTACACCTGAAGTCCCTGTAACTCCGGTACTTCCCGTTACCCCAACTCCTGCGGCTCCTGTAATACCTGTCGCTCCTGCACCTGCAAGCAACGTATAATCCGGCGATGTGCCCGGCGTTCCCGTGGGTGAAGCTACATTTGCAATATACGTACTGCCATTGAACGTTACAACCTGACCCGCTGGATAGGTTGGGGCTACCGCTGGATCAAAAGGTAGGATACCACTCAAACCTACACCCGTCGCTCCCGTTACACCTGATACACCTGTAGCTCCTGTAGGTCCTGCACCAGCAAGCAATGTATAGTCGGGTGAAGTATCTGGTGTTCCCGTAGGAGAAGCCACATTCGTTATATACGTACTGCCATTAAAGGTAACGACCTGACCTGCTGGGTACGTTGGAGCTACTGCCGGGTCAAACGGAACTGTACCATTGAGGCCGATCCCCGTAGCTCCAGTTGCACCTGTAACTCCAGACCCTGCTAACAACGTATAATCTGGCGAACTGCCGGGTGTACCTGTTGGTGATGCAACATTCGTAATGTAGGTACTGCCACCAAACGTGACGATCTGACCTGCGGGATAGGTTGGTGCCGATGCTGGATCGAACGGGACGATACCACTTAATCCTACGCCTGTGGCTCCAGTTGCCCCTGTTGTTCCTGTTCCCGTCGCTCCTGCCGCCGCAATCAGTGTGTAATCCGGTGAGCTTCCTGGCACTCCTCCCGGACTAGCAACATTCGTAATATAAGTACTCCCGTTATACGTAACGACCTGGCCAGCTGAATATGTCGGGGACTGAGCTGGATCAAAAGAAGTTACTCCAGTTAGGCCAACACCAGTTGCACCTGTCGCCCCCGCAGCAGCAATTAATGTATAATCCGACGAAGTTCCCGGTGTCCCCAAAGGACCAGCAACACTTGTAATGTAAGTACTCCCGTTATACGTAATTACCTGACCTGCAGGATAACTCGGTGCGAGCGCTGAATCAAATGCTAAAGCACCCGTTAAACCTGCTCCGGTTGCTCCTGTGGCTCCGGTCGTTCCGCCTGCCAACAAGAGAGTGTAATCTGGGGAACTGCCGGGTATACCCACGGGACCGTTTACATTGGCAACATAAAGATTGCCCTCATAACTGACGACTTGGCCCTGAGCATATGTCGGTCCAAGTGCAGGATCATAAGCAGTAATATTGTTCAAGCCAACACCAGGTACACCTGCCGGACCTTGTGCTCCCTGTGGACCAACGGGTCCGACAGGCCCGACGGGCCCAACGGGTCCAATGCCTCCCGCAGCTCCAGTAGGCCCTTTCACCCCAGGAACGCCTGGTACACCTGGTACACCCGGAACTCCTGGTGCTCCCTGTGGTCCAGCAGGCCCTGTAATGCCTCCAGTTCCAAAAGTCGCCGTCGCCCGACTTAGGGACAACGATATCGATCGGATTAACCCCACAAGTTTATCTTTTTCTGCAGGAGGTACTTCCAGAAGTAGCGTCACACTTAACAAGTCATCCAGTAAGTTTTGCAGGTTTCCTGAGAGATTAATAAGAGGAACAGGAACAACCTCTGAAGCTGCAATCGTTAATTCTAATACTGCTTGTAATTCTGCCTTTACCCCGGCACGAAAACCAGATTGATTTACAAAATTAAGTAACTGACGTAATCCGTTCTGCAATGACTGTATATTGGCAGAGGTTGGCTGACTTACTGCAGCAGGAATAGCTACAGCCAAAGAACGAAGTATGGATTCAAACTGCTCCAGTTCTCTCGTGGTTATCGGAATAAATGGAGAGCCCGCTCTAAAAGACCTGCCTTCCAAAAAAGCTTTAATATTGACCCTTTTTCGATCATCGGACATGCTTAGCTCAATCCTCCTCTATGTTACTTGCTTTTCAAGCTTATGTAACATCGGAAGGAAAATTATCTTGGACACTCTTTTTAGTCAAAAAAAACCATTCATGTTCCACGTTAAACAAGATTAAACGGTACTCTTCAACAAAAAAACACCCTCCATAAGAGGGTGTTTTCGCACTTTTTGTATGAAATTCAGGCTATTTCGAAGAATCCAAGGGAAATTGCAAAATAAACTCTGTTCCTTCGCCAAGTACACTATTGACGGTAATCATGCCTTGATGCGCATCAACGATATTTTTCACAATCGCTAAACCAAGCCCGGTGCCTGCACTTTCTCCCCGAACACGAGCCTTGTCTGCTTTGTAGAATCGTTCGAAAATAAACGGCAAGTCGGATGAAGGGATACCCACACCCTGATCCTTCACAGAAACTCTGACAAATGGCGCACGAAGATAAGTAACCCGTTCAGCTGAGATCATTACATTTTTGCCAGTAGGCGTATGCCTGAACGCATTATCCAGTAAATTCGTAAAGACTTGCTCAAGTCGATCCTCATCTGCCTGTTGAAGTACGATGGTTGGCTGTTCAAACTCAAAGTGCAGTTGTATCCCCTGTTCCTTCGAACGCACCGAAAACTTCCGATATACACGTTCAAGTAGTTCTCCGAGGTCAACTTCCTTCATCACCATATCCGTGTGACCAGCTTCCATCCGGGCAAGATCAAGCAAGTCTTTAACAAGTCTGCCCATCCGCAGGGACTCATCATGAATGACCTGAATCAGTTCTTCGCTCTCTTCCGGTGAGGTTGCCATGCCGTCCAGAAGGGCTTCACTGTAGCCTTGCATCATGGATAGCGGAGTTCGTATCTCATGGGACACGTTAGCCACGAAATCACGCCGCATTTTCTCCAGACGCACTTCTTCTGTGACATCTCTCAACACAGCCACAGCGCCTCTGACAACACTGTCAGCATACAACGGTGCCATTTGAACAGACCAGACGCCTTGCTGTACATGAACATTGGAGTTCTGGTCCCCACCTTGTTCCATAACCATTCTGAATAAAGGAAGGAGGGGCTCAGGTACATCACGCGAAGACTTGTCAGACTGCTCGAAATCTTGTCCTTCGTCCACTTTCGCCCAATCCAGATCATACCAAGTCTGCATAATCTTCTCTCCTGGCGGATTCGTCAGAATAACTTTGCCTTCCCCATCAAAAGTAACCACAGCATCGGTCATGCTGCGCAGCACACTCGCCAAATGTTCCTTCTCATGGTTAAGGTTTCGAATATTATCTTCCAGTTGGGCAGCCATATGATTAAATGTGTTGGCCAGTTCACCAATCTCATCGCTTGTTACCAGGGACAGACGTGTTCCGTAGTTTCCTTTGCGAATCGCATTGGCTGCCTGAATCAATTGCTGCATCGGCTGCGTTATTTTGGTGAATAGAAACAATGCAAAAAAAGTGGTTAAACTGAATCCAATAATACAGATATAGGTGAACAATCGCTTAATATCTCTAGATTCGGATTCTGCAAAGTTCGTATCAATGTAGGGCAGCAAAAAAAGACCCAGCGCTATAAGTACACAACCCACAAGGCAGATAATAGTGATCCATAACTTCCCGACCAGTGATCTCCAGAAACTAAAACTACTTCGGTACTTCCAGTTTATAACCCACACCCCACACCGTCGTAATCATGGCCGCCGATTCAGGCGATACCTTGTTAAGTTTCTCGCGAAGACGCTTTACGTGCGTATCCACGGTACGAAGATCGCCAAAGAATTCGTAATTCCATACATCTTTGAGCAATTCTTCTCTGGAGAAAACTTTGTCGGGAGATGTTGCCAGGTAGTGCAGCAATTCATATTCTTTTGGTGTAAGACTAATCTCTTCGCCACCAGCCGTTACCCGGTGGGCATCATGCTCAATAACCAGATGCGGGAACACGATGTTGTTACTCGAATTGCTCTCCTTGGAGAGATAAGCTGTCGCGGAAGATCGACGTAAAATCGCTTTGACACGATAAATCACTTCACGTGGACTGAATGGTTTTACAACATAGTCATCAGCGCCAACTTCGAAGCCTTGAACCCGGTTAATCTCTTCACCTTTTGCAGTGAGCATCAAAACCGGCGTTGATTTTACCTGACGCAGACGGGTACATACTTCAACTCCATCCATCCCAGGCAACATCACATCCAGCAAAATCAGCCCGTAGTCCCCTGCTGTTGCTTTACGCAGCGCAGTTTCTCCATCCTCGGCTTCATCGATTTCATAACCTTCTTTTTCAAGATACATTTTCAGAAGCCTGCGGATTCTCTCTTCATCATCCACGACCAGTATTCGGTTCTCATGTTCAGCCATGCCTCTCCAGCCCCTTTACAATAACTCCTCAGTACTTCTATTATGTTCGATCTGGCGAACAATATTTGAATACCCTTCAATAAAAAGGTACGTTTGTGTTTCCCGTTTCTAAACCCAACCTTTGCAAGACGAGTCTGTCCTAGTCCGCTCCAGCGTATGAGTGTAATCCGGCAATAATCAGATTCACACCAACCAGCGTAAACATGACGACCAGGAAGCCGAGAACTGCAAGCCATGCAGACTTTTGACCTTGCCAGCCTTTGGATAAACGCAAATGCAGATACACACTATAATATAGCCATGTAATTAATGCCCACACTTCTTTGGGGTCCCAACCCCAAAAGCGACTCCAGGCAATCTGAGCCCAGATCATGGCAAAGATCAATGCTCCCAGTGTAAAGATCGGAAAACCAATGGCTATCGCACGATAACTAATCTCATCGAGATCATCGGCATCAATTCCGTCCATCATCGGCTGTAATGCTTGTCCGAGTGGTCTGCGTACAAGAAGTCGTATAATTCCATACAGGATCAGACCTACAATAAGTGACCAAACCACCGTATTCAGCTTGCGCCCGGCATTAACCCCGTTCATCCAGGAAGGCGTCTCAAGTAAAGGTTTTTTCATGCCAAGAAACGGTGTCATGCTCTCCACTTCGCTATTATATGGTGCAAAAATTGGTGGCATGCGATAAATCACTTTCTCTATTGTACTATTTTCCTGTACCTCTGTGTCAATGCTGACCGTTTTCTGTACAAAAACCGCCTCGTAACCAGCTGAACGAAAGGCAAATACCGTTCCAATAAATCCGATAACTACAACGATCGTAACAAGGGTGAATTCAACCCATCCTCGTTGCCGTCTTGAAGACTTGTCTTTACCACTGAAATCAACCGTGCGGAGCAAATACATGAACCCTGCGGCAAAACCGACAGCGAAGAATGCTTCACCAAGCGCGGCCAACGTGACGTGAATTTTCAGCCAGATGGACTGCAGTGCCGGAATTAATGGTTGTACCTCCTGAGGAAATACAGCAGCGTACGCCATAATAATAATGGTAAGTGGTAGAGCAAACAAACCCAATAATGACTTGCGGTATATGGCATATACAACAATAAATGCAACCATGATCATCATCGACAGAAAAGACATGAACTCATACATGTTACTAACCGGGATATGACCTGCCCCAGCCCATCGGGTTACAAAAAATATGATATGCGCCGCCAAGGCGACAGTCGAAGCGATGAACGCTCTTTTACCCCAGCGATTCATATGGTCCAGAGGATCACGATTACTCCATTTTTTGCCCATTACCGCGACAGCATATAACAAGAATGCAGCACAATAGAGAAAGAAAGCTACGATAAATGCGTCGCTGCTGAAATCCAATAAATTCATGCCTGGTTCCCCCCGTTATCCAACGACTTCTCTTCCACTTCCAGATTCATCTGTTTCAACACAGCCGCAACTTCACGCCTGAAACCAAACCAGTTTTTGTTGGTATGTCCACCCAAGGTAAGCTGTTTATCGTCAAAACGAATCCAGATACGGCGATGGTGCCAATAAAAACCCATGACCAGACCTAACATGACAATACCTGCTCCTACCCACACAAAAGGCATCGCCTTATCCACTCTTATATTGAGATAACTTACGGACTGAATAATATCGACCTTGTCCATGCTGTCTACTTCAAGCTGTAAAGGTACCTCAGCACCTATTAGCTGTTGGTTAATCGCATCTTGTTGAAAACGTTGTTTATCAATCTGCTTCGCAAAGTAAAGATATTGTATCCCCTCGTCGGGCAGATCTGGCCCCTTAATGAGAAAGAGAAAAGCAGGCGCATTAGGTGAAGGTGATTTTGATTTTGGCTCACCATTCTCGTCCAATCCAAAGTCCATAAACTTTTCTTTTACCGTTAGGTTATACGGACCCGCTTCGAATGTTCTTTGGGTATCTACCATATCGATCTTAATGGCCCCGTATACTTCACCCGTCTTGGTATTGACCAAATCAGGCGTTACGGATCGAATGGTAGGTGTCAGATCATAATCAAACTGATAGGCTTTCAAACCGTTATAATTTAATGGATGATTCACGCGTACATCATGTCTGGCCACCTCAGCTAACTGAGGTTTCTTCGAGAGATCCGAACAATCTGCTGTACATTCATACAAAACAACTTTTGTTTCGAACAGTTTTGGAACGGTCTTATTCAGGTTACGGAATTGTTCAGGTACTTCTTCCTCACTGTAGAATTCAACATTAAACTGTTCATTTTGCAGATACATCGACGTATTCGGGATCTTTTTGATCTCACCTTCTGGAAAAGCGACATGCTCATCCAGATTCAGTCCAGGTAGTCCTCGTGCCAGCACCGCCAGCAGAAAAATAATGAGTCCAATATGGATGACATATGGGCCCCATCGACTGAATCGCTGTTTCTCGGCGAGTAATGCATCACCCTGGGTGTGCACGCGGTATCCTTTCTTTTTCAGCGGCGTAACCGCTTTCTTAATCCAGTCTTCTGGTACCTCTTCGATAGTCCCTTGGTATACCAGACGCTGTCTCGTCAGGAATTGCGTATGTTTACGTATTTTCTGTTTATTCAGTGCTTTGTAGAGCGGTAGAACGCGATCCAGACTGCATATCACCAATGATGCTCCAATCAGCACCAATAATAAGATAAACCACCAGGATTCGTATGTATGGGATAAACCCAACAGATAATAGATATGACCCAACTGACCGTATGTTTCTTTGTAATATACGGAAGGATCAATATTCAAGAAGGTACTTTCTTGCGGATAAACCGTACCAAGCATGGAACCTACAAGCGTGAAAACAATCATATAGACAGCAATTTTGACGGATGAAAAAAAATTCCATATGCGGTCAATGATGTTGGGATTACTACGCTGCGAACGGCGCGCCATGCCATCATAACGCATTTCCAGCACTGCATTCGATTTAGCTTCAGACTCCTGTAGCGGTTTCCCACATGCTTCACATAGGACAGTGCCAACCGGATTCTGATGTCCGCACTCACATTTGGTATTTTGGAACACGAATAGACCTCCTGTCAGGGCTGCTTCGCCAGTTGCGAAATTTGAGCGTCAAGTGTGTCCAAATCAAGTTGCCCGATATGAATGGTAGAGATTTTGCCCGTGTCAGACACAAAGAATGTCGTTGGCATCGGAGAGATCCCGAAATCACGAACCGAGTTTTTCTCACGGTCTAACATGATTGGAAACGTAACCCCAACCTGCCGAACAAAATTATCCACGGTCATCTGATCTTCTCCAACATTAATTCCGACAAATTGTACTCCCTGATCCTTCCATTTGTCAGCTTGCGCCTGAAGTGCAGGCATTTCCTTAACACAAGGCTCGCACCATGTGCCCCAGAAATTGATCACCAAAGCTTTTCCTTTGTACTCGTCAGACGTATGAACTTGACCATCCAGGCCCAGCAGTTCAAAAGAAGGAGACTTGTCCCCTTCCTTTGGCTTGCCATTCGAGCCGGATACCGATGTGGTAATCGCATATCCGCCCAACACCAGGATCAATGTCAAAATGACGATTTGCACCGTTCTTCTTGATTTCCCCATGTGCTGCTCCCCTTTTAAGTGACTATAACACTCGCATATCATTGAACTAAGACAACTGTGAACATCCTATGAACAATTATAGCGAATTTCGTCACAAAACTGCGGCGGTTTTATGAAAATTATGTGTCCTCACATTACCTTTTTTTCATTTTTCTGGCTGGTTCTGATTGTGCGAGGGTAATCAGGTTGTTGACTTCTTCTTTGGTCAGATTACGCGTCAAACCACGTTTAAGGTTTTGTAGCAAAATGCCACCAAACGAAATCCGTTTCAACCGGGTTACTGGATGGTTAATCGCCTCGAACATGCGTCTAACCTGACGGTTACGCCCTTCATAGATCGTAATGGAGATCACCGACTCATTCGCCGCTGTATCCACATCTTTGTACTCCACCTCTGCAGGAGCAGTCATGCCGTCATCCAGCATAATGCCTGTCTTTAATTTTTCCAGAGCCGAACCATGCGGCACACCTTTGACCGTTGCATGATACGTTTTGGGTACGTGATGCTTCGGATGCGTCAACAAATGTGCAAACTCACCATCATTGGTCAGAATCAACAAGCCCTCTGTGTCATAATCCAAACGACCCACAGGGTATACACGTTCCTTGACACCTTTCAGGTAGTCGGATACAATTTTCCGACCTTCCGGGTCAGATGCACTTGTAATTACGCCTTTTGGCTTATTCAACATCAAGTACACTTTTTTCTCACTGCGGATCGGTTTTCCATTAACCGTAATCATATCCTCTTCGGGGTTCGCTTTCGTACCCAGTTCGGTTACGACCTCCCCGTTAACTTCTACTTTGCCGGACAGGATCAGTTCCTCGCTCTTGCGGCGGGATGCAATGCCTGCCTGTGCGATAATTTTTTGTAATCTTTCCATGTTTGTCATGTCACCTCACACTAATGATACCCATCACGCAAGGAAATCACAAGGATAATCCAAGGATTTTGTAAACTGGGGACACGAATATCCATTTTAGACTCCCTTACCCTTTAAGATGGATGCAAAAAAAGCCTCCCGTTACACGACCTGTTGTACACAGATAGCGCAAAGGTAAGCCTTCTCCTCAAATCATTTAATTAGAAACCTTGCCGGCAACTGCAACCTGTTTTTTGGCAGGCGTAGCGCTTTCTTTAATGAAAGACTGCAATGTTTTGGAAGTAATATAATAGGTACGTCCACCGTATACAAATGTCATCATACCAATGACCCGGTTGTTCTGATCCAGAACAGGGCCACCTGAATTACCTTGTGCCATGGATTTTACAATACTGCCGATCCCCTTCTTACCCGGAACATCCGAGGCTTGAGAACTGAACACTCTGCTTTTGGCTATTGTATTGTAGGTTGAAGGAAAATCTTCATCCAGGATGACAAGATCACCAGCAGGATTTTTGGGGAACCCAATCGTATAGACAACCTGGTTATCCCTTGCATTTGCAAATGAGACCGGTTGGGCGTCTATTTCCTTATCCAGCTTCAGTAGTGCCATGTCTGTCACCGGATCGGTCTTCATAATCTTTGCCTTTACTGGCTTACCTAACGAGCCTGGACTCGCAACAGTCAACGTACCTTCATCACCATCTGACAATTCAGCATAACTCTGAACAACATGGTAATTCGTTAGCACTTCATCCTTCGAGATCAGGATCGAGGTACCTACATCATAATATACCATATCGGGTTCATCCTGCTTGACAACACGCACATTCACGACTGGAAAAGAATCCGCTGTGACTGCCATTTGTGCACGCAGCTGTTTGTCAAAGTAACCTGTAAAATGTATCGTCTGAACGGCTTGAGCCGCCACCAGCCCCGTTGACCCTGCAAGCATTGCAATGGCAAGCACGCCAGACATTCCAACACGGAGTATTCGTTTCCAACTCTTCTGCATGACTCACTCTCCTCCGCTATTATTCTAGCATATCTAATATATCGGAAGGAAAGGAGATATCGTTTAACCAAAAACGAGCAAACAAATGGCGAGGGCAGCAATAAAACCAACGACATCGGAAAACAACCCTACTTTGAGTGCATACCGACCGTTTCTTATGCCTACAGCCCCAAAATAGACAGTAAGTACATATAACGTGGTATCTGTACTCCCCTGAATCGTAGATGCCATACGTCCAATCATGGAGTCAGGGCCATGGGTTTTGATCAGATCGGTTGTAAACGCCAGAGAGCCTGTCCCCGTCAAAGGACGCAATATTCCAAGTGGCAACACTTCGCCCGGAACACCCATCCAGGACACCAACGGAGTAAATAGGCTAATCACAAAATCCAGTGCACCTGAGGCACGAAATACACTAATTGCGACCATCATGCCCACGAGATGCGGAATAATACTGATTGCAGTAGAGAATCCATCCTTGGCCCCATCAACAAAGGATTCGTAAACCGGGACCTTTTTGGTAAACGCATATAATGGAACAAACGCGATAATAACCGGGATGGCCCAGACGGAGATCCAGTTGATGAAGGTTAACAAAGGTGCTCATCCTTTCATGCCGGGATTGCCACTTTTCTGTATACGCGGCGGTTTGTGTAAAGCCCTGTTCCGATACCAGCGATCGGCGATGATAGCAGCAAGTGTAGCGATAATGGTAGCCATTAATGTTGTTCCCACGATCTCTGTTGCATTGGCGGAATGATAGTTTAAGCGGATGGCGATCAGCGTTGTCGGAATAATCGTAATGCTAGCCGTATTCAGAGCCAGTAATGTGCACATGGCCGGAGAAGCGGTCTGTTTATCCGGATTAAGCTCCTGCAGTTGTTGCATGGCTTTGATCCCCATAGGTGTAGCCGCATTTCCCAGTCCCAACAGATTGGCACTCATATTGGAAAGAATATAACCCATTGCCGGATGATTTTTGGGCACATCAGGGAACAGGAAGCCCACAACCGGACCCAGCAGCTTCGCAATCCGGGCCATGAGGCCGGCATCCTCAGCCATTTTCATCATACCCATCCAGAACACAAGCACACTGATCAGTCCAAAACAGACTGTGACTCCCGTCGCCGCTCCGTCGAAAGCAGCTTGCGTGACCACTTCAATATTGCCGTTGACGGCTGCAAAAGCAAAACCGATTAAGATCATAAGCAACCAAATTAAATTGATCATTGGTTATATCCTCCCTTCAACGACGATTTAACTAAGGAGACAACAGGTGACTTAACACCAAACGCCATGCTGCTGCCCAGGAAGAGACGTCTCCGATTCCCCCCATCGTTGCCTCATCTGTCTTCGGTTCAGGAGGAATATAACTGCCTTTGCGATATACGGGAATCGAGCCAACAAGTTTACCGTCGAGTTGCATATCGATGCGTCCTGCCAATCCAAACGTAGGGTCTGTTAATTGTTTATTGTCTTCCGTTTCCGACTGGGTGCGATTTGCGTACAGAATCAACTTTTTGGTCAATGAACTTTTCTCACTCTCAGCCAGTGGGTACCAAAATCCCCTTCCTGTAACCACATCTGTATTTTGCACAGGTTGTTCTTGCTTCGCAATCTCTAACAATGGGAAGAATTCAAACCCGAAATCAAGCATCCGAGCATGATCATTCCAATCGTTTCCATCATTTAGCGTTACCGCGGCCAGCTGCTGTCCGTTGCGTGTAGCCGAGCTGACCAAACATCTGAAAGCTTTCTTGGTATAGCCGGTTTTCACTCCATCCGCGCCTTCATACATCCGCAGCATTTTATTTTTGTTATGCCAGGAGTATTCCCAGCTTTCATTGGGATTGGGTGCGGATTTATCCTCCGTGGCTACGATGCGTTTGAAAACAGGATTGTGTAGCGCATATGCCGTTAATCTGGCCAAGTCATTGGCTGTGGAATAATGCCCTTCTGCATCCAGTCCGTGAGGGTTCATAAAATGGGAATTGGTCAGACCGATTTGCTCCGCTTTTTTGTTCATCAACAGAACAAACCCTTCTTCCGAACCACCTACATGTTCCGCGATTGCAGAGGCCGCGTCATTGCCTGAACGGAGCATTAACCCGTACAGCATGTTCTCAAGTGTCATTTCTTCACCTAACTTCAGATAGAGGGACGATCCTTCTTTGGCAAAAGCCGTGGGGGACACTTTCACTTTCTCATCCAGCTTGCTGTGTTCGATAGCTACGATCGCTGTCATGATTTTGGTCAGGCTGGCAATTCGTAGTTCCTTATCCCCATCCTTGCTGTATAAGATCCGGCCTGATGTGACATCAATGAGCGCAGCGCTTTGCGCATGTGTAGACGGACCTTGAATTGTTGCCTGGGCTTGAGTAGACCCTAATGAAGACAGCAAGAAGACAGGTATAAGCATGCATGCAAGAACTTTCGTTATTTTTCGCATCAATTCATTCCTCCGGGTCACTTGGAATCTTGTACTATCTTATGTTCGGACAACTTGGAGTATGTCCCATAGGGCAAAAACAGCAAAAATCCCTCACCGCTGGAATGCAGAAGGGACGTTATGTATGAGACACGTTATATATGATACGAAGGGCTATGACGACGATCACGCCTGTTTCGGTTTCTCCAGCATTTTAGCCACTTTTCGCATAATTCTGGAGACTCTCATCTGACTGATGTCTTCCATATCTGCGGTCTGGGTTTGATTAAATCCGTCTACTCGATGCTTCAACACAGTTACTTCTTTCTCACTAAGCTTGCGCTTGACTGAATCAATAATCGCATCCACGTACAGCTTGTCCAAAACACCTTCTTCAATGTTCTCCCCACTATAGATGGTATCCATCAACGTCACGGATTGAGTTTGTTGATCATCAGCACCGACAGGCTCGTCCAGGTACTTCACACCTTTACCCACTTGAAGCGCTTTGTTGATCTTCTCTTCTTCCTCATCTAACAACAATGCAATTTCATGTGCTGGTGGCAGATAGCCCATATCGTGCTCAACTCGATTGATTCGGTTGATTAATTCCGTAGCTGTGCGAGTTGGACGAATAATACTTGCACTGTCTCTTAGGAAACATCGGATTTCTCTGACAATCGCAGTGACGGCAAACGAACTAAATTTCACGCCACGCCCAGTATCAAATGCTCTAATCGCTTTAATAAATCCCAGACGGCCAAGTTGAAGAATATCATCCTTTTCTACACAATGATTTTTAATAATCATTTCGGGCTTTCCAATATACTTATGAACGGAATGCCAAATCAGGTTCTCATTGACCAGAATACAATCTCCGAGGAAATATTCATCGAGCTTACAACGTTCAATATTCTCTACGTCATCCATAGTGTAATGTTTCTTGTCTACTTTCAATTTCGTGCTAATATGTTCTGGAAATTTTCCCATTTGGATCTCCCTATGTAAAATTGATAAACGAACTTTTGGTATTCCAATTCTATTGTTAACTGATGTTTATTGATCTTTTCATATTTCAAGCATCTCGGTATGGTGTTCCTACACTTGTTAGAAGAAATACTCTCGTACACAGTTAGGATTGGTCATGTTCACTTGGCTGATATACGATGATTGCTGCAAATTCCAATATGCCGCTGAGTGGATCAACAGTGGAGGTAAATTCCAGTCCGGTAACGAATGTGTGGGGTTTGGATAACATCCATGCGTTGATCAATTCTTCCACACCTGCAGCGCTAGCGGACACAAACGTTTTTACAGCTAAATCCGAGGCGTAGTTTAACACCTTCATTGCTCTTCACCTGATGAATCTTGTTCCTCTTCCTTTTTCTCTTCAATGAGTTGATTAAACTCCTCTTCGGTAAGTTCATGAATCTCCAATTCGTAGGCACTTGTCAGAATGTAGCCCATACCATCCGTTAAATGAACGTTATAAAATGTTTGTGGTTCTTCTTGAAAGACACCCTCTTCATAATTGAATCCAATAACGGCTTTTTCGTAACCTGCTACACTGCCAGCAAACCATACGTTAGCCTGGGTTGTTGCTCCGGTTGGCGTCTGGACCTCATGCATATTGGTTGGTGCGTGAATATACTTTCCAATCATACTTGCTACGATTTCTTCCGTTAATGTATCTTCTTTTGCTTTGATCATATGTGTCATCGAATTATTCCTCCATTAAGTTAAAGTTTAGTACACATTCTTAGCCCTACATTCTCTATACGTGTTATCAGAGCGGTAGTTTAATTCGAGGCGCAGATGAAGTATTAGTTCCGCTGCTTAGAACCATATAGTTTGTCCGCATATGGAGTACAGCCGTGTCCAGATCAGTCACCCGTTTGACGATAAAATCTTCAATAACAGGTTCCAATGGCCTGAAACCAACACCTATGATCGGTTTTTTATGTATATAAGCAAGATGCATGATTACAATATCAGTCGAAGTCAATTGATCCATATCCAGATTAACCAATACGGCATTAGCCTGTACAACTACTTGTTCAATGATCAAGGCATACTCCCTGTTGCTTAGATCAGAAGCTGTCGAAGAATCATGACTTGCCCAAGCGATATCCGAATATCCCTCCATACGCTCCACAGTAAATCCTAAAACCACCACACTAAGCATCTTGTTCCACCTTTCTCTCTGTACTAGTCTCTCTATACGACATAAAAAAGCACCCAGTTAAGGGTGCTCTCTCTGTTCTATGTAGGTTACTGAATCTATCTTCATCAAACTCAGGCTATTAATTGCCACTTATGACTACAATGCTTCGTATTTCTCACGAATCGCTTTCCATAACTGGGATATACGTGCCTTGGATACACCTAACATTCCTGCAATCTCTACAAATTCATACCCCGAAGTCCGAAGTTTAAAGATCTGCTTCTCACGTTCGTTCAGCTTCATATTCTCCATAATATCAGTGACAAACTCAAAATTTTCATATGCAAACCCAGTGTGACCAAGCGCTAATGCTATATCGGTGCCTTCTGATTCATCACCACCAGTCTGATCCGTACATATAATCTGTGAAGCGTTAACCACACTGAGATTTTTTTCAGACATGCACTTGCGGTACATGTCCTTGATTTTATTTTCGATAAGATGATCAATAAACGTCGACATTTTGGCTTTTTCTGCATCATACTTGTCCAGGGAGTTAACTAATTTGATCATAATCTCCTGGGTCACATCTTCTTTCTCCATCCCGGCAAATGTTTTCCCTCTAAGCTTGTGACGACACTTCTCCTGCGCTTTATTCAGGAACATGTCTATATCCCCAATCTCAAATAAATCATCAAAACCCATAGCAGTTGTAGCAGACATTATACATTTCCCCCATTAACTATTTAATGATTAGTCGGTCGTATTCTTTCTTCACAATCTATTTGCTATCCAACATGATCTTACTCTACATTCTCGCTATTACTCTCGAAATCTCATATCCCATATGTAGTCTTATTGCATCAAATTGAAACTAAGTAAGTCTATTATATATATATGTACAATCAAGCAATCTCCCTTTGATCCGCCTCCTCATTCCCATCCTATTACATTCAGAATAACAAATACGAACTAATGTTCGCAACATTTATTTATTTCGTTCGCTTATAGTCCTTTTACGGACTATATACGAAGTAGACGGTGAAAGGTAAAGCACCATTTTTAAACAAACAAACAAAAACAAAAAGACCAACACAGAGCGCACCACTGGAAAATACCAAAATGGTGGAATGTGTCGGTCTTGGTCTGACATCTATTTCGTCCCAATTACCGAAGATATGGCCTTCAAGTTCTTTAACAAGGTTATAGGCTTCGTCAAGATTATTAATCTATTCAATCGCCATAAGGGTAGTATAAGGAAATATGTAGGATATTGTCAACAATAAAATTAGTTCCTAAGAACCTGTCCAGTATTTAAACGTCTGTTAATAGGTCTTAAGGCATGTTTATCTCATCGTTTTTAAGCAGCACTTCAACATCCTTGTTCATCTTGAAGACTGTGATCTGTTCTGTAAAATCATGGCCAAAAAATGTTGTTTCGATGTCTTCAATCTTCAGACCCATGTTGATATAGGAGAAAACGGGGTTGAAATCTTCTCTCATCATATGTGCAAGTTTCATCTTGTATTCAGCGAAAATTTGACTTGAGTGTGATTGCATATGTTCCAGCATGAATGCTTCAGGCTTGGTGAATTTTGCTGTAAACTTTAAGATGATAAAATGATTCATGATAGAGACTCTGGTATCTACCGGCCCGCGTTCAGTAAAATCTTTTCTTATTCTGGATGCCAGCTTTGCGAGCTCTCTTTCCAAGTCTTTTATCTCAATGTCCCATCCCTCCTTGCCAATCATCCTGATCCCTTCTACTGCCCTTGAACATATGAATTCAACCTAGTTTAATCAAAACTGCTTGTGCAAGACAAGTTTCAATGGAAGCATTAAATCAAGTCACTATCAAATTTTCATGAAAAAGGAATAGACCCCAGAACTAGACTTGGGGTATATCACTTTATTAACTATATTTTATATTTTTTCAAATAGATTAGAAGTTGGTGCTAAAAAGCTAACACTAGTTAGCGCGAACGCTTAATTTTTCTTTTCATTGGTAAGCTCTATTTTGAGCAAGCTAAACGCAACCAGGTTCAAAGCGACATTGGCTCCATAGTTTCTTTCAATCCAATCGAATGCTTCTTCCGTCGCTCCAACCAGGTCCTCCTTATCCGAAGTGATCTCGGTAGTGACAATTTCCTCGTCATTCAGTGCGAAGGTCAGCCTGTACAGCATTTGTATTCCCCTCCTCAGAAGTCAATTCAATATTTCGGACATCGGTAAGATCAATGATATGAACCACATCGTCTGTATCTTCCAACGTGATCGATTTCCCCTCGTTCTTGTGTTTGGTGAAAAGTCGTCGATATTCTTGCTTAACCTCATCCGCAGTTAAAGGGATTTCGCGTACGACCTTATCCGAATCTTTCTCTTTCTGTTGTAATCTAGGATTATCTTCTATCCAGTTCACCGTTTTCTTCTTCCCACTTCCCTTGAAATAGAAATGAGCAGTCAGTTCAATATTCATCGTGCACTACCTCCCGATATAATTACATTCTCATACTACTTTCTCTATACGCCTTGATCAGCCGACTGTTAATGCTAATCTAATCTTCATATGTAAATGTGGGCTACATAAATTATCCGTTGTTAAAAGAAAAAGGATAGCACATGCTATCCTTAGGTATTAGTATTTCTTAACCGCTATGCGATTGCCGAATGAGTCATATATATATTGGAAGTTGGTTTGTACAGGTGTTGATCCCATCCTGGCGATGGACTTTGCCACCAATCTTCCCTCACCATCATACTGATAAATGACATCAACCAACGGTGGAAGCTGCACAAAGTCCAGACCATCATATCGATATATCTCACCATTGGAAATGACCAAGAAGGAATCATTCTGTGCGTAGCCTTCTGAAGAAGTCGGCATGGTCAGTACAGGTCCTCTAACCAGCTGCTCGGTGTACTTGTCCGTAACGACTTGTCGAATAACTCTTCCCTGTATATCATAAGCAAAATATGTAACCACATCTGTATAATCCACCAAGTCGCTGATCGATTCCCACGGATCAATGACATGAAGGCGTTTTCGTTCACTCCAAGTCATGCTCACATGTGTTTCTCCATCACTGATCATATCAGCACTATGTGTATCAGGATGTGTGTAATGATTGGCGTCACGATCGATATTGGACAATTTTTCACGTTCGTCCAGAGTCATGATAACATTATGAATTCCATCTGTTATCATATCAGCACTGTGTGTATCAGGATGGTTATAGATCACCGTTCTGGTGCCGTTAAGATTAATGGTTCCATTCTCCGGATGGTTCGAAACTCGATCCCCACCCACCTTTACATATTCCCCTCTGCTGTATGTATAGGTCGTTGATTCATTTTGATTGCTTGAGTCTTGGCGCACCAGATATAATCTTCCTGATTCACCTATGGTGGGCAGTTCTGTTTTGAGCCCAACCGAGACCACGTTTCCCACTGACACCGCATTCAATCGGCCATCAAGTGAGGCATAAGAATCCCTGGCTTGTTTAACTTCACGTTCTATTTTGGCAGCTTTGCTGAATGAAACAATATCCATGTGGTGCCCCCCTCCTACCTCGTAGTCAAACCAACGACCTCAATATCGAAGTTGGTCACATCTGTACCCAGATTTTTTAACGACAAGTGAAGTGTTGAAGTCCCATCTACGTCCTCATATGGCAAATCGATCATATCATAAATTCCTTCCAAAAAATTTCCTGTTGAGTATTGGGCATTGTTGAAATAGAGAACTTCTGGATGTGGACCCGCACTGTTCAACACATGGACTTCCACATTCGTCTCTCTGGACGGAATGACTCTGATCGTTTTGATCATGAATCGAGGATGTTCCATGGGAATATCAATCATTGCCTTCGCCCCACCGCCAACATACTCTATTCTTTGGGCAAACGATACCGGCAATAGCACTTTTCTCATCTCCTCCATCAGTTTCCATGTCCTGTTCAAGCGTCTTCCCTCCTTCTAGGAATATGTGTATCCGGATACCGCCGTGGACGAAGATGATTGCCAGACGTGTTGCCACTTCCGCTGTAAGACCAATCCCCCCACGTTTTCCCTGCTAATCCCGCCTGCTGGACAGGAATCTTGACCTTAATACACCAATCGAGCCCCGCAAAATTTTGTTTTGCTTTTAGTCCTCTTATGGTGTCTCGAATTAAACCTACTCCACTGGATTGGGTCAAAAATTTATGCTTCAATATCCTATTTTTTTCATTAGGAATTCCCACTCTGGTTCGTGGTCCATAAATATATTTATCCGTAACGTATCCAATTAAAAGATCGTTATGGTTATCCAGCACCCTCCAAGTACCCCAACGATAGATGTCAATTAATTCAGCCGTAGTGGATAACGTTCCTAATGTATAGACCATTTCTTTACCCTCAACGGTTAACGGAACAGCATCCAGATCGTATCCAATGCCATGGAAGACCACCGCCTTATTCTGGGTAAAAAGAGAACCGCTCTCGTCGGTCCCTACAACTTTCCCTTGATGTATTGCCATGTCCATTCACCACCTTAACTCATCAGGACAGCAACCGTAGCTCCTGATAAGAAGCTTTGTCCACCAATCGACAGAGAGTATACCTTATATGTTTTGGTGCCCACTTTGATCTCATCTCCATGAGAAACTCCGGCAGAAGGTACCGCATAGATATCCATAAGTTCGCCTCTCGGGCCTTCCACCCCATTACACATAATAACCGGAGCAAGATGATAAAGAGACCCCCAGCCTGGATTAACAGGAAGCATGGCAGAGTAGGCATCATAAATGTTATTCACCATCTGTTTATCTTTATCACGCAACGTCCGAATCCCGTTATCTCCGTTGTAACTGAGCCCTACACTCAAACTCGAGGAATCTGTCTCTGTGGCATACCTGTTCAGAATTCCGAAGTAACCCAGATTGGATATACCGGTAACCGAGTTCACATCCCCCTGCAAATAAATAATAATACGGTTTGGTTGAACTGAAACTTGGTAATCAATTAATAGATTCGTATCAACGGCACTCGTATGACATAGGAAGTCCTTCTTCACTTCAGCTCGGCCTATAGGAATACTGCCATCTGTTGCCATCACATCTTCAGCCACACTCACGGTCAATTTGTTTCCCGTAGTTCCCTTCGTGTTTCCAACCTCTAGTCTGAAGAACAGTTTATCTGAGCCGGTTGTGCCCACCGATTTCAGCACGATCACACTCGCTGTCTCGTAAAAAACGGACCAGGGAGAACCCGCAATCGTTTTAAATCCCTGAACAATATTCGCGAATAATTCATTCATCTTCACTTTACCTGTGAAATTAGCCATCCCTCATCGACACCTCCTATATTTGGAAAAGTAAAGCTCTTTGCCCGCCACCAAGCAGTCTGGCTCCATGGAAGAACTTTGGCCTTGAATACACTGGAACTTGGTTCGAGTTGTAGTAATAACGTCCATAGTCTGTATTCGGGTAATCCTGATCTACGACATGAAATACGTAGTACTTGCCATCATTGCCAAGATCGAGGATCGATCCGTCCGGGTGCTGTGCACTGTTTTTAAATACAATGGAGCGCATACCCTTGAATTCACCCCTAGCCCCTTCAGATGGATGATAGACCATGAAAGGTGTAACATAATATCTGGAACCCACACCTGGGGAAGGAATCGACTCTGTTCCAAAATTATAAAGTGCATACTCCGTTCCATTCCGTGAAGTCATAACCACACCCCTCGGTGTATCATATTGATCTGCTATGTTGTTATCCGAAGCGGATAAAGGCATATGTGGGAAAACGCCATAAAATTTATTGGCAATCGCCGGGTCTTCTTGCTCTAGTGGCTGGCATTTGCCTAGGAATATTCGTACTGGGTACGCTCGTTCCGGGTAACTCAGACTTTCTCCATGGATAAACAGGATGTCCTCATTCGTAATTACAGACCACTTATAGTTCACATTGTACTGCACGTTATGACACAAAAATGGCGTTTCCGTCATGAATTTATCTGTGTCCACGGGCGGATTTACGAATAGATCTGGTGATGCCACATTGCTTCCCAGGTTCTTCAGTCCCCAGCGAATGTTGACTCCTCTGGCGTGTGCCCAAACACACATGGTAAAACGCATGGATGTATTTTTTTTATTGGTCAGCAGCGCATTTCCCCAGTTGGCATAAGTCGTTTCGGCCGTATGTAGGGTGTCCCAGTAAGGATCAAGTGCATCTTTCAATGTGTTAACAAGTGTTGAAGTAAATAAGCCTAGCGTACTGGTAAACTCGTGTCTGCGAATCATGGTCATGCCCTACACCTCCTTCTCAATTTCGAAAAGCAGCACCCGCTGCCCACCACCGAGGAGTAAGGCTGAATCGAAGAAGTAGGGTTGGCCCTCAATATATTTCCCGCCAGTTGTAAACCACCCCTGAAAAGTAGAAGGATGAGCTTGAGAATTGGTATGAAATACATAATATCTCTCATCTCCGAGATCTAAAATGGATCCGTCTGGATACTTGCTAGCGTCTTTTAATACAGCAGTTCGAATTCCATAGAATTCGCCTCTAGCACCTTCTGTATCATGCCAAACATAAAAAGGGGAGATGAAGAATCTACCACCTACTCCAGGTGATGGTACCTGACTACTAGTGGCTAAATTATACAAGGCGTTAGGAGTTCCATTACGAGAGCTCCTAACATAGCCACCACCTGCTCGATACTTCAACTCATCTGCTGAGTCATTCAGTCCCATTGGAAAATGACTAAAAACACCAACAAAATCATTTGAGATTAATGGGTCCTCTTCTTCAAAGGGCTTCAGTCTTCCTAGGTAGAGTCGAATAGGATATGCAACCCCTATATTGTTTTGAGGTTCCCCATATAAAAAGATATATTGTTCACTGGTGAACAAGGTCCATTTAAAATAGACATTTGTATGAGAGCTTGTTGTATTGCTGCTGGCTATGTATGAATCGCCTGTATGTAATGGAATTTCACTTAGATGACCAACTTGTGTATATAAATCAGGAGTTATTATATCACCGTTATTACGTAAACCTGCTCGTAATACATAATTTTTGTAATATACACGATCGGACCATGCATTCGTTTGTGCAAGATTAGTGCAAATTGTGAAAAACATACTAGGATCTTTTTTATTTTTCGCTGTAATAGTCCCATTGTTTGCTGATGTGTAATTGGAATTATTCCAAGCTCTGGGGGTAGCGTAAGTATTATTGTTACTGAACGTCCACTCCCAGTGAATATCTCCATATAGATCCTGTGTCACCGTATCATATAATGTTTGAATAAAAGTTGTACAATACGAATAAAACTCATATCTCCTCAAAGCACCTAACAAAATATTTTCAGCCAACTATCTCACCTCCTTAAGCACCAAATCGGATTTTCATTTCGTGAAAGATGTTCTCTTTAAGTGCGGTAAACAAGACTGTTTTCACCATGTCGCTTCTCTCGGTTATGAGATCTTCATAGTAAGACTGCTCTTTGTCCCCAACTCCATCCTCTGTCTCCACGCCACCAGCAGCAGCCTCATGAATTTCAGGTAGCCCTTTAAGTGAAGGCAGAAATTTATGAGCCACATTATCAAACAGGATATTGCTTTCAAAAGCGAAAATCAGGATTTCAATGTCCTCTGTACTGAATGGCTCTGAGTGATTGCCCACTAATTTATCCATAATGGTATGTAGAGCAAATTTCACATCCTGCACGGTCCTCGTCACGTCAAATCACAACCTTTCTAATTTTTACTTGTTTGATGTTACCGCTAGCATCGTATTCAAATGCCTTCTGAACTCCCTGGCCGTCATAGATCATGGTTTCGGTCTTAACGGTACCATCTGAATTGTAAGTAAACGATGTTTTTTTCAATAGCTGCGGAGTTAGATCTGCGGAGAACACTTCTTCTGACTCGATGTCACCATTAGAGGAGTAGTTATACACGACATCAAGCTCAAGTGCACTTCCTTCAAGAAAGACTAGCCTTCTCCGGATATCCGTGTCATCGAAGGTAGCACCTCCTTGAAGCACATAATACTCTGCACCATTGTTAATTTCACGCAGTACTTTACCCGTAATGTCACGCTGATACTCAATGGACTTAATCTGTCCGTTACTCTCCGTAACCTCTTGTCGTTCCAGATTTCCTTCCGGGCTATAGAAGTGCTCAATGGTACGGTTAATCCCTCCGTCAATCTTCTCAGTATGTACTTTTCCATCTGGATAATAGGTATACTCGGTTACGGAAGTGGTGTTAATAATAGACCCACGACCTATGACCGTTACTCGGGCTTCCTTGGGCACATCAAAATTAAATCGTATAAGCGTATCATTATATTCAATGTAATCGTCTCCTGCATCCATGCGTATTCCATCCAGAAATACCTCTGCGGAATTCGAACCAATCACATATCTGGGCACTTGAAAATCTCTAGTCGTCGACAACCTGCTGTTAGGAGCAGAAGTGAAATGGAAAACGGATTGATGCTCCATCGTGCCTCGACTCTCAGCAAGTTCAAGACGGCTTTGCATGTTGTCGAGCCTGTCCTTGAGAGCATCATAGACGACTCCGTTTTTATCTTCTCTTGAACCCTCAACCTCTTCAGCAGTTGCTTCTAATTGAGCTTCCATCGCTTCGATCGCCGTATGATGTGAAGCAATTGTTGCGGATTGCTCACCAACGGTTTTTTCCAGATCATCTACACGAATTCCCAATAGAGACATGTCATTTTCAATAGAACCCTTTGTTAAGAAATACCTGAAATCCAAAGCCGTGAGTGAAGTTGTTGGAGAAACTCCTACATCGAGTCCACCAATAATCATGGCATCCTTGGGTTCTTTTTGATTTGAACTGTAAGAGTACTCCCCATTCTCATGAAGAAAAAGATAATATGTCGTATTTGCCACAATGTCTGGAATGCGGAATGTCTGAGTAAACTGATCCACAATAACCTTGTTGATACTGGCTCGTCCTGCATTAATCGTAACTTGAACACTGTTATTTGTATCTAGATATGTGGGGTTGGTAACACTGAGATCCTGAATGGGTTGCTTCTCAACAACTCCAATCGCTTTCTCCAACGTGTCAAATCGATGATCTATGGATGCCTCTGCTCCACGTGCTTCTTTTATTTCCGTCTCAGCGAGGCTCAATCTCTTCTCATGGTCATCCTGACTCTTGGAAAGGGAATTGACATCTGCTCTTGCTGTCAGAATATCCTGCTGAACATCATCCAATCGTGAGCTGTTTGAAATAACCTTTGTCTCGACATCGTCTATCCTCTGTTCATGATCTTTTACAGCTTCTCGGCTATCACTTGCAGACTCTTCTATGACAGTGATTCGTTCACCTAGACTGAGTGCAGACCCTCTGGCTTCATCCAACTCTGCAAGATAGGAATCAATCTCATCATGCGTATGCTCCCCAATATCCCTCAGTTCCTTATGACTCTTGGCGGATGATCGATGAGACTGGTTAATTCTTACTGACATGTGGCCACCTCCATTCATGCCTTACTTGATCTATACGTAATTACTCCCATACGATTAAGTCATATGTATGTCGAATACATCTGTAGCGAAAATTTGACCTGAGAAGCATACCTGTCTTGAGATTCTTCCCTTTCCATTCGCAGCCAGAATCGATAGGACGCTCCTGGTAAAATGGTAAACGCGGTAATTGAATGGCTGAAGGAACCAGGAATGCCTTCAACATCAGGCGCAATCTGCACTTTATCCGTCCCGCTTGTGAGCGCAAAAGTTACATTTTTGAAGTCTCCTGATATCATGGGGTTTTTGGCAAACATTCGAACTTCTTGTGTAGCAGAACCACCTGCCGTTAAATATCCTAGAAACCGATCCGTATTGGGATAGAGAAGCACATCGAAATCTTCTCCTGTTTCAGGATTTGACTCTTTGTAATATAAGTCTGGTGTAACCTCAAAATACATTAGATCTCCCTTATATAACTTTATGGAATCCATGGCCTGAAACCGATTTTCATCCGGAAGTTTAATCCCAAAATTGCCTTCAAACGGATATGGGTATCGATCCATGTTAAAATGTACAACCGTTTCTTCAGATCGGCATACCCTGGACTCAAGCACAACACCATTCTGATCGATTAGATCAACTACAGTTCCTTTGATTAGATTATCTACGGCAATAGATGTTCCTTTGTTGATTCGAATATACTGAACATGCATGGGATGATCCCCCTCACCCTTCAGATAGAGACCAATTTTAGGAGCTCCCACCAGTTCTACAGAACCAATGATGTTCCACATCGCGCCATCATCCGACCAATACGCCGTGTAATAGTTGTAATCTCGAATCAGACGTATCCACGGGTAGGTCTTTAGCAAAGGCATTGGCAAAGACACATCCAAAAACTCTTCAATCTCCATGTAATTATGTTCGTCTATCAAAACAATAACCCCACCATAGCATCCCTCTGTATCGGGATTATAATTGTTCTTCACATCCATGACGAATTGCTTCATATCTGTCAGCGGTTTATAGAACATATACAGTGGATCTTGACCATGTTTGAGCACTAAACTGCCACTACCCGCTTCATAGCGAGTAGCATCGTTAGGGAGTACTTCCCATTTGGAATCCAGGTTGGAGCTTGCGAACGCATCCTCATATATCCTGCCTGACTCTTTCAATCTCGCAACACCCATACAGCTCCTCCTTTCTTTACGTGAATAACCAGATGCGTTTACCGATTACACACATCTTAGGCCTTGCTTTCCAAACTTCCAGCAAGCATTTAATAAGCGCTTCAACACACTTGTCTCCCCCACCGCCTTCGCAGTAAGGAATGACATAGACGTCATCACAGATCCAGTTGGTCAGTTCCATCCAGTCCAGATTAGCGTATTCGTAACTACGCGTGCCCACTTCCTGAAGCGAGGTGAACACCCATTTGAATTCATGTTTGCCTTTGGGCACTGGATGTGAAAATGTATAGTATCCACCCTCCTGAGTGAATGTTTTGATCAGTTCATCGTCAATGAAGAAATCCAGTTGACAATCAAACGGCTCTGGTACCCACACCCATCTTTCGTAGGCTTTGAAGTCATGCACCCGGAAAGTGGTCAGATATCGTTTTCCTGTCCAGTTGCTGATCTGTCCCTTCTGATCCGTTGTAATCTCCACCTTATACTTGCTATATGGCTTGGGAGCCAGATCATTCAGTTCGAAGCCACGATATCCGTCACCGTAATACTTTTCATCCCATAACACTTTTCCGTCCTCACGTGTAATTTTCACGCGCATATTACTGTTATCGCAGCCGCCCATCCAGATGGGTTTGTTATTCCAAACTTCGAAGTGGGTCACTTCTGCCCAGGATGGATCTAATTTGCTAATATCGTCAAGTTGCATCGATCCGCCCCAGATCATGGCGCCATCTCCAGGGCAGTCCTGCTCGAATCGAACACGCACCTCGTAATTTTTTTTCTGATCTGAGGTATTCTCGACTTCAATGGAGATGATCTGATCATCTTCATTTGTAACTTCTCGTGGTGGAATTAACAGTTGACCATTCTCATAAGTTTCAATGACAATTTTGGTTCCTCGACAAACCCTATCTTTATTCTCGTACAATCGAATAACGTCGAGCCAGGCATGACTGCCACCATCTGGCGCAGTCGTGCCTGGGCCAGGTGGATTCCATGTATCCTCCCCAGGATGTGGTGATTGTCCTTCCAAATAGAAACGTCCCTGTGAATCTGTACAGTACGCATTCCAATATTCTCTAAAACGTCCTCCACTAAGTGTAAATCCTCCAGCATCCAAGCCACTACCGCCAGCTGCACCTGATGCTTTATGCAAACTGTATTGAACTGTGTATGCCTTACCAGGTATTGTATAAGGAGTAAAATCCATATTGTATGTCTGTATCTGTCCATTACTTGCTGGGTAGCGATAGGAGTAAAGCGTTGAACCTGCAGTTTTATCGATTAAATCAACCAATACATACGTCTCACTATCCGTTCTGTTAGGATAAACCAGATTGCCGCCGTTCAATCCAGCAGAATCTTTTGTTTTAATGGATAGATTCTTAATAGAAGCATGGTAGAGAAACCCATCATTATCTTGATCACTGTCATCAAAAGTATCCGTAATGCCAATGCAGATATAGTAATATCCTGCTTTCAAATTAGGAACTGTCTCAGAAAAGGTCGCTGCTGTGTTCCAGTCTGAAGCACTTATGTTTTTGTAATTTACTTTCCCGTTATTTTTACCCCTGTTATTTTTTTCATTTAATATTATTCGTTTTGTACCAGATTCAGGATAAAAGTAAACTCTAAATCTCGCTTTTTGTTGATTCCGATCTTTTAGATAACAAATATATCTAAAATCAATACTAAACTCGCCTTCACAGTAAAAACGTTGATAAATCATTTTTGTATGTGGACTATTAAACTCCGTCTCCGGTTTCCCAGGAGATAGATTTTTCACATTTAATCCGTAATAATTATTTTCTTTATTTTGATAAATGGTACCTGGTTCTGCATAATACTGTCTCATCATGTCCGAAGTTCGAAGGGGGCGTAAACCCGTGTTGTTTAATTTCTTTATAGGATATACCTTAAGTGTCTCAACATAATCGATTTTACCAATGTGAGGAGCATAAAAATCCCTGGTAATATATTTACCTTCATCCAGAAGTCTGTGACTACCATCGTAAGTTGCTCCTTCATTTTTCCATCCCCACAGACTCGTCTGGTCAGACCGTCCTGCATAAGAACTTTGTCCATACTGAATTTCATGATTTTTCATTCCACCAGGAAAACATACTTCTCCAAATGGACTTGTAGTAGTCGAACCATTAGACTGAGCATTTCCTGTACCGTTTCCGCCTGGATTTGCCGATCCGCTGCCAGATCCACCCGGGTTACCGTCGCTAGGCACATAAGCCTTACCATCCCGGTATATCCAGCGAAAACGGTGACTGCCTGAAGGAACTGGATACATGCAGTTAGTTCCCTCGTTTCCATTCGATTGATTTCCTGTCCAGACGGTAATACCATCTACTTGAAGCTCCAATTTCTCTCCGGGATCGAAATCTCCACCATACTGCCAGAATATATAACCGGGCTTATTTAAATGTGCTTCGAGTTCGCAGATGAACTCCTGATTGTGTCCCTGAGCCCACATCACACCATCACCAGCAATTAACTCCTTCCATTCCCAGCTTCCTGTAAATCTTAATCTTGAATCAATCTCATCTTCTTTATTGAATAGTTCATCAAACAACATTTGATCTCTATTCTCACCCGTCTCTGGATCATAATCGAAATCCATCGCGGGATAAATACGCATATGCTCTTTAATATTTAATTTGGCCCCCGGATTTAGCTCTGCACTGTATGTAATTGTATCCCCGCTTGTTTGCGTAGTTGCTCCAGCATCCGTTACATCCCACCCGCGTGTCACATCAACATAAGAGCCTAGCGGAGACGTTGTGCGATATGTATTACCTGTGTTATTGCCATAGGTAAACAACTTGTCCAACTGATATTTAAAGGGTTCCTCCGTTAAACTATCTCTGATTCGAAATTGGATAACGTTGTTTCCAGCTTGCAAAGGAATACGTATTTGTTCGCCGTCACCATGCATCGTTGTATAATGAACAGACATACCGTTTACCGTTACCTCAAACGCTTCAGTAGGCCTTAACAGATGCTTATAACTGAATATGAACCACCCTTCATCCGGCAAATTCACTGAAGTTTCAGCGATCATATCCCCTACTTTTGGCTCCTCTAGACGCAATACATCTCCTTGATCAATCCATCTCGGATTTCCCGACATATACCATTCATATTTTCCAATTCCTTGTCCATAGTGAGACGGTTCCCAATGATCAATTTCTCGCGGAGGACAAGTTACTTCGAGCGCACCTCTCAAGTCCACCGTCGTATCCGGCCCTGCAACAATCTCATATTCAATTTTAGCCTGGTTAGTCTCCGTTTCTGAATATTCCCCATTCAGTCTCCACTCCACACCATGTACTGACGTAGCATAACTGCCATGATCTCCATCCCCGCGCTGAGTGCGTTCAAGCATTTTATCATCAAAAAACAACTGATAATCATGATCGGGATACGGCTCTTCATCCACACCCATTTTGTATGCAAATGAAACCGTACCATCACATTCGTTATCCAGATCCATCGTCATGGTTTTCTTACGCAAATCATCCGTAATGAACTGTCCTTTAAAATGGGCCTGTGCCACACTTTGTGGGGATCTTACAACCCAGTTTCCATACTCATATACGTCCTCACCATCCAGATCGTAATCTTTCGGCGCAGGTGGCTTACGTGTATCCACAATCTCAACGACTTCAACATCCTTGATATAGATACCATTGTTCTGCCATACTTCAGGTCTCATTTTGCGAATTAACCAGTCGAACTTGTACATCTGCCCTGGCTGCAAAGTAAATGCTGCTTCCTGCCATCCGCTGTTCTCGCTCCATTCACCTCCGACTTGCTGACCATTAATATAGAACAGCATGCCATTACCGCGCTTGGCACTAGCCAGGTACTTGAACCTGATCTGTCCATAACGTTTCACACGCCAGTTGAATGTAATTTTGGATGAGTTCCCAATCTCCAGAAGCCCTAAGTCCAGTTTCAAGATCATCTCTGAACCAGATTGTTCATTTCGGCCTACGGAGTGGACAGCTACCCATTCCTGATCCTCCGTTGAGGATACATATCTGAAGAAATCAGGGAATTTATTCGAGAACGGGACATCCTTTTTCATCGAAAAGAGTGGAATCTCATATACAGTTGCATCAAAATGATTGAAGTAATTCCCACTAAAATGATGGTAGTAGGGTGCCGGACAGATCGGCAATGACACACCATGATGACTACCGCCAGGCTTCTGGGCGTTTTCAAGAATTTTGTGAATACAGTCTTTCACCATTTGCAGAACTCTCTGATATTGTGTTTTATCTGGAGGTTGCTGCTGTTCTACCCACCATTCAATCCTGCGATACATATTCCACAGTGCTTCACGGCATCGTACACTCGCATACCAGGACTTATCTTTCAGGTATTGCTCAATGATCTGATCAATACTGTTTTCCAGTGCATCCAATTGAACCGTCTGCCATCGTCCGATCTGACCGTAACCTGGATCACCCAGAATAGGATTATTTTCTTCGCCATGCCGGTCCGTTTCACTCCTCGGTGCATTGGGACTCTGCGGTAAATACGCAGGGTTATTGGGGTTGCCGTAACTTTCGTCCGCAATCTTCGCTCTCATATTGGCGAACAATACACCTCTCTGTGATTTGGAGAACAAACCAAATGTATGACCCATACCAATCACCTCCCAATCTCTCTATACGACAAAAAGAGCACCGAGTTAATCGGTGCCCGTCAGATCATATTGCAATTTCGAATCTGTGTAGATCTGGATTTTATTTTTCATGACCGACACGGACAATGTATACCACTTATCCTTCTCCCACTTAAAGGGTTGCATCGGAGAACCCACTGCAGTTGGATTGCCAGCAACGATTTTATATAGCTGCATCGGCGTTCTCATATCCAGACTGTTATCGCTGTCTCCTCCATGAACCATAAACATCCAATAATTATCTTCATCAAAATATTTGAAAATAATTCCTGCGCCATCCCCATCCGTACTTGTATCTACCTTGAAATCAACTGAGAACTTATACGTCTCGGCCAGGAAATTATTGCGATACCATCCACTGATGTCCTTCGTATCTTCTTTGTAATAAAATTTTCCAAGCAATTGATCTCGATCCCAATCGCCTTGTCCGAATTTAGTCCAATCATCGGACTGGGACAACTCCAACGCATCCATATCCTTGGAATACGGATAGTACACATTAAACGGATCATTCGGATCGTAGTCCTCCGGCACACCCAACCCGCCTTCCCAGTCCTCAGGATCCATTCCTCGATCCAGCAAATCTTCCGAATAATCGAATATGAGACCCTGCGCCATGGTATCCATCATCGGAATATAAGCATCAGCGGATTCACGTTCAGCCACCAGATGATCATTCAGTGTGAAGCTCTCACGCGGTTCCATCTTGGCTTCGTGATACATTTCCATAAGATGAGCTGTTCTCTCGGGAAGGAACGCGTGCAACTGTTCCAGATAATCTGCTCTTTTCTCAGGTCTTTCAGCGAAAATAAAACCTGTGATGACTTGAGAACAGCGTTCTTCGAATGAAGCCATGAGAGAATCAGGATCTTCGATTTCAGACAATCTGGCGTTCGCTATACCAGTTGGCAACTCTCTTTCTATACCGGATTCACGTCCCTCAGTTATCCCTTTTAAATCATCTTCACTAAGATAACCCTGGTCTATTAACTTACTGCCAAAACTCTCCCCGTCATTAACAACGTAGCTTGTGTACGGAAGACTACTTCCGTAACTTAACTCGTCACCTGAGAAAGCAAACCTCTGGAATGTGGTACCATATATCCCATCAAAATGCTCACCGGCTCGCTCACCCCCAACGCCCCTTTCCATTTCATGTGAATGACCATATCGATCCATTTTCCCCGCTGCGAATTGCCCCCAATCCAGAGTCGTGCTTCTTAACAAGTTCATTCCAGAATCCAATTGGTGGTTATACGCGTCATAAGAACTTCTGGAGCTCATGAACGAGTTATCTTCAATATGAAGGTCTCTCGCTTTAAGGTAAGCATATTCGCTTTGGATCAGGTCTATCTGTTTATATTGGAAGCCAACCAGTTCCATGTCCAAAATGGATTCATTAAATTCCTTGTTTCCGTAGAACATGTCCTGATCCAGCGTCCCGTTACGCAGTTTCACTACATCATTGATCGTCTCATGAGAATGTGCCCATCTTTCAGCTTTTACCCCAAAAAGGTTGTCAGGCAGGAATGCTGATCTATCCTCTTTATTTAACTCAAGCGTTTGGATCAAATCAGCTTCATTACCGTTTTTAAACGCATGAATTTGCTCATCCATAGTGGAATCTTTGGCATTTTTCAGACCGTACATGTTCTCTTCTAAATATCCATATTGCGGTTTGTCGGCGAGCAGATTCTCTTCCATATTGCCGTACTGGGGTTTGTCCGCTGAGAGTACAATCTCTGTTGTTCCATACTTCAAGTTTGTTCCACCAACAATCTCAACCGGAACATCACCGTACTTCAGATTCGTTCCGCCAACAATCTCTACAGGTATATCGCCATAACTGAGCCCCGTCCCACCCACGGATTCCACTGGAACATCTGCATATTTAAGATTTGTACCGCCTAGTGGTAACGTGAGGTCAAGGTAACCATTTTGCGGTTTATCCGCTATAAGTTGTACTTCAAGATTGGAAATTTTTTCAATCGTGCTATCCGTTGTCTCATGAAGGTAAGCATCGTGAGTATGCTTGTAGGCAAGGATCACATCACGATCCGATGACGAATCCTTTTTATTTTTTATCGAATCATAGATCAGTTCGACCAAGTCAGTATCTCTGATACCTTTACCGCCATACCAACCCTCACCATGCAATTCACTCAAGCGTAACTTGACAACTTCACTCTCAATCTCATGGACGGATGCCTCTTTCAAGATTCTTGTAGAATGGTTTTCTTCAAGCATAAGAGACAATCTGTTCATATTATCCGAAAGGATTTCAACGTTGAATTGCCCTTTGCGCATGACGGAATGAGCCGTCTGCATATTGTCAAGATTTGCAGACTTCATGACAGTAGTGGCTAGGGATATCTCAACTTGAACCGATCCATATCGATCAACCCTAATCGCTTCAGAAGCATTATTTATCAAAGTGGATTCCCTAGCTTGCAGCATACCTGCATTAAACTCAATATCCATCGCACTTTCTCTTACCCACGATGAACCCAGCGTATATTCAATCTCAGCTACTCCATTTCGATATTTCGCGCTGCTTACGGAATAATCGTCGCTGAGCAGTGCTGATCTCCATTCCATAGTCCCCAGTGAGTAATCGATATCGATAGCCGCCTGACCTGGTTCAATCATGCCAATAGAATAGCTCTCATTCAAATACAACTGTCTAATCTTGGCTGTGCCTATGGAGTATTCACCACTGATTAAACCTTCTCTTGTTGGATTAGTAGAAGTAGGTTGTTGATCATATGAGTATCCCTCGCGAGTCTTTGATGTTCCAATAGCATACTCGCTGTTCAGAAGCATCTGGCGCAAGTTCATACCACCCATGGTGTATTCCTCATCAATCATGCCATAGCGATCGCGGGAAACTCCACCCATATTGAATTCGGTATGAATCACACTCTCACGGTTCATGTTGGAACTCACGATATGATGGTCAAGAGCCATTCCTTTCCGTTTGTCTTTCTCGCCTATACTGTGCTCATCAAAGGCTTGTCCTCTACGTTTAACTTGACTTCCTTCATACATTGGATCATCGGGGAATAGTCCCCCTTCATGTTCCAACCAACCTAATGAATCTTCAAACTCAATAATAGCCGGTCTTGCATTAAAATCTGCGCCGTAAATGACTTCCGTGATTTCGCCATGCTGATCTTCTTTTATTTTCACTCCCTCGAACACGTCTATATCTAGTGTGGAGTTACGTCTGTTGAGTTCGGCCACTCGAGATTCATCTTCAAGTACTGTTATGTTCAACTCTTTGGATGCTTCTGCAAGTTCCGTTCCGATATCACCTGGCTTAAATTCCTTCGCACCTTCGAAATTAAAGGAAATGATGCCTGATCTGGTTCCGTCTATATCAGCTGTTAAGATCCCACAATCGATTAACGCATCTATCCGCTCTCTAACCCCAGCCAAAAACGGTTCAGCAAAATAAACCGAGGCGTCTGCATTATTCACAGCTTCCATCATCATCTCCAGAATGACTGCCGGGCTGTTCTCCAAGATCTCTCCTACGATAAATTCCTCATCCAGATATCCAGGGTATGCTTTATTTCCCAACCATCCTCCTCCAACCAGTTTGTCCAGAAGCTCATCCCGAACTAAGGCTGGTCGACTACGATCTCGGATGGATTGCAGAATCGTTTCCAGATGTAGCTTTTTACGTTCTCTATGTAGTACAAGTGGTTTCTCAGTCAAATGTACATGCTTCTGTTCGTCGTTCTTTCCATACGAATTTAGTTTTTCGAGCATGGTCGAACGGAATAATTCCTTGTCACCCAAATGGTCCTCAGACTCAGGTAACCATAAATCATGAGCCAACGCTCTTTCTGCCGTTGTTGAAGCAGCCGTATAGCTTTCAAAGGAGGCTTCTCTTTCTGCACCTTCCTCGCTGTTCGGGATGAACAAATTCCTTTTTTCTGTTTTTGCAGTATGGAACTTGTCCTCAATATAGCTATCGAACTCGCTTTTCCTTTCACCAAGTGATGGCTTATTGAGTATTTCAAGAGCCTCTGCAGCCACTCGTTTGCCTAGCCTACTTTCCCTTTCTACATACCCAGGAACCTTACTGATCCTTCTGCTCTCCTGCAAATCTCTGAAAACAAAACCGTGCTCCGCACTCTCCCGATAAGCCTGTTCTGCATGACGGTCTACCTCACTATGAACCACATAAATCCGTCGTGCCTTAGGACGCTCATGCTCAATATACATTTTCTCCAAATAAACTCTTTGCCCCGTAGTCAGATCACCTAAGACGTTCATATCTTTCGCTTGATCCCGAACAGCCCAAGGAAACTGCCTCTCCACATCCGTAATAGTCCCTATATCTCTGGCTGCCAAAATGATACCGGATGCTGTAGTTGCCGGATGTTTGTCTATCATTCTGTGAGCTTGGAGCGGATGCCACAGAGTATCATTCGGACGAAAGACTAACGCATTTTCATGTTGATCACGGCTGCTTTGACTGAGATCATCATGAAAGTATAGTTGCTTGTCGACTTCTCGCGTACTTCTCATTTCGGTATGTAGAACAGTCGGGTACTGACGATCTTTCAGTTTGGCAAGTACATTCTCATGAGTTGTCAATTCATTCTCAATAACCCGCGTAGCCTGATTCAGTTGCGAAAGAAACATGTTCTCTTCAATGTCTCTGATTGCTTGACCAATTCTGCCTGTAGTCGTTCCGGCAAAGGTTGTTTCTCGCATAGCTGTCCCTAGTGTTTGCATGAGAGCCAATTGTGAAGTGTTATACACTCTTTGGGATAACGGCAACATGCGATCAAGGTGCATATACTTTATTTCCTGAAAGCGACGTATATAAGCAGTCGACATATCCGAGAGAACGGACAATTGCTGATGATCATCTACCCTTTTCCCAATCATGGCAGCTTGTTCAGCAAATGTTTCTTTATGATCATCACGGAAACCTAGCAGGTCCTGATATATAATTTCCACATCTTGTTTGCTTACTTTCCGGGACTGATGGCTTCTCTCCAGTTCTGTATTTCTGAAGTGGTCCTGAATGGCTTCTAACAAAGAATCATTTTGTGTCCGGCGTCCAATGATCTTCTGCACTTTCTCGAAAACCTCTGCCACATCCATATCCGGTTTATCGTTTCGAACAGCGTGTATCCATTGCTTAATTTCCAGTTCAGAGTTTTTATCTTGCTCTGCACTATCTGCATAATCCGCAATCATCCCAAATTCACTAACCCTGAAACTGATTTTTCCTGGCTCCAACTTATCCAGATTCTTCACAAAGTTACGAGTTAGACCCAAATTACGGACAATCTTTAGCTCTTTATCGTTATCTACGCGCCAGCCCTCTGACATATTTTCATGAATGAATGAATCCTTTAATCCTCCGGGCCTGTGGCCTTCATCTTGATGATCCATCTCCAAAGCTTCAATTAACGCAGATCGCTCCATTTCGAACGAAAATTCCATGACATCGCCTTGCTTGGTAGCAGAGCTCGACCCTTCCATGGAACTGTGTAAAAGTCCTTCTTTATCCTGTTCAGCATCACTTAGAACAATAAATCGTTCTTCTCCTTCCAGATCCTTGCGAATCGCTTCCACAAGTTGATGATTAAATCCATGAGAGATCGATCTTGCCATGTAAAAATCAAGCATCAGGACACTTGGATACCGGCTGTAAGGCATATATATAAATCGATAATCCTCAGGCCTGCTTCCTGTAGTTCCGACTGTAAACAGGTAACCGTACTGAGTTGTCGTGTAATCTATAACGGTGAAATCAAACTTGTTGACTACTTGATTCACGTCACTGCCCCCTTCCAACTAAAAAAAGGGAACCCCTGAGTGGAGTCTCAGAAAGTTCCCTCTCACTGAATCTATACGACTCAGCTTTGATTCAGTTTAACTTACGCCGTATAACGGACTTCCTTCAGGATAGCTACACCCATACGTTGGTTGGCAGACAGATTCATGAAATTCTGTGCTGTATCGGTATCGAAGTAACGATACACTTCTTGGTCCCAAGACTTGCCCTCCACATCAATGATTAACTCATCCAGGTGAAGGATATTATGCTTCGTAACCGCGATACAGTTATCGAATTGACCACGGTAGCCCTCATAAGGATGCACCACGTAGATCGGTGACAAGTGATATTTGGACGTCCATTTGGATGCCTGGAAGCCCTGTGGCTCCAGTTCCAAACCGGTATCACCCAATTCAGGATCTTGATAAGCTTTTCCTTTCGGTGGAGCTTGTGTGATAAAGGAAGGATAGTGCTGCTGGAATTCAATACCTGACTTGGTTTTCAACATCTGAAGTGTGTTGTTACCTGCAGAGGTATATTGACCATAGTAATACGTTCCTGTTGTGGCAATCTGAGAGATATCCGGTTCCTCAATTACCGCTCCGGCTGTCAGCATTACATTTCCGTCTACATCATTCAGGTTGTATTTGAACGGTTTCAATGCACCTGCATACAAGAAGGACTTTTTGTAATCAAGGAAGTTTACTGCTGGGTCGGCGACGAGAACCATCGCCAAACGATTGTTCATGACATTCACATACATGTACACAGGTTTTTCTTTATTTCGATCCGTTGGTGTGTAGTTTTCCAGTGCCCATTGGTAGAGTACCGGATGTCCTGTAAGCTTGAATGTTGGGCGAGTAGTTACCGGTAGTGTGGTTGGTTCACTGCCTTCGAATCCTTCAAGCAACTGCACAGTCAGCGTACTATGCTCCTCATAGGCTGGAACAGGTGCAACGACGCGTGGTACCAGAGCATGATTGATGAAACTTACATAGAAATGCTTAGTAATCGGTGTAGCTTGTGTTCCAATGGTCATCATTCCGCGAAGAATAAGTTCCTGAATACGGTCACTACTGTCCTTTTCTTCGTAAAATACTTCCCACAGATTTTGTTCCTGAGACTCGCCTGCAGTGGATTCAAACGGGAAACTCTTAAACCCTGTAACTTCCTCTTTCAGTTTTGTTAACACATCCTGTGAAGTAGTGATTGTTTCTACATATTTAAAATTTGCCATTATGTAATCCTCCTTATTTTATCTCTTTCAAAAATGCAATCGTAATTACATCTGGGGATGGGGAATGTTTGAATAGATTCAACGGACTCTTGATACTGAAAAACTTGTAAACCTCTGTCCATGTACCCAATGCAGGTTTGGAAGGATCTTTCAAAATTTCTGTATCTACGATTAATTCATCGCGATTGACCAAATTATGGTCGTATATCGCAACTACACCGTCCATATAACCCCGATATCCTTCTGCTTGATGAACAAGGTAGATTGGACTCGCATGATACTTTCCTGTCCAGAGAGATTTCTGGAAGCCATCCGCATCTACAATCAATTTCGAAAGGCCCGGGGGAAGTTTACCCACAGAAGGGTAGTTCGGAAGATGCGAAATAAATGCCGGGTAATACCGCTGGAACAAGACATTACTGCGTGTCTTCAACATGGACATGGAGTCCATACCATTTGAAGTATACTCACCGTATCTGGCATAGATATCCGGATTAAGATCTGTGAGAATGTCATTTTTTGTATAACCAGTCATATCTGTTCGCAGATCACCCATGCCTACAGTGACACCAAAGTTGCCTCCATGGTCGTAATCATTGAACGGAACGATCTTGCCTATGTATCCAAAACTGCGGTAATAGCTGTGAATATTCGGTGAAGGATCACCTTCCAGAACAAGAACTACTCGATCATTGTTTACCGATAAAGTGTAAGCTACCAGGTAATCCGGTCTTCGTTTTTTGTTAGGCAACCATGAGGTTGTAGAATGTCTGCCGTGGAAAAACCGAGCTGCCGGGCTTACGATCTCTGTCTTGCCGTCATAATCCAGCTTCCACTTCGTGGATGGTGGGATGAAAGGTTTAATGGCGGATGAATCATTCCATGTCAAGTACATATAATGTGCCTTCAATTGGTCTATGACTGTAGGTGCCTTCCCAATCGTTATAGTTGAAGGATCACAGATCCCATCATACGTTTCCCTCTGGCTTCCTTGAGCAACTTTCCCTTCGAAGCCTTCTCCATAGTAGATGTTAATGTAATTCCAGTCATGAGCTGGCTGCTCAAACATGACATAATAATCACGAACTTGAATTCCTGTGGGAACCGTAGGAGTTGCTTTCACTACGGTCTGAGCAGTTACATTGTTCAGTACATCAGCTGTATAGAATAGTTCATCAAACTTGTATAGTTGCTTTACAGGTTCATAAGAAGTATCAACAATGTTTGCCCATATCCAGTAGGGACTGTATCCATAATCATTTACTTTTCTTGAAAAATTATATTGATATTTTCCTTTGGGAGCTAATTTGATAGCATATGCCCAATCTGTCGGCATTTCAGTGACTATTTCAAACTGATTCCATTCATTTGACGATTTAGTCGTTCCATCGAGATTTCTAATCACCTGATGTACCAAGTATGCTCTATACCCGTCAGGAACTGAATCATCTACAACAACAGTTACCAAACAACCAGGAATATCTACGTACTTTGTTTCATTGGTTTGACCATCTTGGTAAGTGAATTGAACTACCTGAATTTTACGTCCTGTTCTATAGTTACCGTAAGTGATTCCTATGTTTGCTCTTCCCGGTTGGGCCATGCCTTCAATGGTGTCATCAAAATAGGTTTGCCTTACTTCCCATAGACAGCCATCTGCATCCAATGCAGAATCACCAGTATGACTTTTGGCTTCAGTCCAATCCGGAATTTTGTAAACTTCGTACTGATTTCCGTCAGAATGGGCGTACATCCCAATAATACCCTTGTTATAGCTTTTGCTGTAGGTTACCCACTCAGCTCCATCAGATTGATAGACTTTCTCCCAGCGATTAGCGTCAATCCCGCCCTCTACTCTGGGAATATCAGCACCTACAATTTCATCGGCCAGCGTGTTGATCAATTTTTGTGCTTCCGACTCTCCGTCAATATAAGCGGCAAAGTTCGTCTGCGGTTTTTGCAGTGCCATCGTCACCCTCCTTATCTCAAAAATTTGATGTTGTACCAGACCGACTTGGCTTCAGCCACCGCGTTGTAGAAGTCAAACGTGATGGTCGTTCCCGCCGGAATCGGGTAGACAATTCCGAAACTGTTCCCCATGGAAACTGATTCGGGAAGTTCCTTCGTATAGATGGTATGACATACCTTCTCTGTCCCGATCATCAGTTCCCAGTAATCGCCGACACAGTAGTGGCTCGCAGCAAACGCAATGCTCAGAAACTCTGTGTCATACGCCAAGGTGAACGTATCCGACTTGGTGGTCTTCGCCGCGGGAATGTCCAACATCTGTCCCCGAATGAACGGGATCGTCTTTTTACTGAAGTGTGGGTACGGCAGCTCGCGCACTTTGTCGATGACGCCACCCGCGATGTAAGATACATTAAATGCCATGGAACCACCTCCTACATGTTATATACGACTTACGCTCGTTCCAGTTAAGCGTCCTTCGTCATCATAATTTAGAGCAATATTGTAAGTGAACATCGACTCTCCAGATGCATCATATGTACGGGCCGTCACCTGCGTTAGCCTAAAATACTTATAATAATCATAATCCGGGTGGGAGTAGCCCACCCCGGAAGGAAAGTCTTCCTCATCCTCTGAGCCAAACTTCATCCAGATCGAAACCTTCCATGCCGATTCATACAAGAGGTCTGCTCCAGTCACCCGGTCCGGGTCCTGCATGTGCTCCCGATATAATGTAACGGAAGGCTCACCTTCAAGAGGGGAAACATTCGAATTGGTGATACTGCTATATTTGCGAAGCTCCCGGTGGATGAGATCCAGCACGGGAAATACAATATTTTCATTTACAATGCCGGCCATTACACCATCACGCCCTTTCTTGCCCACATCATATCAATGACCTGTAACATGCCCCGGTCGACTGAATAACTGGTTTTAATACTTTTAATCGTATATACAGCTCGTGTGGTGGTCGTTTTATCCGTCACAATAACGTTGTCGAGCAGATCAAGCGCAGGATTCGCAGGAATGGATACCTGAAGCGTACGGCACATCCGTTTCATATCAAAAAAAGCTCGCTCTGCCACCTGCCTTTTGGCTTCAACCGTCTTCGCCCAAGGAACGGCCAGCACCATGGTTCGGATCTCTCCTTTGAGTTCGAGCAAAATCTCCTTGTCCACGAAACTGCTCTGACTGCTATTCGAGTCGATAACAACGATGTGACTTCTTCCTCGGGACCAATCCGTGGATTTGGTAATGGAGATCAGATTGTCATTCTCGGAAAACTCTGCCACGACAGGTTTGTCATAATTCAAGCGTTCCAGTCGGTATGTACCATAACGGTCACAGTAGCTTCGATACGGTATCTCCGAGATTACCTCCTGCACAGCTTCTGTAACTTTGGTGGACCATTGCTCAAACGTCCTGCCATATTCCTCAATAAATGGATTAAGCCATCCGTTCGGAGTCAGCACTGTACTTGCATCCTTGACTTCAAACTCACCTTCCTGACCCGGTACCGGGACAATGACCCTGCCTGTCTTCTGGTTCACCTCAATCAGATAGGTCTCATCAATCACATAGTCAGGATAAGAACGATCCTCACTGGTTGCCCTCCAACCGACCATACCTGCATGTTTAACCAGATCCAGTACAACGGTTGATTTGACCCAAGCCGGCTTTTCAAATTCTACAGGCTGAGCGGGTGTTGGTGTAACTGTCGGAGTGGAGGTTGCTGTAATGGTCCAGCTTGCCGGGTCTGCGAGCATCTCCTGATAATAGGTCCATACCTTGTCCACCCAATTCTCCCGATCCTGACTCCAGGTCATGGGGGCAATGTCTCCACCATTATGGAAATAAAGTACATCTGCCTTGGAAGTCACTTTTTTCCCTCTCGAAGCCAGTGCCTTGGACATCCGTTCTGCTCCGCGCTTCATTTGCTCCTGAATACCTCCGTATTTCTCAGTACACGGTCCCTCACTAGGACAGCCGTATCCAAGAATAAAGCTGCCGTTCTCATCTTTACCCTTACCTTGTGTTCCGAGAACGGTCTCATGCCTGCATATCGCAAGCAAAAACTTATGATCAGGTACACCATACGCTGCAGCTTGAGCCTGTGCGGCCTGAATGATAGATGATGTCCGATCCGTGCCAACTGCTGCAGGCGGCACCGGATCTGGCACATTATCTATCTCATCCACTTCCGGATAGGCTTTTTTCTCGGAAATGACTTTCTCGATAATACGCTTGTACATATCTCGAGCCGTGATCTCCAACGTGGAGCCTTCGCCATTGATGTCCACCTTATCAATCAGTCCCGTAAATACCCGCATCATGTGCTGACCATATCCCATATATATGCGTATCGGTGTGTTTTCACTCAGAACCCCGATATGGAATCCGTTTGCGAAATACGACCATGGAGACGGTACGCCCCCAAGCTCAGGAAAATGAGCAGGATTATAATCGGGGGAGAAAAATCCTCTCGGATTAGAGATCGTCAGCCGTGCTTCCCGGGCTTCAGAATCAAACTGATCATCGATTTCGGCACTAATGATATTGGGAAGAACCTGTGTGTCCATATAAACAAAAGACCCGACCTGAATAACATCCGTCTCGACCCTTTTATTATTGATAAAATCTGTGTAGCTGTTCGTTTGATAATATCCTTTAGATGGATCGAGCCCTTCTTCACTCTTTTGATTCTTCAACGGAGCAGGCAACAACTCTTGAATGCGAATATAATCAATGGCGAATTTTTTATACTTCTTACTTGAAGCAGGAACAGACCCGGTTGGGACAGTGGAGTTTTGTTTGCCCCCATACGTCACCTTAATCTTGATACTCTTGGCTTTTGCAGGGATCACAATATTATTCAATTCCGTCAGTTTGGTCAGATCATATGCCCCGTTGAATTTATTGACATAGGCATACGTTTTACCATCAATCACCACGGCGAAAGAATCCCCTTCCGCTTCACTGAAATTAGTCCCCATTCCAATACTAAGCAACCCTTGTGTGGGCATACTCAGTTTCGTCACGTTAATTTCGAATTCAGCTACGGCAGCTTTGCCTTCAAACGTATATAGCAACTTGCCTCCTGAATCAAACATTGTCCAGCCCGATTCAATCTTGGCATAATCCGAAAATTTCAATCCGGTTGTATAAACGTCTTTCTCATGCCAATTTCGCTTGTCGAACTTCTCATTCAGTTTAATCTCTCCGGGATATCCCTCGACCTGAACCGGCTTTACATCAGTAAATGTTGTTGTGGCATTTCCGTGCATTTTACGCTTTCCGCTCAGATATAATCGGGGATCGACCGCCTTACCTCCCTCTCCAGTCTTAGACGTTGGACTAACCCCTTCCCAAATTTCAAAATGTAGATGTCTTCCTCTGCCAGCGGCACGTTCAGCAGCTGAAACCTTGTGACCATTGGTGTACACTCCCCCTGTGTTACCTAGAGTACCAATCACTGCTCCCTGGGCCACTTGATCATCCACCGAACAGAGAATGTCTTTCAGATGAAAGTACTTGGTGAGTAAACCACTGGCATGCCTGATCGTTACGGCATTCCCCGCACCCTTTGTTTTATTGCGAGCTGTATGTACGACCTTACCAGCCCAAGCAGCCAAAATCGGGGTTCCGATCTCATCCCACAAATCGATGCCTCTATGGCTTCGAGACCCCCCATCTCTGGCTGAACCAAATTTATCTGTAACTGTAATGCTATCAATCGTTTTACCCTTGACAGGAAAAAAAATCTCTTGGCTATTCGCTTGAGTCGAACCGTTATATGTACCATTACTCGACTCATCCACCCAAACGGATTCTGTACTGATGATGGGTATCTGCTCGGTTACGATATGCCTGAACTCTTCTGTCCGTCCCGGGATAAAGGCCAGCCGATCTACTTCGACACGGATATTGGGAAGCGCTCCTTCCCCCAGCTTCAGACGCTGGGACAGCACATTCATAACCTCATCCGAAATTGGAATCATATTGTAATCTCCCCCTTACTTGAATCGCTCGATGGTCCATTTCATGAATCGGTCCAGGAAAGCTGCGGCTTCAGCCCGTGTCATAGCGGAATTTCCAAGGAACCATATCTCTTCTTCGTCTGTGCCATTTACAGGTCTCCCCATTTCCGTAACTACTGCCGCACCATCCATCTTTTTCTTGATAGGAATGCCATTAATTAGTGGATCATTGTTCGCAAATGTTTCGTCTTCCATTTCTGAGACGGCTATCTTCCAGAAAGCATCCTTGTTCTGTACGACTCTTTCCTCTTTGTCCCGATAATAAATGGCCGAATCTTTGCCGACGTCTGCGAACCTTTCGCTCTCATCTTTGAGATAATAGAACGTCACTTCGTCGCCTTCTGACAAAGGTTGGTTAAATACAACCGTGTGGTTGTCAATTTCCGAATACCCCGGTGTTTCTGGGACGTTATCTTTTTTTTCGTCTTTAAATTTCACTGTAATTTTAAGTTTCTTTTTACCTGCCGGATAATTGCCGTTAAGCCTAAACACCCGTTGCCCTTGAAAAGCAGATATGGTTTGATTAATCTCTGTCGTTGGTGCTTTCATGTCCGTAAATCTGGCATAGAACACCTTGCGCAACTTGTTAATCAGATGAAAGGCTTCTCCCCGCTGTATAATGGCATTAGGAAAAAAACAATTGTTGTATGCTGGTTTGAGGGTTGTCGCTTTGATATTTTCACTCATGAACTTGTTATTCTTCGTCCAATAATTGAACTTGCAGGTAACACCGTTCAGATTAAAAGGAAGAAACACCGAGCCTCCCGGGCTGACGCAATATACATCCGTTCGGTAACCAATTGCCTTTGTTGCAATTTTGGTTACCGCCTCTGCATCTCCCATGGTGTCTGCCCATACCTCGGAAGGAATACTGAGTCTGCGAAGCGGTTGGCCTGCTGCATACAAATATTCCTGATGATTACGACTGAATGGATCGTAAAAATAGGTCGTCGCTGCACTAAGTACAGCTCTGGGCAGATCTCCAGTCCAGGACACGGGTGGCCTTTTCCAAGCACTGTCCAGCAACGGTTCACCATAACTACAGAAGGACACCACCTGACCTGCTTTCACACCGGTATACAACTCCACATCGGTTAATCCCTTAGTATTGGTTTCAGCCGTTTGGTAGATCGTTTGAACACCATCAATAAACACATACAGTGGATTGTCATCTGTTGGTTTAATCAGCACAGGCAGACTAAATGAAGTTTGCCCCGTTTGCCCCTTGATTTCTTCATATACAAATGGTTTGCCTTCCTCAAACTTGTTATAGTTGATCCCTGCAACAAAGACTTCACCATCATCCAAAACCATATTCGTGGCTTCCATAACATCGTTATAGAACCAGTCCCCTTCGTTTACATCAACCCATTTTCGTATGATAAACACCTCCTATCTTTAGAATAGACAGAAAAGAGAGTAGGTCACCCTACTCTCGAATTGTTCGTTCCAGCAGACGCTTGGTGCGCATCAGGAAAGTAACAAACTCTGCTCTGGTTATAAAGTTTTCCGGTCTGAAATATAGAATGGGTGTGCCATCCAATTGGGTTACAACCGTCAGGCCCAAATCAGCCAAGCGTTCAATGGAATCTCTTGCCCAGTGGTCCTTCCCTTCTGTCGTCTGTAAATCCTGAAACTGTATTGCGCTCTTACGGTCATATCCATCTTTTTTGATCAGGGTCATGGTCAACTCGACCTTGTACCCCTTCTGATCTTTATCCATCGTATCCTGATGGTAGAAAATAGGGTCAACTTTGATGGACTCTACAACACCAACATAGATATTGCCCTTCTCATCATAAAATTTGTGTGTCCAGCCTACGTACATGACGTAGTCGTGATAGGATTGTTTATCTTTAAACAGGATGTTAATGATCGCCTTGTACGAAGAAACACCCATCTGATGAAAATGCGAGGGAGCATTAATCATTTTAATTTCCCTCATTTGCGGATTGGGCGAAGGTGAAGAGTACGGATCAATGATTCTTCCGTTCACTGGCTCGAACTTCATGCCTGTATCTACCAACAGCCTTCTTTTATACCGGTCATTTACTAAGCCAAACGGGTCTTGCTGAGTCATATCAGATGCCCTCCTTACCTATTTTATCTGGGGATATGATTGCTTCCCATTCTTGCACCTACATTGCTGGCCATGTAGTTCACCATACCCGGGTTGTTCTGCCGTAGTGTCTTGTCCAACGTAGATGTCAGTCTCTCCACATCTTTTGTGCTGCCTGTCATATTATCGATGTTCACATGAACCGTAACATCACCTGAACCAATCATCACACTTTTATGTGTATTGTTCGTGGTCATGTAATCAAAGTAATCCATAACCTTAAGACCTGCTGGAATGTTGAATGTGGATATCGGTTTATCCATTTTTTTGCTAATTTCAGCCAAATTTTTGGACTGTTCTACACCCAAGGACTGGATCTGTTTAAAAATATCCATATATTCATTGGACCCTGGTTTAAACACACCGCTATTCAGCAGATTCTTCCACTCTTGCTTGATCGAACTTATTTGTGAATTCATTTCAGATGCACGGGATTTGTTCAATGCAATTAATTCGGGTGCATCTTCCTTCCCCCCATTAGCTGCCAGGAGATCATACATTCGTTTATCATAATCCAACTCCGTCAACTCAAACTGATCATTCATCTTGCGTCTAAGCTCATCAATTTGGCTGTTTTTGACACCATTCAGTTCAAGTTCTGACTGCGCCTTCTGCTGTTTTTTCTCATTGATCTCCAGGCCTAGTTCATCTTTTTCCTTACCTTCAGCCATCTTGTCATACGTCTTCTGTAAACTTGCAATGGCCTTATCGAAGAACTTGATATTTTCTTGCAAATATTTCTCCATTAGCGCGCGCATTTGACCAGAATCTTCGCGAACACCACTAATCAACAGACGGGATCGAGTGAATTGGTAATTGGTTTCGTTATCACTTGTCGATTTGTTAAGCTGTCGATTAATCTTGGCGATCATTTCATCAATACCGTTGCTTTGCGGCTGAGGCTTATACCCATTTGCCACGGCCCCTATTCCGCCCGCAGCTGGAATGTACTGCATTTGGGGTGGTATGTATTGTATCTGCGGTTGTTGTTGTTGTTGAGTGTTATCCCCAGACGGTTTTCCAGACTCTTTATCCATTTGAATCTGAGCTTCTTTTTTCTCCTGCTTGTAGTTGTACTCTTTGGCCAGTTTCTTCTCGACCGCATCTCCGCCGTCTTCGGACCATACCGCTTTGAACCCCTTCCAGTAGTCCCCGAACTTGTTATTCGTTGCACTATCTCCGAATATTGAACTCATTGTGCCGGATACAGCGGCATCCATCCCCAGGTTTAATCCTTTCCAGACCTTCCCTACAAAAGATGACTGCTCCATATCCTTGAAATCTTTGGCCAACTCTTCCTTATTGGTTGCGCGAATACTCTGCTTCTCCGCTTCTGACTTCCCCATGTTGTTCAATGGATCGACAAGACCAGAGACGACATCCATGGCGGTCATCGCTAACCCAAGTGCTGGCACAGCTTTTAAAGGCCTCAATAATCTCCCACCGGATTTGACTAATTTCGATAGTTTTCCAGGTGTTTTAATCCCACGGGCAGCTTGCTCCGCATTGATGTCACGCTGAGTAATTGAATTGCCTTGTCTATCACGAAGAATATTTCCATCTTTATTACGGATCGGGGCATTGTTGTCAAAAAATGCTTTGCGATTGCCCGTGTCTTTCATATCCTTAAACCTGGAAAGAAGGCCTCTTTTGGGTGTATTTTTATTCTCTTTTTTCGAGTCGCCCCCCGGTTTGAATTCATCCATTATCGCGTCTTTCATGACATCTTTGATCAGGTCTTCATGACGAGCTACAAAGGTTTTATTTTTGCTATCCTTTTTGTCATCCTTCACAGGAGATCCACCGCTCCCTGCACCTGGAACAACTAGTAATCCTCCTGGACCACTCATCAGGCTCGCGAGTTGAACTTGTTCAAGTTCCTTCAGTTTGGATATGTATGCTGTAGCATCGATCATGCCCTGTCTAAAAGAAGCATTCAACTCATTGACTTCGGATCTCAGTGTGGAGAGAACATCATTTAATAGCGTTGACTGCTTACGCAGCTTCTGAATCTCGGATTCGTAGCGCTGAACATCGGTTGAACCGTATGTAAACTCAGCATTAAGGAAATACAACTTGTTACGTAGTTCAACTGCATCCAGGTCCATATCATCCATCGCCATCATTAGTACTCTAGCTTGTTGTTCAAATCGCATCATCGCTCTACTCGTGTCATCCAGTTCTCGGCTTAGAAACTCAAGACTTCGCTTCGTCTTTGCAATCTGATTATCGAGTGAATGCATTTCTTCTCGCATCAGAAGAAGTTCTCGACTATACGTTTTGACTCGCTTCTCAGCTTCGTCACGTTCTTCTGCATGAATGGAAGAAGCTGCTGTATCCCCATCCTGTAGAGCCTGATTGTACATTTCATGTTGATGATCTCGGTTAGTCTGAGCCTGGAGTACATCATCTTGCTTGGCCACAGCCCTGCTATGAATCTCTGTTCTGCGATGATTCAGAGTCTGTAGACGACTCTGCTGTCTATCCATTTCCTGCGCTACACCAGCACGTTGCACATCCGTGACTCGAAGTCGCTCGGGAACATCGCTTTCCGTATTTCCGACTTTCCCCGGTTCTGATGTTGTAGCAGCATATCGTTTCTCATCGCCTTCATTCATCACTTCACCGAACTTATCCCAGGCAACCTGAACTCCCGCTTCATCCATAATTCGGTTAAGCAGTTCCATATGATCAACAATGCCACTTGTACGATCACCAATTAATCGCATGACTGCGATCAGATAATCGCCCAGCTCGGCAAATTCTTCTTTCAATCCTTGCATCGCCTCATGCGTTGCAATCTGAAATGCGATCTCGACCTGTCTTTGTCGGAATTGCAGATGATCTCCACCGCTCCGTTGATGGATCGAAGTGTTTGCATCCGCAGTCTTCAATTGTTCAGCAAGAAGATCAAACATGACTCGATTTGATGCAAAAGCCTGCTGCGGAATCATATCTCCTTTGTCCTGAGCCTCCAATGCAGCCTTGCTAATCCAGTTGGCCAATGTGTCCTCTTGTGCAAGCGTTCCTTGTGGGGCACTGGCCACTGGAATAGTTTGACGCATCATATCCATTAAGTCCTGAATGCCAATATCCAATATCGTTGAAGCCCTGATCATCATGTCTGCAACTTGGGACAGATCAAAGCCACTGCTTCCCGAGGCCAAAGTAACAGCTTCCAGACTTGTTGCGGTCTGTTCCACATCCGTATTGCCCACTGAATGCAGCTTGGCTACTTGTTCTGCAAACGAGACAGCTTCAGAGGCATGATCATAATTACGGGAACCAATACGGTAGGCAAGACCTACATCTTCCTGATCCATACCATGTTGCAGTGCAATCTGTTGGAGATTTTTGACCGTTCCGGCTTGTGTGTATTGCCCACTGTCTTCCGATGTTCCAGACAATCTAAGCGCGAAATTCTGGTCGGCCCGGCTCATCTGTTTATCCATCTGCTGTGACGAATCAAAGGATTGCTTGAGCATTGTTGATGAATATCCCTTGGTTTCACCTGCTGAAATATATTTCATCGTATTCATCACGGAGTCTAACAACTCCTGTGCTCCAGCTGCAGTTACATCCTTCATTTCACTGAACGCTCCACGATAAAAGTGCTCCAGATCGTTAGTTAGCGTTTCAATCATTTGCGACTGCATATCACTTCTGAACGTCTCCACACGTCTAACTAGCATGCTAACACCTGATAAGTAGCTCCCTTTTAGTGCTGCATTTTGTCCAGTTAATTGATCTCTATCCGTTAATATTTCTTGTGTTAAGGAGTGTTTGTCCCCTTGTCCTTCTGTTTCAGTCAATAGAATCACCGCCTTTATGCATAAATCCCGTTCTACCATCAGTTAGGCAAAACGGGATGTCTCTCTCTTATCCTCCGAGCGCTTGTGCAAGCATACCGATATCATCTTCTGATATCTCCGTGTAGTCCTCGTCATTGAAGGTTCTTTTACGTCTGACGGTCCCATCTTCTTCGACTTCCTCGCCCCCACCGCCACCGAACATGCGAAGAGGTGCTGTCATAAGTTCAACCTCAAATTGAATATATTTCTCGGCTGACTTGCACAGTTCCGCAACCTGAGGGAGTGTGTACTCCCAAATCTCCCACTTGTTCAGCCCACAGTGTTTATGGAGGGTGAAGAAGATTTCTCCCCAGTGAACGGGTTCCTGTGTTTCCGTATCACGGATTTCGGTTCCCTCCAAAGACTCCCCCTCGGTGCGTTCTACTTTTTTAAACCATTGAGTCCAATGAGCATATCAATGACTTTGCGAGCTGTGTTCAGATCAAGATACTCATCCAGATATTCTCGATTGATGATATACTCACCATGCTCATCTTTGGTCACGATATGTGGATAGTTTTTGAATGCCATTGCCAATACATCAAATAAATCCTGCTGACGCTTTTCGTCCAGTTCATCATTCTCCGTCGGGATGAAGTTAAGAATAATGGCATCGATATTCACCGTCTTCAGCAATTTCATCAGACGGCGGGCATCCTTCAGGTTACACGGCGGAATCCGATATTTCCGCCGATCCCGCAGCGTAATAATCTCATCATCTTCAAAGAAGGCACGCTCAGCCGCTTCTACTTCCTCCGGCGTCACTCGTTTGTTTTCCGGATCATCCTTGATTCGTTTCGCCGCTTCCTCATTCAGCTTTTCCGCAAGCTCACGCTCAGCTTTTTCTTGTTCTGTTTCCATGAAATTAAAGACCTCCCCAGGACATTCTCCCCCATATAATAAAAAACCTGGCAAGGCAAGGCGCTGTGAAGGGGAGGACACAGTGCCGTTTGATACCTTGCCAGGAGCAATCAACCTTATTCAGATATTAGATCTTGCTTGGTGCACTGAAGCGTTTGATACTGCCGATTTTTCCGTCAGCACGTTCTGGATCAAGAATCTGCAAGGAGATTGCAGATGCAGAGGCAGCTGCGCGCTGGGCATTAATACTGAATGTTCCTTTTGCACGGCACATGTACAGCTCGGTTTCAACACCGGCATACGAACCATCTTTTTGCTGGAACGTACCGTGATGAATGACAGAGATCGGGAATGGAACTTCATCAACCAACAGATCAACCATGTCTACAATTTGGTCACGCTTGTAGTTCAACACAATCTCTTTACCGATATGGGCAGCATTCAGGATAACTACACCATTCGCTTCGTCGTAGAAGAACGCATTGGGTTCTACTGCCGTTCCTTTGGAATTGAGTTGTTTCAGCAACGTGTTGGAATCTTTGAGACGAACCGTAATGTCACCGTTACTTCCATAGATATCACCTGCATGCTTCGGTTTGGCTTCGGCAAATCCAGAATTGGATACGCCAGCAGCAACTGTAGATTGCTCATTCAGCACCCATACATAAGACTTCACTTGCTCTTGTACCGTTGAACCCATCATCAGCTGGATTGCATCCAGATCGAACTTGGCGTCTGTTGCCGATACTTCGATCGATTTCGACTTCACCAGTACATCAATCGCGAACAGACCGTCACCACCAAAGATATCCTCAAGCTCCACGTTAAGGTCAATTTTCAGATCTTGCAGGGTACCCAGGGTAACGACCTCAATTTCGCCCATCGGATCTTTTGGAAGGCGTTTAGCCATAAACGTACCTACACCTTTGATAATCATTTTTTTAGCCATTGAACAGTCCACTCCTTAGGATAGTATGTATTTTTAGCTACGGAGACTTGCCTTGAGCCGGGATCAGGTTAAAAGACGTGATGATCGGGAGATCCTTCGTTTAACCCGTCAGGCTGTTTGCTGTCTCTGCTTTTTATAGTGTAGAACGCTATCTTCATTTCCTAACGATAATGCAAAAGAAATCGTTCTACATATGATCAAAGAAAAGCCCCCTACATCAGAGGGGCCGTTCTGTTAGGCAAAGCATCTATAATTTGGGCTACCTGTTCTGCACGTTCCTTGATCTCGAAATGATCGGCAGTAACCAGATGAACATGCGAGCAATATTTGCCATGCTCATAGATTCTCTCAGGTGTAATGAAGACAACATCAGCAACAGCTTCCATCTTGTGCTTATGCTTCTCATATTGATCCGGATCGGTCAACGAATCAAATACGACCAGATCAGGATACGCTGTCTCGACCGAACTTGCCAGCCGGCTATCGTTCACCCAGTAGATCACGCGATCTCCCTGAAACAGCGGACGTACATTCTGACCCACACGGGCTACGACAAAGTTTGGAAGCTCCGGATGAGGGTACTCCAAGGCATCAACCTGATAGAACTCATCACTCGAGTTGATATATATGACATTGTAGCCAACTTCCGCGAGTGCCTTTAACAGCCGCTGCGGACGGCGCCCGAATCGTTCACTATGGAAATCGATCGCAGGCAGATACACGATCGTTGTATCCATATTTGGGGTGTATGTCGTAACATTGAACTCCGCCGCGTCAATCTCTATTTCTGCAAGCTTAATTGTCGGTGTGGTCGACTTGCTACCAAACATTCGTTTAAATATCTTCTTCATGATTTCTGCCCCCCATGACCTGATTAATCATCTTCACGGCATCCATTGCCCTACCATCCCAACTATTAGACTTAGCCACTCTAACTCGTGCTGCAATTTTGGAAGCACTATTCTCACGAATGGCTCTCTCCAACATCACACCGCAATTATGCTGATTCATAAAGTAAGTTACATCGCTGTACTTATGAACAATTTCCTCCATACGCGTTGTCAATACGGGTTTGCCCGCAGACAAATATTCGTAATACTTGATCGGATCACAGCCACGGATCATCTCCGTCAGCTTGAATGGCACAATACAGACATCGAATTGAGCAATGTAAGCGGGAAGTACTTTATAATCTTTGTGCGGAAGACAAGTCACATTGGGATGTACAATGTTTTTTTGATAGAGGACATTGTTTCCAATCAAAACAACACGATACCCTTTATCTGCAATAGCGGTAATCAGCGAATAATCGACCCACGATGCCATTGCCCCATGGAAACCCACAACCTTTTGCCCATCATGAACCTCCGGAAAGTCCGCCGGTTTGGGGAGCATTGCCCGCGCTTTCTCAAAATGTTGGTAATCTGCCCCGTTAGGACACATAAAGATTGGTTTACCGTCATGTTTATGGGCCTCATACATCACCTTGGCAGTCGTCGCTACAAGATCTGCACGGTCGAAACATTTCGGGATGCAGGATTTCCACACAGCAAATTCGTCAGCCGAATTATCCAGGTAATCAAATACGGTAAAATCAAACTTCCGTCCATCCGAATAGTTATACTGACCCGGATTCGAGAACCAGAGTACCTTCTTTCCTTTCACCAGATGATCATAATTCACACCTTTTTGCACAAGGAACAGATCCTCATTTAACTTTTCAATTGGACGGCTCTGCTTTCTGTACGTTTCTTCATTGATAAAGATAGCCCGTATACCCGGAATATGGGAGAAGGCCGTCATCAATTGCTGAGGTCGTTGGAACAAGAGATTCCAGTCGAGTGCTGGCGGGTAAACGATCGTCATTTCTATACTTTCAAAAACCGCATTTTCTCGTTGCTTTCTACGAAGCAGCCAATTGAGCAATCAACTCCACCCCTTCCGCGTAGACATGAACGGGACGCAGTCGGGTGTCTACGTATAGTTCAAACCCCAGTCTTCTTGCTTGCTCACAGAATGGAGCATCTTCACCTGTTGGATGCACTCCATATCGCACGCCTGCTTCAATCACTTCACGCTTAATCAAATATACGGCACCTGTCAGATCTACCGGGAATATGCCCGCCCTGAATTCAGGTATATGTTTTCCACCGATCATAGCGTTATGAGCCTTCAATTTAGGATGATTCCGTATAAGCATGGCGCATACATCCTTGTCATTATCCATTAGCTGCTGCAGGCTATACTCAGGAACGATGATATCCGTATCAATCGAAAACAGATAATTACAGTCCGATTTAAGAAACTCATCCAGGAGCATATTTCTCAACAATGCCAGATTGTGATAGGAATATTGCCCACGCATATGACCGTATGTTCTCCCCAGATGATGAGTCAGATAAGGAATCTGGTGACGATCAAGGATATGTTCCGTCTGATCTTCACTATCATTCAGGATGTACATATACTGCTTCTGCACAGCTTGTTGCTCAAGTGATTGCAAGTGCCTTTCCATAATCCAAGCCCGATTTCGCACAGGACTACCTATATATACCTTTTTCACAGTCCATCCCCTCTCCCTTTTTACATAGTCTAGACTGTTCCTCCGTAAGCTTCGCGCGTTGAACAAAAAAGGAGTAATTCCTCAAAAGAAGAGAGAGAACGAAGCATTTTTCCTATTCTAGTACAGAAGGAGTTGATGAATATGTATACCGAAGAAACCATTATTCACACATGGGAAGAAGGTGACATGCATGCTGGGGAGTGTAGATCTAATCCGCAACTGGTTCCAAATGGCCTCTGATGGAGTAGCCCATGCTTCCGTTCGATTTGGGGATGCTTCCAACACCATTCTGGCTCATGATACCGTTCTGACTATGGATTTCATCAAGTCTCATTATGGCTGGTTGAACGATCCTACTTATTGCGGGATAACCTTACCCAATGCGAGTGCGAGAGAAATTATCGTACACTGCCTGCGACAAGCGGATTACGTCGGGCATCTGATTCAGACAGATCACTGGTATTTCAAACCGTTATTTGATATGTGCCTTACCTATTACAAGGTTGAACCCAGGGAGACCTTCTATGCTTTTGAGAATAATTACATCGCCCGATTCCAGTCATTTTATGAAACATTCAAGACCATGCCTGTTCTGATCTGTGGAGCCAAGGCCGAGCAATACCGAGAAGTTCTGGAGCGAAGATACGGTTGGACAAGCATCGTGGGGACCGTGGACTGCCCCTCTTGGTCTCATGTGAGCACTGCATCCAAACAAATGGAACATATTTACCAACATACACCGTGGAAGCTTGCTCTGGTGTGTGCAGGTGCACCCGGAAAGGTACTGGTTATTAAGGCCAAAGAACTGCAAACTGTAGGTGTTGACTTTGGTTCCGGAGCAGATGTTGCGATTCAAGCCGACAGCGAAAATCTGAACGCCTGGGATTACAACGGATTCCCCGATTATTGGGAAGGCAGACCAAAAAATTGACCCTCTCCGGGTCTTTTTTCATTGAAAAAAATATGTAATTCCAATCCGATTATATTGACTTAGTGGCTGTTGATAAATTAAACTATCTGCCTTATTATTGTTAAGATAACTCCTAATCTAACCTGGTTTAAACTTGCATGAAGAGGAGCTCTGCTAAGATATTCGAACCGTTGGAGGGAAATGTAATGGCGTACTCGCAGTCAAAGACCGAAATAGTAGCAACTCATTTGAGAACAAGATTTATGGAAGGTAATGTGGAGGGACATGAGATCGTTGTTGCCTTGATCAGTATGGTCAAAGCGGAGAAGATTAATCTAGATGAGGTTGCTCCTATACTCTCTACAGTCTTTTTTGAACAACCGCAAGGTATTCTGTTGGCACTCGAAAAAGCTAGCACGCTGATTGATGATGAATTGATTGATTCCATTCTCCACGAAGTAAACGAAAAAGCTTAATCTTACATACAAGGAGAGAGCTTATCATCAGATTTTAACTATATCAACCCATTATTCTCTCCACATTTTTAGATTGAATAGATTCATTACTGAGAAATTGGATTTTCTCGTTATTTTCCGTCCCCCTCCGCTTATTCTAGTAGTATTACAAAGGAGGGGACACCCATCGAGACAGTGAATAAAGCCATTTTATTTTTAGTAGTTATTGAAACCATGCTTGAAGCGCTCCACCATACAGAAGTAGATCAGACAGAACTAGTGGATTCGCTTGTTATGTTAGGTTTTGATCCCATTGAGATGTTGTACGAAACGAATACGATTAGATCTTTCCAAAAGATATGTAGGGCTTTTGCAGAACTCCATCTTACCGATGAGGCCCTGGACACTTTCTCAAAAGAGTAGTTACATAAGCAGAACCCCACATCACATTCGACGTGGGGTTCTGCTTTTCAATATTTATGAATTTTGAACCAATTTTGAACCGGATCAGCTTAACCTTCCCCATCCTGTCTCGTATAGGTCATCTAGGGACCACGGACATCTCCGTTGCTCCCGTTGACTATGACTTAATATATGAAAGGATGGTAGTATGAGCTCACCCACAACAACACATGTGATCGAAACAAATCAACTCGCGGTTATTGGAGTCGTCGATGAATCCTCGATTCAGGCCCAATATGAACTTGAGTACCCTGATCATATCGTGATTATACAACATTTTTATTTTTTGAAAGATCCGGCACACTTTAACGCCTGGTTAACTGGCAGGCATCCTTAGCTCCTAATCCATATTCTCTCACGGTTAGGACCTTTTACGTCTGCGCTCATCAATTAAGACCTTCAGCAGCAGCAACTCTCCATAGGTTAACTTCTTCTTGCGTACCTTCTCTACCCATGCCCAATCGTCAATGACTTTGTCGTTGTAGGCATCCCCAATGTATTGATCCAGTTCATTCCAGGCCCATTGTGCGTAATCCAGGACGGTATTCATATCATCATCCTCCGTGACTGCTATTTGTTGCAGCAGGTTTAGTTTGGTATGTACTGCTTGCTTGAATCTTTCATATTCACTTGGCTTTTTAATCCATGGAAGTGGGCATTCCTTCCATCCAACCACTTCTTTATGTGTAAAGAAGACAGGTGGGAAGCCCCGTTCCCTGACCAAATATACCGCGAGGTCTACAACGTTATTAAATGTATCTTCATGGATACTGCCATCCTTCTCAATGCACATCTCAATGCCTACTGTACTATTGTTCGGATATGTCCCAAGCTTGGCTAGAGCTTCCTTCGTGTATGTTGTGCTCCCGCAATGGTAGGCCAGTTCATCATCCGGCAGACTGTGATATATCGAAGTTCGATCTACCGAGTAATGTGCACTTGCATAACGGCCTTTAACTGCTTTATTGGAATCTTGGTGTGCCAGGCTTGCAAAGTATTTGCTAATATTCTTCGCGGGTGCTCCGGGAGAAGCCGTGTAATGCAGCACAATTCCACGTTTTGCTTTTAATTTCAGTCCCGCTCGACTGAATTTATTAACAGTTATGTAGTCCTTGGTGATCTGTATCATGACATCTTCTCCTTGTCTTCAACTTGATCTTCATTGCCTCGAAGCTTGAAAAGAGCTGAAGTGATAAACTTCGGTACAGGCAAGCCTAGTTTCCCCAGGTTCTCCAATATACTGATTCCTTCCGTACCGATAATGAACATTAACATTGCATCTCTCATAAAATCATTGGAATTGCCTGCAACCACATCCAGTTGATGTGCAATAATGACAAAGATAAATGTCAATGACTTACGAGCAAGCCCCCACCACCCTACCCTGCTGGATAACTCCTTCCTATACCATGCAGACAGCACCCCTGTGATGTAATCCAGTCCCACAAAGATGGTTACTGCAATAAACAGGTGATCAATTCCCCCGACCAAATACACGACTGCCGATAACAGCCAGCCAAACAAAACCATAAAAACGGTGTCTCTTTGCATTAATGCTCCCCCTTCAATAACCTATTTCATGTCTAGGTTAGGCGGATCATAGACATAAGTCTCATTCCGTATGGAAACCTGCAAAAAAACATTCACCATTCGCAATGTAAACAGCAAAAATCCCTCACCGCTTGACGCGGGAGGGATCATGACGAAATGTTCAGCTATACGTTGATGGATCTGGTGTAACCCGTACATCTGTTGTATCCGTCGATGTTGTATTACGTTGGAACATGCCTTGAATTCGATCCAGAACATAAGGGGTAGAGTCAATTAGCTTCTCAAACAGATGTGTGGAGTTATCGAGCGGTACAATATGTACCCCTTGTTTACCAACCACCAGGAATGCAATAGGACGTATGGATACACCGCCACCACTACCACCACCAAATGGTGAAGCTACTTTAGCTGAACTGGCATGTTCAGCAGAGGTACCCGTAGCACCACTTTTGCCACTACTTTCTTTTTCTCCATTAATGTGAAAATCGCTGCCACCAGCAGCAAAGCCGAATCCCACTTTACTAATAGGTAAAATCACGGTACCATCTGGTGTTTCAACTGCATCACCGACAATTGTATTGACATCCACCATGGCCTTGATATTCTCCATAGCGGTTTCCATTAAGCCTTGAATTGGATGATCTGACATTTACATTCCCTCCAGTTTCAATGTAAGCTAGTTTGATCTAACCATATCATCCCCAAACTTGAAGGGACTTATGTAAATATGCATTTTAAGTACACGCACTGAACTCCAACCTCATATTCCCAAAATCAGACCGACCAAGATGGACATCTACTATGCTGTCCCACTAATCTTTTTCTTTTGCTTCTCCTTACGCCTGCGGCGCTGTTCCTGAAGAAGTTTGAACCACATCCGCCATCCGCCTTCGACTTGAAGCACACGGGTAAGCAGCGTAATTCCAGCAATTAGAAGAGCAGTGATCCGAATCTTCACTCTGCAATCGAGCTCTGTTCTGAATTCCATCTCGTCTGACCATACCGGCATGACCTGAAGCACAGGTGGCTTATCGAAGCGAATCTGATAGGTAAGAAAACCAATAATAATGGACTTGATGCTCCAGACCCAGCCCGTCACAACTGCTGTATAGGCGGCATCTCCAACACCGATGTGAGTAGCCCAGGACAGTTGCGTCATATGTACGCGCGTGAGTGTTTGCTTAAGCCACAGCTTGAGTGCATCTGTCGCCCTAAGCATAATTTTCACATCTTTAGCCCACTTCTTGACTTTGCGTTTGTTGACCCGCTCGCTTCCCTTGGCCTCCCCTCTGGAATGATTCATGGTCTGTTCGGTTTTAACCAGAAAACCTTCCTTCATATTGCGAAAAACAATACTTGGGATCTCATAGTTAATCCGCACAATTCCATAGAGAAGACGGACATTAATATTGGCGTAATCATCACTTTTATGTTTGTTAAATGTAAAGTGTACATGAACATTTGAGATGAGGACTGCGGCAATCAGCAATGCGAACAACAAACCGATTCCTCCAAGCCAAATCCACACAGGCCTTACCTCCAAGCCCTCAATTCTTTTCTCGTCTAGTATGGCACTCTGAATAGGAAAAAATTCACGTCTGACCTAAAAATCCCATTTCAGATATGTTTGGATGAACCGGTCCGTTAATTTTTCGTAAATAAATGGACATTTGGTTCCAACTTTTAAAAAAAAACACAAAAAACCGACCCCACTGATGGGTGTCGGTTCGTATGGACTTGCAAATTAGAGTGATGAATCCGTATTGTCATCCTCGCTGTCGATATGATTTGCATCATCTGTCGGATCAGCACTATCCGGTTCCAGTTGTTGCAAATCCAATTTGTTGAATAACAGTTGTGTTTCTTCCTCCAGGTTTTCCGAATCCTCGAACAAGCCTGGTTCCGGAAGGTCTTTAATTGAAGCCAGTCCGAAATAATCCAGAAATGACTTGGTCGTGCCGTACAAAATGGGGCGTCCGATTGCCTCAGCTCGTCCCACTTCAATGATCAGATCCTTATTCACAAGCGTATGAATAGCCCGTTCCGATTTTACACCGCGAATTTCCTCAATCTCAACCCGGGTGATGGGCTGCCGATACGCCACAATGGCCAACGTCTCCAGTGCCGCCTGGGATAAGGAAGTCCGTGCTGGAGAGTATGCCAATTTCTCAAAATAAACAGCATGCTCAGGCAAGGTGCCCAACTGAACTACACCAGCGATCTTGAGAATCTGTACACCTCGACCCTGCTGTGAAAATTCATGAATCATCTCCTCAATCGCGTCCGTTACAAGCTCCACTCGCTGGTCGACGATCTCGGCAATTTGTTTGATACTTAGACCCTCTTCTCCGGACAAAAACAGCAGGCCTTCAATAATCGATTTCAATTTCGGAAAATCCATGATTCTTTGTTTCCCCTCTCCACTCCATAACGATATCCTCAAACATCCGTTCCTGATAACAGACAATCTGCTTCATCTTCATCAGTTCCAGCACTGCCAAGAAAGTCACGACAATCTCATGGCGATAGATATGCTCATCCATCAACTTGGAGAATAACAGTCTGCCTCCCGGCCCCATACTTTCCAAAGCGCCGATGACATCCCGTATCCGGTCCTTAACCGAGATTTCATCGCGTTTGATCCGGGTTACGGTTGTACGCTTCTCAGCCTTGCGTAGCGCCTTCTGAAATGCTGCAATCAGGTCAGAGGTATGCAAACCCTCAACCGGGTTCGAAGGGGCTTCTACAGGCATATAAGGGCGCAGATCCTCGGGCTCTTTGGAAAATATAAGGCTGCGTTCCCACTCCCGTTCATGAAGATGACGCGCAATGCCCTTGTACTTGCGATATTCTATCAGACGTGCAATTAGCTCTGCACGTGGATCATAATCTTCCTCTTCCAAATAATCATAATCCTCGAAGTCCTCAATTACCGGTGGTTTGGGCAGTAAAAGTTTGCTCTTGATCGACAGCAGTGTTGCTGCCATGACCAGAAATTCACTCGTAATATCCAGTTCCAGTTCCTGCATCGAATGCAGATACGCCATGTACTGATCGGTAATATCGCTGATGGGAATATCCTGGATATGAATTTCAGCCTTGTCAATCAGATGAAGCAGCAGATCCAAAGGCCCTTCAAAAGTCTCCAGTTTGTATGTAACTACCGTCACTAGACGAATCCTCCCGCCAGAAAAATACAAAACCCTGCTAAGCCGTCCGAATCCGGTCTCCCGTTTTCGTCTGCGCAAAGCAGGGCACTACTATTAAATAAGCACTATTTTAGCTGTTTCGTCAAGTTTGCCATTTCAATTGCTGCCGTAGCTGCATCCCAACCTTTGTTACCCGCCTTGGTTCCGGCACGTTCAATCGCTTGTTCAATATTTTCTGTTGTAACCAGTCCGAAGATCGTAGGCACGCCTGTTTTGAGGTTAATCGCCGCCACCCCTTTAGCCATCTCGTTGCACACATAATCGTAATGCGTCGTTGATCCACGAATAACGGTTCCCAGGGTAATCACTGCATCATACTTGCCGCTCTCTGCCATTTTCTGCGCAATCAAAGGGATTTCGAACGCTCCTGGAACCCAGGCTACATCCACTTCATCATCCTGCACGCCGTGACGTTTGAATGCATCAAGTGCTGCACTAAGCAATTTGCTCGTAATGAATTCATTGAAACGTCCAACAACAACTCCATATCTTGATCCTTCTGATACTAAATGTCCTTCAAAAAATTGTGGCATTCAAGTCATCTCCCTAACGGTATAATATAATGTAAGTAACGGAATTTCGGAAGGAATCACTTCCATAAATTACATGGTGGAATTAGTTATTCTACAACCCATTTACTCTTCGTTCTGCTCGATATCATCGAACTTGAGCATATGCCCCAGCTTGGCTTGCTTCGTATGGAGATATACCGTATTGTCCTCGTTCTCTTCCATCTGGATCGCAACACGCTCTACAACTTCAAGTCCATATCCTTCAAGACCTTTAATTTTACGAGGATTGTTCGTTAGCAGTCTGATCTGACGAACACCAAGGTCTTTCAGAATTTGTGCGCCAATTCCATAATCACGCAAATCTGCAGCAAAGCCCAACTTCAGGTTTGCATCCACGGTGTCCAGACCTTCCTCTTGCAGCTTGTATGCTTTGAGCTTGTTGATCAGCCCAATGCCCCGACCTTCCTGTCTCATATAGAGCAGTACGCCATTGCCTTCCTCATTGATCTGTCTGAGTGCCGCATCAAACTGAGGGCCACAGTCACAACGATGTGAATGGAATACATCGCCAGTCAAGCATTCAGAGTGCACCCGTACCAGGACGGGTTTGGAACCATCAATCTCACCTTTGACCAGAGCCACATGCTCCTTGTTATCCACTGCGTTTGTATAGGCCACTGCTTGAAACTCGCCAAAGTCTGTTGGCATACGTACAGCCACTTCACGTTGAACCAGCTGCTCTTTTTCGTTACGGTAACGAATCATGTCCTGAATACTGATCAACTTCAGATCATGCTTGCGTGCAATCTCCTGCAGATCCGGAAGTCTGGCCATTGTGCCATCTTCCTTAATCACTTCACAGATAACACCTGCTGGATATGAACCACACATAATGGCCAAATCTACCGCCGCTTCCGTGTGTCCAGCACGACGAAGTACACCGCCGTCTTTTGCAATCAACGGGAACATGTGACCAGGCTTACGGAAGTCCCCGGCTTTCGCCTCAGGATCGATCAGACCTTTCACGGTAATAGAGCGTTCATGTGCCGAGATACCTGTTGTCGTATCTTTGTGGTCCACAGAGACGGTGAATGCAGTTCCATGGAAATCCGTATTTTGTTGAACCATCGGTTTCAGGTTAAGTTCGTCCGCACGTTGTTGTGTAATTGGAACACAGACCAGACCTCTACCTTCAGTGATCATGAAATTAATGACTTCAGGTGTCGCCTTTTCGGCCAAAGCGATAAAATCACCTTCATTCTCCCGATCTTCATCATCCACAACAATGACCGGTTTGCCACGCATGAGATCATATATGGCTGCTTCTATCGTGTCCAAAATAGATTGTTCTGACATTGTCCCACCTCCAGTTTATTTCTGTTCTCTATTTATGCAAATCCGTGATTGGCGAGAAAATCTTCACTGATACTGCGCGGCTTGCCAGCATCAGTCTCTCGATGTCCTCTCCCATACTGGAGCAGATGATCCACATATTTGCCCAAAATATCGCATTCGATATTAATGGTATCCCCTGTCTTTTTCACATTTAGTACAGTTTCACCAATGGTATGCGGGATAATGGAAACCGTGAATGCGGTATCCGTTGTATGGACAACGGTCAAGCTAATGCCATCCAGTGTAACCGATCCTTTGGGGATCAGGTATTTGAACAACTGGTGATCATCAGGCTTGATCTCAAACACAATCGCGTTCTGATCACGTGTTATACTGCCAATCACTCCAGTACCATCGACATGGCCCTGAACGATATGTCCGCCAAAACGGCCACCGGATTGCATGGCTCGCTCCAAATTGACTTTGCTGCCAGATTGCAGCTGACTGAGATTGGTATGGCGATAGGTTTCAGGCATGACGTCGGCGGTAAAACCTCCACCTTCCAGCGTTGTCGCAGTGAGACATACTCCGTTCACTGCTACACTATCACCAATCTTCAGGTCATCCATGATGGCGGAAGCTCCGATATTCAGGACCATCGCTTCGCCTTTCCGACCAATACGCCGGATCTGACCAACTTCTTCCACCAAACCGGTAAACATGCTGCCGCCTCCCTTGTTTAATCTATTTATTCAGGCCACACCGGAATACCGCCAATGCTGATATTATCTCCAACTTGTTCGATCTCCAACTGATTCAGTTGAATCGCCTGATTCATACGTTCCACACCCTCGAAGCGGAAGCTTCCAGGTGTATCATAACCGCCTACAATCTTCGGAGCGATAAACATGAGCAGTCGGTCGACCAACCGTGCCTCCAGCATGGCTCCATTCAGAGTGCCTCCGCCTTCAAGCAAAATCGAACCAATCTCACGTTCACCCAACTTGCTAAGTCCGTTTAACAGATCCACGCGCGGTCCGGGACCACAGCGAATGATTTCAACGCCGGATGCTTCCAAACGCTCAGCAGCTTCAGGGCTGGCTTCGTCCGTTGTCAGTACCCATGTCGGAGCAAGTCCATCTTTAACCATTTTGGCACCTACAGGCAGACGTAACTTGGAATCCACCACGATACGCACCGGACTAATGCCTTCCACTTGCAAACGGGTTGTAAGCTCCGGATTATCGGCGATCACCGTGTCTACACCAACCATAATCCCCTGGTGACGATGACGGAGAGCATGCACAATCTCACGAGCGGGCTCGTTGGAGATCCACTTGCTGTCTCCGCTGCGAGTGGCGATTTTTCCATCCAAAGTCGTAGCCGTCTTCAGCGTCACAAAAGGGAGACCTGTTGTAATAAATTTAATGAATTTTTCATTCATGCGTCTTCCACGCTCACGCAATACGCCAACTTCAACTTCAATGCCTTGTTGACGAAGCATGCTTATGCCTCTGCCGGATACTTGCGGATTTGGATCTTCACAACATACCACAACACGTTTTACCTTTTCATGAATCAGGCGTTCACTACAAGGTGGCGTCTTGCCATAATGACTACAAGGCTCAAGTGTAACGTATACCGTACTGCCTTCCGCATCGCTGCCTGCCATGTTCAGTGCATGCACCTCCGCATGACCGGTCCCACGTTTTAGATGGCTCCCCAGGCCTACAATACGTCCTTCTTTCACAACTACACATCCAACGACCGGATTAATTCCCGTCTGTCCTTGTGCTCGTTCTGCCATATCCAATGCCAGTGCCATATAAAATTCATCATTGATCATTTCCAAATCCGTTCACCCCGCGGTTTAAAGTCTTGTTTATTAAAAAATCCCCATCGAACAATCAAGTTCGACGGGGATGATGAGAGACTAATGTCAACAACAGGAGTGAATTGAATACAGCACGCCAACACTTTGCCTCAAAACTTCATTTCGGGCAAGTGAAAATAGACACATACCTTAATGAACATCAATTACAGGTAAAGAGCTTCTATTGTGTGGCATATGTATGGAACTGCCGGCGTAACCGGATCTTCCCTGCACAGTACAAAAGATCACAAATCGTGACTGTGCAGCAATACTCCTGCTGAATGCAGACCTGTTGGGTCTGCACCTCTCCTTCTCCCATCCAGACTATACTGTCGGTTCTGGAATTACACCAGATCAGCCATCTGCCACAGGCAGACAGGTCACGGACTTTGCATTAAGTGCTGGACATCTGTCCTTACACTTCCTGCATCACCGCCGGTAGGGAATCGCACCCTGCCCTGAAGGATTGCTTTCGTTATTAATTGGATGTTAGCACTTTAATGCCAAAAAATCAATTGTTTTTTGTTCCTTTTTGTCACATACTAACTTTTAATAAGCTAAGATACACCAAAAACCGCATCTCACTAAGAGACACGATTTTGGTTTACACCCTTCTCAGATCCATCACCGCATTCTACATATCAGGAAAACACCAACGCACCATATGCTTCAAATCTTTGGCATTGTGAAATGGCAAGCGGTCGGGTTCTGGCAGCGGCGAACCGGGAAGCGAAACACCTCTTGCTACTCTTCTGACCCAACTTGTGGAATCGATCGCGATAGCCGAGCATTGCCAGCGTCCATTCGCTCTCGGTCGAAACGTCCCATGCAAATCGGCTTTTCCCGGCATGTCTGGAAAGACACCATCCAAATATTCGACGATGACGCGCTTGTCTTTGACTTCATGACAGTATACCGTCACCCATACGCCCTCCCGGACCCGAACAGCATACACATCTCCAGCCTGTACCTCCCCGGTGCCTGCATCAGGAGAAGCCTTGGGTACTTTTCCGCGGACACTTCTCATCTTCTCCAAAGCTCCAAGAATCGTTTCCTTTACAGGTGGGATTTCTCCAGGCTTATCCGTAAGAGATATATTGCTCAGATCAAAATCATGGAATATTTTGTTCAGGTTCTTCTCATTGATTCCGATAGAAGAGTCCCACCACGCCAGAGGCGCCTGTACTTCAACCCGCACATTGGGGCGCTGATCACGTTGTATGTAAGAAGTGAATTCCGTAATCATTCCGGGATGTTCCGGCGTATCCAGTATGCCAATTAGAGCTAACGTTTCGAGTAAGTCCCGATAGACATATTCTTTTTGTGTAGTCAAAAGACGTTCCTTCTTCAGTGCTACTGCTGCCTTGCTGTAACGTGTTTTGGGTGGTAATTCGCGAAGCACCGTTAACACTGCACGGAATACCCATCGGTCGAATTCATTGGGTAGTGGAGGCTCCTGAGCGCCAGCCAGCTCCCGAAGTGCCAGTACTTGTCCAAAGGGATCACCATCCAAAGGGGTTCCGTTGGTCATCCGCCAATACCATTGCAACGTCGTGTCGGTTGCTTGATCTACGCTTAATCCGCAGATCTGACAAGTGCTCGAAGATGGATACGGGGTGTGTTCATGGTCTGGCATGCTGCTTGCAATAAGTTTGCCTGTAAGCAATGACCGCCAGAGCATGGGTGCTGACCACATTGATGCGACAAAAGCCTGTGCGGCATCCTCTAAGGTCCATTGGTTCGCAAGTTTTTTCAGCTCACTAATCGTTTCATTATGCCCCGGACGTACAAATCGATTCGGTTCATGCCCGGCTGCCTCAAGAGCTTCTAGATCCTGTGAGGATATACTCTGAGAAACATCATGTCGGGATGCCTGTAGTTCTTCGTCCCATCGTGTGGGCCCGCTATAGACTTGTTTTAACAAACGTAATTGATCCACTGTATTCAAAGGTTCTTCATCCTCCCTTGTCGCTTCGTCTAACGCCAGAATAACCCCAGACCAGAACTTCCGCCAGATCCATTATGCTCATTTTGCACTATTTCATGATGAAAATAAAAAAAGTGCTTCTATAATAGAAGCACTTCGAGTTTAGATCAAGTAAGTCAAAGTTACAAAGCGTATTAAGCTTCTACCACTTCAACTGTTTCCATTTTGTCTTTACCTTCCAAAGCATCCACGAACTCCATACCTTTAGTTACTTTACCAAATACAGTATGTTGTCCATCCAAATGTGGTTGCGGTTGGTAGCAGATGTAGAACTGGCTTCCACCTGTGTTACGGCCAGCATGTGCCATCGCGAGTGTTCCGCGTTCATGTTTGTTGGGATTAATTTCACAGTTAATTGTGTAACCTGGGCCACCTGCACCTGTACCGTTAGGACATCCGCCTTGAGCTACGAAGCCCGGGATAACGCGGTGGAATGAAAGACCATTGTAGAAACCGGAGTTAGCCAACTTTTCAAAGTTTGCTACTGTGTTTGGAGCTTCTTGATCGAACAGATCGATCAAAACTTCTCCGCCGTTTGCCAATTTAATTTTCGCTTGTTTCGCCATATGTAAATGACTCCTTTCGTATTGACCATCGTTAGTGGTGCCAGAACGCATGACCCTGGGCCAAGCATTACAGCACTTTTCTTAGTGTACACCGAAAATGTCCGGATCGCAAAAAAAACGGCAATTTTTTTCATAATTTAGCTCAAATACACAAAAAAGCAGACGAAAAAGGAAGTGCCCTTTTCATCTGCTTCGACTGTAAAAATCCATATATCCTGAATAATGCAAAAACGCATTATCTTTTGACGAATTAGCGAGTGACGGGCTGTTTGCCAATACGCGCTGGTACTAAGTCATTCTGGATGATATCTTGATACGTCTCACGGCGTACTACGACATCTCCTTGACCGTCTTTGACAAATACCACAGCTGGACGACGAATCCGGTTGTAGTTGCTCGCCATGGAGTAGTTATATGCGCCTGTGCAGGCTACAGCGAGCAGATCGCCGCTCTCCACTTTTGGCAAGTCCAGATCCCAGATCAGCATATCGCCACTTTCGCAGCATTTACCCGCAACAGATACCGTTTCTTGAACAGCCTCATTCGCACGGTTGGCAAGCACAGCTTCATATTTGGATTCGTACAAAGCAGGACGCGGGTTATCGGTCATACCACCATCAACGGCAACGTATTTACGCACGCCCGGGATGTCTTTGCTTGTTCCAACGGTATACAGCGTTGTTCCCGCTTCACCCACGATACTGCGACCTGGTTCAACCCAGATCTCAGGTACGGCATAGCCGATTTGGGCAAAATGGTTTTTAACTGCGTCTGTAATAGCCTTCACGTATTGCGCAACTTCAAGCGGTGTATCTCCGTCGATATAACGGATTCCGAATCCACCACCGAGGTTAACCACTTTGAAAGCAACGTTAAGACGCTCATATACGCTTGCTGCAAATTCAGCAACACGTTGAACAGCCATCTGGAAACCTTCAACTTCAAAGATCTGGGAACCGATGTGGGAATGAACACCAAGCAATACCAGGTTAGGCTGCTTGGAAGCCAATTCAATCGCTTCAAATGCTGTACCATTGCCGATGTCGAAACCGAATTTGGAATCTGTTTGACCTGTGGAAATATATTCATGCGTATGAGCCTCAACACCCGGCGTCACACGAAGCAAAATGTTAACTTTACGATTTTTGTCCGCTGCTACAGCCTGCAATAGATGCAATTCATTGAAGTTGTCAACAACAAAGCATCCGATCTCGGCATCAAGAGCCATTTCGATTTCTTCCAACGTTTTGTTGTTGCCGTGGAAATGAATACGCTCAGCCGGGAATCCTGCTTGCAGTGCAGTAAACAGTTCACCATCAGATACAACATCCAGCGAAAGTCCCTCTTCAGCTGCAAGAGCACACATCGCCATTACACAGAATGCTTTACTTGCGTATGCAACCTGGAAGCCCAATCCGGAAGCACGGAATGCTTCCATGTACTCTCTGCAACGCTCGCGTACCAATTGCTCGTCCACAACGTATAGCGGAGTTCCGAATTGTTCTTTCAGATCTGTTGCATCCACTCCGCCAATCTCCAGATGCCCTTGCGCATTTATTTTACTTGTACCATGTAAATACATAATCTGCATTCCTCACTTTTTTGTATACTGGAACAGTTGCTATTCCAATGATTTTACACCAGTATATCAAATTAAACAGCGAGATGAATGGATTTTTCGGAAGATCATTTGTGTTTTTTACTTTTTCGCAGTTCACCGTCCGGATCATCGGACATTTTGGTGTTGTCACGGGTTTTGTTGAATGATGGACGTTTTTTACTTTCCAATAGCGGGAGCCGGAATAAAAAGTTGCCCAGGGCCTTTGCATTAAACGGTATAAAAGGCCATAAATACGAAGAATTGTACGACCGGTGAACGGTAAGCGCCAATATGAGCAGTGTACTGCCCACGACCAGTCCCGGTACCTTGAATATCGCAACAGCGACTAGTAGAGCCAACCTGACCAACCTGTTGGCAAGTCCAAGCTCGTAACTCGGCGTGGCAAACATTCCGATGGCTGCGATGGCCATATAGAGTACAACTTCATTGACAAAGTAACCTGTTTTCACCGCGATATCCCCGACCAGAATGGCCGCAATCAAGCCCATTGCCGATGCCAGAGGTGTAGGCGTATGAACCGCTGCCATCCGTAATAAATCAACGCCCAGTTCGATCAGTAGGAACTGTAGAATCAGCGGCAGTTTTACATTTTCCTGCGGACCAATGAAGTCGAGTCCCATGGGTTTAATTGAAGGATCAATTACCATGAGAAGCCATAGTGGTAGCAAAAACAACGATATGAGAATCCCTGCAAAACGCACCCAACGCAAATACGTTCCCATCAAGGCCGTCTGTCTGTTCTCCTCCGCATGTTCACACAGGTCAAAGAAGGTCGTCGGCAAAATCATCACACTAGGGGAAGTGTCCACGAAAATGACCACTCGTCCTTCCAACAAATGCGAAGCTGTAACGTCCGGTCGTTCAGAATACCGAACGAGTGGGAACGGATTCCAACCCTTGTTGATTATCGCTTCCTCGAGCTGCTTATCGGCTGCGGGAATACCATCGATATCCACTCGCTGAATTTTTTCACGAACGGAATCCACCTGCACTTTATCCACAATATCATCAATGTACACCACGCAGACATCGGTTTGTGTTCTGCGTCCGACCTGCATGATCTCAAATTTCAGTCCGGGGTCGCGTATTCTGCGACGGACCAAGGTCACATTGGTCAGGAGTGTTTCGGTAAAGCCGTCTCTCGAACCCCGGACTACCCTTTCCAATGAAGGTTCTTCCGGTGAACGAACCGGATAACTCCGGGTATCCATAATTAAGACCGAGCGATCTCCCTCAACGAACAATGCACTCATACCGGTAAGAACCTTGTTGATGACCGCACTCATCTTCTCAACTTTTTCTACCTGAATATGGGGAATGTAAGATTCGAAATAAGATTTTAGCGCGTGCTCGGATACCTGATCAGGCGTAAGATATGTTAACCTTTTTAATACTTCCAGTAGAATCTCATCTTTGGCGAAACCGGTGATAAGAAGCAAGCCTACATGCTTGCCGCCCAGTACCATTTCTCTCATATCCACGTCAAAGGATTCCCCAAGTCCGAGAACTTGCTTGAGCGTGTTCTTATTTTCACTCATGCGTGGGGAAATATCATCGTTTTCCTGCCAATACTGTACGGATTCCTCAATGCTGTCGGACATCTCATTTTGTTTTTTCTTATTGTACGCTCTCTCCTCTTCTTCCTTCTGAATCTCATAAGCAGACTTGTGTAACATCTCTTCGGTTATCCCTTCACTATGTTCCTGGCCTGCGTGCTCCGTTCGTTCATCCATCTTCCATCCTCCTATGGCCGCGAGTTACCGTTGATATATAAAGAAATCAAACAGGGAACCTGTCATTTTACCCAAAATCATGGCGAGCAGTAATCCAAACAAATAAGGTTTCATGCCTAATCGTTTGGCAAGCACGGGCAGTACATTAAGCACCTCGGTGAGTGCCGCCGCGAGCAGACCGATGAACACGCCACAGAATAACCCAACGATCGGGCTGAGCAACATCACCCCATGCATTTTCCAATGCCAGAAGTCAGCCACCGTCCCGAGCAGTGAACCACCGATTAGCGCCCCTTCGTACCAGTGAGTTTTGTCATACGATTGGGTAAGTTGAGCCAGCCTGGGAATCATATCGAGCACCAGAATGAGCGCAATAACGCCGCTTCCTACTGCAATTCCGCCTGCGACACCCAATACAATGCTGATTGCTCCATTAAGAACGCTCATCCGCATTCATCTCCCTGCGTACCTGCTCATGCATCCGTTCGCTTTCCTCAATTACCACATATTGATCTACATTTTGCTGGTAGAGGAACATCTCCACTTCCAGCGGAGTAGGCTCCTCGTTCCACTTTTTCTTAAACAAGTGATTAAAAAATACGGCCATGCCGAATCCAATGCCAATGGAATACGCCACTTGGAACAGATAGGGATGTTCGTCCCGATGCCCGGTCAGCATCTCCACAATTCGAATCTGTACTTCCTGCATGTTCACATCGGCATGAAAATTCATGATCGTTAAGGCTGATCCGAAGAACAGCAGCAGCCACACCAAAATGAACAGGGACTTGGAAGGTTGGCCATTTCCTGCGATGACTTCGACCAATGTATGACCTGATCCCATCAGTTCCACGGTTACCTCCGGCAAGATCTGCCGAATTCGGGGAATAATCTGCAAGATATCAATGAGAATCAGATTGCCATCCTTCGATCCAGGGCGCAAAAGTTCAAGCTCCAGCAACCTTTGCTCCTGATCTTCGGAAGAAGTCAGCACATGTGCAATGTCTCCAAGCTTGACTGCTCTGCCCCTCTGGATGCGAATACGGCTGCGCAGTCGAACGTAGACCACTGGAGTGGGTGTCTGGGACATCCATAGCACTCCTTTACTGCGTAATTTAGGTTAGTATTTGAAGAATGTGCAAATTTATTACGAATTGGTTGGAAAAGATCGTGAGGTGGGTGGTGGCGCTGCGGGATGGAGAGGTCATTGGTCGCTGTTATCCCCGGATTTCTTGAACTCTCCTTTTCAAGGAGGAAATCCGGGGATAAAGGCGAACGCTTCGCTCCTTTTAACCGATTCCATCCCTCCGCTGCCATCGCCCTCCCGTTTCCAAATGGTTGAAATAAATATGCTGGGGAGGGGGTAGGAAGGGATTTAAAAGATTTTTGGAGTTTATTTTTACTTTAAGGGGGGAGTGACTATGAATAGGGTAAGGGGCAACGTGTGGGCATTATTTCCATATAAAAAAAGTCGCCGTATGAGCGACTCTTGGGTATAGCTTGATAGGTTTACGGATTCATGAGTATGAACAAACTCAAAGATTTTGATTTTTGTCTCTTTGACTCAATTTCCTTCTAAATTGTAAAGGGGTTGAATTCATTGTTTTGCGAAACTGATTAATGTAATAACTCGTGCTGTTAAAACCGACCTCATAGGCAATTTCGGTGATACTAGGTTCGGAAAGCTGTAAAAGTTCAATGCTTCTTTGGATGCGGTACTCTAACACATATTGCATGGGTGTCGTTCTCAGTATTTGCTTGAAGTAACGACATGTCTCCGATCGACTCAACTGTCCAATCCTCGCAATATCTTCCAATCTGATCGGAATAGCATAGTTAAGATGAATCCATTGCAACATGTCTTTTATTCGCTTGTTCCTGCTCATCTCCGATGGATCATGTTCCAGGGAATATCCGTTCATAATCAACAATTTCCACATATTCAGCACGGCAGAAGCAACATTCACTTCATAATACGGAACTTGGTCCACAAGCTCTCTTCTAATCCGTGCAATCGCGTCCAGGATCTGTTCTCCCCACACATTCGTTCTTTCGATATACAGAAAAGGCAAATTCGTTGCTGTTACATATGGATGTACGTACGTTACATACAAATCCGAAGGCATGATAACATGCGGGGACAAATTCAAACACAGATAAATGCAGTTCTCATTTACACCATGATCTTCGGCCATATGCATCATTCCACTGTTGATAAAAATCCCGTCACCCTGGGGTACTGCTATTTTTTGATCGTTGATATGGAACAGGGCCTTCCCCTGAAGAACAGCAACAAACTGCAATTCATCATGCCAGTGAAGAGGAATATGTCCGTGAACATTATGAACGATGGTTGTCTCATAACAAGCTACGGATAATGTATCGGTGCGGTGTTCCGTCATTTCTTTCAAATTGTGATCAATGATAAATTCAATATTCTGCATGGGCCTCATCTCAATATCATTATATTTTTAAGTGTAATATTGATATTAATGTACTTCATTTCCCCTTAATATAACACTATTCTTATATTTAAGGTGAGGCGACAAGCATGACAACTTTTGCAAAATCCAAATATTCAGGTATTCTACTCGTCTTGACGGGAGCCATATGCTGGGGAGTTGGAGGTACGGTATCTCAAAAACTGTTTCAACTGGATGGCATTGAAGTCAACTGGTATGTAACCGTTCGACTGCTGATTGCTGGGCTACTTCTTCTGGTTATTCAATCGTTTACACGTGGGCGAGTTCAGATTTTTGATGTGTGGAGAAATAAGAAAACAGCAATGCAGCTGATCATTTTCGGACTGGTGGGCATGCTTGCCGTTCAGTATACCTACATGGCATCCATTAAACACGGCAATTCCGCAGTAGCTACACTGCTGCAATACCTGTCCCCTGTCATGATCATGATATACCTTGCACTACGGAGGCGGTCTTCCCTCACACACAATGACCTCCTATGCGCTATTCTCGCTCTCGGTGGCTGTTTTCTCCTGCTGACGAATGGCTCACTTAGGCAATTATCTGTCTCCTGGATCGCAGTGATATGGGGGTTGTTATCCGGGGTTTCCGCTGCATTTTATACGCTGTATGCCGTGCAACTGATCAAAAGGTTCGACTCACTTGTTGTGGTCGGCTGGGCAATGATTATCGGTGGTCTGGGAATGAGTTTTATTTACCCGCCATGGAAAATGAATTTTGCCAGCATCACGCTCGAAACTTACGGTTATTTGATATTTACGATCCTTTTTGGAACCATGTTTGCTTTTTGGTTTTATATTGCAAGTCTCAAAGGCTTTCTCCCAAAGAGACCAGTCTACTCGGGAGCGCAGAGCCCCTTGCTGCTGTTGGAACAACCGTCCTATGGCTTCATGAACCCTTTGGCATCTATCAATGGATCGGTATGGCATGTATTCTCGGCATGATGCTGGTCATGCAGTCCAATCGTTCGGGATCTCACTGAATTAACAACAAATAACCTCCCTCGCCATAATGCGCGATAGAAGGTTGTTAGTTGTCGTATATTGGTGTATAAACGCCAATAATGTTGTCGCAATTCCCGAATCACTGCGCGATCTGATCGCGGATGGATTGCAGTATTTTTTTCTCCAGACGGGATACTTGCACCTGAGATATGCCCAACCTGCTGGCAACTTCGGACTGAGTCTGATCCCGGTAATACCTTAGATAGACGATTAATCGCTCCCGCTCGCTGAGACCACCGATGGCTTCATTCAGCGCCAGTTTGTCAAACCAACGTTCCTGAGACTCGTCGGCAATCTGATCCATTAATGTAATGGGATCCCCGTCATTCTCAAATACGGTCTCATGAATAGAGGTCGGTGGTTTGTTCGCTTCCTGGGCAAAAACGACTTCCTCCGGGGTTACTCCCAGCTCTGCGGCAACCTCCTTGATCGTTGGCAAACGATCCAGATGTTTGGACAGTTCGTCCCTTTTTTTGCGGACTTTATTCGCCATTTCTTTCAGTGAACGACTGACCTTCAGGGTACCGTCATCCCGCAGGAATCGCTGGATTTCTCCGATGATCATCGGCACCGCGTAGGTTGAGAACTTCACGTCATAACTAAGATCAAATTTGTCCACTGACTTGAGCAGACCGATACAACCAATCTGGAACAGATCTTCCGGATCATATCCCCTGTTCATAAAACGCTGTACGACGGACCAGACGAGTCTGATGTTGCAGTTCACCAGCGTATCCCGTGAGACATGGTCCCCCGACTGACTGAGCGCAATCAGCCGTTTGACCTCGGCATCGTCCAAATAGGTCTGTGAAGATGGTTTCACTTCAGCATCCATAAGAACACCAACCCCTAATTATACAATGCTTTCTTGGATTCAATCCTTTTTTTCATCTTGATGGAGGTGCCTCTGCCGGGCTCACTGCTGACTTCGAATTCATCCATGAAGTTTTCCATAATGGTAAAGCCCATGCCCGACCGCTCAAGTTCGGGTTTGGACGTATATAGCGGCTGTTTAGCCAGTTCAAGATCTTCGATTCCTTCACCGCGATCTTCCACAATAATCGTAATCATGTCTTCCCGAATCTCGGCCTGGATGGACACAACACCTTCGGCGTTGTTGTTGTATCCGTGAATGATGCTATTGGTTACGGCTTCCGAAATGACCGTCTTCAGGTCACTGAGCTCGTCCATCGTTGGATCAAGCTGGGAGATAAACGCAGCAACGGTTACCCGTGCAAACGACTCATTCTCTGACTTGGCCGCAAATTGCAGATTCATGAAATTTGTCCCTGTTCCTTCATTCATGAGACGACCTCCAGACCTGAGAGAGCAGTTCCCTCATTTTCGTATATCGGCATAATCTTGAACAGACCCGACATTTCCAACAAACGGTACACCGGCGAATTGACGTCACAGACCACCATCTTGCCGCCTTTATTCTTAATGAGTTTGTATCTTCCCAAAATGACACCCAGACCCGAACTATCCATAAATTGCAGATCTTTCAGGCTGAGTACGAGATGCTCGCTTTGTCTCCGCTGGATGGCTTCATCCATCTGCATCCGTACCATGTCAGCTGTATGGTGATCCAGCTCCCCGGATAATCGTACAATCAGAATCCCGCGATGATGTTCCATTTCCACATGCAAGTTCACGTTTGCTCACTCTCCTCCCTGTCTTGAACAAGGATTTCTACGCTTCCGAAGGCTTTTCCTGCCCCCCGACAAAACTAGAAGAAAACCCCTATTTAACTACAAAATACGTTCGAGGGATACGCGCAACTCGCAGAAATCGCCGTTTAGTCAAACAGGTTGGACGTTGTCCGCTTGAACAGCTTCCACCAGCCAGCTTTATTTACATCCTGCGGAGCCTGAATGTCGAACTCCTTAATCACGTCGTTGCCTTGATAAACCACAAGTTTACCAATACTTTGCCCGGCTTTGATCGGGGCTTTCAGTTCTTTGGCAACTAACAATTCATGCCGGATGTCATTGGATTTGGCTCCTTTGCGCATCAGTACACTGTAATTTTGTGTGGCATTCAGCGGCAACTCGGCTACTTCGCCTTTTTCGATTTTCAGACTGCCCAGGAGATCCCCTGCCTTATAGAGAGCTTTCATCGTATATTGACTAAAAGCATAGTCAAACATCGAAGACACTTCGCTATTCCGTGTTTTGGTATTCGGTTCACCAAGTACCACCGAAACGACACGCAGTCCACCCTTGGACGCTGTTGCAGACAGACAGAATTTCGCTTCGGACGTGTAACCCGTTTTCAAACCGTCTGCCCCTTCATAAAAACGAACCAGCTTGTTCGTATTCACCAGCCAGAATGGCTTTTCCGAATCTTTGCGAAGGTAATCCTGATAGGCACCGGTGTACTTTGTAATCCCGGAATGCTTCAGCAGTTCACGGCTCATGACGGCAATGTCATGTGCGGAAGAATAATGATTATCAACCGGAAGACCGTTACAGTTGGCAAAATGAGTATCCTTCATGCCAAGCTCCTTCGCACGCTCATTCATCAGCTGTACAAAGGCTTCTTCCGAACCAGCAATCTTCTCGGCCATAGCCACTGAGGCATCATTGCCCGAGGCCATCGCGATTCCTTTTAACATGTCATCGACTGTCATCTCTTCCCCAGGCTCCAGAAAGATCTGCGAACCACCCATGGAAGCCGCATATTCACTCGTTCTTACTTTGTCCGTCAGCTTCAGCTTACCCGAGTCGATCGCTTCGATCGTAAGCAGCATGGTCATAATCTTCGTAATGCTCGCCGGAGGCAGCTGATCATGACTGTTTTTCTCATAAATGACCGTTCCGGTGTCTGCATCCATTAAGATCGCAGAACGCGCGGACGGGGCCAGATCCGTTCCTCCCGCTGCCTTCGGTGTTTCTTCAGCCAATGCTGATGATGCCAAAAGGGACAGCAGAATACAAAGGGTCATGAACGATGCCATTATTCTTTTCTTCACAAGGTTACCTCCTCAAATGACTTGCTTACTGCATGTTCCATACATGTACTGCTAATCATTGTCGGCCCGTTTCCAGTAAATTATTCCATGTAAAGCATGATTTCCCGAACTTTTATTGAAAATGTGATCAAAGCGAAAAAAGCACTGCACTCATTCAATGAGTAACAGTGCGCTCAACACAACAAGAAAAAGGTTACCTCTGATGATTTCTCACTCAAAGAGGTAACCTTCTCTATTTAAACCATGCTTACATTTGCGGAATAACAGCCAATACCAGCGCCAGGAACGATTCACGAACTCGTTCCGTCGTTTCCATCACCTCATCGTGTGAAAGCGGCTGGTCCAAAATTCCGGCAGCCATGTTGCTGATACAGGAAATGCCGAGCACTTCCAGGCCTGCATGGCGTGCCACGATCACTTCAGAGACCGTGGACATGCCCACTGCGTCTGCGCCCAAAGTACGCAGCATTTTGATCTCTGCTGGTGTCTCGTAGTTCGGACCAAGCATACCTGCGTATACCCCTTCACGTACGTTAAAACCTTGTGATGCGGCCGTATCCTTCGCGAGTGCACGCAAACGGCGGCTATAGGCTTCAGAGAGATCAGGGAAACGTACGCCCAGTGCAGCGTCATTGGGTCCGATCAGTGGATTTTTGCCTGTAAGATTCAAGTGATCAGAGATCAGCATCAAGTCTCCAGCTTCATACGACGTGTTCACGCCGCCCGCCGCATTGGTGACAAGCAAGCTACTTACACCCAGTTCTTTCATTACTCGTACCGGAAAAGCTGTCAATTCCGGACCATATCCTTCGTACATGTGGAAGCGGCCTTTCATCATCACGACCGGACGACCTTTGATGGTTCCGACCAATAGCTCACCTTCATGTCCTTCTACAGTGGACACCGGAAAATGTGGAATATCCTGATAAGCGATGCTTACGCCATCTTCAATCAGTTCTGCCAGTACGCCAAGACCCGAACCCAAAATCAAACCGACTTCCGGCTTGATGGAGCTTTTGCTTTGGATATAAGATGCTGCTTCCGAAATCATTTGTTGGTTTAATGCTGTCATGCGATGTATGTTCCTCCTTGAATTGAAACGATCCGTCTATAGACGCATTTTGCAAAATCTATTCAATCCGAATTTATGCAAACTGCTTATGTATAACGGCGTTTGGATGTATTCAATTTATTTTATCCTAAATCGGCCCGATGTTCCGCATTTATTTGTGAATGCCATGCGTCAAAATCTATCTTGCCCTCGGATGATGGGTTTCATAGATTTCTTTCATCGTTTTGCGACCATGATTGCCATATTGTTGTCCAGGCTGCTCCACGTGACCCAGCATGTCTTGAACCGCACGTGTATCCGCCCCATTGGCAATCAAGTGTGCCGCAAAGGAGTGACGCAGCGTATGCGGTGTAATTTCTTCCGAGATTCCCGCGTCCACCGCTGCTTTTTTGAGCAGCTTCCAGAAGCCCTGCCGGGTTAAACGCCTGCCTGTTACATTGACAAATAGTGCCTGCTCGTCCGATTCGGTTTTGAGCAACTTGTTGCGGAATTCCTCCACATATACTCTTGCCCAATGTGCAGCTGGTGCACCAATGGGAAGGATGCGTTCCTTGCCCGCCCCACCGCATCGTATAAAACGCATGCCTGGCTGCACATCCCGAATGTCCAGCGCAATCAGTTCCGAGACCCGAATGCCTGTAGCATATAACAGTTCAAGCATCGCTCGATCTCTCACACCCTGCGGTGAACGAATATCAGGCACTGTCAGCAATTGCTCAATCTCCTGTATGCTTAACACCTGTGGTGGCGACTTGTCCGCCTTGGGAGCTTCCACATCAAACGTAGGGTCCTGTATAATATCCCCCCGCCGCATCAAAAAATGAAAGTAGGAGCGCAGAGATACGATGCTGCGGGCAATGGTTGCATTGGCCCGACCTGCCTGTTTGAGGTGACCTGCAAACAGGAGGACATGCGTGCGTCTGACCTGATCGGCTTCGCGTATGCCATATTCCTTATCTGCAAATTCAATGAACTTGTCCACGTCTCGGAGATACGATTCAAGTGTGCTGCTCGACATCCCTTTATCATCTTCCAAGTATAAGGCGTAGGCGTGTATCGTCTGTTTCATGTACAACGCTCCTCAACTGACAGATCTGCCGCTCCGGCAGACTGCTCCCGTATTTGCATCCCTGGCTGTTTGAAGCTACTCTCCGTACCAATAGAACAGACGGAGACGCTCTGCCATCGTAGGACGTCCTTCTCCATTACCCGGCCAATCCGTTTCCTGAAATACTTTGATTGCATTGCCAGTCGGCATCTGATACTGGTCCACAGGTGAGATCCAACCATTGAACAGATCCAGAACATGATAGAACAGATAAACTAATGCAGCAAAAAATATAATAAATCGAATAAAACGGAGCCCTCTCCGCACTGATATAATCATGGGTATATCCCCCTTCCGATTCAAACCCGGTAATGCCCTTGAATCAGGGTATGTCCATAAACACGAGTTTATGCCATTCGGTGGGAACTCCAGATCATGTCCGGTGCCAAAAAAGCTCTCCCGTCAAAACCGCCGGTGAGAGCTTGAAGATATGCTATGTTATTCTTCATCTTTGGGTTTCTGTTCATTTTTAGCTTTGCAACGATAACAAATTCCATGAAAGTCCAGTCGGTGATCTACTACCGAAAAGTTGAATTCACGCTCCAAACGCTCTTCAAGCGGTCCAAGCCAGTCTTCACGTATTTCATCCATACTTCCGCATTGAACACAGATTAAGTGATGATGGTGATGCTTGGATGTATCTCCGCGCAGATCATAACGCGCTACACCGTCGCCGAAGTTGATTTTCTCTACAACATGCAGCTCACTCAGCAGTTCGAGGGTACGGTACACGGTTGCCAGACCGATTTCGGGAGCCTTTTCTTTAACGAGCATGAATACGTCTTCTGCGCTCAGATGATCTTCTTCATTCTCAAGAAGTACTCTTACGGTGGCTTCCCGCTGGGGCGTTAATTTATATCCTTGGGACTGTAGTTGCTGCTTAATTTTATCAATCCGTGCTTCCATTTTCTCCCTCCCCCTAGGAAATCACTGCACACTGCAACTTAACCCACTCTTTTCATTATAGGGGGAGTGCGTAATTAAAGTCAACATTTTACACCATGCGATGCACGTTAGGCCGGTAGTAGCATTGGCGTGACCCAACGCATCATCGCAGGTGTAACCCATGTTTCAAAAGACGCCACGCCGAGAAGCAGTGCAGCCATGACCAAAGTTAACACTATATATGAAGCAAAAGGCCTTTGTCGACCAGGTGTTCGCTGCATCAAAACACGATTGCGAATGATGTATAACGAGAATGTCATCGCCGCCACACTGCAGACCAGGAGGATCGGAATGACAAATAGATTATGCGGTGCCACGGAAACCAGTGCAAATAGCAGCCCTTTCCAGGAGTACTGCCCTACAAGGTACCCCACTGTGAATCCAATGAGCACACCTTTGAGAAAATCCAATACCAGTATACCCGGCAGTCCAACGACGGATAGTCCCAGAATAAAGATCAGACCTACCCATTTCAGATGAAGCATGGCAATGTCCCAGTAAGCCCCGGTCTCAGTCACCTGTGCGCTGTGCTGCACGGTCATGAAGAAATTGCCGAGATACCCTTCCAGATCCTGACGTTGCTCAAGAGACAATGCGTTCACCATGAGCGCGCCAAATATAACGCCGACCAGGAACAAGACAGCCACGAATACATATAACGAAGTCTGACCTTTAAATGTGAAGTAGGAAGAGCGCATACAGATACGAGTCCCCTTTCCGGTATCATGCTGCAAGGATTCTCAGTTACATCCTCACACTCATTCTTATGAACCGGAATGCACCTGTATGACTTCTTGTCCAGATTGACTCTACGTGAAGTGAAGCTATATCAGCTGAAATAAAGAATATTTACACGGGTCACTCCGATGACAGAACAACCTTTCGATCACTGATCTAATCTGACGATTTTACCTGAACAGCAACCTTCCCGTACGTTCCCCCACCTCCGGAAGACAGCTCCAGTTGACCATTCCGTGCGGCCACGATAAGTCCTGCCAACACAGGTCCAACCACCGCAGCAAGTTCTTCCTCATGCGTACGATGAAGGATGTTCATCTCTGTACCAAAATGGTCCAGTAGCTGGCGCAGTTTGGCTTTGCCAAGTCCAGGGATGAACTCCAGTGGTACCTGATACTGATAGGCTGGTCTGTTTGCAGGCACATGAGGACTCTCCCGATCAGAGATTGCCAGAATGCGGTCGAGTACCCCCTGCACCAGCTTCAGACTGCCGCAGTGAGGGCAACGTTCTGCCGACATCGCCTGCTCATCCATAATGCTGCCACACGCTGCACAGTAGGTACGATGGTACTTGCCCAGTCTTGGATTCAGACCATAATTGGCGGCAATTCTTCTACCTGATTCTCCTTTGAGAGCCATATGGAATTCATCAAATGAAGGTGCCGCAACCTGCAGCTCGTTATACTCCCGTCCAATCTTACCGAGGGAGTGAGCATCCGAATTCGTCAGGAACGGAATATGATCCAATTCCCGAATATAACTGGCCATGGATGAATCAGAGCTTAACCCAAGCTCAACAGCATCCACAAGGCCAGTATCCAGTACATCGCGCATACGGGGAGCTGTACTGCCATATATTCCTTTGTGTGGTGTAAATACATGTGCAGGCACAATAAGTCCACCACGTGCCTTAATCTCGGACTGCATTTCTAGGGCGGGCACGTATACCCGCTGAGAACTGAGATTCACATTTTTCATATAACGTTTCATCCAGTCCGTGAAGGACTTCATCGTTTTCAGATCACGGAAGTACGCCAGCATATGAAACTCGCGCATTCCAGGCTCACGCAGCTCAATCTCTGTCCCCAACAGAATGGTCGTGTCCTGATAAGCAATACCGCCGCCCTCGATCTCGGACATGGTACCACTCTCCAGCAATTGCTCGATATCCATCTGTACAACCGGAGAATGACAATCAATAACACCAAGCAAATGAATTCCTTTGCGTTCCGATGCTTCCCGGGCAATATTCTCAAATGTCAGATCGCGACTGCCACTGATTTTCACGGCCTCACCACGAGAGGTTCGTCCGATGTGAATATGCAGGTCTGCATAACAGGGCTCCCACACCATAGACGTTTCCAGTTGTTGTTGCATGCCTAGAACCGTCCTGTCGTTCTGTAGAGGTCCCACGCATACACAGCCATCATCGTTTTGGCATCACTAATCCGATTCTCGTCCATGAGAGCGTACGCTTCCTCCAGTGTAATCTCGGATACTTCAAGGAATTCATCTTCGTCCAGTTCCATATCTCCGGCTTCCAACTCTTCCGCGATGTAAAGGTGAATGACCTCATCTGCGAACCCAGGTGAGGTGTAGAAGGAACGCAAATGACGCAGCGACTTGGCTACATATCCCGTCTCTTCCCGCAATTCACGTGCTGCAGCTACTTCCGGCTCTTCTCCCGGGTCCAGCTTTCCCGCAGGAATCTCCACTTCCGTGCGTCCCATCGCCTGACGATATTGATCCACTACAAGCATGCGATCCCCATTCAGCGCAAGTACTGCTACCGCTCCGGGGTGCCGAATGATCTCACGTGTAGCTGTCTGACCATTCGGCATCTTAACCGTATCGACCTGAAGTGAAATGACTTTCCCCTCGAAGATTGGCTTGGTGGATACGGTCACTTCATCCAATTTTGGATTGGCAGGTTGGGCTGCATGGATGGATTGGGCAGATTGGTTTGATTTCATTCGTTCTTCAACTCCATATCGTTAGATTATATATTCAGCTAATGTATAATTCTCTGATTTTGGGCATATGGTGAGCTTATAGAACTCTCACAGCAAAATATAAACGAATCAGGGGGACATTCAATGAATAGTTATTTGACGCCTCAATCCGTACACGTGGTAGGACAAGCCCGGCAAGTACAGCTCATACTCAAGCAATGGTTGCGTGAGTGGGGCCCGGATGCCAAGTTAAGCGATCTGCTCGCTGGACGCAAATGAATGAGGCATTGGATCTTTAATCCGTTCGCCCATCGATGTAATTTGACTCTAAATTAACGAAACTTCTCCCTTGAAATATAACATGAATTTGCAAAAAGTCCGAATCCGATCAGACCGGATTCGGACTTTTGTCTAAGAGTTACCTGTTATTTCTTGTCGGCTGCCGTTTCCTGAATAATAGCCACGACTACCTGGGACAACTTCACAATGTCTTCGGCACGAATGCGTTCTTTGGTTGTATGAATATCCTCATACCCTACCGCCAGGTTCACAGTTGGAATGTCGAATCCGTTAAAGATATTGGCATCACTGCCACCACCGGAAGCAAACGTACTCGTCTCCAGACCAATACTACGGATGGCACGCTGCGCAAGCTGTACAACTTCGTGTTCATCATGGAAACCAAATGCAGGATACAGAATCTCGCTTCTGAATTCAGCCGTTGCACCGTATTTGCGACATGTTGTTTCGAGCGCGTCACGCATCTGTGCAACCTGCAATTCAACTTTCTCCTGCACGATACTGCGAGCTTCCGCTTCAAGTTGTACAAAATCACATACCACGTTGAGTGCTGATCCACCCTGGAATTTGCCAATGTTTGCTGTTGTCTCATCATCAATTCTGCCCAGTGTCATCGCTGCAATTGCTTTGGCTGCAACCTGAATGGCGCTGATTCCGTCTTCCGGGTTCACACCCGCATGTGCGGACTTACCATAGATGCTCATTTGAATTTCAGCTCTGGCTGGTGCAGCTACACAGATCGTGCCTACAGCCCCATTAGAGTCAAGCGCATAACCGAACTCGGCATCGATATCCTTCGGATTCATCGCACGTGCGCCCACCAGGCCAGACTCTTCGCCAACTGTAATGACGAATTGAATTTTACCATGAGGAATCTTGTTTTCCTGGATCACACGAATTGCTTCGAACAATGCCGCAATCCCTGCTTTGTCATCTGCTCCCAGGATTGTTGTTCCATCACTGCGAATCCAGCCATCTTCACCCAGTTCAGGCTTAATGCCCTGTCCCGGCGTTACAGTGTCCATATGACATGTGAAAAAGATCGGTGCAACGTCATCTGTTCCTTCGGCTTCCCAAGTAATAACGAGGTTTCCGGCGCCATGTCCGGTTTGCTCCATGGTGTCGTCCTCATAGACATGTAGTCCGAGGTCTGCAAACTGTTCTTTTAACACCTTGGAGATGTTCTGTTCATTTTTCGTTTCACTATCAATCTGCACCAGTTCCATGAACTGATCAATAACACGTTGTTGTTTAATCACAGGACTTTCCTCCCTCTCGTGGATACGGTACAATACAATTACTATGGCTTACTTTATGTTGAAAGGAGTTCTCTCATCATGCAAAAAAAGAAATGGTTCAAAATTATCATCTATCTCATGCTGATCGCCATGATTGGGTCCACCCTTTTCATAGCTCTCGAACCGTTACTGTTCGGATAGCAACAGGAAGCCTTTCGACGGTCTGTTTACAGACGTTGAAGGGCTTCTTTTTCGCTAATCCAGTTGATTTGGTATGGAAAAATGCGATTAAAGTACAAGACAATCTCGCTTGCTACCTGCTCCACTGTATAAGACTTACCCGTTATATCCTCCAGTGACGTTACGCCGTACTGCTCAATCCCACAAGGAACAATCCCCTGAAAACCCGCATGTTGAATACCCGAGCTGATATTAAAAGCAAACCCGTGACTGGTTACGAAACCGCGGCGGTGTTTGCAACGATTAAACTTGATGCCGATTGCAGCAATCTTCATATCGCCAATCCATACACCCGTGTACCCCTCTTTGCGTCCGGCTGTGATGCCTTGGTCTGCGAGATAATCCATGAGTACCTGCTCAAGTTTTCGTAAGTAGCCGTGTAGATCCAAGTCTTCATCCCGACCAAGAATCAATAACGGGTACCCTACCAGCTGGCCCGGGCCATGATAAGTAATATCACCACCGCGGTCAATTTGAAACAAAGAAATCCCTTGCTCACGCAACTCTTCCGGACTGAGAAGCAGATGCTCCGGATGATTTTGTGAACCAATCGTATACGTTGGCGGGTGCTGTAAAAGCAGCATCTGCTCCGCTCCCTCGCCCTCGTCCAATTGCTGCACAATCGCTTTCTGGCGGTTCCAAGCCTCTTCATAATCAAGCATCGGTATGTATGCAACATCCAGCGGCTTGCTCATGATTCCCCACACCCTTCTGCTTCAGGTTCAATGTACAATTGGGCACTAGTCTATAAACAGCAGGAAAAGTGCACGGCCTCCGGCACATACACTTTCCGTCAACTATTGACTTAATACACCGTGCTCTCCATGGTATATCCTTCAAGGTTTTCTTTGACACGTTGCAAGAAACGTCCGCTGATTACGCCGTCCAGGATTCGGTGATCCAGCGACAGACATAGGTTAGCCATCGAACGAACAGCGATCATATCATTAATAACTACTGGCTTCTTGACAATCGACTCGAATGTAAGAATCGCTGCCTGTGGATAGTTAATGATTGGCTGGGACAGGATCGAACCGAATGAGCCTGTGTTGTTCACCGTGAACGTGCCACCCTGCATATGGTCCAGCTTCAATGTACCTTCACGTGTTTTGCGAGCCAGTTCATCCACTTCCCGGGCGAGACCTGCGATATTACGCTGATCGGCATGTTTGATTACGGGTGTAAGTACGGAATCTTCGGTTCCTACCGCCATGGACAGGTTAATGTCCCGTTTGACGATAATTTTGTCCACTGCCCATACCGAGTTCATGATTGGGTAGTCTTTGATCGCGTTAACGACTCCCTTCATCATGAAGGACAGATATGTCAGATTGATACCTTCCTTGCGCTTGAACTCATCCTTGAGTTTATTGCGCAGCATCACAAGGTTGGTTACGTCCACTTCAATCATCGTCCATGCATGCGGAATTTCCGATACGCTCTGACGCATATTCCGCGCAATCGCATTACGCACAGGGGTAACATCGATGAAATACTCCGATCTTCCCTGGCCGCCGCCTTCCACTTCGATCTGTGGAATTTTCGGACTTTCGGTTAGATGAATGCCTGAATGTCTCACAGGAACGCCTGCATCGGACGCTGAGATCGCTTCTCCAGCGGTTAATCCCATCTCTCCATTTCCACGATTCACTCCGCTGAATGGAGAAGTAGACGGCACACCAGAAGGTGCATGCTGAGCTACTGGAGATGATGCTGGTGCAGACACAGACGATCCAGCAGCGTTACCTCCCTGTGCAACAAATGCCAGCACATCTTTCCGGGTAATACGCCCACCTGCTCCAGTACCCTGGATGCTTTGCAAGTTCAAGCCATGCTCTGCCGCCAAGGATTGCACTGCCGGGGAATACCGATTACGCATCGGCTGGTTGGCATCATGTCCTGCTGTATTTGAGGCGGTAACAGGAGTATGGCTTACATGTTGCTGCATTTGCTCCTGTTGCTGCGATACTTGTGTTATCTGCTCAGCCGCTTCTTCGTCAGAAGCTGCAACCTGCATGCGACATATTGCTTCACCAACAGCAATTGTCGTGCCCTCTTCCACCAAAAGATCACCCATAATGCCATCCACAGTGGATGGAATCTCGGCATTGACTTTGTCCGTGATTACTTCACAGATCGGCTCGTACTGTTCCACACGGTCGCCCGGTTTTTTCAACCATTTGCCTATGGTAGCCGAGACCAGCGATTCCGCCAATTGCGGCATAATGACCTCGATCCATTTCATACGTTCAGCCATTTGATTATCACTCCTAACTTGGCTTTTAACCTTTTATCAAACGATTACTATTCTCAAAAAGGGTATTTACACTACCTTCACAAATTAATATTCGGCAAGTGCACGCATCGCTTCTTTCGCTTTATCCTTGTTCAGCATGTAGAATTTTTCCATGGTTGGGCTAATTGGCATGGCCGGCACGTCAGGTCCACAGAGACGCTGAATCGGTGCATCCAGTTCAAAGAGACATTCCTCGCTAATAATCGCGGCAACTTCGGCACCTACACCACCCGTTTTGTTATCTTCATGTACAATCAGCACTTTGCCTGTCAGACGAGCGGAAGCAATAATCGCTTCACGATCCAGCGGTTGTAATGTTCGCAGATCCAGAACGTGTGCTGTAATGCCTTCTTCACGTTCCAGCTCCTCAGCAGCCTGCATTACAAAATGCAGCGGTTGGCTGTAGCCGATCACCGTAATATCCGCACCCTCACGAAGTACGTTGGCTTTACCAATCGGAACGATGTAATCATCCTCAGGCACATCTTCCTTGATAAGTTTGTAGCATTTTTTATTTTCAAAAAAGAGGACCGGGTCCGGGTCGCGAATGGCCGCTTTGAGCAATCCTTTGGCATCGTATGCCGAATAGGGCGCTATAATTTTCAGACCAGGTGTACCGAAGAAAATCGATTCCGGACATTGGGAGTGATACAGCCCACCGAAGATTCCGCCACCGATTGGCGCTCGGATAACAATTGGACAACTCCAGTCATTGTTGGAACGATAACGGATTTTGGCCGCTTCACTAATGATCTGGTTTGTTGCTGGCAGCATGAAATCCGAATATTGCATCTCGGCAATAGGCTTCATGCCATACATCGCTGCACCAATGGCAACACCTGCAATAGCTGATTCGGACAACGGAGTGTCCATGACACGCATATCTCCAAACTGATCCTGCAACCCTTTGGTCGTGGTAAACACACCACCTTTGACCCCTACATCTTCACCGAGAATAAAAACATTTTCATCCCGATCCATCTCTTCCTTCATCGCGAGACGGATTGCATCAATATATTCCATCACTGCCATACTTACCGTCCCCCTTCTTCGCTGTCCGCATAAACGTGCGTCAATGTGTCCTCAGGTTTCGGATATGGTGCGTTGTCTGCATATTCAGTTGCTTCTTTCATTTCCAGCGCAAGCTGGGAAGCCAGATCCACATCCCGGGCTTCGTCCCAGATGCCGCAATCCATCAGATAGTTCTTCATGCGAAGTACGCCGTCCTTCTTCCAATTCTCTTCAACTTCTTCCTTGGTCCGGTATGCCAGATCATTGTCAGAAGTGGAGTGAGGAGAGAGACGATACATCATTGCTTCAATTAGTGTAGGTCCTTCGCCAGCTATGGCACGTTGACGTGCTTCCTTCACAGCAGCGTATACTTCGAGCGCATCGTTACCATCTACGCGCAATCCAGGGAATCCGTAACCGAGTGCACGATCCGATATTTTACCGCTAAGCTGCTTGTGAATCGGAACCGAAATCGCGTACTGGTTGTTCTCGCACATAATAATGACAGGCAACTTGTGTACACCTGCAAAATTGGCTCCCTCGTGGAAATCGCCCTGGTTGCTTGATCCTTCACCAAACGTAACAAAAGAAACAAATTTCTGCTTCTTCATTTTGGCTGCCAACGCAAACCCGACAGCGTGCGGAACCTGCGTTGTAACCGGGCTGGAGCCCGTCACAATCCGCAGCTTTTTGTGACCGAAGTGACCCGGCATTTGCCGACCGCCACTATTCGGATCTTCCGCTTTTGCAAAAGCAGACAGCATCAACTCACGCGGAGTCATGCCTACCGCCAGTACAAAGCCATAATCGCGGTAATAAGGTAAATAATAATCGTGATCCCGATCCAGACCAAAAGCGGCGCCTACTTGCGCAGCTTCCTGTCCTACACCGGATACGTGAAAGTTAATTTTGCCAGCCCGTTGCAAGAGCAAGCAACGCTCGTCAAACTTGCGTGCGAGCAGCATGTATTTGTACATATCCAATACTTCACCATCGCTAAGTCCCAGCTGTTGATGCCGATGGACCGTGTCTGCAGTACCTTGTGAACTCATATGAGGTACCTCCTTTTAATCAAAGCCTGTGCCACTCTTACTACCCGATCTTATAACCTGGTACTAAGACTTGGCTTAACCTTATTATAATCCCTTTTACCCAAAAAAGGAAAGAACCTTTCTTATAAGCCTGTTTGGCTTACATTCCAATGGCCTTTCCATCGACCGCCAACATGGCTTCACCCATGATTTCCGACAGAGAAGGGTGTGGATGAATGGTTTGGCCGACTTCCCATGGTGTAGCATCCAGCATCTGAGCCAGAGAAGCCTCCGCGATCAATTCCGTCACATGGGTTCCAATCATATGTACCCCCAATATATCATTCGTCTTGGCATCTGCGATCACCTTCACGAATCCATCACGACTTCCATGAATGAGCGATTTACCAATCGCCTTAAATGGGAACTTGCCTGTTTTGATGTCATAGCCACGTTCTTTCGCTTCATGCTCGGTGAATCCAATGCTGGCTGCTTCCGGACGTGTGTACACACAACGCGGAATACGGTGGGATTCAACGGCATGTACCGTTTCCCCCGCCAAATGATTGACAGCGAGAATGCCTTCATGACTTGCCGCATGCGCGAGCTGTAGACCACCGATGCAGTCGCCAATGGCGTAGATGTGACTTTCACCAGTCTGTAAATGTTTGTTCACGGCGATAAAACCACGTTCCAGTTTGATATCTGTATTTTCAAGTCCGATATTTTCGACATTAGCCTGGCGACCGACTGACACGAGCATTTTCTCTGCTCTCAGCGTTTCCTGCTTATCATCACCAAGCTGCACATCAATCTGGATGCCCTCTGTATCCGTGCTATACGTTTCTGTTAGAACCTTGGCTCCTGTCAGGAAACGAACCCCCCGCTTGCCAAGCAATCGTTGCATTTCTCTGGCAACATCCTCATCCTCGGCAGGCAGCACGTGAGCAGCTGCTTCGACCACCGTGATGTCTACACCAAAGTCATTCAGCATGGATGCCCACTCCAGTCCAATCACACCACCACCGACAATAATAAGTGATGCAGGAAGCTCATCCATACGCAGTGCTTCGTCACTGCTCATAATAAACCTGCCATCCGGTTCCAGACCAGGCAGCACGCGTGGACGTGAACCAGTTGCAATAATAAGATTGGTCGGCACCACCGTATCCATTTCCCCATCTTCGAATTCTATAGCGACCGCTCCGCTCTGCGGGGAGAAGATGGAAGGTCCAATAACGCGCCCGTTTGCATGTACGACCTGAATTTTATTTTTTTTCATCAAATATTGAACGCCCTGATGAAGCTGCTCCACAATCGCATCCTTGCGCGCCTGTACCTTGGGAAATACAAGCGTGGCTCCATTAGTCTCGATACCATACGTCTCACTCTCCTGAATTTCGGCGTACACTTCCGCGCTCTTCAGCAAAGCTTTACTTGGAATACAGCCACGATGCAGACATGTTCCACCCAGCTTGTCCTTCTCAATGATTACAACCTGTTTCCCCAGCTGTGCAGCCCGGATCGCGGCAACATATCCACCGGTCCCTCCTCCAAGAATTGCAACATCACATGTAATTGGCATCTCTCATGCTCTCCTTTATGAATCAATTTTCAATATAATTTATGATGGCTTGAATCATGGTTTGTCTGATACCCTCTATATGCCATTGTACTCTCCTTAAGCGGTCAACTCAAAGTTTGAAGCAATCACACATGGACAGCCTATGCATTCCAAGCTATGATGGAATGAGGTATGATCTGTAAGCGTAACCTTTATTTAATGTCGACTTTGGCAGAAAGGGTATAATGCTCATGAATACAAGATTGGTCTTTGCGCGATTCCTGGCAATTGTTGTTCTGGTCATCCCCGGTTTAATGGCAATGAAGGGTTTTCTGATGATGAAAGATGCCCTGTTCCTATATTATGCCGAGCACGGGAACGAACTGATTTCACCAGGGTTTCAGTGGCTTTCCTTTGGCGGTGGACTTGTCCTGTTTGCCGCAGGTATGAGTTTTCTGGGAGGCTGGATCCTGTTCCGTGACCGCAAGCGTAATTATGTAGGTCCCCGTTTCCGGTCCAAAAATGTACCCGAAAAAGCAGAGACGCCCGGAAGGACTCCATGAGTCCGGGCTTTTTGTGTGTTTATACAACACAACGCCTATTTTACATAGACAGGATGGATCATCATGGTATCATTTTTAATCACGTTACAACGACTGCTTAAAGGCATTTTCCATGCGTTCAAAGACCCCAAGTTTCTGGCTCTGTTCGCGTTAACGGCAGCAACGTTGCTGTCAGGCACTTTGTTTTATACTCGCGTTGAAGGTCTGCACTGGATCGATGCGTTATACTTCTGCGCGGTTACCCTGACTACGGTGGGACATCCTGAATTTGTGCCATCCTCCGGATTCAGCAAAGCCTTTACCGTGATCTACATGTTTGCAGGCATTGGCCTCACTTTTGCCATGATTGCCAGAATTACAGCAGGTATTCTATTCCCTCGCAAATTAAAGACAGAAGAGGACCCGGAGTAAGCCCCGGGTCATTCGTATAAGGCATCCCGCAGTTTGGTAGACATACGTGATTCTTTGGAAGAAGACTTCAGGATCGTTCTGCGCAACGTCAGATTACTTGCTTGCAGTCGCTCCGCTTCTGCGAACAGTTCTGCAATTAACGCTTGTGTCGCTTCATCCAGAGAGGCCTGCCCTTTCAAGCTTTCATATCGCTCTTGAAGTGATGTTAACACTTCACTCATCGTAAACACCTCTTTTCATAACTCCTAGTAACAGCTGCCGGAACCAACGGCTTAACATTCCATATAGTAACACAAAGCTGCACAGATTAGTTCTGGCTCTTACCAAAGATTTTGTGGTACTCTGTAATGGTCGCTTTTTTTGTTGAATCCCGTATGTGAGAGGAGTAGCAGCACCGTGCAAACAGGACGTATTACCGTAATTACTGGACCCATGTTCAGTGAAAAGTCCGGTGAACTCATTCGCCGTTGTCAGAAATTAATTCAATTTGGCCGTAAAAAGGTGGTAGCCTACAAACCAGCCGAGGATGATCGGTTTGCCCAGGACGAGATCGTGAGCCGAATTGGTTATCGATTACCTGCTCATTCCATTCCCCGGCAATTAACCACGGAATCCGTAGAAATGATCTTGAACCAAACTATAGATGCTGATGTTGTTGCATTTGATGAAGTACAATTTTTCAGCAGTGCCATTATGGAACTGGTCTCGGAGCTAGCGTATTGTGGCAAACATGTCATTGTGGATGGACTTAATATGGATTACCGTGGTAAGGAATTCGGATATATTGGCGGTTTGCTTGCCATGGCAGATGATATCGAGAAACTCTCGGCTTTCTGTGCAGTATGCGGTAGCCCGGACGCGGCCTTTACGCAACGTATCGTCAATGGGGAGCCCGTTACTTTGGGTCCGGTTGTTATGATTGGCGATTCAGAAGCTTACGAGCCGCGCTGTCGTTGCTGCTTCATTCCTCCTCACAAAGTTGAATGTTCATCATAAATTCCTAAAGATTTTGATATCTTCCAAAAAGGCCCCTTGGGGCTTTTTTGTTATAGAAGCAAATCAATCGCACAAAAAAGCACCGCTTCACAGCGATGCTTCCAGAGTCACTTCCCGCTAGTCCCGGGAAACAAAATATTTGTTGGTCATGTAGTAAGCGTCACCACGCGACGTTTCCACCATTCCTTTTTTGGCATCCAAAAATACAATCTCTTTACACTTTGTGCAGTACCATTTTGTGCGTTTGTATGGAGATTCTGTCACATAAGCCGTGCCACATTTACAATCAATCTTCATTAATAACTCGGTTGATTTATAAGCACTGGACAAGCGTTCCAGGTTATCCTGCTGCTGTGTAGGCATAATGGTCTGCTGATAATCCGATAAATGATTCTGTACCTTGAAGTCTGCTACCAATGCTGCATTCAATCCAAAAAACTCCTTGCCGATTTCGGTCACGAAGCGCTTCTCATTTCTGTAGCAATCCAGCCACTCAATAATCTGCTTATTAGACAGTGGAACCGTACCCTTGATACCGCTGTTTAAGGTGTAGGTCATGATGTATAAAGTATCGTCTTGTCTACCTGAGTACATTAGAATCCTCCTTCGAATACATTTGCTAATGTACTACAAAAACGCGCATAAATCAAAGAATTGTTATTTCCTGAGCGCATCTCTTCTTATTAAATGGGAAACATTCCTCGTTCATCCGCCAAAGACTTACAAGAACTGCATACACCTGAAACATTTCCCTGTGGAGCCGCATAATGCACAACCGATTTAACGTTTTTCTTGCATATGGAACAGTAGTGCCTCCTTTCCTTTTTTGGGGTATAGTCCGATAGCTTCACTACGTTTTTGTTCAGTCGGAATCGTTGTAAGAAGACCGGCCATTTCATCTCGCTTCACTCTTTCTCATTCGCCTACTTCGTCGTCATTTGGTTCTCTGGGCTAAAAATTATCTCGTCTTTTTTATGTATACGATTCCAAGTTGTGCATGCCTATCTCATAATCTATTCGACGTTTTGAGCGTTTTTCCTGTTTTTAATCTCTACACATATAAAAAAAACCGACAGAACCTGCTTTCCTTCATTTCGGAAGAACAGTAATTTAGTCGGTTCCAACCTTATTTATAAAAAGTTCCCAGAACGTCCAGCTCTGATGAACGCTCAATTCGAAATGGATAGATATAACCCTGATTCATTCGGGTAAATTTGCGACTCCACAGATCCAGTCCGGATGTGAACTGATAAGCCTGATATATAAACTTGGAGCAGTAATTACGCTCAATGCTGCGCAAATTAGTCTGCAAACGGTAGAATTTCACCTGCTTGTAATGGTCCTGTACCCACCCGGCTGCTTTTACGCCTGCCTCATTCAGTCTGGAACGGAATACAATGAAGCGATCTCCTTCATAGAACCGCGTGAGATACCACTCTAATGAATCAGCAAATACAGGCCCATAAGGGTGCACATGATACACCTTGCCGTCGAGACCGATAATACCCATATGCCCGGCATAATACGTTGATTCAGAGCTTGGCGTGTACACAATATCTCCCGGCTCCAGCTTCATCTCGCCCAATGCGTTAACGGGCAAGTCCTGTTGCAGCCGCTTGGCTGCTGTACGTTCACGCCGTCCTTCAACCAACAAGCGGTGAAGCGCCCCGGCAAGTGCGAGATATATTTCAGACCATTTGATCTTTTTTTTATCAGATCGTTTGAACCACCGCTGAATGAAGGTGAAACCTCGCTGTGGCTGTGATCCCTTTTTCATACGCTGCACTCCACTCTGATCTAGTTATTGTATGTTGATGTCCTTCTCCTGTATCTCTGGCTTATTATAGACATTTGGTAGTACATGTTCAATTCGGGGCCTACTCCATCTTGTGCAATTATGCCTTCTTATTACCCACTTTATGCAAAAAAGATGACTTCGGGATTAACCCGAAGTCATCTTGATCGTATCCAAATGTAACCATTTATTCTTCTACCACACCAAGAGCTTTATTCTTCTCCTTAAATCGACTGTTATGGGAAGATACATAAGCCACTTTTTCCGCTTCAGGGTCCATGTAAAGCTTTGCACTATTCACCGCAAGAGCAGCATCAGTGAAAGTACCCGCAATCAGATACAGTTTACTACCATAATCTACAAAATCACCTGCGGCAAATACGCCCGGTATATTCGTTTGTAATCTCTCCGTTGTAGTGACGTGCCATTCGCCGAGATCAAGACCCCAATCCCGAATTGGACCAAAATCACTCTTCATGCCATGGTTTACAATGACTGCATCGACCTCAAGCAGTTCAGTTTCGCCTGTCTCCACGTGTGAAATGGTCACCTGCTCAATCACATCGCCACTCAAACTATGCAATGTCTCTACCGCATAAGGTGTACGGACATCTACTGAGGATTCTCTCATGCGCAGTACATTACGCTCCAACCCGCCAAAACGGTCACGACGATGCACAACCGTCACTTGCTCTGCCAGTGCTTCCAGTTCATTCGCCCAGTCTACAGCAGAGTCGCCTCCACCCGAGATCAGTACGCGTTTACCCCGGAATGGCTCGAGTTCCTGCACGGTATAGTGCAGATTGCTAACCTCATAACGGTCTGCACCTTCAAGCTCCAGCTTGGCCATTTTATATATGCCATAACCGATTGCCAAAATGACGGTACGTGTCCAGTGTTGTTCACCTGTTGTAGAAGTTAACAGAATTGTGCCATCAGGTTGACGCTCAAATCCTTCGATCTGTTGTTCAAATACAAGCGTCGGCTCGAAAGTGCGTGCCTGTTCTTCCAATTGTTTGATCAGATCCTCACACAGGATTGGCGTCACACCCCCGACATCCCAGATCATTTTCTCCGGATAAAATAACATGCGACCGCCCAATCTGTCACGTGCTTCAATCAATTTGGTCTTCATGTCCCGCATGCCGCTATAAAAGGCAGAGTACATGCCCGCAGGGCCACCGCCGATAATGGTTACATCATAGAGTTCCAACTGCTGATTCATATTTAAAATACCTCCGTTAATTCGATCCAGAACATCGAGTATTTGATATCGATTCTCATTATCACTTAAATCCTAGTGTACTGGTAATCTTATCAAAATACAATGGCTAAAAAACAAACATTTCTTGGACAAAACATTTAAGAGCAACTCCGCTCTTTCACTACTGCGCTCTTGGAGCCTCCAACAGCTTTTCAACGACAAAATCAAGTTGTTTATTGATTGAATAGATATCTGAATAGTAGAAGAAATCAAAATCAATCTCAATCAGACGACCTTCCTTAATCGCAGGGATGCTGCTCCATATTGGATTATCCGTCAAGTTATCTGCTCCATCATATACAGAGCGAAACACATAATCTCCGATATATTCAGGCAGTACTTCCATGGAAATACTGGAGCCGGCTTCCTCCGAAACCACATCAATTTTTTTCTGTACAACCTCAGGCGCTTTCATTCCCAAGTACTCATATACCGCCTGAGATCCTCGGCCATATTGTTTGCTCTCTGCAATGTTCATGCCTTTCAAACCACCCTCCACAATGGAGATCGTTTTGTCCAGTATGCCTGCATCTGCAAGAGTCTTCTTACTCTTTTCAACTTTGGTGTTCAGATTGGTGATTAACGTCTCGGCTTCCTGCTCTTTGCCAAAAATACTCGCTATACTGTGCAGTCTTTCTTCTGTAGACAATTTTTCATATGGAATATATACCGTAGGTGCAATATCTTTTAATAACATATACGTCTCTTCTGAAGGAACAATGATCAAATCCGGATCAAGATCAATGACAGCTTCAGGATTTGGTTCAAACCAGGTACCGAGTGCATTTACACCTTCAAGCTCACTCTTGTAGGCAGCCCCGTCATACACATCTGAGGTAGCGATTGGCTTAATTCCAAGTGCAACGACATCTCCCTGGAGATACAGAACAACAACCCGTTTAGGGTTCGCTGGAACAACGACGTCGCCCTTAACGGTCGAGACCGTGCGTGTTTCATTGTCTTTGTTGGTCTGGCTTCCTGTGTCTGATGACACGGACGTGCTGCTGTTATTGGAACTGGCACCCGTTCCTTCGCCAGCTGTTGGTATGGTTGTACCTGAAGAGCAGGCTGAGAGAAGCATCGTGATGCTCAATAAAGCGACCATAATCATACTTGAACTTGTTTTTCTTCTTTTCATTGGTGTAGACCCTCCGTCAATATATTGATAATGATTCTCATAATCAATATATCCCGACATCCATCTTCGGCCAATGGACGATTCAGATATTTGCAATGGACGATCCTCTGTTTTCGCTTCTTCTCTCATCTTTCGTTGATACAGGATCGGAGAGATCCCCACATGTTTTTTGAAAATACGACTAAAATAGTACATATCCGAATAACCCACTTCTGCTGCAATTTCACTCAGCGTTGCATCAGAACGTAGAAGCAGAGTGCGCGCCTTGGCGATTCGAGTCTGAATTAAATAATCAATCGGACTGTAACCGGTTTTTCGTTTGAATTGCATGGATAAATGACGAGAGCTATAGTTGAATTGTTCAGCCAGAGAATCGAGTGTGACCTGTTCCCTATAATGGTTCTGTATGTAACGTAGTGTTTGTTTTACCGGGTCAGCAAGTTCTGTTTTGATCTCTTGCTCTGTTAGCTGAACCATCATTTCATGAATGAATTGGTAAAATAAACTCTTTGTGCGAAGTAAATCCAGACTCCCAGACTGTGCCCATGCTTCTTCAATCTCGTCAAGGTAACGTAATAGTCTAAGCGGACTATTTGGCGTAAAACCATATTGCAAAGAGAAAGGTGTAGCCTCAGGCTGTGTCAATAACCACTTTTTGCGATAACTCGGAAAGGCAAGAAAGGCTCTGTAATAGAGCAGAATATATTCGAAATCTTCAATGGTTTGGATATCCAGCGAAGTTCCTTTAGCCCCATGAAGCATGTAAAATCGCTCTGCGTTATGTGTTCGCCCATCCAACTGAAGCACAGCCGATCCTCGTATCGTATATATAAAAACATTTGCCGGAAGCGTATAGGAACTCAGTTGTTCACCTTCCTCCATAACAATCCGGCGTATATCCAGAACCTTAACAGCGGAAAGATTCCAGCATTTCATCTGTTCGTCTAATTGCATTGAATACTCTCCAATCCTGACCTCAATCATATAACAATCTTCTGACAAGTAATTATCTTTGTTAAGCATCTTTCAACATTATGTAACAGGGATTCTCTTCTCTCTCTTGATTATAAATGATAATAATTTTCATTATCAACTACTTTATTTCATTAGTTATTGGTAAAACTGCTTCAAAACACTTTAGTTATTACAGGACTTTTCATACGTGTTATGGTTCAAAATATCATTTCCTGGACGTTTAGCGTGAGATTTCCTTTTGACGAGAATAAAAAAAAGCATGCCGTCGGCAGCTTTTTATTCAACATATGTTTTTCTGCTTTTTCTTTTTCTCTTAAACTCCTATAGAAATACACTTAAATATGGATCGCAGGCTCACAAATCGTAATACAGAAAACCTGTTACATTATTATTTCCTTGTAAGTAATGTTTTTTTATTTCTATTCTTTGTAAATGTACGTTAGTATAATATACGCAACCAATCTAAAGTTGAATTCCTAAACCTTGAAAATCCGGTTAAAAAAGAGCAAGTTTTCTCATTGCCTCTTTTACTTTATCTTTGTTCAATAAAAAGTATTTTTCTCCTGGTGCGTGAAAAGTTGTCGCTGGAGTATCCGGGCCGCACAGTCGCATGATGGGTGCATCCAATTCGAAGAGAAGTTCTTCGGCAATTATAGCCGATACTTCCGCCCCAACGCCTCCTGTTTTGTTGTCTTCATGCACGATCAGCACTTTTCCTGTCTTTCGAACAGCCTCAAGTATTCCTTCTTTATCCAAAGGTTGAAGTGTTCGTAAATCTAGCACATGTGCAGAGATCCCTTCTTCATTAAGTTCTTGTGCGGCATTTTCTATAAACATAAGCGGCATGCTGTAACTTATTACTGTTATATCAGTTCCATCACGAAGCACATTGGACTTGCCAATCGGTACCGTATAGTCCTCTTCCGGAACTTCACCCTTCACTAGCATAAAGCATTTCTTATGCTCAAAGTACAATACAGGATCAGGATCTCTAACTGCGGCTTTCAGCAATCCCTTTGCATCATAAGGTCTATAGGGAGCTACAATTTTAAGACCTGGGGTGCCAAAAAACACCGATTCTGCACATTGGGAATGATAGAGTCCACCAAATACCCCAGCTCCAATAGGAGCACGAATTACAATCGGACAACTCCAATCGTTATTTGAGCGATAACGAATTTTGGCTGCTTCACTGATAATCTGATTGGTAGCCGGAAACATGAAATCAGAGTACTGCATCTCAGCTATCGGTTTCATTCCATACATAGCTGCCCCGATCGCTACACCGGCGATGGCGGACTCAGCAAGCGGCGTGTCCAAAACCCGCTCTTCGCCAAACATATCGATAAGTCCTTTTGTCGTTGTATAGACCCCGCCCTTGACTCCGACATCTTCACCTAAAACAAAGACGTTCTCATCCCTCGCCAATTCTTCCTGCATACCAAGACGAATTGCTGATACATAATTCATGATTGCCATTGACCGTACTCCCCCTCTAATTTATTCTGCATATACATGGTCCAACGAAGACTCAGGCGTTGGTAACGGGGCTTTATCCGCATAATTTATCGCATCATCGATTTGTTTTTTAACTTGCGATTGCAACTCTTCCTCATGAGCAGCACTCCATACTCCACAATCGATTAAATATTGTTGGTACTTGGGTATTCCGTCCTTAGCTCGGTTCTCCTCTACTTCTTCCTTCGTTCTGTATAATAAGTCGTTATCCGCAGTGGAGTGCGGAGAAAGTCGATATAACATGGCTTCAATCAGCGTCGGTCCTTCTCCGCGGATCGCTCTCTCCCTGGCTTCTTTTACGGCTTTGTATACCTCGAATACGTCGTTTCCATCGACTCTTACACCCTCAATTCCATAGCCCCGGGCGCGATCAACAACCCGTCCGCCAAGTTGCTTGTGGATGGGCACAGATATGGCATACTGATTATTCTCACACATTAAAATGACCGGAAGTTTGTGGACTCCCGCAAAATTGCAACCTTCGTGAAAATCCCCTTGATTGCTGGATCCCTCACCAAAGGTTACAAAACTTACCAACTTTTGATTTTTCATTTTCGCCGCCAATGCTATACCAACCGCGTGGGGTACTTGCGTAGTAACCGGACTAGAGCCGGTGACTATCCGAAGCTTTTTATATCCAAAGTGGCCAGGCATTTGACGACCTCCACTATTGGGATCTTCGGCTTTTGCAAATACTGATAACATTAGTTCTTGGATACTCATCCCTAAAGATAAAACCAAGCCATAGTCACGATAATACGGAAGGAAGTAATCTGTAGACTTGTTAAGGGCATATGCAGCAGCAACTTGTGCTACTTCTTGTCCAATACCTGAAACATGAAAGTTTATTTTACCTGCACGCTGAAGCAACAAATTACGTTCATCAAATTTACGTGCCAAGACCATGGTTTTATACATTTCAACAGCTTCTTCATCTGTCAACCCAAGGGAATTATGAAGATGGCGTTCTTCTATACCAGCTTCGCTCATAGAAAATACCTCCTTTAATTGCATTTAAGTGCTAATATATCAATTTATTATACTACTATTTCTGTATGACAAAATCAAATTTTTGGAATTAAATGAAACCTCTCACTATTTTAGGATTAGATCAATTTTATTGTTAACAACTCTCAACAGCTCTTTCATTTGTTCATTGATAAAAAAATGACCACCTTCGAACTCAATCAACTCACATCTTCCCGAAGAATGTTCCTCCCATCCCATTAATTCTGAATATGAAATCTCATCAGTCTTACCATAAAATACAGATATGTCACATTTTAAATCAGTAACTTTTTTCTTATATTCATATGTTTCAACGATTTTATAATCATTTCTAATTAATGGTAGGAATAAATCACTCAACTCTTTGTTTTCCAACACTTCCGATGGTGTGCCACCCATAAGTGACAACTCTTTCTTAAAAGCTGTTTCAGGCAACAGATGCTTAGGCAGGCCCTGATTTGGGCATTGAGGGGCTCTTCTACCCGAAAAGAAAATATGTTCCGGTTGTAACCCTTTTTTTTCTAGAACTTCATGAGCCAGTTCATATGCAACTAAACTGCCCATGCTATGCCCAAAAAAAGTAAAAGGACCTTGGTTCAAATAAGATTGGATTTGATGGTATGCGTCATTGGCCGCATCTCTAATGGAAGTGTATGGTTCATCCTCTATTCTCCCCCCTCTACCTGCCAGTTCAACAGGCACAAGATTAATTTGTTCATGAATGTCTTTTTTCCATTTGGAATAGATCATTGCCGAACTTCCAGCGTATGGGAAACAAAACAAGTTAACCTTCTTCATTCTTCTATACCTCACTTGGGTTATTACCTTGTGAAAAAAGCCTCATCTCAAATAGAAGAGGTGAGGCTACACAGGGTTTTAGTTATTGCATCAAGGCTTCAGTGCAAGACTGGTTTCTTGCATGATTATTTTTATTATTTCTGTATTGTTGTATATATGTTGATCATTCAACATTTCCATATGGATACCATATGCCGGATACTCCATCACCTTCCCGGAGCTAGAATTTGACCAGGAATTCACTTGCTTTATTGTTTCGTTGCAGTCGGATGCGTTTTGCCGGGCTCTGAGAAGATGGATGTCCGCCTGTACCCTATCATCGTCAACTCTGCTGTTAATATACGAAATGTACGTTATCATCTTTTGGCGGATTTTACTGCGTAAATCGGAGCTGCTTAGATACATATTAAGCGAATCATCGTTGATGAATTGAAACAGATGTTCATCCAACGCATTTAAAGCCTGATCCACCGTTCCTTCGATCTCACGTTGTACATCATCTACCACATGTTCCATTCTCTCTGAATCGAGCATTATGATTCTAGAGACTTCATAACCTTGTTCCTCCATTGCAGCGGCAACTTTAAAGGCCAAATTTCCACCCGCAGAGTATCCCATGAAGGTATAAGGAGAGCACGGTTGAACATCCGTAATTAACTGAATGTACTCCATAACTCTATTGTCATCCTCTATAAAGTCCAAACCATACAAAGTGTATTCATCTTGGAGTAGGTCGGCTATTCCCTTGAATACGATCCCCAAGCCAAGCATGGGTGGAAAACAAAATACGGCCTTATGGCCTCTGGCATTCAGAGGTACAATATGTCCCTTGTCGCTGCTTAAATTCTCCCTTCCTTCTATAAATTTGGAGACCCCCTCAATAGTAGGCGTTTCGAAAATAACTTGAAGAGGTACCTCGATACCCATTTGAACCTGAATGGCATTCATTAGTTGAATGGCTTTAAGAGAATGGCCCCCTATTTCAAAAAATTGATCGGTAATCCCCACCCGCTCGGCATTCAGCAGTTCCTTCCATATTGCGGAGAGTTTCATTTCCAATTCAGTAAAAGGAGCAACATATTCTTTGTTTGTTTTCCCCTTCAACGGCACATGCTGCATTAAGGCTTTTCTATCAATTTTCCCATTTACCGTAAGAGGCATGGACTCGATGAATACGAATTGAGAAGGGATCATGTAGCTTGGCAGATGTTTGAGGAGCAAGCTCCTCAAACTCGAGGTCTCCATATCCTTTTGAGTAACTAGATATGCAGATAAATATTTGTTCCCATCTGTATCATCCTGTGCCAAGACCATCGCCTCATCAATATGCTCAATGGATAATAAATGTCTCTCAATTTCGCCAGGCTCAATTCGGTAACCCCTGATCTTGATTTGATTGTCTGCCCGCCCTAGATATTGAATATTCCCATCATGAAGCCACATTACAATATCTCCTGTTCGATACATCTTCTGGCCAGGCAGATATGGATTATCTACAAATCGTTCATTATTTAACTCAGGCCTTTTGAGGTAACCGGGCGATAAGCCTATTCCAGAAACACAAAGTTCTCCAGGTACGCCTATTGGAACCAAAACATCATGCATACCCAATACAAAAACCTTGAAGTTGGACAAAGGCTTGCCAATCGGAATGTTCCCACCATGCGTCTTGCCAGTTTCATATTTGTATACAGTTGCACAAATGGTCGTCTCCGTTGGTCCGTATCCATTAACAATCTCCATTTGTGGATTCAGTTCCAAAAACCTTTCCAACATGTAGTCTTTAACTGGCTCAGCCCCAACAAACAATTTATTTAGCGGAATTTTCGCACTATCTTTTTTGAGCAAAGAATATAAGTCCCCCAATATCGTAGGAGGGATAAAGGTAAAGGTGATTTTTTCCTCCAACAACACTCGAGCCAATGTCTGCAACTCTACCATGTGGGGTCTAGGGTACAAAACCAGCGTTGAACCGAGAACAATTGGCATAATCAATTCGCAGACACTGGCATCGAACACAATATTGGATAAGCTAAGGCAACGATCCTCCGTAGAAAATTTGGAACTATACTGTGACTCCATCCCGAAAATAAAGTTTACTAATGAGCGATGTGTTATAGACACACCTTTGGGTCTTCCTGTCGAACCCGAAGTAAAAATGACATATGCCGTATTCTCAGCAGTGGATGCTGGTTCCAATTTTCCATAATCTTCGGCTTCAATGCTCTCGTCCTCAAAATCAATAATCATCAATGAACGATTTAATAGATCTTTGCCCCAATGTTCAGTGTTTGTCAGGATAATGTCTACGTCACTATCTTCAACCATATGAACAATTCTTTCATTTGGGAAAGTCGGATTGATCGGCAGATACGCGCCACCCGCCTTCATGATACCAAGTATGCCAATGACCAGTTCCAATGATCTATTCACCAATATCCCGACTACGCTAGACTTCGTAATTCCCCTTTTTCTCAACATTCGAGCAAGCTGGTTCGAGCGTGCATCCAATTCACGATAAGTCATCTCGCTTCCATCATGCACAACCGCCACATGTTCGGGTATTTTTCGAGCCTGCTCCTCAAACAATTCGTAGATCGTTTTATCCTGCGGATACTCTCTTTCTGTTGCATTGAATTCAAACAATATTTGCTCGCGTTCCACTTCTGATAACATCTGTATTTCACATAACGAATCATCTGGATTGTTTAGTATTTCTTGCAAAATATTCACATAATGCAGATGCATGCGTTCTATCGTTTCTCTTTTGAATAATGCCGTTCCGTACTCAAAAATAACTTGAATACCATCGTTTTCTTCAATTGCATATAGCGTCAAATCAAATTTAGCGGTATTGTTCAAAAGTTTTATCGGGGACGCAGATATGCCTTCCAGGTGCAACTGGTTTTTCTCCATATTCTGGAGCACAAACATTGTGTCGAACAACGGGTTACGGCTCATATCCCGGCCTACGTTCAGTTCATCGACCAGTTCTTCAAACGGGTAGTCTTGATGTTCATAGGCTAGAAGAGCATTGGCCTTCACTTCCTTCAGAAACTCCTTAAAGGTCTTGTTACCTTCCGGCTTGTTTCTCATTGCAAGTGTATTTACAAACATCCCTACAACTTTTTCGGCATCCGAGTGCTGTCTTCCCGCGATGGGAGAACCCACGACTAAATCTTCCTGACCACTGTGTTTGGATAAGAGTATGCTATACGCCGACAACATAACCATGTATAACGTGCTATCCGTATCCGCCCCAACCGTTTAAGTCCTTCTTTCATTTCTAATGACAACTTATAGTTTATCTGCTCTCCATGATAATTTTGCACGGCGGGTCTTGGGTAATCTGTCGGCAGATCAAGTACAGGCAAACTTCCTTCGAAAGCTTTTAGCCAATAGTTTCTTTGCTTTTTGAGCAGATCGGACTGAGACAGTTGGTGTTGCCATTCCGAGTAGTCCTTATACTGAATTGGGAGTTCAGGAACCTTCTCACCGTTATATAACGCAGTTAGTTCCTTCATGATGATATTCAAAGACACCCCATCTGAAATAATGTGATGCATATCAACCAGTAGAATCTTCTTTTCCCCGATGGTAGCCAATCCCGCTCTTATCAATGGGGCCGCGTTCAAATTGAAAGGACGAATGAAACGTTGAAGAGCCTGCTCTTCATTTTCATCATCTAAAACTTCCCATTTCTCCAAAAGGATTTTTGCTGTAGAATCCACTCTCTGCATGGGTTCGCCCAGCACCGTTTCAAAAGAGGTCCGAAGTGCTTCATGCCTGTCAACAAGCAACTGTAGCGCCATCTCCAGCCTGGAAATGTCCAAATCTCCTTCTAAGATTGCTCCTCCTGGCATATTATAAGTCTGTCCCATTCCCTCCAACATACTTAGAACGTATATTCGCTTTTGGGCAGATGATACTGGATAATAGTCTTTTTGAGCCGCAGGTGATATTGTCGTGTGTAGTTCTTGCCGATCATGTTGTCCTCGGATCCATTCTGCCTGAGCTTTAACCGTGGGACGCTCAAACACTACTTTAATAGGCATTGAAATATTAAATTCTTTTTGAATGCGGGAAACTAATGAGGTTGCCTTGAGAGAATGTCCTCCCAATTCAAAAAAGTGATCGGCGACTCCTATTTCATTGCGCCCCGTCAACTGATGCCCTTCAGACGTCGAGGACTTCAGAATACTTTCCCAAATTCGCACCAATTTGAGTTCAATTTCATCTTTCGGCTCTTCATATGCAGACAGAGACTGAATAATGCCATCGGGGTCGGGCAACGCCTTCCGATTGATTTTTCCATTTGGCGTCAAAGGCATTTGGTCCAACTCCATAAAATATGAAGGAACCATGTGATCTGGCAGCACCCCCTGCAGGTAGTTACGAATAGCTTTGGGATTTAAGGATATGTCCGTGGTCAAATAGGCAACAAGATAAGGAACATCCTGGTTATGCTTCGCCACTGCAACACATTCATTAATTCCGTTGAAACGAAGCAAGTTTCGTTCGATTTCTCCCAATTCGATACGGTGTCCCCGGATTTTGACTTGAAAATCCATTCTACCCATACAGATAAATTCGCCACTTGCCAACCGTTTACCCAAATCTCCAGTTCGGTAGAGCTTCTCTCCAGGAATATAAGGATGGTCGATAAACTTTTCGCTTGTCAATTCAGGGTTATTGAGATACCCCCTGCCTACCCCCCTGCCCGAAATGCAAATCTCTCCCTCGACTCCAGTAGGCTGGATCTTATTAAATTGATCCAAAATAATTATGTGTACATTATCCAGAGGTTCTCCTACGGTGATCGAGTCCGCTGAAACCATAGATTTAACGGTAGACCAAACCGTTGTCTCAGTAGGGCCGTATACATTGTAGATGTCGGCGTTTGGTAGATTGCGCAGCCCTGTGTACAATTGCTCTGTAAATGGTTCTGCACCTACTAATACCTTTGAAATTTCGGTTAACTCTCCAAAATCCACATTCATATTCATTAACATGCGGATTGTGGACGGCGTTGTTTGTAGAATTGTAACTTTATGCTTTAATAGACACTTGTATAATAGATTGGCATCATTTTTAACTTCGTCTCCAGCCAATACGATTCTCACACCTTTGGTCAAAGGAAGCAGTACCTCTGTAACAAACAAATCAAAAGATACCGTGGTTAAAGCTAATATGCTGTCATCAGAACGCACACCAATTTTTTCAGCAAAACTGGATATATAATTTATCACGTTTCTATGCTCAATCAGTACGCCTTTTGGGTTGCCGGTTGAACCTGAGGTATAGATTACATAGGCTAAACTGTCCGTTCGGCAGTCGGTACTTGGATTCACGGATTCTTCGTCAAGTGTTTCAAAACAAGCTGCTATTATTTTCTTTCCTTGATAATTCGTATTCTCCAACAAATGCTCCTCAGTAATCAAGAATTCCACTTTACTGTCTCGGAGCATGTACTCCCTTCTCTCAGTAGGATAGGAAGGATCAATCGGAACATACGCCCCTCCCGACTTCAAAACTCCCAAAACGGCCACAATAAGCTCGGGTGAACGTCCAAGCATTACCCCAACCAAACTTTCAGGTCCAATGCCCTGCTTGATCAAGTGATTAGCTACTCGATTACTGCGTTCGTTCAATTCGCTGTAGGTCATTCGGACATCGCCATACTCCAATGCTACATTCATTGGATACTGCTCAGCCTGTACCTGAAACAATTGGTGAATTAACATGCCCTCTGTCTCTACAAAAGTTCTTTTATTCGTATCTTTCAGTAATACTTCCCTCGAAGCAGCATCCGTGAGTTCTATCTCTTTCACCCGAATCTCTGGATCTTGTAAAACTTGATGTATAATGTTCAACAAATGACTGTAATTCTGCTCAACATCCGCTTTTTCATGAATTTTGGCATTGTACCTGAACAATATTTTTATGTTCGTTCCGGGAAGGATCATAATGTTAAAATCATAACTTGTCTGTTCATGTACGTTCATATTTTCCAACTTAAAAGGTGCCGAGTCTTTCCCCGCCTCCAGAGATGTGGCTGGATAATTCTCAAAAACCATAATATGATTAACCAAACCTTGTCTCATATCAAGTTGGGACTGTATTTCGAATAATGGATGATGCTCAAATTGTACCGAATTTAGCGCTTTCTTTTGGTTGGCATATACGCAATCGGAAAAACGATCCTCACCCGCATTCGCTATTCGCACGGGAATGGTATTAATGAACAATCCAATCATTTGCTCTATATTAGGAATTGGTGCAGACCTTCCTGAAACCACGCTGCCGAAAACAACATCGTTGCAGTTGTTATATTTTTGAAGCACAATTCCCCACATCGTCTGGAATAACGTATTTAATGTCACATTTAACCTTTTGCTCAGTTCCGTTAACCTTTTCGTTTCCTCTTCCCCGATAGAAAACATGGCATTTTCAGGTTCATAGGCTCCATCGCTTTCCAGGTTACCCAATGGCAATTGAACCGCTTGATCATATCCCGCCAAATAATCCTTCCAGTAATTTGATGCTCTAGACTCATCTTGCTCTTGCAACCATTCGATATAGTTCCCATACGAAGGTGAAGTAGGTAAATGAATTTGCTCTTTGTGCATCAATCGACGATAAATATGATTAATTTCTTGAAGAACGAGAGGCAGGCTCCATCCGTCCATTAATATATGATGAAAGCTCCATACAGAATGATAAACATCTGGTCCTGTCTTCAATAAACTGATTCGCATAAGCGGGCCACGTTTCAGGTCAAAAGGCTGTTTCCTGTCCTCTTGCAGAAATTCTTCCAGGTATCGTTCTACTTCATCCTTTCCCATATCTTCGATATTTTCTACATGAAGCTTAAGCGTTCTTTCCCTCAACACGACCTGAAGTGGTTGTTCGGGGACAGACAAACTGTACACACTGCGGAAAATATCGTGCCTCCCGATCAAAATGTTTATACTTTGTTCGAAGATATCAACTTTGAGATCACCTACGATATCAAAATGGTTCTGCACGAAATAAGCCGTAGAGTTTGGATTGGCAACACTTTGAAACAGCATGCCCTTTTGCAACGGTGTTAAAGAATATATGTCCTGAATATTAGGATTACTCAAACAATCTCCCCCGGTTTGCATATTTAGAAGGAGGGCAGTTATTGAACAAGCGCCCTCCTTCCTCTTTCCCTGTTTCCCATGCTTCAAGTGCTCGAATTCTTTATCTTGTTCCTGAAGTCAAACTTAAAAGATATCTTCCATTTCGGCTTCTAGCAATTTTAATTCGTCCATACTCAGGCCTTTAAAACGCATATCGCTTGGTGTAACCTCAGATGTCTCCTTTGATTTGCAATGATCGATGATCTTAATAAGATTATCCTTAAAGAGGTTTCCTATATAATCTATAGTTTCCTGTTTGTACAACTGTGTACTGTAATCCAACGTTAGTTGGAGTTTTCTTTCCACAACCCGACTATTTAAGTCTAGCTTGTACAATGTATGGTTATCAGGGCTTACAGACGTTCCCACGTTGTACGAGGATAACTTCATGAAATGGTTAGGTATATCCTCATCGAATTGTCCCAAATAGTTAAATGTTATTTCGGGCTTCAAATGTTGAACCTTTTTGCCTTCGTTGCTCAAATACCGCCAGATCCCATATCCAATTCCTTTGTTAGGCACTGCGCGCAAGTTTTCTTTGGTGCTCTTGATACAGTCTGCCAACGAGCCGACAATACTGCGCAGTACAACGGGATATTGCGAAGTAAACCATCCGACCGTCCTGCTAACGTCCAATTGTTCTTGTATAGTCTCTCTTCCGTGTCCTTCCAAGTTGATTATCGTTTCGGAATTACCCGTCCACTTTGTTATCGTCATGCCGAGAGCAGTTAACAACAAGTCATTAATTTCGGTATTGTATGCGTGGTTAGCTTCTTTCAGCAACGCATCCGTTTCAGCTTCTGTGAAGTTAATTGTCACCTGACTGTTATCTCTCAATCGCAATGATCCGCTCTCCATAGGAGAGTCCATTTGGTAATCGGTCGGGATCGGGACAAGGTCAAGTGTTTGCTTATCACGCCAATAATCAATCTCTTCGCCTTTCATGTCATTGATTGCAAAATGTTCAAGCTTGGCGGACCAAGTTAAGAACGAATCCGTCTTCGGAGGAAGCACTATTGTTTTCCCTTCTTTTACCTGCTTATATGCTGAATGTATATCTTCGAATAGTATTCTCCAGGATATTCCGTCTACAACAAGATGATGAATTGTAATAAGAAGGTGATCGCCAAGAGAGGTTTTGAAAAGTGACACTTTGAATAATGGACCGCTGTCCAAAATCATGGATGCCTGAAGCTCATCCGCTTTGCTTTCCACAAAAATCCGTGTAGACTCCTCGTCCTCATCCTCTAAATGATACACGTTCATGGAGTATCGCTGTCCTTCGTTAACTCCACGGTTTCGGCAATCAAAAAGGCCTTTAGTTTCCGAAACCACAATCCGAAATGCGTCGTGATGTTCTGTGATACTATCGAATACTTTACGAAGAACGGCTTCTTCAAAGCCCTCCTCCCTAAACAGCATGACTGCCTGATTCCAATGATGCTGGTTCACAAAACGCTGTTCAAAAAACCATTGCATGATAGGAGAATTGGTAATCGTTCCAACAACTTCCTTCTGTTCAGCGGTATATCCCGCAACTTTGACATAACTGCTCAGTTCCGAAATTCTCGGAAAGCGGAATAAGTGCTTCATCTCGAGTTTATATCCGGCTTGATTAAGTCTGGAACTAATTTGAATTCCTTTGATGGAATCCCCCCCTAGTTCAAAGAAGTGATCATGAACCCCAATTCTTTGTATCCCAAGCACATCTTGCCACACATTAGCGATGATATTTTCTACTTCGGTTCGAGGCCCCTCATAATGCTCATTCTCTATTACGCTCTGAGCAATAAGAGGAAGGTTCCTTTTGTCCAATTTGCCGCTTGGTGTCAAAGGTAATTTCTCCAAACCAATGAAATGGGTCGGAATCATGTATGAAGGCAGTATTTCTGCTAAGTACGACCGCAGCTCCGAAGGCTCCAACAATTCTGTTTGGGTGTAATATGCAAATAGCAATTTGGCTCCCACACGGTCTTCCCTAGCTACAACAACAGCTTCTTTTACTCGCTGATGCTTTAACATCTGGCTTTCGATTTCGCCTAGTTCAATTCGGTACCCTCTGATTTTAACTTGCTCATCCATTCGGCCGATAAATTCGATATTGCCATCCGGGAGCCATCGCGCAAAATCTCCTGTCCGATAGAGCCGTTCGCCTGGCGTAAATGGATGTTCAATAAATCTTTCCTTTGTAAGTTGCTCAAGGCCGACGTATCCTCTGGCCAAGCCATCCCCACCGACGAAAAGCTCCCCAATGACATTTACCGGCTGGAGTCCCCTCTGCGCATTCAGGATATAAGCGGAAGAGTTAGCTATTGGACGCCCAATAGGGATAACCTGTCCCGCATAGTTCAATTGAATCGGATAGAACGTTGTAAACGTTGTATTTTCAGTCGGTCCATACATATTGATGATGGTTAGTTCAGGATTGTGTCTGCATACTTCAGTCACATGGGAAGCTGTTAACACATCTCCGCCAACTAACAATTGCTTTAAGTGCTGGAAGGCTGACGGGTTAACCTGTGCTAGCTGATGATACAACGGGGTTGTCAACCACAATATCGAAATACGGTATTCCTCTAATGCTTCAGCAAGCAATTGTGGGTCTACAATGACGTGCTCATCCACCAATATCATGGTCAAGGCATGAAGTAAAACTCCCCATATCTCAAAAGTCGAAGCATCAAACGAAAGCGAACCTGTCTGTAATACGCGATCTCCCTCATGGAATTGTATATAATTCGTGTTACACACCAGACGGGATACGCTGCGATGCTCAACCATAACTCCTTTCGGTTTACCCGTGGAACCAGAAGTATAGATGATATACGCCAAATCGCTTGCTTCTGCACCGACATGGAGATTCTGAGTTTCTGCAGAACTTTCTGAGCAAATCGCTGCGTCATCCAAAGAAATTTCTTCGCACCCCGTTGTGACTCTACCAAACCATTCTAAGGGAGTTAGAAGCATCCGAGCCGAGCTATTCTCAACCATATACTCAATTCGTTCCTGAGGATAGGATGGATCAATAGGAAGATACACACCCCCTGTCTTCAGAATACCGAGTATGCCAATAATCATCTCTATCGACCGGTTAGTCATGATTCCTATGACGGTGCCCTTTACAGCTCCTTTTCGCCTTAGTAATCTGGCAAGCTGGTTTGCACGTGCATTAAGATCACGATAAGTCAACTCATGGTTCTCATACACTACGGCAATTTGATCAGGATGAAGAGTAACCTGCATCTCGAACAATTCATGAATGGTTTTATCCCTAGGATACTCTGTTCGAGTTGCGTTGAAATCTACAAGTAGTTGCTTCTGCTCTTCCTTCGAAAGCATACTTATTTCGGACAATTTGCAATCCGGACGCTCCGTAATTTCTCCCAGAACATGGACATAATGTTGGTAGAGGCGTTCGATTGTTTCACGCTTGAACAGGGATGTCGCATACTCAAGAACAATTCGAATCCCTTCTTGATCCTCGATCGCATGCAAAGTTAAATCGAATTTAGCTGTTTTATTTTGTAATACTACGTGTTGGGCTTCAACGCCTGTCAAATTAACTCTAGCTGTTTCCGTATTTTGAAGAACAAACATGGTGTCGAACAACGGATTTCGACTCATATCCCTTTCCAAGTTAAGTTCTTCCACCAGTTTCTCAAATGGATAATCTTGATACTCATAGGCTTGAATCGCAGTGGCCTTGACTTCCTGCAAAAAGGCTTTGTAAGACTTGCTGCCTTCAGGTTTATTACGTATAGCTAGTGTATTTACAAACATACCGACCATTCTCTCCGTATTGATATGCCGTCTGCCGGCAATGGGAGAGCCAACCACAATATCCTCTTGCCCTGTGTATCGCGACAGTAGAATGTTATATGCAGATAATAAAACCATATATAACGTGGTACTTGTGTCCGAAGCGAGCCTATGGAGTCGATGCGTAAATTCGGGAGAAAGCGTAAACTCTAAACTTTGTCCAACAAAACTTTGCACAGACGGTCTTGGGTAATCGGTTGGAAAATTAAGAACAGGCAGGTCTCCCTCAAAGCTCTTTAACCAGTAATTCCTCTGCTCGTTAATATGATCCGATAGAAACCACTTACGCTGCCATTCGGAATAGTCTTTATAATGGATTTCAATTTCAGGGAGCTGCTGCTCCACATTATACAGCGAGGATAACTCCTCCATAATGACATTAAGAGACACTCCATCAGATATGATATGATGCATATCCACCAATAATAGTTGTTTCTCTCCAGCCTTCGCCCATCCGAGTCTTAATAACGGTGCTTCGTTCAAGTTGAATGGACGGACAAATCTCTCAAGCAACTCTACTTCATCTTCATCAGCAAAAGATGTCCAATCCTCAAAGTCAATGTGAACAGACTCTTTAATAACTTGCACCGGCTCTCCCTCAACGGTATCAAAAGACGTCCGTAATGCCTCATGCCGTTCTACCAGCATTTGAAAGGATTTTTCCAGCTTAGCTTTGTCCAAAGGTCCCTCAAAACTTAAAGCCCAAGGCATGTTATATGTTTGTTCTCCGCCTTCAAGCATGCTTAACACATATATTCTCTTCTGAGCGGAGGAGACTGGATAATAGGCTTTCTTTTCAGTATGTTCAATGGCACGATGTGCACTTTTGTCTGATTGGCGCAACCATTCCGCCTGTTCTTTAATCGTAGGATGCTCAAATACCGCCTTCAGTGGCATCATGATCCCGAACTCTTTTTGGATGCGTGAAACCAGTGTTGTTGCTCTGAGAGAGTGTCCTCCCAATTCGAAAAAATGATCTGAAATACCAATAACGAGATGATCGTTATCTGTCTCCTTACTGGAAGAAACAACACTCAGCACATTCTCCCATATGTGCACCAACGTACGTTCCGTGTCATTCCGTGGGGCTTCATAGATCGCATCCGATTGCTTTGACATGTCAGGCTCAGGTAGTGCCTTTCTGTCGATCTTCCCGTTCGCCGTTACAGGCATATGGTCTAGTTGCATAAAATAAGAAGGAATCATATGGTCAGGCAGAACAGACCTCAGGTAGCTGCGAACATTCCCCGCTCCAAGAGTTAAATCTGCCGTAAAGTATGCTACCAGATAGAATTGGTTCTGTTTATCCGTACGATCCATTACGAGCACTTCTTTGATGCTGGGATGCTGAAATAGCAGGTTCTCGATTTCGCCCAATTCGATGCGATATCCCCTAATTTTAACCTGATGGTCCATTCTTCCTAAGTATTGCATTTCTCCACTTGGCAACATTTTCACCAAGTCTCCCGAACGATATAATCTGTCACCATGCACATAAGGGTTCAACACAAATCTTTCGCTCGTCAGCTCGGGACGGTGCAAGTAGCCCCTGGAAACACCAAGCCCTCCTACATACAATTCGCCCTCAACGCCGAATGGAACCAATTTTTGATGTTTATCCATTACAAAAGTAGTCGTAGTAGGAATCGGACTTCCAATTTGGCTGACGTTCTCTTCAACATCCGAATCCGTAATTTCTTTGTACGTAACATGTACGGTTGTCTCAGTAATTCCATACATATTGATCAGTTTTACGGAAGGATATTTCTCACGCCAATCCTTTAACAGAATTGGGTTGAGTGCCTCTCCCCCAAAAATAACGTATCTAATAGATAGATCCGACGATGGCTCCAATAATTCCATGTGCGCCAAATTATAAAATGCAGTTGGCGTTTGATTAAGGACGGTAACCTTTTCCTTTTTCAGCAAATTCAAAAAGTCTTTCGCATGTTTGGCTATAAGCCCCGGAACAACAACGAGTTTTCCGCCATACAATAATGCGCCGTACATTTCCCAAACGGAAAAATCAAAACACATCGAATGGAACATCGTCCAGACATCATTCTCCGAAAAATCAAACATCATTTTGTCATTACATAGCAAACGTACCACGTTTCTATGTTCAATCATGACACCCTTGGGTTTACCGGTTGAACCGGAAGTATAGATAATATAAGCCAGATTGTCGGGACGTGATATTGACTTCAGGTTACTTCCACCGGCACGCTGTCTCTCTGCCTCCAAATGTTCATAAACGACGATATGGTTCCCTGGCTCGAAATCCTCGTTAGATTGCTGGAGCCGATTAAAGACATCGGCAGTCACAAGCACCTGGCTTGCCTCGCTGTCTGATAACATCGTATTAATTCGATCCATAGGATAGGCGGGATCAATAGGTAAATATGCAGCACCTGCCTTCAGAATCCCCAAAATGCCTACCACCATCTCCAATGACCTATCCATCATGATTGCTATTATCGTATCGGGTCCAACACCTTTGCTTCTTAACACGTGGGCTAGAGAATTCGCTTGTTCATTTAGCTGCCGGTAGGTCAACGTTTGAGTTTCATATACAAGGGCTGTACAATTTGGAACCCTTTCCGCCTGTTCTTCAAATAATTCGTGAATCATTTTGTTCTCTGGATACTTTGCTCTCGTTTCATTCAAGCGGAATAACATTTGCTCTTTCTCATGTTCGGTTAACAGTTCAATGTCCATCAGTTGGACGGTAGGCCGGTCGACAATTTGCTCCAGTACGTTCTTGAAATGTGCGTGAAATCTCTCCATCGTTTCTTCGTGAAAAAGATCCTTGCAATATTCAAGAATAAATTGGATGACATCGTCTTTCTCCACCGCAATCAAGGTGATGTCAAATTTCGCAGTACCACTTTTCAGGTAATGTGGCTTGAGTTGCTGATTCCCTAATGACAGGACGTCAAACTCCATATTTTGCAAAATAAACATTGTTTCAAAAATCGGGTTCCTTCCTAGATCTCGAGGTAAGTCCAGCTCATCCACCAGTTCCTCAAAAGGATAATCCTGATTCTCAAAAGCAGACAAACTCTGCTGTTTCACTTCCTTTAAAAATGCTCCAAACGTCTTCTGGGCTTCCGGATAATTTCTGATGGCCAATGTGTTCACAAATATCCCCATAATATCGGCAAGTTTAGCATGTTGCCTTCCTGCTATAGGCGAACCGACTACAATGTCTTCCTGGCCGCTGTATTTAGATAACAAAATATTGTACGCCGCCAGCAAAACCATATACAGCGTAGATCCGGTTTCAACAGCCAGTTGATTCAACCTATTTTTCAGATCCAGATCGATTGTGAAAAAAATGCTATTCCCCTTATAACTCTTCGTTTTAGGACGAGGATAATCTGTATGCAAATTCAATAATGGAACCTCATCCGAATAAATTTCCTTCCAATATTCCTTCTGTGTATCATAGGATCCACTTTCCATCAAACGCTGCTGCCACGAACAATAATCTCTGTATTGCAGCTCTAATCTTGGAAGGGAGAGATCGTTATATGCCGCAGACAGTTCCTTAAAGAAGATCGTCATCGATACGCCGTCCGTAATGATATGATGCATGTCCACAACCAAGACACTCGGATGTTCAGAAGGAAATTGAATGATGGCTGCCCTGAACAACGGTGCAATGGACAAATCAAAAACGTCAACTACCCTGGACACTTCATTCTCGATATCTTCCGACTCGGCTTGTATAGTTTGAATATGCGGTTCCACATGTTCATGTATCCTTTGCAGGACTTGATCGCCAAGCTCTTCAAAACTGGTGCGCAATATATCATGCCGGGCAATCAGCGTTGCGAAGGCTTTTTTCAATTTATCCATGTCCACCTTGCTTGTGAAAGAATAAACAAATGGCGCGTTATAGCTTGTCTCTTTTTCCTGAAGCTGGTGCAAGAAATACATCCGCTTCTGAGCCGGGGATGCCGGGTAATAAGGTCTCGGTTCAACAGGAACAATGGATACATGCTGCTGTTCATCCAAACTTTGAATATAGGAAGCAAACTTTTGAATGGTAGGATATAAGAACAGATCTCGCAATGAAGCTTCAATTTGAAATTCCTGCTTTACGTCAAAAATGAACTTGGAGGCTTTTAAGGAATCGCCACCGATTTCAAAAAAGTTATTATCTCGTGCCATATCCTGTTTCTTTAAGATGTTTCTCCAGATTTGGAACAGCTTCTCTTCAACCCCGTTGATTGGGTGTTTACCAGCCTCCAAGCTCTCATCCTTCAGTCCCAAAACATCGAAATCGCTCATCTCATTCGGCATTGTGTCTACTTTCACAACACTTATAGGGCTGCCCTCTTTATAATCAATCCCATCGACTTGAAGTGACTCTATAACCTCATGGGATGTTATTTCTTCTTTATCACTTTTGTATGCAATGTGAAGCCGCTGTCGCTGAATTGCAGTGTTGACAAAGCGCTTTATTTTATGGTTTTTCTTGTTCAAACCAACATATGTGTGTGCCAATCCTGACTGCATAGCCAGCTTTAGCGAAACAATGCCCTGAATTGGTTTAATGACCTCGTAACCATTGGATTTCATCGAAGACACCATCTGTTCAGGATTATCAGCACTCATACCCACATTGTCCCAAGTGCTCCAACTTAAACAGTACGTATTATAGAATCCTTGACTTCTTCGATGTGCGCAAAAGTTGTCCAGATAACTATTGGCTGCCGAGTATCCACTAAAAGATGCCGCACCAAAAAAACTAGTGGTGGATGAAAACGCCACAAACAAGGAATCGATGTTGTGTTCGAGTAGTTTCTGTAATTTCAATGTTCCGTATATTTTGGCATGAAACATCTCTTCATACGATTCGACATCCTCATTCTCAACCATATACCTGTCCATTGCGCTCCAATGGTAATTCAGGTTACCGATACCTGCCATATGAAATATGCCATCGAGAGTGCCACCTAAATCCGAGTTCACGAACGAATCCAATTCTTTGATAAAGGCATCGTCATTTACGTCTCCATTAAGATATATGACTCCCTCGCTTAAGGATTCCAGATCCGTAAGAGCTTCTACTTTAAGAGCCAGATTTCTTTCCACACCATCCAAATGGCTCCAAGTCGACCGTTCCGGGAGTTCCGTCCTGCCGACTATAATTAGTTTCGCCTGATACTCCATAATCAGCATTCTGGCGAAATGTGCGCTTAAGCCGCCAAGACCACCGGTAATAAGGTATGAACCCCCCTCCTTTATCGGAACATCGGACGTAACTTCCAAGTTGGGGCTGGATAAGCACGAAACAAACCTTTGCCCATTTCGATATGCGACCTCTTGCTCATGATCCGAACTTCTGACTTCGTTGCATATGAAGTCGATATCCTGATTGATATCGTTCAATTCGAGATCAATGTGCTTAATTTTCAACCAAGCAGTTTCCAATGAGAGGCTTTTCAGAAAACCTGTTAAAGTTCCTTTATAATAATCAAGCTTCTTGTCAGACTGAATGATATGGGCATGGTTACTTATCACATGCAAACCGATGGTACCCTTGTTTGCATATGTTTGCTTTAAAGCTTGAACAAGATGCACCAAACTATAGAGCCCGTAGTGCACATAGTTTCTTAGAGAAACTTCGTCATGAACGGAAAGATTTGAATTGTAGTTATTAAAGTGAAATATATCCTCAATTTCTATTCTGCTGGTGATCAGGGATTCAACCACATTAAGATAATCTTTCGGTTGTGTTGGGTTAATAATAAATCGGTGGCTATCTATACATTGATATTGATCTCCCGTTTCAATATAAACGCAGTCTCGCTTATCCTTCATATTCTCCCTTAATGTACTCCCCAGACCCAAATCATCCGCAAATATGATTGCTGTCCCGCGGGACTCTTCAAGTTTGAGTAAAGGATATTCTTTTCTAATCCAATTTTTCTGAAGGAGCCAGTTGGGAATTCTTTTATCCGTTTCTTCTAGCACTTGAATTTGATATAACTGCTTGGAAAACATTCTGTTTTTAAACTGCTCTACAAGCTTCTTCCTTTGAATTTTCCCGATGGATGTTTTGGGAATCTGGCTTGTACGTACGGGTATGACCTCTTTGGGTTTAATGCCATACCCCTT
>NZ_JBQCJX010000002.1:0-380446 GCF_051967555.1 Paenibacillus sp. SAF-068
CCTTAGCTCAGCTGGATAGAGCGTTTGACTACGAATCAAAAGGCCGGGAGTTCGAATCTCTCAGGGCGCGCCATTATAACTTCATACTTTGCCGGCGTGGCGGAATGGCAGACGCGCTCGACTCAAAATCGAGTGGGAAACCGTGGAGGTTCGAGTCCTCTCGCCGGTATATATAACGGGATGTAGCTCAGCTTGGTAGAGCACCTGGTTTGGGACCAGGGGGTCGCATGTTCAAATCGTGTCATCCCGATCTCGAAAAAGTACTATCTATAATTAGATAGTGCTTTTTTATGTTTATTTTATTACGTTACGATATTACATGTGGAATACGATCACGATATGTGCTTAACATAACTTTTTATAATGCGTTCAGCTCTTGGTCCACGGTCCCTTGCTTCATGAAGATGCGGGTTCTTCTTCAGACGACAAGTTTTGCATAAAGCCTCGTTCTTTAGGTCACAATAGGTTTAAAAAGTGATAGAAGGGGTTCATGTGAACACGTTTAACATCAGAAAACAATTTAAGAGACGCTGGCGACGATGGAAACGAACGTTATGGATGACGGCGGCTCTGCTTGCAGTTACGATTTTGGCTTATAGCGGATTGTCTATCTCATCGGCGATTGAGCGTTTGCTGACGACTAATTTTAGTGAGGCAACCAGTGTGATGGGACCTGTTACGCAGGAAACAAGATCGGAACAGGAGATTCAGGCTTTAGTAGAGCAGCTTAATTCTGATCCGGATCATTTAACAAGTGTGGTGTTGAAAACACAGTACATCTGCGGAGTGGAGACAGAGCAGTTAGGTAAGATGGCTAGACCGCAGTTGAAGATGCTGTTGGCTCAACATCCGGAATGGGATGCTACCGTTGGAACATCAGATGAGTTGTACTTGAAGCAACGTGTAGATGACCTTTCACCCTTTTGTAAACAACAGGCTTATATTAGTATAGATGCTGTAGGGAACCTTAATTTATATGAGGGGAAGCCAGCAGAAGAGAAGGTCATTCGTACATTCTTTCAGTTGGATGTTGGGACGCTTGAGAGTTCTTTACCTGAAGGGGTGCTGGAGCAATTGCAACAGGGTATACGGATTCAAGACAAGGATGAGTATGATAGTGTAATCTCTACGTTCAGTGACTATGCCGTGGATGAAGACCATCATTTAATCCGCAATGGCGGGTAATCTAATCGTCCCCGCCTGAAATAGTAAGATGCTGAAGTACTCAAAAACTGGTAGACAACAGCAATAATTATGTGGTTTACGAAACCAGGCGATAGAATCCAAAATGCGTAGGTCTGGTGAAGGACATCGAAGAGATGTCCTTTTTGTCGTTTGAACCGAAATGCATGAAAATACGAATAAACATGAAAAGAAGCACGAATAAAGACGAGTAATGGGTTAGACAAAGTTTTTCCTGCCGCAGGGTCTATCTTTTGTTATAATGAAATGAAACGATACATATGTTCGCTTTTGTGAGGAGAGATGGTTTTGCGTTTTTTAGGAATTGACCCGGGGATAGCAATTGTTGGTTTTGGATTTGTGGATAAAATCGGCAGTAAGGTGGTACCCGTACAATATGGATGTATTCAGACGGAAGCTCATACCCCTGAAGAGGAACGTTTGCTTCACGTATATGAGGGTATGGTGCAATTAATTGATAAATACAAACCGGACGCAGTAGCGCTGGAGAAACTTTTTTTCAATCGGAACGTTACAACAGCGATGTCTGTCAGTCAGGCCAGAGGAGTCATGGTACTTGCTGCTGCACAGAAGGGTCTACCAATTGCAGAGTATACGCCAATGCAGATCAAGCAGGCTGTTGTTGGGTACGGTAAGGCAGAGAAGAAGCAAGTACAGGAGATGGTCAAAATGTTCTTGCGTCTTCAAGTTGTTCCTAAACCGGATGACGTAGCGGATGCATTGGCTGTAGCTGTGTGCCACGCGCACTCTTATACATTAAATTCCAAGTTGAATGAGGTATTGCGAAAATGATTGATTTTCTAAGAGGACAGTTCATTCATGTAGAGAATGATTATATTGTATTGGATGTTCATGGCGTGGGATATCGCGTATTTTGTCCGAATCCATTTGCATTTGCGAAGCAAGAAGGCGAAATTACGGTGTACACTCACCATCATGTGCGTGAAGATGCGATGTTGCTGTTTGGATTTGTGACACGGGATGAGCAGCGTTTGTTCCGCAAACTGATTGAAGTATCCGGTATTGGTCCCAAAGTGGCGCTGGGCATACTCGCTGGAGGTACACCAGAACATGTGGTTACGGCGATTTACCAAGAGAATTTAACGTTCTTGACCAAATTGCCGGGCATCGGCAAGAAGACTGCACAACGCATGATTCTGGATCTCAAGGATAAACTGGATAGTTTTGGCGCGGCAGCGTATGCAACAGGTTTGTTCGCTCCTCCATCGGAAGAGTCGGGAAGTGGTTCAGCCTGGGATGAGGCACGTGAAGGTCTTAAGGCACTTGGATATACTGACAGTGAGCTCGATAAAGTATGGCTCAAATTGAAAAAGGATGTTACTACAGCGGATTCTGTTGATGTGTTGATGAAAAAGGCGCTGCAAATGCTGTTTACGGGATAATACAATCTGCATAATATAATATAGCTGTAGCCTGCAAAAAAGGTAGGGATGAACATGGATGATCGGATCATATCCGCGAACCTGATGATGGAGGACCAAAATGTTGAGTTGAGTCTTCGTCCCCGGTATCTGAATGAATATATCGGGCAGAATCAGGTGAAGGAAAATTTAAAGATATATATTGAAGCTGCCAAATTCCGTAATGAGGCTTTGGATCACGTTTTGTTATACGGCCCACCTGGATTGGGTAAAACAACACTTGCCAATATTATTGCCAACGAATTGGGCGTTAATTTAAGAACTACGTCAGGCCCGGCCATTGAACGCCCGGGTGATCTTGCAGCATTGTTAACCAATCTGCAGGAAGGTGATGTGCTGTTTATCGATGAGATTCATCGTTTGCATCGTACGGTTGAAGAAGTCATGTACCCCGCCATGGAAGATTCGGCATTGGATATTATGATTGGTAAAGGTCCAAGTGCTCGTTCCGTTAGGCTGGATCTGCCACCATTCACTCTGATTGGTGCTACAACGCGCGCTGGCTTGCTGTCTGCGCCGCTTCGAGACCGGTTTGGTGTTATCAGTCGCTTGGAATTCTATACAGTTGATGAGCTAGCTTATATCGTCTCACGCTCTACCGAAATTTTGGGTGTGGAGATTGTGGGAGATGCTGCGGAAGAGATTGCACTGCGCTCCCGGGGGACACCGAGAATTGCAAACCGTTTGCTAAAACGAGTACGCGACTTTGCACAGGTGCGTGGGGACGGGATTATTACCCAGACACTGGCGGAAGAAGCACTGCAACGTCTCCAGATTGATCCACGTGGCTTGGATGAGATTGATCATAAGATGCTTAAATCGATGATCAACAGCTTCCGGGGAGGCCCGGTAGGGTTGGATACCATTGCTGCTACAATCGGTGAAGAAAGTCAGACGATCGAAGATGTCTATGAACCGTATCTACTTCAAATTGGTATGATTCAGCGTACACCTAGGGGGAGGATCGTAACAGATCTTGCCTATCATCATTTGGGTCTGCCTATTCCACCAAGGGACGGGAAATAATCGAGCCTGGTGAAAGTCCAAGATTTGACGTTTACCAATTGAAGGTTCACCATAAACATTGAAATATTACGTGTGTTAATCCGATATAAAGTGAAGGAAATGCATGGAGAGGAGTCTGAATGTGGGAAAAGCAATACGAACGAAGAAGTGGAGTCGTCGATTGAAGGTACTGGCGGCAGCTCTTTTGACAGTGGGTTGTCTGCAAGTGCCTGCATATGCAGCAGGAAATGATGGACAGACGATCCGGGTAGCCATGTTTGCGAATCTGGGCAGTACGTATAAATCAACTACACCACTTATCACGCTTGAATCGACAGGACAATGGAGTATCCAATCGGAGAGTGGCGCTAATGTAAGCCTCCCGGCAGGGCAAGTCCGTTTCAGTGCAGATGGATTCAGAGTGAAAGTGTTGGAAACAGCGGATTTCAAGGCAGCATCTGCAGCAGCAAAGTTGTTGCAGGCAACCGCGGATAAGCCATTGCTGTTTACAGCGTCTGTAAATGGAAATGCAATCTATCAGCTCTACACAGGCAACTATGCAACGGAGGCACTGGCTGGACAGGCTGTTACACGGGTACAAAAGGTAGCAGCAGGTCAATTGGCTGGTCAAAAGCCAGCGGTAACGGGAAGTAAACGACTGTCTGCTGGAACGTATGGTTCGATTCAGGAAGCAGAGGCAGCACAAGCCAGTCTTTTAGCAACAGGAGTTAGTGCTTATCCAGTCCTTCAATTGAATGGGGGAAGTCAAGCCTATGCGGTATGGTTGGGGGAAGCTTCAACGGATGCAGAATTGTCCACATTGAAGAAAAGTGTGGAAGCCAAAGCTCCAGGGGTAAGCCTTACACCTGTCAACAATAGCGCAGGACTCATCATTCGCCAAGATGCCGGATTAAGTACAGATGCACTCAAAACAGCTCCGCACTACACGATTGCAGGTACTGAAGCCAAAGCATTGGTTCAAGGAAACAGCAATGGTATCAAAGTAGTGGAGCGTTCCCAACGAACGTATCGTGGAGATATGGAAATCAGCATCGTGAGCGGTGATCTGGCGTTGGTCAATGTCGTTCCACTGGAACAATACCTGTACTCTGTCGTAGGGGCAGAGGTGTATTCTTCCTGGCCTGCTGAGGCTCTAAAAGTTCAAGCCGTAGCTGCTCGATCCTATGCGCTTCAACAAGGGGATCGTTTCAAAATTGCCAATGTCGTGGATACCACACTCAGCCAAGCCTATAACGGGATTGGTTCGGAGAACGATAAAGTAACCAGTGCAGTGGATGCAACGGCTGGAGAAGTGGTTAAGAGCGGTGGTAAAATCATCGAAGCTGTATTTTCCTCCAATGCGGGCGGTCAGACGGCTCATCCTTCTGAGGTATGGAACGGCGGAGCAGGTGTGTTCACCAATGTAATTAGCACGGGGGATACATCAGCCCAGGCAGGATTACATACGTGGTACCATGTGCTGCTCAGTTCAGGCGTTAGCGGGTACATTCGTGAGGATAACATCAAAGAATTAACGACCAAGACCAATGCGGGCCTGGCAAAAGTGACCGTAACGGCTCAGAATACCAATGTACGTCCCATTCCGTTAATTCAATCCAATGTGGAACCTGTAGCCAAAATGAATCCAGGCACCGAAGCTGTTGTACTGGCAAAAGTGGCTCAATCGAATGATTATGCCTGGGTGAGAGGACCTTTCACGTCTGCCCAGTTGGTTAAATCCCTTCAGGGTAAAACGACAGCGACTGTTCCTGCTTCAATCTCAACCTTGGAAGTAACCAAGCGTGGACCTTCTGGAAGAGCACTTGAAGTCACTGCCAACGGCCAAGCCATGACCGTGAAATATGCTGATACATACCGCTCTGCGCTCGGGGGGTTACCAAGCACTCTATTTGATATTGCAGGGACCGGAAGTTATACTGTATTAGGCGCTGACGGCAAAACAGCTAGTAAAACCGGCTCAAATGGTGCCTCTGTTTTGTCTTCTTCTGGCACAGGAACGTCATCCGGTAGTGCACTTGTAGTTATGAGTGGTGATGGTCAAGCGAGGGCAGTAACGCAGGGTCAGACATACATGTTCATCGGTCAGGGCAATGGTCACGGATTGGGCTTGTCCCAATGGGGAGCCAAAGGCATGGCAGATGAAGGGTATGATTACCAGGCAATATTGAAACACTATTATCAAAATGCGACTATTGTTAAGGAATGAAACTAAAATGAATGTGAACTTATATGATTTTGAATTGCCAGAGCAATTGATTGCACAGACGCCGTTGCTTGATCGCACGGCATCCCGGTTGCTCACTTTGAACAAAGATAGTGGTGAGATTAATCATCAAACGTTTCCTGATATTATCGATTTTCTGGAGTCAGGCGACACATTGATTCTGAATGACACCCGTGTTCTTCCAGCCCGTCTGTTTGGTACAAAGGAAGATACCGGAGCAAAAGCAGAAGTATTATTGCTTAAAAATGTCGAAGGCGACAAGTGGGAAGCACTGGTTAAGCCGGGGAAAAAGCTGAAAGCTGGTTCGGTGATCGTATTTGGAGATGAACTGAAGGCAATCATTGAAGAAGAGGGCGAGATGGGGGCACGCACACTTACGTTTACGTATGATGGAATCTTCCAGGAGATTCTGGACCGTCTGGGTGAGATGCCGTTGCCACCATATATCAAAGAGACATTGGATGACCGCGAACGATATCAGACCGTGTATGCCAAGCATGAAGGATCGGCGGCTGCACCTACAGCGGGATTACATTTTACAGATGAATTGTTGGATCAGATTCGTGCCAAGGGTGTTAATGTCGCTTTCATTACGCTTCACGTAGGACTGGGTACGTTCAGACCGATGTCGGTAGACGTCGTAGAAGATCATGTCATGCATGAGGAGTATTACTCCTTGTCACAAGAAACGGCAGAACTGATTAACCAGACCAAAGAGAATGGACATCGTGTGTTTGCGGTTGGCACAACGAGCTGCAGGACTTTGGAAACGGTAGGCAGCAAATTCGAGAATGGATTACTGCAAGCGAGCAGCGGATGGACCAGCATTTTTATCTATCCAGGATATTCCTTCAAAGTGATCGATGGGATGCTTACGAATTTTCATCTCCCGAAATCCACGTTGGTTATGTTGGTTAGTGCACTTGCAGGCAGGGAACATATTATGCAGGCATATGAGGAAGCCATCCAAGAGCAATACCGGTTCTTCAGCTTCGGCGATGCCATGTTGATATATTAGTATAACGATTAACTTTTAGAGGATGATTAAAACCAATGGCAGCAATTACGTATGAACATATTAAAACTTGTAAACAATCCGGTGCACGTCTGGGGCGTGTGCATACACCTCACGGTATCATTGAGACACCGACCTTTATGCCTGTAGGTACACAGGCAACTGTAAAAACAATGAGCCCAGAAGAATTGAAAGAAATGGATGCTCAGATCATTTTGAGTAATACCTATCATCTGTTTCTACGACCAGGACATGAAATCATTCGTGAAGCTGGCGGATTGCACAAGTTCATGAACTGGGATCGTCCCATTCTGACGGACAGCGGCGGATTCCAGGTGTTTTCTCTCAGCGAGATGCGCAAGATTACAGAAGAGGGCGTTAACTTCCGCTCCCACTTGAACGGAGATAAGAAGTTCCTTTCTCCAGAAGTGGCCATGGAAATTCAAAATGCACTTGGCTCCGATATTATGATGGCATTTGATGAATGTCCACCGTATCCGGCTGAATATGAATATGTCAAAAAATCACTCGAAAGAACGAGCCGCTGGGCAGAACGTTGCCTCGAAAGCCACGCTCGTCCGCATGACCAAGGTCTGTTTGCCATTGTACAGGGAGGCATGCATGAAGATCTTCGCCGTCAGAGCGCGGCAGATTTGACTTCCATGGATTTCCCGGGGTATGCTATTGGTGGACTGAGTGTTGGAGAACCGAAACATTTGATGTATGGTGTATTGGATTATACGTTACCTTTGTTGCCGTCCAATAAACCACGTTATTTGATGGGGGTAGGTTCGCCCGATGCGTTGATTGAGGGATCTATTCGTGGAGTGGACATGTTCGATTGTGTTCTGCCTACCCGGATTGCCCGTAACGGAACAACGATGACCAGCCAAGGACGTCTGGTAGTTCGCAATGCCAAGTTTGCAACTGATTTTGGGCCACTTGACCCAGAGTGTGATTGCTACACTTGTCGCAACTATTCCAGAGCTTACCTGCGTCATCTGATCAAAGCAGATGAAACATTTGGCCTGCGTTTGACAACGATCCATAATCTTCATTTCTTGCAGAATTTGATGCGTAACGTGCGTAAAGCCATTATGGAAGATCGTTTGCTTGATTTCCGGGATGAATTTTTCGATCAATATGGTCTTCATGACAATGACAAAGGTTTCTGATTGAGTTGTTGAGGGAACCGGCGTAACAAGCAATATCTGTATGTATAGTCGATAAGGGGGAGTTTGAATGTTTCAGGGAATGACTCTAGCAGGAACACCAGCAGGTGGTGGAATTGTATCTTTGATTGTACCTTTGGTACTCATGGTTGCAATCTTCTACTTCTTGATGATTCGTCCACAGAACAAAAAGCAAAAGCAACGGAACTCCATGCTGAGCCAATTGAAAAAGGGCGATAAAATTGTAACGATTGGTGGCCTTCACGGTACGATCGCTGAGATCACGGATGATGTGGTTGTGTTGCGCGTAAACGATGTAACTAAATTGACGTTTGATCGCAATGCAATCAGCACGGCTGTATCTCGTGACACGGCTGTTGAATAGTTACTGTAACATAAAATAACGAGGGAGCGTTTGTGGCGTATTCCCTAGCAGAGAACCGGATCTCCCTGGAGACTCGGTTCTCTTTTTTGTTTTATGAGGGAAGGTCAATGTTCTTCACCAGTCAGTTAGGAACGATGGGTATTAACACCGAACATGCCACCGAGAGCTGAAATGAAGAAAGCGCTAAGCAGTTGTAAACTATCTTTCCAATTAAACGAAGCATCCAGCGCAAGAAATCCAATCAACAACACGAGGAGTCCATATACAATTCCGGTAATCCCTCCGTAGTACCACCCTTTTTCTCCAGAGCGTTTGCCTGCGACAAAACCACCAACCAATAGCGACAACCCATGAACAACATAGGTATACAACGAGAGGTCCTGTTCCCGCATTCCGCTCATCCAGAGAAAAAGGGAGAGAATCAATGCTCCGATAAACATCCATACAAAAGCCTGACAGAGGCCTGACAGAATCGGATTGGACACTCGAAACGAAACCAAGCGGCGGATCAATTGCATGAAGCAACCCCCTTGTACAAGTTTGAAGTTAATACAGTGTATGGTCAAGCCTTCAGACTTATGAACTGATTTCCATTAAATGAACGGTTTATTTCTGCATGAGCCTGTAAGGTTCAGGTCAAAATAGGGATTGCACTACCAGCTAACTGTTAAAAACTCAGTTTCGAAGGAGGCCCCCTGTTGTGAACTTCCCAGATGTCGGATCACATATCTTTCGAACCATTCTCATGTACTTTCTGGTGTACTGTGCAATGAGAGTTATGGGTAAACGTGAGATTGGTAAGCTATCCATGTTTGATCTTGTCGTATCGATTATGCTTGCTGAAATGGCTTCTTTTGTCATTGAAGATGTTGATAAACCCCTATCCCATGGGATTGCCCCTATGCTTACTTTGATTATTGTACAGGTCGGGATGGCCTTTGTTGGTCTCAAAAGTAGGCGTCTTCGCCTGATGATCGATGGCAAACCTACTGTTTTGATCTCCAAAGGCGTTCTTCACCGAGATGAGATGCGGAAGCAACGATATAACCTGGATGATCTATTACAGCAACTCCGTGAACAGAATGTAGACAGTATCGGTGATGTTGATTTCGCTATTTTGGAGACGACGGGTAAGTTGACCGTTTTTCCCAAGGATGAGAACGCTTCTAACGAAAGCAATTCATCAGGCTCTAATTCGGAAGGGGTTTCTTCCAGTAAGTCCAAAGCAGAGAAAAATCAGATTGATGGATTCCCAAATATTAAATACGAAGGCCTGCCACTGCCCCTCATTATGGACGGAAAAGTACAGGATCAGAATCTGGAGATCATCCAGAAAACGAGATTTTGGCTGAAAAATCAAATTCAACAAAACGGAATTCTAGATTTCAAAGATGTATTTATATGCTCCATTGATCACAATGGTAAGATATATGTAAGCCCAAAAGATGATAAAAAATGAAATTCATTTGCCTGACCGACGCTTGAACCATGAACCTATCAGAGGAGCCCGGGACAGATCATGGAAGTCAATCATTTTGGTCCAGCCCATGACGATGAAATACACAATAAGCCCAGCAAAAGGAGCGAGAAGCATCCGGAGCCAGAATGGCAGTATCATCGCAGTCTCTTCGTACACGAGTAAGGTGGCTGCTCCCATAATAAACATTCCTGCACCCGTCTTGACCCAATCCATAAATTTGAAGCGGAACTGTAGCAAACTACGTACGCTTTGGGCATGTAACAGGGTAACTACAGTAGAATTCACACAGATGGCGATCACTGCACCGAAGATACCATATTCAGGCCGGGAAGCGAGCGTTAAAATTAACGTAATTTTGATAACAGCACCGATAAATGTATTCAGCAGTGCTTTACCAGGACGGTCAAGAGCTTGTAATGCAGCTTGAAGAGGAGCTTGAATATAAATGAACAAAGCAAAAGGAGCCATTAGTTTCAGCATGCTTCCAATCGATGCATCATTATACAGAACAAGACACATCGGTTCGGCAAGCACATACATAAACACAGAAAACGGAGCACCTGTTACGAGTGCCAAACGTAAGGCCTGATGCATCCTTTTGTGAATTAGTGCGCGATCTCCCTGCGCAGAAGCTTCGGACAGGGAAGGTACAAGTGATGTCGCAAGCGATGAAGTCAATGCCCCTGGTAGCAGCAGTAAAGGAATAATCATACCTTGTAGTGCACCATATTGTGCTGTAGCGATTCCTTTGGATATGCCTGCCAGAGCCAGACTCTGGGCAGTAACAATGGTTTCGGCCAGGTATGATAGAGAACCAACCAATCGGCCTGCTGTAACAGGAATGGAGATTGCAAGCAAACGCCGGATTAATCCAGGCTGTGGAGTACCATTTTCCACCAGAACTGAAGATGTTGGGTTTAAAGGTTTGGCTGAAGGTTTGGTTGTGAGATTGGACATGTTCTGTTGCATGACGAGAGGTAACTCTTTTTTCTGTCTGTTATACTTCCACAAGAGTACAAGCATACCGCCAAATTCTCCAACGAGCGCTCCCAGCATGGCACCAGCAGCAGCTTGGGCAATACCGTGGGGGAGGAGAAGCCAGGCAAACCAGATGACACAAACGATGCGAATGATCGTTTCAACAATGGATGAAATGGCAGTAGGCATCATGTTTTGCTTGCCCTGGAAGTACCCTCTGTAGACGGCGGATACGGCGATGATGGCAATCATGGGACTCATACTAACGAACGTATGATACACCCGCTCATCTGTGAGCACGTACTTGGTAACCCAGGGTGCGAATAGGATGCACAAAAACATGAATACTACACCCAACGTCAACGTAAAGCTTAAACTTACTTGCAGGATTCGCTGGGGGGAATAACGATTGGCGCCAGTGTCAGCTTCGGCTACGAGCTTGGCTACGGCCAGCGGAATACCACCCGTAATTAATGTCACCAGTACGATAAAAAAGGGATAGCTCAATTGGTAGATGCCAACACCTTCTGCACCGATGACTCGTGGCAGCGCAATGCGCGGGATGAACCCTAGTATTCGATTAATTATGCCTGCCGCGAGCAGGATCATGGCCCCCTGGATAAATGTCTGTTTCTTCAAGACTACCCCTCTTTCCCGGTTGAAAGTACAGGTTATCATCGTAAACGGGACAAAGCCGTTGTTCTTCATCCTATGCCAGTCCTTCATCTTCTCATGACAACTTGGACACGATTAACAAAAAGAACCATAACCAGCAAGAAGGAATATGATCAGGCGAAGTCGAATGATGTAATATTGATGCCGCATAAAGGCTTGGATGTACGAAGGGAGGCTCCCCGTTGGAAGAAATGAATGATGTGGAGTTGGAACAGTCAATAGAGATGCTCTGCCGTAGCAAGGCGGAAGAATTAAGGCTTGTCGGTTACGAATATGTCACCAGCAAAGATGTCTGGAATTGCGTCAGTCATAAATATGAAAAACAGGGCATTCCACCGCTTCACCAGCTGGTGAACGACATTTTGTCACTGAAAGCAACAAGCTTTATGAACTTTATGACCGTGTCTGCATACCGGGGGTCCTCTTTCTAGACGAAAGGGATCTTTTTTGTTGAAAATTGACTGCTTTTTACGGCATCGCTATAATGGGAATATTGAGAACGAAAGGGGATCTAGGAACGGCATGAAAAGAATTATCAGTTTCATTCTGGTCGTGCTTGTCACCACAGGGGTTATGGTGGGAACAAGCCCGGAACTGCTCAAAAATATACGCTTGGGCCTTGATTTAAAAGGAGGCTACGAGATCTTATATGAAGCAGAGCCGCTCGATGAGGGACAACAAGTCACCAAAGCATCACTGGTGCAGACGGCCAAGAGTCTTGAAAGCCGCGCCAATGCGCTCGGAACAAGCGAACCGGAGGTAACTACCGAAGGAAGCAACCGGATTCGTTTGAAGTTGGCAGGGGTTACGGATGAGGCTGAAGTTAGAGCCAAAATGAAAGAACCAGCCGTTTTGACCTTCCGTAGTAAAGCTGAGAACGACAAGGAAGGTGAATACACCAAAATTGAACTTCGCGGAAATGAATTTGTTGAGAATGCGGCGAAGGTTGTGTTCACTCAATTGAATGAGCCTATGATTGACATTCAAGTGAAAGACAAAGCCAAATTTTCCGAGATTACCAAACGTTTGATTGGACAACCTCTCGCTATTTATTTGGACGATGAGTTGCTCTCTGCTCCAACTGTTAGACAACAGTTGACAGATGGCTCCGCTCAGATTTCGGGTGCTTACACACGTGACGAAGCAAACCAGCTTCGTGACACCATTAACCTAGGTGCACTGCCACTGAAACTTACAGAGAAGTATTCACAAAGTGTTGGTGCAACACTCGGTAAGCTTTCTCTGGATCAGACCATTAAAGCGGGATTGATTGGTTCCGTTATTATTCTGGTGTTCATGATTGGGCTTTATCGCATTCCAGGTATTATTGCAAGTTTTGCCTTGATTACACATACGTGGCTGGTACTAGCAATCTTCTATTTAGGAGAATTCGTGCTGACGCTTCCAGGTATTGCGGCGTTTATCCTGGGTATAGGTATGGCGGTCGATGCCAATATCATCACGTACGAACGGATAAAAGAAGAAATGCGCAGTGGTAAGTCGATCTTGTCTTCCGTTAAAGCGGGAAGCAAGCATTCCTTCCGGACAATCATCGACTCCAACATCACAACCATTATTGCTGCTGCTGTTATGTTCTTCTTGGGTACAGGTGCGGTTAAAGGGTTTGCACTCGTGCTGATTTTTGACATTGTCACCAGTATTATCACGAATATTTTCTTCTCCCGCTTCCTGTTGACCCTGCTTGTACGGGGTAACGTGTTGAAGAAGCCTAAGTACTTCGGAGTGAAGGAGAGTGAAATTCGTGCGCTTTAATTGGAATTTTGATTATATTAAAGGCAGTAAGATTGCCTATATCTTCTCGATTATTCTGACGATTACGGGGATCATCAGCATTCTGGCTCTGGGTTTGAATTACGCGGTTGATTTCCGTGCCGGATCGAATGTGGATATTACCGTATCCAAAGCAATTACAACGGAGCAGATTAATCCGATCGTGAATGACTTAGGTGTTAATGAAGGTGATGTCCAGATTACGACTGGAGCGGACCGTGTTAACGTCCGTTTTTCGAATGAACTGGATGAAAATCAAGAGAGCAAATTTAAGCAAGAGTTCACCAAACTGGATCCATCAGCTTCCTATGAAGTAAATACGGTTGATCCTGAGATGGCCAAAGAGTTGGAACGCAACGCAATCTACGCGGTACTCATTGCGAGTATCGGTATCATGATCTATGTTGCAATCCGATTCGAGTGGCGCTTTGGTTTGGCTGCGGTTATCGCACTCTTCCATGACGCATTTGTCGTAATCAGTGTGTTCTCCATCTTCCGTTTGGAAGTGGACCTGACCTTTATTACTGCAGTACTGACCATTGTCGGGTTCTCGATCAACGATACCATCGTTATCTTTGACCGGATTCGTGAGAATCTGCGTTTTGCCAAAAAGACAACCAAAGCCGACTTGCGTGAGGTAGTCAATCGCAGTTTGGCTCAAACGATGACACGTTCCCTGAATACAACATTCACCGTGTTTGCAGCTTCCATCTGTTTGTTCATATTTGGTGGAGAATCCATTCGCATGTTCTCGCTTGCGATGGTTATCGGAACCTTGTTCGGCGCATATTCTTCAATCTATATCGCTGCTCCACTATGGCTGATGCTCAAAGGTAAACAAGTGGAAAAGCCAAAAACAGTAGCTAAAGAATCTAACTAAACATTTTATTGTGAAGCCGCGTCTGCCAGGCGCGGTTTTGCAACTTTATGTACAGAATTAAGGGGGAATATTCATGACCAGAGAACATATCCCATCTGCTCAGGCTGCCACATGGAGTGGTATTGCCGGCAATATGGGACTAGCGGTAATCAAAGCGGGAGTCGGTTATATGGCAAATAGCAAATCATTGCTCGCTGACGGCTTGTATTCTGCTTCTGAAGCTGGTTCTTCCCTGGCTGGTCTCTTTCCCTCAAAGTCTGTACGCGATAAGAGCAAGGCTCGCAGGGAACGGTTTAAAGAACATTCACGTGTTGCTAGACCCGGAATCTCAGTTTTGTTATCCGTGCTGATCCTCATGGGTGGATTACAGCTTGCCATCTCTGCATTGGGCAGCCTCTCCGGAAGTGAGCCGGAAGCACCCGGCAAGTCTGTACTTTTGGTGGCTGTTGCAGCGCTGGCGGTAAAAGAAGCGATTTTTCAATTTCAGTACAGATATTTCCGTAAACGAAACCAGTCTCAGGCGCTGGCCTATGCCCAGCAACATCGTCGTGCGCTCTATTGCTCTCTCACTGTGTTAATCGGCATTATAGGTTCAATGACAGGTGAAGAGACGGGTCTGAGCATGCTGCTCTACCTGGATCCCACAGCTGCGTTGATTGCTTCCTGCTTTGTGCTTCATAAGGGTTATCGAATGATTGTGGACACAGTGTACGGTTCACTTGTTCAGGAGCTGGAGCAGGAAGAAGCGGCCGATTTCAAAGAGACTGTACAGCGGGTATATGGCATCATTACCATTGAGCATTTGGTTGCACGTGAACAGGAACATGACGTTATGATTGAGCTGGTCATCAGTGTGAATCCGAGGATATCAATACTGGAAGCACAGGAGATTGCGAATCGGGCCAAGACACTGTTGCTAACCCGATTCAGTCATGTGAAAGAAGTACAGATTCAAGCGATACCTTATGATCCAGGATATCCTTATAAATCCAATCATGAACTGCCCGATCACGAAGCGACATTAATTCAATAGTGAAGCGCGGGTCCAGTAGATCAGGAAAGGAGCGTTATCATTGCTTTATTCGCAATACCGGTGGAATACACCGAATATCGATTTGGAGGCGGCTGCGGGACTCTCGCAGGCGCTTTCCGTTTCGCCCCTTGTTGGACGTTTGCTTGTGAGTCGAGGAGTGCACAATGAGAAGGAGGCCGAGCGTTTTTTGCATCCTGATCTCAATCAGATGCATGATCCTTATCTGCTACTCGGCATGAGTGAAGCTGTGCCTCGAATCAAGCTGGCTTTGGAGCGAGAAGAACACATTCTGATTTACGGGGATTATGACGCGGATGGCGTCTCCAGTACATCGCTGATGATCCATTTGATGCGTCATCTTGGTGCTTCGTACGATATATATATCCCTCATCGCTCCAATGAAGGATATGGGTTACACAACCATGCATTGGATTGGGCCCATCAACAAGGCGTTTCATTGATTATTACCGTGGATACCGGGATCAGTGCAGTTGAACAGATTGCCTATGCGGCAACACTGGGCATCGAAGTCATTGTGACAGATCATCACGAGCCACCTGAAATTTTGCCAGAAGCCTTTACTCTTATTAATCCAAAGCTTCCGGGATGTCCGTATCCTTTTAAAGGTTTGGCAGGAGCGGGAGTAGCCCTGAAACTCGCTCAGGCATTAATTGGGGAAGTACCCGGTGAATGGATGGAAATTGCCGCTATTGGCACGGTTGCCGACCTGATGCCTTTGGAAGGGGAGAACCGGGTTATTGTCAGTTATGGAATTGAATCCATGCGTGGTTCACGTCTTCCCGGTGTAAGTGCATTGATTGAAATCAGTGGTGTGGATCAGAGTCAGGTGACTTCGATAAATATTGCCTTTGCCATGGCACCGCGTATTAATGCCAGTGGACGTTTGGATCATGCTGGAAGAGCAGTGTCACTTCTCACTACCGAGAATCTGGATGAAGCTCATACGCTTGCCGGCCAGCTAGATCTATTGAATCGGGAGCGTCAACAAGTCGTAGAAGGCATATTACAAGAAGCAACGGCACAGTTGGAACAAAAGATAGAGCTTCGCTCGGGATCGGTTCCGGATGTAATCGTATTGGCTGGTGAAGGTTGGAATGTTGGAGTAGTTGGTATTGTGGCTTCCAAATTGCTGGACCGCTATTATCGCCCTACACTTATCCTCGGGATTGATCCAGAGAGTGGTGTCTGCAAAGGCTCTGCGCGCTCTATTGAGGGCTTGGATATCTATGAGGCGCTCACAGTCAATAAACACACCATGGACCATTACGGGGGCCATCCGGCTGCAGCAGGTATGACGCTGCATCGCAATCAACTGGAAGAACTTGAGGCTGGTCTGAATGAGTTTGCTGCAACCGTATTGACGGAAGCAGACTTTATACCTCAGCGTCTTGCAGATGATGAATGCAGAATCAGTGATGTTCCGTTGAAAGTGATCCAGGAGATCGACAGATTGCAGCCTTTCGGGATGAGCAATCCTTCGCCACGGTTTGTACTGAGAAGTGTGACTGTGAAGGAAACCAGAACGATGGGACGAGAGAAACGCCATCTGAAACTGGTTCTGGAGCAAGATGGACAGCAACTGGAAACAGTGGCTTTTGGCAAGGGAGCGTTAGCGGAGTTCCTTCTCCCGGGTTCCGTTATTGATGTGATGGGTGAGTTGTCCATTAATGAATGGAATGGGATGAGAAAACCTCAATTGATGCTTCAGGACATTCATGTTCCTCAGGTACAAGTGTTTGATATGCGTGGTCATGCCGAGCCATTGAATGCGATGAAGCATTTCTTGAGCTCCATTGAGGTGCATCTACGATATAAATCAGGTTCTGTTGGTGCTATAGTTCGGAAAGAAACAGATGTTTCCGAGGGAAATTCATTGTATGAACCTTGCCTTTGGGTATATGATAGAAAGGTCGGGTTATTTCCGTGTAATGCTGCTGCACAGCATTATGGACAGGAACAAGTCCGGACGTTATTTGTGTTTGATACGCCGGAAACCCCGGAACAACTTGATGCCATGCTGGCTTTGTTCAGTGGAGCTGAGAATATCATCCTTCTGCACGGATCAGGCAACCGCCGAGATCGCCTTCAGATGCCTTCCAGAGATCTCTTTAAGCGTATTTATATGCAGGTGTTGAAATGGAAAGCTGAACCCGTGGAGGAACAAGAGATTACTCCTATGCTCAGTCGTCAGTGTGGTTGTTCACCACGCATGATTACGATGATGTTGGATGTATTCGAAGAGTTATCCTTCATTACTCGTGATAACGGCAAAATTGCGTTTGTGGATAACCCGCCTAAACGCGAACTAACCGCTTCACGTCACTATCAGGCGCTCGAAAACATGGCCGAGATTGAACAGGTGATGCTGGATGCAGCCACACCGCAACTGACACAATGGATGATATCCCGGATGAAGGGCGTATCTTAGATGGAAGTTTGTGTATTTATTTTAGGAGGAGATTATTTTGGATTTTAAAGATTATATTCGTGTCATTCCTGACTTTCCACAACCGGGAATCAGCTTTAAGGACATTACGACATTGTTGAAGGATGGAGAAATGTACCGCAATGCGATCAATGAATTGAAAGTGATGGTTTCTGATCTCAAAATTGACGTCATTGCTGGACCTGAAGCACGTGGTTTCGTTGTGGGCGCCCCTCTGGCATACGCTCTTGGTGTCGGTTTTGCTCCGATCCGCAAAAGTGGAAAACTGCCTGGAGAGACGATTGAAGTCGGTTATGACCTCGAATATGGCAAGGATACACTTGCTATGCACACAGATGCGATTGAAAAAGGTCAAAATGTCCTGATCGCAGATGATCTGCTCGCAACGGGTGGAACAATTGCAACTTCCATCAACCTGATTGAACAATTAGGTGGGAACGTTGTTGGCGCTGCATTTCTGATCGAGCTGTCTGATCTGAATGGTCGTGCCAAATTGCCTGAGAAAATCGATGTGTTCACATTGATGAATTACTAAGTTGAAGTCTCCACATGTACCGCTGTGATGAAACATGAATTGTTTTTCCGTTTCCCGGGAAATAATATACAGCATCAATGATTATAAAAAAGCCTGTTCTATCCAACCGTTAAGGTTGGATAGAACAGGCTTTTTTGGTTCATATACGGTTGAAATTAATCAGGCGTTTTTTCAGTGATAGGCTGTTTTTGCGAATCGTCATTCAACCAACCCATTACTTCAAACAGTTTAAATAACAAGCTCATCAGGATTCCGACGATGGTTGCCAGTGCCATCCCTTTCAGATGAACGCCGTAGAAGACAACTTCTGTACCACTCAATCCGATGACTAGTACAAGTGTAGTAAGAAGTAGATTGGTCGGCTTGGCAAAGTCGACTTTCTGTTCAACCAGAATCCGCAGACCGGATGCTGCAATAACTCCGAACAGAAGCAGGGATACCCCACCCATAACAGGCACAGGAATGTTGGCGACAAGCGCCGAGAACGTTCCTGAGAAGGAGAGCACGATTGCGATAACCGCTGCTCCACCAATGACATATGTGGAGTATACGCGGGTCAGTGCCATAACACCGATGTTCTCACCGTAGGTTGTATTGGGAGTAGATCCTACAAACCCGGAAAGAATGGTGGAGACCCCGTTACCAAGCAGGGAACGATGAAGGCCTGGGTCCTTCGAAAGATCTTTGCCTACAATGCTGCTGGTTACAAGCAAGTGTCCAATATGTTCTACGATAACGACAAGCGCTACAGGTAAAATGGTGAAAATAACAGACCAGTCAAATGTAGGTGTGGTTACAGTTGGCAGTGAGATGAAATCAGCTTGTCCAATAGCTTGTTTGTCTACAAGACCCATAAAATTACCCAATACATAGCCGGATACTATTCCGATTAAAATATGAATGATTTTGGGGAATCCACGGAACGTTACGGCCCCAATGACAGTGATACCAAGCGTGGCCATGGATAAAATAATGGGTTTGGCCTGAGGAACCCAGTTAGGGTTAGCTACAGGATCAGAATTAATCAATCCGGCCATACCAGCTGCAACAGGTACAAGCTCAAGACCGATCAGTGCAACGATGGCACCCATAACCGCTGGTGGGAATACCACGTTGATCCATCCGGTACCCGCAAATTTAATAATGAGGGCCACGAGACAGAAAACAAGTCCTGTTATGATAAAAGCTCCAAGTGCCATGGAGTAGCCATTCTCTGGATGTTGTTTTAGTACCATTGTGACAGGTGCAATAAAGGCAAAGCTTGATCCGAGATATGCTGGAATTTTACCTTTACACATGAGTATGTACAACAGTGTGCCAATTCCGTTCATCAGCAGAATCATACTTGGATCGACACCGAATAGATTCGGTACAAGCACCGTACTGCCAAACATGGCGAACAAATGCTGAAGGCTAAGCAGTGAACCTGAGCCAAGTGGCATCTTTTGATTAACCTGAATTTCGCGTTGCAATGAATTTCATCTCCTTTTCCGAAACACAAACTTTCAATAGATTACAGAGTTTCTCTCAATTAAGCAATAACATTTTTGACGTAGCAGAGCGCTGGAATTTATATTTTCATGAATTTTCCTTCTATTTCGGCAAATAAGGGCAATAATACATAAGAAAATAAGAAATACATTCAATCCCTTGTGAGTCATAGGGAAACGGGTTGGAAGTAATACAGCTCACCAATATAAAAATTGGATAAGCGCTCTTATTCGTCAGCAGTTGACGGGAAACGGGCGAAGCGTCATAATTATAGGAAATTACTTTTACGGGGAACCTGTGTTGCAGCAATGTCACGGGTTCCATTTGGTATAGAAAGGACACGGAACAGATCAGAATGGGCATAGAGCAATTACTCGAGAAGGCCGGGGCATATATCAAAGAACCCGATCTGGTGCGCATACGAGAAGCTTACGAATTTGCTGATCAGGCCCACCATGGACAGACGCGAAAATCGGGAGAACCGTATATTCTGCATCCGCTTGCGGTTGCCGACATTGTTGTGAACATGCAGATGGATACCATCTCCATAATAGCAGCGCTTCTTCATGATGTAGTAGAGGATACTACGGTCTCACTTGAAGAGATCCGCAATCATTTCGGCAATACGTGTGCCATGCTTGTTGACGGCTTGACGAAGCTGGAACGTATTAAGTTCCGCTCCAAGGAAGAACAGCAGAACGAGAACTACCGCAAAATGTTCATCGCCATGGCGCAGGACATCCGTGTCATCGTGATTAAATTGGCTGACCGTCTGCATAATATGCGGACACTTAAGTTTCAGTCGGAAGAAAGCCAGCGCCGGATTTCATATGAGACGCTGGAAATTTTCTGTCCGATTGCGAACCGTTTGGGTATCTCTGCGATTAAATGGGAAATGGAGGACATCGCCCTCCGTTATTTGAATCCGCAGCAATACTACCGTATTGCAAACCTGATGCACAAAAAGCGTGCCGAGCGTGAGCAATATATTGATACCGTTATGGATGGAATTACGAACAAGCTTGATGAGATGGGCATTCAGGCAGATCTTTCGGGCCGCCCGAAGCATATCTACAGCGTCTTCAAGAAAATGACGACCAAAAACAAACAGTTTAACGAAATTTACGATCTGCTTGCCATTCGTATTATTGTGGATAATATCAAGGATTGTTATGCTACCCTGGGAATTATACACACGTTATGGAAACCGATGCCTGGACGTTTCAAAGACTATATTGCGATGCCGAAGGCGAATATGTATCAATCGCTGCATACAACCGTAGTCGGTCCCAATGGCGAACCAACAGAGGTACAGATTCGGACATGGGATATGCACCGGACTGCTGAATTTGGTATCGCGGCTCACTGGGCATATAAGGAAGGCGCAGCGGCAGGTCCACAATTCGAAGACAAGATTACGTTCTTCCGCGAAATTCTTGAACTCCAAAATGAAGCACAGGACGCGTCAGAATTCGTAGAATCGCTCAAAATGGATTTCTTCTCGGATCTGGTATTTGTATTTACGCCAAAAGGAGAAGTCATTGAATTGCCAATTGGCTCTGTTCCTCTGGATTTTGCTTACCGAATCCATACGGAGGTTGGTAATCGGACCATCGGTGCCAAAGTGAACGGTCGAATTGTTCCACTTGACTATCATCTGAAGACAGGCGATATCATTGAAATTTTGACGTCCAAACATTCTTACGGACCGAGTCAGGACTGGCTGAAAATTGCGAAATCTTCACATGCGAGAGCGAAGATCAAACAATGGTTCAAGAAGGAGCGCCGTGAAGAAAACGTTGAAAAAGGTCGGGAGAGCTGTGAGCGTGAACTGAAACGCATGGGGCTTGATCCTTCTGCGTGGATGACGGATGACAAGTTGATGGAAGCTGCCAAAAAATATGCGTTCAACGATATTGAGGACATGCTAGCGGCTGTTGGCTTCGGTGGGATTACTGCTGCACAGATCGTAACCAAAGCAACTGAAAAACTGCGTAAAGAACAGGAAGAGTCCAGTTTGCTGGAACTAAATTCCGAAATGCGCGAGCTGAAACCTGCACCTGAACGGAGAAATCGACCAACCAACGGTATTCGGGTCAAGGGCATTGATAACCTGCTTGTTCGATTTGCACGATGCTGTAATCCTGTGCCTGGGGATGACATTATCGGATATGTTACACGTGGACGCGGCGTTTCCGTACACCGTAGTGACTGTCCGAATATCCCGACAAGTGCAGACGGAGAAGAAGCAGCACGTGTTATTGAGGTGGAGTGGGAAGAAAATATTGAAGCGAGTTACAGTGTGGATATTGAGATTACAGGTCATGACCGGAATGGCTTGCTTAACGAGGTACTTCAGGCTGTATCCGAAAGTAAAACCAATATATCTGCCGTTACAGGACGGACAGATAAAAATAAATTAGCATTGGTGCACGTCACAATTCTGATTCGTAATACGGATCATTTGCAATCCGTTGTAGAACGGATCAAACGGGTTAAAGATGTTTATTCTGTGCATCGGATTATGCAGTGAGGAGCCTGTAAGATGAAGGTGCTTGTACAACGCTGTAAAGAGGCTCAGGTGACGGTGGGAGAAGAACTGACGGGTAAGATCGAATCAGGATTAATGTTGCTCGTGGGTATTACCCATGAGGACACTGAGAAAGATGCCCAATATCTGGCCGACAAAATTAGCGGCTTACGGATATTTGAGGATGATCAGGAGAAGATGAACCTCAGCCTGCTTGATGTAGGCGGTGCTGTATTATCCGTTTCCCAGTTCACCCTGTACGGAGATTGTCGCAAAGGAAAGCGTCCTAGCTTTGCAGCTGCGGCCCGACCTGAAGCGGCAGAACGTTTATATGAAACGTTTAATCAACTTTTGCGAGATAAAGGGATCCGAGTTGAAACCGGTCGTTTCGGAGCGATGATGGATGTGACATTTACCAATTGGGGACCCGTGACTTTGATGCTTGAAAGCCCGGTTCGTCAGGAACCACGTGCATAATTTCTTAGGGTTCAGGCCATAATGAAGGATAATTCGTTGATGACTATTCCATGATCAAAGGAGTATCCACCCAATTATGCGCCAATCTGCGAAAGAAACACGTGCCCGTACAGAACCTTTGTTACTCCCTGGCAACCTGTATGAATCATTGCATCTTGCCCGTGCGGCTGCGGAGTGTGTTGCGACGATCTGGGCACTTCAGGACTCGGACAAAGGGAAACAGAGCCATCTTCCGCGTTCTTGAATGTGTACACCTGTGTATATAAACATCAAAAATTTGGATTATACAGATTCTGAAAAAGTCCTGATTCCTTGCCGAATCAGGACTTTTTGTCATGAGTTGATCTTACTAAGATATTCGTTTGACGACTTCGCCACAAAATGAAATTGCACCGAATTGTTATAAATTGCTCTGGTGAGGGTAATAACAAAACGAGGCACAATGAAGTGCCATTGTACTGCGAGACCCGATTCATAAAGAAAGTTCGAACACGGAAAGGAGAACATACGTTATGAGTAAAGTTGCTTTTTTATTGGCGAATGACTTTGAAGATTCGGAGATGCAGGTTCCGTATGACGAAGTGAAAAAAGCTGGACATGAAGTGGAAATTATCGGATTAAAAGCCGGTGAGAGCCTTAAAGGTAAGGGAGGAAAGGCCTCCTATACCACGGATAAGGCGATTGCTGATGCATCCGCTTCTGATTATGATGCAGTCGTCATTCCCGGTGGATCATCCCCTGAGAATTTGCGAAGTGATTCGCACATCTTGAAGTTTGTCACCGAGATCAACAGTGCGAAGAAACCAATTGCAGCGATCTGCCATGGTCCTCAGATTTTGGCTAGTGCCGATCTGTTGAAAGGCCGTACAATTACATCCTATCCACCCCTTAAGGATGACATGGTAAACGCAGGAGCAGAGTTCAAGGATCATGAGGCTGTTGTGGATGGAAACTATATTACATCCCGAACGCCAGAAGATGAGCCCGCGTTTGTACGTGAATTGCTAAAAGTTATATAACTTCAGCCACTACAACTGACATACATTGATGTATCTAAAACTACGTTACATCGTGGGGGTACGAAACTTCACGTTGCATTTTATTCCGAAAAAGGAGGGTTTGACATGACAAAACATATTCAGGCGTATTTTCGAACCGAAGACGAGGCAGAGGGAGCAAGAACTTCACTTCAGACATTCCGCACAGAGCATTTGGAAGTAGGTCAACTCGATAGTGCGGTAGGCAGAGACACGCGTGTAATGGTACCGCTGGTGCCATATAATACTGCGGGTGGCGTAGGCACTAACGGGGCAATGGGTGTAGGTGCAGCCCCAGGCGTTCCAGCCAGTGAAAATGTGATCCCTGTGGTAGCTAATGTGGATCGTGACGCAGAACGGGATTCTCGTGACAGAGTGAATGAGGATGGAGACCTGCTGAATGCAGCGGATGTGTCTTCGGCCGATTATGATGATCTGCATTATGTTCTGTCTGCCAAAGTAAGGGATGAGGATTATGACGAAATCGTTCATAAACTGCGTTCCAACCATGCCTATGTGGAAGAGATGAATTAACGTATAGATACCTTTTGGCCCTTGCACTGCTTGACTACAGAGTCAAGTCATGTGCGAGGGCTTTTAATTATAAATATATTAAAATCAAAAATATAAAGCGCTATCATTTTTGTAATATTACTGTAATATTAGTTACATAAGCCTTTAACATAGTGGGCTTATAATAACAGACATGACCCCCTTTTTTTATATATCCTTTGAGCCTGCACACCGTGTGCAGGCTATTTTTTTTGAGCTGAAAATATATATGTTTTGGGCAAAGCTTACCCCTTATATAAATTTTTGCTAGAATAGAGGAATGGGTTTAAATTTTTCTGAAGCGAATTGTTCTCATCGTTGGGCTACAATGAACGGTAAATCAAGTTTCCTGCAATCTGGCTTAGGTGAAGCCACTCCTAAGACAGAGAGCATGAGGAATTCATTGCTGGAGTAATCGGTCATATTCCAGATGAACATATACTCGCTGAAATGGCCCCGCCCTTATACAAGAGCGGGGCAGCCGTTTCTACTTGATCGCTGGAAATTGAAAGTATATAGAATGCCTTGCTTGAGATGACAACTACAATGTTAAAGCTACGTGTTCTCATGTGAATGGCTAGAGACAGATTTAAGGGGGAATAAGTTTTGAGTAAGGTTGGAAGAAATGAGCTATGCCCATGCGGAAGTGGGAAAAAATATAAGAAATGTTGTCTGAATAAGGAGTCTTCTGCGGTAGAATCCATACTGGGACTGATATCAACGGAGCAACCAGTCCGGGAAGCCTCAATGGAGACTGAGAGCAAGGTGACCTTGACCAAGCTGAAAAAGATGGTGGAGAATGAACTGAAATGGGAGCATTCGGCTCACGAACAGTTGGCCTTGCAGCTTATTGAGGATATGAGGAACCAATACGAGCCAGAGCTAATTCTGGAAGCTCTGATGTTATGGAACGGATACTCCCGTCAGACTCGTCCTACTGTGAAGAAGACAGGTTCTTTCTGTGCTGCCATTGAGTATCTGCTGTCCGAGGAATATGGCTTGAATGCCTCAAAGGCTGAGCTGGCTGATAAATATGAGGTAACGACAGGCACGATCTCCCGGAAGGTTAAGGAGATGTTCAATTACATCGAAGAATTCGGTATGGGCGGTGAAACGGACGAGTTATCAATATTGAACAGTCCAGGGGCATCGAAGGATAAAGCACAGGCTTTGCTGGATAAGGCGAGGGAAGCCAGTTCTTCCAAACGCAGAATACAGCTGGCGGAAACGGCGCTGGAGATGTATCCTGACAGTTCTGATGCGTATCTCATTCTGGCTGAGGAGTCGGACAATGAGCATGATGCACGCGCTCACCTCGAGGCCGGAATAGCTGCTGGCAAACGCGAACTGGGCGAACTGTTTTTTGAGAAGAACAAAGGGGATTTCTGGGGGCTTCATGAGACTCGTCCCTATATCCGGATATGCAAAAGCTACGCTGAATCCTGCTGGTTTGCCGGAGATGCGAAAGAAGCAGCACATATTCTGGAGCATATTCTAGAGCTTGATACGGAAGACAATACCGGAGCACGTTACCTGCTCGCTGCTGTATATTTGTACAGCAACCAATTGGATCAGGCACAGCAATTGCTGGAGAAGTATGAAAAAGGCGAAGCCGCAACTGCCTTTGCCTATGACAAGATCATTCTGGAGTATAAGAAAAACGGAATTACCTCCGAACTCAAAATGCTGTACCGTGTGGCCCGGGGTGTGAACAAACATGTGCCTGATTACCTGTTGGGTTTGAAACGTCTGCCGCATAACCTCCCTGACTTTGTTGGAATGGGCGATTCGAACGAAGCGATTGCATATGTCATTATGCATTCTCGTTTATGGGCGAGCGTGCCGGATCTGCTGAAGTGGATGCTGAAAGAATAGAGTTACACCGCGATAGAAGTTGGAATTCATTTCATGAATCCGGCTTCTATTCGCCATGAATCAGTGTATCCTCATTCCGTAAGGCAAGTGAGTAAAATGTTTTAGTGCTATCTTTTCGTGTTAACCCTTGACTTTAGCACTGCGGTTCATTACAATCAGAAAATAATACGTTGACTATAGTCAATAGAAGTCGATTTTTGAACTATATTACTGATTTGATGACGGGACCAAGTACTCCGTGCCCACATGACCAGAGAGGAATCCCAAGGCTGTAAGGATTCTCTTGATGAGCGGACGAATGACTTCCCCGAGAACAGACGGCGAACATAGCAGACATGATCTGTTGACCAGTAGCCGGCCTGCGCAGGACGTGCGTTACACGTAGAGCGGAATATCTGCTTGATCAGGGTGCCCCAGGCAATCCTGAATCACCAGAGATCACCTGAACGGCTAAAGTGTCAGGTTTCCGGAATGTGGGTGGTACCACGGGTGAATGTATATTACACAATCTCTCGTCCCTTTGTTTGCTGTATACACAGCAACAGGGCGAGGGATTTTTTTGTTATACAGAGAAAATCAATGCTGGAGGGATCAAGATGGCTTTTCAAAAACCGACTGGAACGCAGGACTTACTGCCTGGAGTTGTTGAAAAATGGCAGTACGTAGAAGAAAAAGCACGCGATCTGTGTCGACGGTTCAATTACCGTGAGATTCGTACACCGATCTTCGAACAGACTTCTTTATTTGTACGCGGTGTGGGAGAGACTACCGATATCGTTGAGAAAGAAATGTATACTTTTGATGACAAAGGCAATCGCAGCATGACACTTCGTCCAGAGGGAACAGCGGGTGTTGTCCGTGCGTACGTAGAGAATAAAATCTACGGCGAACCGGATGTGAGCAAGCTCTATTACATCGGTCCGATGTTCCGGTATGAGCGTCCGCAAGCAGGCCGTCAGCGTCAGTTCCACCAGTTTGGTGTAGAAGCTATCGGTGCGCTGGATCCGGCGATTGATGCCGAAGTAATCGCACTGGGCTACCAGTTGTGTGTAGAGCTTGGCTTGAAGGATGTTAAAGTGGAGATCAACTCCGTTGGTAACTCGACCAGCCGTGCAGAATACCGCGAGACGTTACTTGGGTTCCTGAGACCGATGAAAGACAGCCTGTGCAAGGACTGCCAGTCTCGCATGGAGCGTAATCCACTGCGTGTACTCGACTGCAAAGTCGATCAGGACAAATTCGTAGGGGCACCGTCCATACTGGATAGCCTGGATGAAGAGTCTTTGAATCACTTCGCCAAGCTGCAGGCCTACCTGGATGATTTCGGAGTAGATTATGCTGTGAACAATCGTCTGGTACGCGGCTTGGATTATTACACGCTGACTGCATTTGAATTAAAAGCCCAAGGGATTGGAGCGATTGATACGGTTGGCGGCGGTGGCCGATACAATGGTCTTGTTGGAGATATCGGTGGACCTGATCAGCCGGGAATTGGCTTTGGTATTGGTCTGGAGCGCATTCAACTGATTCTGGAGCACCAAAATATTGAGGTTACTACGCTGGCTCCACTCGATGTGTACTTTGTTGCTCTGGGAGAGGCTGCTGATCGTGAAGTGAATCGTCTGTTGTTCAAACTTCGTCAGTCTGGACTGTCTGGTGAACGTGATTATCTGGGCCGCAAGATGAAAGCACAGATGAAATCAGCTGACCGTTTCAAATCCCGCTATACCGCCATCCTTGGTGATGACGAGCTAGAGCGTGGTGAGATCGCCCTCAAGTCGATGGATACGGGTGAGCAACAAACCGTGAAGCTTGATGATCTGGTAGCGGCAATTCGCGAAGGTAAATAAGCTCGAAGTGTACATTAAGTACTACATTCACGTAAAATAATTGATCCGGCAAAATTACTGAGGTTCACCGACGATTCCAACGAATTGGAAGTTGGCGAGCCAGAGGTAACATGCCTTTTCGAATACATGGTCTACACGTAACCGGGCTGTTGAAGAGCAGGTACTAACTGCCCATACAGAACGGAAATTCACATAATGAGGAGTTTGGTTATGAAAAGAAGTCATCATTGCGGCGCATTAACACCCGCACACATCGGTGAAACAGTAACATTGAACGGTTGGGTTCAAACCCGTCGTGACTTGGGGGGCGTACTCTTCATCGATCTGCGTGACCGCAGCGGGATTGTACAAGTTGTCTTTAACCCGGCTTATTCCGGTGAAGCTCTGCAAATTGCAGATCGCGTACGTAGCGAGTATGTTATCGCTGTAACGGGTAAAGTTGTTAAACGTGATGCAGAAACAGTGAACAAAAACCTGCCTACTGGCGAAATTGAAGTCCAAATCACCGAAATCGAAGTGTTGAACGCAGCCAAAACTCCTCCATTCTTCATTGAAGATGGTGTAGAAGTGGATGAATCCCTTCGTCTGAAATATCGTTATCTGGACCTGCGTCGTCCAGAAATGTTCGAAACATTGAAACTGCGTTCCAAAGCATCCAAAGTGTTCCGTGACTACCTGGATGGCGAAGAGTTCGTTGAAGTGGAAACGCCAATCCTGACGAAGAGCTCCCCGGAAGGTGCGCGTGATTATCTCGTACCGAGCCGTGTGCATGAAGGTGAATTCTTCGCTTTGCCACAATCCCCACAAATCTACAAACAGTTGCTGATGGTGGGTGGCGTTGAGCGTTATTACCAAATCGCTCGTTGTTTCCGGGATGAGGATCTGCGTGCAGACCGTCAACCTGAATTCACGCAAGTCGACATCGAGACTTCCTTCCTGCAACAGGATGACCTGTTGCCAATGATGGAAGAGCTGATGGCCAAATTGCTGCGTGAAACGAAAGGCGTAGAGCTGGAATTACCTTTCCAACGGATTACGTATGCAGATGCAATGGGTAAATACGGTTCAGACAAACCGGATCTGCGCTTCGGTATGGAACTGGTTGAAATGAACGATATTGTAGCGAACAGTGGTGTGAAAGTATTTGCTTCCGTCATCGAAAAGGGTGGAGAAGTGAAAGTGCTGAACGCTAAAGGCTGTGGCACATGGAGCCGTAAAGAGATCGATGATCTCGGACCATTTGCTGCACGTTACGGTGCGAAAGGTCTGGCTTGGATTCAAGTGAAAGACGGGGAGTTCAAAGGGCCAATCGTGAAGTTCTTCACGCCTGAAGAAATCGAAGCTGTCAAAGAACGTACAGGTGCCGAAGATGGCGACTTGTTGCTCTTCTCTGCAGATACGAAAAAAGTGGTTGCTGACGTATTGGGTGCATTGCGTCTGAAAATCGGCCGTCAACTTGGACTGATCGATGACAGCAAATTCAAATTCGCTTGGGTTGTGGACTTCCCACTCCTCGGATATGATGAAGATGCCAAACGTTATGTAGCAGAACACCATCCGTTTACACGTCCAAAAGACGAAGATGTACATCTGTTCGACACTGATCCGGGTGCCATCCGTGCTCAAGCCTATGACCTTGTTCTCAATGGTTATGAAATAGGCGGCGGTTCGATGCGTATCTACAAACGTGATGTTCAGGAGAAAATGTTTGCTGCCCTTGGCCTTTCCCCAGAAGTATCGAATGAGAAATTCGGTTATCTGATGGAAGCATTCGAATACGGAACTCCACCACATGGCGGAATTGCTTTTGGTCTTGACCGTATCGTGATGTTGCTGGCGGGCCGCACCAATCTGCGTGAAACGATTGCCTTCCCGAAAACGGCAAGTGCAACGGATCTGCTCATGAATGCACCTTCTGGAGTAGATGACTCTCAATTAGAACAACTTCACATCCGTGTAGCCCGTAAACCGGTAGCGGAAAAGAAATAAAGGAGGCATCGATTCTCAATGCTCCATCAATTTTCAAGAACAGAACTTGCGATCGGACCTGAAGGTCTGGACGCATTGAAGAATAGTACAGTCGCTGTGCTGGGTATCGGCGGCGTAGGTGGAATTGCAGTAGAAGCTCTTGCCCGGAGCGGCGTTGGGCGCATCATCCTGATTGATAAAGACGTGGTGGATATCACCAACATCAACCGCCAGATCCATGCTCTGACCACGACAGTGGGGCAGAAAAAAGCGGATCTGATGGTGGAACGTGTGAAACTGATCAATCCGGAATGTGATGCAATTGCATTGAATATGTTTTACACGGAAGAAACGTATGAGGAATTGTTCAAATATGAACTGGATTATGTGCTGGATGCATCCGACACGATTATCTACAAAATCCATCTCATTAAAGAGTGTCTGAAACGTAAAATTCCGATGATTTCCAGCATGGGCGCAGCGAATAAAATGGATCCAACGAAATTCCAGGTTGCGGATATTTCGAAAACGACCATGGACCCGATTGCCCGTGTTGTGCGTACCACACTTCGTAAAGACGGCATCAAAAAAGGTGTGAAAGTGGTCTTCTCGACTGAAAAGCCGATGAAACCGCGCGAGGACGTCACACAAAAAATCGTTCCCGAGAATGCTCCGGAAATTCGCAAGGCCAAACAGCCACCAGCGAGTAACTCATTCGTGCCTCCGGTAGCCGGACTGATTATGGTCAGTGTTGCGATTAAGGATTTGTTGGAAATTGCAGAGAACAAGCAGCAGTAACTTGCTGCCAACGGAAGAAGCGTGGGTGCCCATAAGGCATCTGCGCTTTTTTTGTATGATCATACTTCGCAAGATGGAGTGGATGGGATGTCAATCGTCTATGATGGACGCAATGCATACCGGAGAAATGTCAGAGTTACGTCATGTACTTCAAACTCAAAACCGTGTATGATATTCTCTGCTGCGCGAAATGATGATACATACATAAAGAATTTGCGGCTATATAAGCTGAATAAGGTTTACACAAGAACGAAGAGGACAGAAGAAACCTGAAGAAGCAGAGCGTTCGCCTTTATCACTGGATTCGTACATTTAAAAAATTTAAACAAAAAATCTGGGGATAACAGCGATTGGAAGGTTGTTCTGTCCACGTAGTGGTGGAGTGTAAATACTCAGTTATTCAGCTTAAATAGAGAGAGGGGAATAGAACGAAATGAAACACGGATGGATGACCAGACGTCTTGGCATGGAGCCAGGAGACCAGTGGAAGAAGGAAGTTGTGGCGGGAGCCATTTCCTATTTTGCCGTGGTCTATATCGTTATGGTCAATGCTACAATTCTTTCCGATGCCGGGATGCCCTTGCAGGCAGCTATGGTTGGAACCCTGCTGACATCCATTGCAGGCTGTTTGCTCATGGCATTTGGCGGAAAGTCACCAATTATCGTTGTACCCGGAATGGGGATCAATGCATTTTTCACGTATACACTCGTACATTCCATGAAATTAAGCTGGCAAGAAGCACTGGCCGTGGTAACCGTTACGGGTATATTGTTTGCTATTGTTGCGTTTACGTCATTATACAAAATGATCAGCGAAGCAATTCCGAAAAATCTGCAGCATGGCATTACGGTGGGGATTGGTTTGTTCCTCACATTTATTGGTTTGCAAAAAAGCGGAATTGTTATTGCACATCAGACTACGTTTGTCGCGATAGGGCACTTTAATGATCCAAATGTCATTACGGCCTGCGTTACGCTGGTACTGGCCTTAATTTTATTTATCCGTAATGTACAGGGTGGACTTCTAATTAGTATTTTGGTTGGCACAGGCCTTGCCTACGTACTTGGGGCAGTGAACCCGGGTGAATCCGTATCAGCAATGGATGCGTTGCGTCAATACGGCGGTTTGTTTGGCGAATTGTCTCTAATGAAGCTTGCTGATGTCGCGTTCTGGATTGCGGTATTTTTGCTACTGCTGATTGTGGTGTTCGAAAATATCGGATTAATTACGGCTCAGACACAGATGATTGGTCGTCCTGAGCGTTTCAAAGGCAGTTTGCGTGCGCTGTCCATTAGTACCGTGTTGGCAGGCGTATTTGGCAGTAGTCCTCCAGTTGCTGCCGCAGAGACTACAGCCGGGATTGCCGCAGGTGGACGCACGGGATTAACCCCGCTCGTTACAGCCGTGTTATTCGGGGCTACTTTTTTCTTCATCCCGCTACTCGGTTACATTCCAGACAGTGCGATTGCACCTATTTTGATCATTATTGGTGGCCTGATGGTGCAAGGTGTGAAAGATATGGATTTTGGTGACTTTACAGAGGCGTTTCCGGCATTTCTGATCATGGTCATGATTCCATTTACATATAGCATCGTGGATGGTATGGCGTTTGGATTTATTGCCTATCCATTAGCGAAGCTGGCAGCAGGTCAAGGTAAACAGGTGCCTGTGGTCATGTACGGCATTTCCATCCTCTTTTTAGCCAATTTCGTGTTACATGGTATCTTGTAAAGCTGTGTTATACAACAAAAGGCAACGTCATGTAAGTTCATACGTATGATCTCTGGTGAGCAGATGGGAACGGGAGGGACGGGAATGGAAGAACAGCAGCAAGCAGGACAGAAGGAACCAAAGGTAGGAAAAAAAGGATTCAAGGATTTCGTCAAGCTTATCGCTTCCACGAATCCGCCGAAACTAATCCTGATTCTGGCCCTCATCTTGACCTTGATTCAGACGACGGCCGGACTGATTGTGCCACTGATGACCAAAGGTCTGATTGATGGACTTACCACCTCGGCGCTGAACAAATCTGTTATTTTGTTATTGCTCGGTGCATTTGTGATTCAAGCGATTGCCTCAGGCATCAGCATTTATATGTTAAATTACGCGGGACAACGCGTGGTCGCAACACTTCGCACCAAGCTGTGGAATAAGGTACTGTCACTACGAATGCCGTATTTTGATCGTAATCGTACAGGCGATACAATGAGCCGGATTACGAATGATACAAGTCAGATCATGACATTGATCGCAGATTATCTGGTTTCCTTTGTGTCGAACATCGTTGCCGTTGTAGGTGGTGTGGCATTACTGTTCTATCTGGATTGGGTGATGTCGCTCATTATCCTGAGTCTGGTACCACTTACGCTGTTGATCCTGTTACCGGTGGGTAGGAAGATGTATAAAATATCGAAAAAACAGCAGGATGAGATGGCAGGTCTTACGTCCGTACTTAGTCAGGTTATTGGCGAGATCCGATTGGTGAAAGCCTATGGAACGGAGAAACAAGAATCAGAAGCAGGGGATTCCCGGATTCGTAAAATGTTTGCTTTTGGCTTACAGGAAGCACGTATTCTTGCTCTGATCGGTCCCTTGTTTACATTTGTCATGACGGCCGTGTTGGTCGTTATTCTGGGTGTGGGAGGAATGCGTGTAGCATCGGGCATACTGTCACCGGGTGAACTGGTCGCCTTCATATTGCTGTTGTTCCAGGTCATCATGCCAATGGGGCAATTCACAACACTATACTCCCGTTTGCAAAAAGTCGTAGGAGCAACAGAGCGCATACAAGCTATTCTTGCTGATGAGGAAGAGCCACATGACAGCATCAAGGTAGCTCCAACAGGAAATGAGACGATTGCATTCCATGATGTACACTTCTCCTATGTCAAAGGTGAGGAAGTGTTGCACGGAATCAATCTGACGGTACCTACACGCAAAGTGACGGCGATTGTTGGCCCAAGCGGTAGCGGAAAATCAACGCTGTTCTCCTTGATGGAGCAGTTCTATATGCCCGATTCAGGCCATATTTCGTATGGGGGACAAGCGATAACAGAATATTCCTTGTCCTCCTGGCGCAGCAAGATCGGGTATGTATCTCAGGAAAGTCCCCTCATGGCGGGTTCAATCCGAGATAATATAACTTACGGTTTAAATCGGGAAGTGACGATGGATGAGATCAAGCGAGCTGCTGAGATGGCCTATTCTGCCGATTTCATCGACAAGCTGCCACAGGGCTATGACACGGAAGTGGGCGAGAGAGGAATCAAGTTGTCCGGGGGACAACGTCAGCGGATTGCCATTGCACGGGCGCTGCTACGAAGTCCTGACATTCTCATGTTGGATGAAGCAACGTCCAGTCTGGACAGTACCTCGGAGTATGAAGTACAACAGGCTCTGTCCAACCTGATGGAAGGCAGAACCACGATTGTGATCGCGCACCGGTTGTCCACAGTGGTGGACTCCGATCAAATTGTCGTCTTGGAGCACGGACATGTTACGGGAACGGGAACGCATACAGAGTTGATTAGTACCCATCCGGTATACCGTGAACTGGCGCAAAAACAGTTTGTATCCCAGGATGAAGAAGGTATGGAATCGAAGTAGCGGTAAAATGCGAAGTGAAGAGTAACTCCTAGTTATATTGAAGAAGGATTTCCGTAATTACCTATTAAGGTAATTCAACGGAAGTCCTTTTTTTTTTTTTAAATTCCTCATATTGACAGTAAGACCAACATACTCTATATTATAAATACCGACCGTTGGTATGTATAAGGAGGGAACTATGGCTAGAAATAAATACCCTGAGCAGACACTGGATCAGATATTGGCAGTTTCAACTCAAATGTTTACCGAAAAGGGATATGAAAAGACCAGTATTCAAGACATTATAGATGAATTAGGTATGTCCAAAGGTGCAATATATCATCATTTCAAGTCCAAGGAAGATATCCTTAGTGCAGTGATGGAGAAGGAGCTTGGTCGGGCAGAAGACATGTTTATGGAACTCATCCAGAACACGCATGCTCCGAATGCCAGACAGAAGCTCATCAGTATTTTGGAAAATATTATCGTTGATCCTGGCATTCAGTCTAACTCCATTGATCAGGTTCTAAGCACTCAGATCAAGAATCCACAGTTTGTACTTGGTGGAATCAGGAAGGGTGTTCTAAAAGACGCACGAATTATTGCCAATATCATGGAACAAGGCAAGAGTGATGGATCGATCTCTGTCGAATATCCGCTGGAGTGTGCTGAAATCTTCATGCTGCTCGTTAATATCTGGATTAACCCTCTCCTTTTTGGACGGGATCAGGCAGAGACATTGGAAAGACTCAAGTTTCTACAGCACATGATGAAGCTTTTGGGAGCGGATATCGTAAGTGAACAGCTTATTCAACGTATTACCAATCGGCATGCCAGCACGGGAGGCTATGCGGAAGCGTAATAAACATAGACCTGATTGTTTGAAATGGAGATGAAAAAAATGTTGAAAAGTAGTGAGCTTGCCATATGCAAGAGCATAGACATTGATCAATCCATTGAAGATATACAGCTAAATTGGTTGTCAGGAGATATCAGAGTTCTGCCGAGTGTGGATGAACAGATTCATGTCATACAATATGCGGATACATGGTTTTCCAAACATAAGCTAATGCAAGTTAACATAAGAGAGGATACCTTAAGCATTATGGACGGGAGAAAAAGGGGAGGGCTCATCGGGCTAAACATAGGTCGAACAGTATTGAAAATTCATCTACCAGTTCGGGTTTTTAATCGTATTTTGCTAAACTCCACAGGAGGACATCTCCGGTTGAATCGGCTTCAGGCCACGCGCTGTCAATGCAAGATCACCTCAGGCCGTGTAGATCTATCAGGGAGGATGGAGGAGCTTGAACTGAACGCAGTGGCATCCGTAGTGAGCGTACAACAACTTCGTGCAGATAAACTCAATCTTCAATCCAGTTCAACCAAGATCGACATTTCGGGGGAGTTTCGTCACTTGAACATGAGCACAACTGGCAGAAGATTAAATATGGAATGTCTCAATATGCCTGAGAGTTTGCATTCCGTATCCACGGGGGGACAGGCAGTGGTCTCCATTCCAGATAATGAAGGTTTCCAAATTGTACTTAAAGAAAGATCAGGAGCATTTAAAGGTGAATTTGATTTGACTCCCCTTCATCGGGACAGCAACAATCTAATATACAAAAGTGGAAAAAGTGATTTCCAAGTGGATATTCGAGGAGGAACTTTTCATCTGAAATCCAGGAAATGAGGCACTGATCGGTACTGAATCAAAGGAGGCAGATATCATGGCTGGTTGGATCGTAGGAATTAGCTTTTCCTCCATCGTACTGCTAATCGGGATTTACGGCGTGAAAAGCAGGCGCAGACAGGACAGAAACAAGTGGCCTTGGTGGTTTGTTTTATTCGGTTGTTGTGCGCTTATCAGTGTCATCATTAATTATCAATTCAGATGAGCTTCATGCCTTACAAAAGTAAGCCTACAAAACGGATGTGGCTTTCAATAGCCCTATATGATATAGTAAGTATCCTTTTGTATTGCCAGATCTGGGCGATGCAGAGCAAAACATATTCTTAGGAGGTAACTGAAACATGTCAGACAGCTTTCAAAGTGCCTATCAAGAAGAAGAGTACAGGTTAGAGCGAACGATGGAGGAAGTGGACAGTCAGTTGGAACGACTGCAAAATATTCCGGTGTATACCGGCCACGACTTCACAGAACAAGTGCTGGAAGCTGGACGCGAAGAGCGCCGCACCGCCTTGTCCAAGAGCGCGCAGCAACCCTATTTCGGACGCTTGGATTTCGAAGAACAGGGCAGTGGTGCACGGAAACCGCTGTATATTGGCAAAATCGGCGTAGACCGCGAAGAGATGGGAGAGCATCCGCTCGTCATCGACTGGCGTGCTCCTGTCGCCAGCCTGTTTTACTCATTTACGGGAGGCGAAGCCTCCGCTACGTATGAAGCCCCGGAAGGGCTTATTGAAGGCCTGGTGTACCTGAAACGAAACGTTGTCATTCGGCAACGGATATTGGAACGTGTAGCGGATACATATAACCGTGACAGCGACCAGCCAGCGGTATCGGATGAATTCCTCGTTTATCGTCTGGGAGAGAACAAGGATAACAAACTCCGTGATATCGTATCCACGATTCAGGCGGAGCAGGATCTGATCATTCGTGCGGCGAGAAACACCGCATTGATCATCCAGGGTGTAGCCGGATCCGGTAAAACAACAGTTGCCCTGCATCGGCTGGCCTTTTTGCTGTATCAGTACAAGGAGCAGGTATCTGCGGAGAAAATGGTTATTTTTGCACCCAACCACATGTTTCTGGATTACATCTCGGATGTGCTCCCGGAACTCGGAGTAGGGGACATCCAGCAGCGGACATTCCCGGATTGGGCGATGAACCTGCTGGGGCTGGAGATGCCTTTGGCGAATACGTCGGATACGCTCAACACCTGGTTCGAAACACCAGATGCGCGGCCTGAATTGAATGATGACGTACCTGGACGTTACAAAGGATCGATTCGTTTCATGGAGCTTATTCGAGAGTGGCTGTCAGGGATGGAAGCGGATTCTGTACCGGATATGGACTTCAGTCCATGGGATGGTAAGGTGCTCAGCAAGACGGAGATCGAGAACTGGTTCGGTGAGGAATACAAACATTATCCGCTGGCCAAACGCAAAGAAAGGGTCATGGCGCGCGTTCACCGCTGGATTGAGATGGAACTTAAGAAACCGATGCCAGAGGCTATCCGCAAAGAACGCAAGAAAAAAGCAGCCACCCGTGAGAAAGCCTATGCCAAAAAATGGCCTCAATATGAGCCGCTTACGTTATATAAACAGCTATTTAAAGCTGCAAAGGGCGGTTCTGTGCCAGCCTCGCTCAGCGGGCTTATTCCAAAACCAGTCATGAAACAAACGGCAGCAGACCTGAAGGAGGATATCGTCCGCGAAGAGGATTTGCCTGCATTGGTATACATTCATACATTGGTCCATGATATTGAGGGTTCGGAGCGGTTCGATCATGTCGTGATTGATGAAGCGCAGGACTTTTCGCCTTTTCATGTGGCGTTATTGGACCAGTTCGTCAAAGGGCATTCCTTTACCATACTGGGTGACTTGTCCCAAGGCATTCATGAGTACCGTGGTGTTCATGCATGGGAAGAGATGAGTTCTCTGTTTCCTGAGGAACAGAATGCATACTTTGCATTGACCCGAAGTTATCGTTCAACAATGGAAATTATCGACTATGCCAATACGATTCTGGAAAGTGGCGTCAAGAGCGGAATTACGGCGATTCCTGTTTTCCGTAGTGGTGATCCGGTGCGGACATTAGCTTATGGAGGCGAAGGGCGGACGGCGAGTCTTGAAGAGGCTTTGAAGGTGTTAACCGTCAAAGACTACCGAACGGTCTCCATCCTGACCCGTACACTGCATGAAGCAGAGGAACTTCATCGTGAATTACAGGCCGCAGGCTGGGATCTAAACCTGATCGATGGTGGCAAAAAGCAGTACACGGGTGGACACTCCGTTTTACCAGTTTATCTGTCCAAAGGGTTGGAGTTTGATGCTGCTATTGTGGCAGATGTAGACCATAAGCATTATCTGCCAAATGCGGGTGATGCAAAGCTGTTGTATGTTGGCTGTACAAGGGCCTTGCACGAATTGTGGTTGTTCCACGAGGGTGATTTGCCAGAATATGCGGCTGCAACACATAATTCAGAAGGCGAGCCTGTAACCATTCAGGGTTGGCCTGAGCTTGGGTGAATAAAGTTTTTCAACGTATAAAAGGCATGACGTTCATGGGGAATTGTCCCATAAGCGCATGCTTTTTTTTACTTTTGTGCAAGAATCGCTTAAGTTTTTCAGGAAGAAAGACAGGGGGAGTTAGTTAGGTTACTCTATTTCTCATTCTGGATGAGCGACGGTTTACCAGGAATATGCCAACACCAATGAGTAAACCACCTGCCAATGCAAACCACTGGACATGCTCTCCCAGCAAAATCCAACTCGACAATACACCAAAGAACGGTGCCAGGAACAGATAGGAACTGGTTTGGGCTGGATCGCTATGCTGCAATAAATAAAACCAGAGTGAGAACTGGATGATGGAGCAAACAAGCGTTAACCAGAACAGCACCATAACCGAAGTCGTATTCACCATAAAGTGAGGGTGTTCAGTCCATACGCTCAGCAGCAGAAGCGCTGCACCTCCCGCGAGCAACTGATAGGCTGTTAAGACAAAAGTATCATAGCCATCGCCCCAGCGTTTGATGAGCAATGTGGACACGGCAAAGGAGATCGCACCACCAAATCCAATCCAGGTTCCAGGACTAAAGCTCATTTGCCATCCGAAGGTTAACATAATCCCCATGAAACCAAGCATAACACCGATCCACTGACTGAAGCGGTAGCTAAGTCTATATAAGAGAGCACTGAGGATAATGACCAGTAACGGATTGGTAAATGTAATAATGGCGGATTCCCCGGATGTAATCCAGTTCATGCTGTAGTAGGCGCAGCCCATCACTCCTGCGGATTGGAACAGACCAATGAGGATTATTTTCAACCAAGAACTCCACTCGGTAGGCAAAGGATGTTTACGAAGGAACAAGGCCATCAAAGCACCTGCTACGATATAACGTATGCCCATGAGCAGGAAAGGTGGAGCATATAACATGCCGATTTTGCCAACTGGAAAAGAAGTACCCATGATTAGCGTTGTTAAAATGATTAAGATTGTATACTTCAAGGGGGTTATGGTGCGGGTATCTGTGATCAAAGCAACTTTATTTTTCCAGTATGTCATGCTGAACACTCCTTATCATCACCCAGTCAGAGGACTGGGTTGGGGTCTACATGAATTGTAGTCCGGTTTGCAGATGAAGTATAATGATTGGTAATGAAGTGGATATCATTTTGAATGATGTCAGAGTGGGGGGAACATGGAGAGTGGGGATCTTAGAATATTTCAGTGTGTTGCACAGGAAGGAAATCTGACCAAAGCTGCGTCTAAGTTGGGATACGTTCAATCCAACGTAACGGCACGCATCAGGCATCTGGAGGCAGAAGTGGGTACAACGTTGTTTATTCGTCATAACCGAGGCATGACGTTATCTCCAGCCGGAGAGATGCTGCTGACCTATGCGGATAAAATTATTGGTTTGCTGAATGATGCTTCCAAGGCGCTTCGGGCGACGAGTACACCATCGGGGCCGTTGCGAATAGGTTCTATACAGACTGCCGCAGCGGTTCGTTTACCTAAGCTTTTTGCAAAATATTATAAACAGTATCCGGACGTGTCCTTGTCACTGGCTACGGGCAATTCGCAGATGCTTATTGATCAAGTCATTGGGTATGAATTGGAAGGAGCCTTCATTGGTTGTTCCTGTGATCATCCCGATATCGACTCCGTGGATGTATTTGATGAAGAATTGTTTGTGGTCTCGTCGGGTGTGGGCCCAGAAGAAGAACTCACGCGTAAACCGATCCTTGTTTACAGCATGGGATGCTCCTACCGACAGATTTTAGAGGAGTGGTTGCTCTCAAGTGGGGTAAATCGTCCAGTGATTATGGAGTTTGGAACGCTGGAGGCGATTATTAGTGGAGTAACGTCTGGGATGGGGATTTCCCTGTTACCCGAAATTGTGATTCGGCAGCAAATCGCAAGTGGAAATCTTCGCAAACATTCGCTCCCTTCTGGCATAAGCCGAATGATGACTCGTTTTATTACACGCAAGGATGCGTTTGTCAGCAGTGCGCTTGGCGCATTTATGGCTATGTTACCGCGGGAGTATGATATGATAGAGAGTGGTAATACATCAGAAGTGTAAATGTACACAAGTTAAGTCAATCCGTTAAGGAAGTGATGAGCAATGGATTTATTTTCGTTTCAGCAGGACTCAAAACCACAAGCCAGATTGCTCGCGGACCGTATGCGGCCAGAGCATCTGGATGAATATATTGGACAGGAACATATTATTGGACCCGGGAAATTGCTCCGTCGCGCCATTGAGGCTGACCAGATTTCGTCCATCTTGTTATACGGTCCCCCAGGATGTGGCAAGACAACCCTGGCACATATTATTTCTCAACAAACGCAAGGACAGTTCGTTCGCTTGAATGCAGTGGAAGCTTCCGTCAAGGATGTGCGTGAAGTTATTGAACAGGCCCAAACGAATAAACAGCTGTATGGAACCAAAACCATTCTGTTCCTCGATGAGGTACACCGGTTTAACAGTTCACGTCAGGATGCGCTTTTGCCAGCGGTAGAGAAGGGAACGATTATTTTTATCGGCGCGACAACAGAGAACCCCTTTCATTACGTCAATGGGGCCTTGATGAGCCGTTCCACTCTGTTCCAGCTGGAATCGCTGAACAAGGATCACTCCCTTATTGCAATGCGCAGAGCATTAAGTGATGCGGGCAAAGGTCTGGGGTTCATGGAACTACAGGCGGACGATGAGGCGCTTGAGCATATTGCAACGATGGCCAACGGGGATATTCGGCGTGCGCTTAACGCACTTGAGCTGGCTGCGTTGACGACGCCACCAGAGAGTGATGGATCGATTCATATTACGCTTGGTGTAGCAGAAGAGTCTATTCGGCGCCCCATTGTTAAGGCGGATGAATCGACCCAGTATGATGTGCTTTCTGCATTTCACAAGAGTATTCGGGGTTCCAGTGATGCGGCATTGTTCTGGTTTCTATACGCGGTGGAGAAACTTGGTATGGACCCAATGACCTTCATTCGGCGTCTGATTGCAGCAAGCAGTGAAGACATTGGACTTGCGAACCCGCAAGCCATGACCCAGGCCATTGGAGCACTTGATGCATATCGGAATAACGGCTGGCCCGAAGCTAAGCTTAACATTGCACAGGCGATTCTGTTCGCGGTCGAAAGTCCAAAATCCAATGCGGTGTACACCGCCATTTCCAAAGCCATGAACGCCATCGATGAAGTAAAGTCGGCAGAAGTTCCGCTTCATTTGCGAGATACGCATTATTCGGGTGCCGTGAAGCTTGGACATGAGGGCTATCAATATCCGCACAATTATCCGGGGCATTATGTGAGACAAGAATATTTGCCAAAGCAGCTCTCACGTAGAGTATTCTATGAGGCAACGGAGCAAGGCAACGAATCGAAGATCAGGCTGAACCAGCAGCGACGCAGGGAATTGTAAGAACAGACAGATCATTCGGGAGATGCACACAACATGAAAGAGCTTTTGTATATAGGGGCGGGTGGATTTCTAGGTACGTTAACCCGCTATGCCATACAGTTAGCTATACCAACTGTCCATGGGGGGTTCCCTTGGGCAGTGCTGCTAATCAATGCGATGGGCAGTCTTTTTTTGGGATGGTTCTTTACCATAGCTGTGCCAGGCAAAATAACACCACAACTTCGACTTGCGATTGGCACCGGCTTTACTGGCGCATTTACGACATTCTCCACGTTTACACTGGATATGGTTCGTTTATCCGAAGGGGGAGAATGGCTCCAAGCCTCGATGTATATGATCGTAAGTCTACTGGCAGGGTTGTTGCTCTGTGCGCTCGGAATCCGTCTTGGACAGCGTATGTTGGGAGCACGAAGACAAGAGGGTGATGCCTCATGATTCTATGGATTGGTTTGGCAGGTGTGCTGGGTGCAGTGCTTCGTTACAGTTTGGGAAAATGGGTCTCTGGCTTGGTGGGAACGGCTTTCCCGTGGGGAACATGGATCATTAACATCAGTGGTTCACTGTTGCTTGGGTTGTTATACGGGTGGCATCAATCTGCAATGATCTCAGATGCAATCTGGGTGATCTGGGGAACAGGGTTCTGCGGTGCGTACACCACATTCTCCACGTTTGGCTATGAAACGTTAGGACTTGTGGGGCGACAACGATACGCAAGTGCCGCGCTCTATGTTGTCAGTTCGGTTGTCGTTGGGGTGTTGGCCTCCTTGGCAGGAGTCGGGTTGACTGCATAACGAACTATTTTTATTTTTTTTGCAAAGAAAAGCAGGAAAAAAGCCATCCTTCATGGTATACATGAAAGACGGCTTTTTTAATAGGGATACACGGTATTGTGTATAATCCGCAGTTTAATGGACAAAGCTCTATTATTGCATGGCGGGCACAGGTACTTTTTGCACCTTATCGATCGTACCCCCACCCAGGCAGACCTCTCCGTCGTAGAAAACAACGGCTTGTCCTGGCGTAATGGCTTTTTGCTGCTGATCAAATTGTACATCCACGCTTCCATCTTCCTGCCAGGTCAGTGTCACACCTTGATCCGGTTGACGATAGCGGAACTTGGCCGTACAACGGTATGGCACATTAGGCATATGTTCTGCACCGGCAATCCAGTTCACACCCGTTGCGGTGAGACCTGTGGAGTACAGGCTTGCATGGGCATCGCCCTGAACAACAAGCAGTTGATTTTTCTCCAAGTTCTTGTCTGCAACGAACCAGGGTTCACCATTGCCGGAACCACCAATGCCAAGACCTTGGCGTTGTCCAAGTGTGTAGTACATCAGACCGTCATGGCGGCCTTTGACTTCACCTGTCGCGATGTCAACCATATCTCCACCTTTGGCAGGCAGATAGTTACTCAGGAACTCTTTGAAATTACGCTCACCGATAAAGCAGACTCCTGTGCTGTCTTTTTTCTTGGCTGTATACAAGCCAGCGGCTTCTGCGATTTTGCGCACTTCCGGTTTGGGCAGGTGACCAATCGGGAACATGGCTTTGGACAGCTGATTCTGATTGAGTGCGTTAAGGAAATACGTCTGATCCTTATTGTTGTCCACACCACGTAGCAGCTTGAATGTGCCATCTTCTTCAATCAGACGAGCGTAGTGTCCTGTAGCTACATAATCTGCGCCGAGATCAAGAGCTTTGTTCAGGAATTCACCAAACTTGATCTCACGATTACACATGACATCCGGATTTGGCGTGCGACCCGACTTATATTCATCAAGGAAATAGGTAAATACTTTATCAAAATATTCTTTCTCGAAGTTGACAGTGTAGTAAGGAATGCCGATCTGTTCACATACGCGGCGTACATCCTCTGAATCTTCTTCAGCGGTACAGTGGCCGAACTCGTCGGTGTCATCCCAGTTTTTCATGAAAATGCCGATGACATCGTAACCTTGCTCTTTCAGCAGCAGCGCGGTAACGGAAGAATCGACACCCCCGGACATGCCAACGACGACCCGTGTATTTTCAATTGTTTTGGACATCGTTATCACCATTTCTATATATAAATGTGTTTCGTTTCTTATTCTAGCATAACCGGACTCAAGATACGATACACCCGGCCAATTTTGGATAGTGTCCACCACAGACGCACATTTTGGAATATCGTCAATCTTTCTTTTCCATAACGCATGCAGATATGTTAACATTAGCTGAGGGTTATGATCGGAATACGGAGAATTAGAAAGTTAAAAATGAGTTCTATGAATCTCTGCTGTGGACAGATCGTGAAACAAACGGTCATGGACTGCAGGATAAAATATAAAGTTTCCAATCGTTACTGAAAATTGAAAGAGGTGACTCCTTTGAAAATATCGACAAAAGGCCGTTACGGCCTCACAATCATGATGGAGCTTGCTGCCAGAACAGGCGAAGGCCCTACATCACTTAAAAGCATTGCCGAGCGCAATCAGCTCTCGGAGCATTACCTGGAGCAACTGATCGCTCCACTACGTAATGCAGGACTTGTGAAAAGCATCAGAGGAGCTTACGGCGGTTATATCCTTGCGGGTGATCCTGCAACCGTAACTGCAGGCGATGTAATCCGTGTACTGGAAGGGCCAATCTCACCCGTAGACTTCACGGAGGAAGATGATCCGGCGAAGCGTGATCTATGGCTGCGTATTCGTGATGGCATTGCCGAAGTACTGGATTCCACAACACTGAAAGATCTGATTACATTCCAGGATCAGGACAAAAAAGATAGCTACATGTTCTATATTTAAAGACTAATTCGCATCACAGAAGACAAACTAAAGCCCCCAACTTGGGGGCTTTAGACATGCCAATAGAGTTAGTTCAGAAAGTCTGATCTTCTCGGCATTGAAAACCAGACTTTTTTGAACACGCACCAATGGGGACTTTGTTCTTCAATTTCTACAGATCGCTCCAGGGAAGTAAGGACTATGTAATCAGCCGAGGATTTACAAGTTGGTCAAGTGTGAACTTAACTGGATATCTTGTGAATCAGCGACTTTTTAAAGTTTCTATATCAGCTTCCATGCGTAACTGACGGCGATTCAAAATATCAATGCTGTGCTGATGGGTATTCAATTCGGTAGTTAATTTGCGTTCAGAGGCGGGGTGCGAAGCATCAAGGCGTTTCGTAACGGTCAATGTTTCCAGAACAGCTTGTTGAAGAAGTGGAATGTTCTTAGTTTGTTCCTCTATGGTGTCCAATCTGCCATCTATGGTGTCCAATCTACCATCCATGGTATCTAATCTGTTTTCCATGGTATTTAGTCTGTCTTCCATCTTTTCAAGACGTACGTCGATGCTGTCGAACCGTTTGTCCATTTGTTGAAGTTGATTCAGAATCTGCCCGAGAATGGGATCACTCATGTCTCTCTCTCCTTTTTTAAATGGATATAGAACATTATACACGAAGATGCGACAATAGAGCATCCATTTCAATTTCCAATTTTGACAGTACGCTATGAGATAGAACGCTATGAGATAGAAATTTAACAATAACGGGGTGAAGATAAATGAAACGAATTTATTTGGATCACGCCGCATCGACACCTATGCATCCACAAGTCGCAGAAGCGATGATGAACGTCATGACAGGACAATATGGCAATGCATCAAGTATCCATGCCTTTGGGCGTGAAGCCAAACGGACTGTCAGCGGAGCAAGGGATGTCATTGCGGCGTCTTTGGGCTGTTTCCCGGACGAATTGGTATTTACCGGGGGTGGAACGGAGAGCGACAACCTGGCCATTTTCGGAGCAGTCTCAGCAAGGCAGGACAAAGGGAAGCACGTCATTACGACGGCAATTGAGCACCATGCAGTTTTGCATACGTGTCAGGAATTGGAGCGGCAAGGTTATGAAGTAACTTATCTGTCTGTGGATCGTCATGGGCGAATAGATCTGGATGAGTTGCGAGAGGCCATTCGGCCGGATACGGTGCTGATTACCATGATGTATGCCAACAATGAAGTAGGCACTATTCAGCCGATACGCGAGGTCGGTGAGCTTGCCCGTCAGCATAATATCCTTTTCCATACCGATGCAGTTCAGGCTCTGGGCAGCCAGAATATTTCCTGTAAGGAACTTCCTGTGGATATGATCAGCTTCTCTGCGCATAAAATCAACGGACCTCAGGGCGTGGGTGCACTTTATGTACGGCGAGGAATTGTGCTGGAAGCAAGAGCTCACGGTGGATTGCAAGAACGTCAGCGGCGCGCTGGTACGGAGAATATCGCAGGTATTACCGGATTTGCAGAGGCTCTCAAGATTGCATCCGCACAATCGGATGCGCATCGTGAGCATGATTTGGAATTGCGTAAACTTTTGTTGGAACAGCTTGAAATTCATGTGGGGATGGAGCACTTTCATGTGAATGGACACCCGGAGCATACGCTGCCAAACATCCTGAATATCAGCTTTCCGGAAGTGTCCACAGAGACGATGTTAATGAATCTGGATATGGAAGGGATTGCGGTAGCAAGCGGTTCGGCCTGCACTTCCGGTTCACTTGAAGTCTCTCATGTGCTCAAAGCGATGAACTTGCCTGAAACATTTTTACACTCTGCGATTCGATTTAGCTGGGGATTGGGTAATACTACGAAAGAAATCATGATAACCGCCGAAAAAATTGGAACCATTCTTGGACGACTGCGTAATAGACCCTAAGGGGAACTTTACTCATGGAACAGAAGGAGGGAAGGAGTTCCATTTCATCGGTTGGATAGAAGCGGTTTTGATGATCGGTGTCTGATTGCCACTCATCAACTTTGGGCATACCTAGCAATAGCACCGCGCCTATTTAATGATAAGAAGATGAGGGGGACCCAGCGATGAAGCTTCAGGAAATGATCGGACTTGCCGTTTTTGATGTTGAGGACGGGAAGCAGGTCGGTAAAATCCAGGATTTCATTGTGAATGATGATTGGGAGATCGAAGGCATTGAGCTTGAGAACAAAGGTCTGTTTACCAATCATGTCAAAATCGTGCAGTGGCAAGATATCGTTGCCTACGGCGAAGATGCCGTCATGATCCGTAATCAACAGGCTGTCCGCAAGACGGGAGCCGACGACATAAAATACACGTACCTCCTCGGTCGTTCTAAATTGAAGGAGATGTCCGTGCTCACCGAAGAAGGTTTGCTGCTTGGGCGTGTCTCCGATGTTTATTTTGACCAAGAGTTGGGAAATACAATAATAGGGATTGAAATTACGGACGGTTTTGTGTCCGATCTGATTGAGGGCCGCAAATGGCTGCCATGTACAAGCGATATGTCCATCGGGGAAAGTGCCATTATGGTGCCGTCGCTGAGTGAACAACGCTTGGAAAATGCCATTCATTCTGTTAATGGATAGGTGAATGAATTATGAAATGTCCAAACTGTAGTTCCAAAGATATCGGGAAAATTGGTTCCCATCAGTTTTATTGCTGGGGATGCTTTATCGAATTAACGGTGAACGGTGAGAAAATGTCTGTATATCAGGTGGAAGAAGACGGTACGCTGAGCTCCCTGGATGATCTGTTTTTCGGGGACGAGTTGCCACAAGACTTCCCTCATCTCCACGCTTCTTCTTAATAAGCAGGATAACTTCCTCTATATGCGGTTTCATGACAATGTCTGTCGTGGGAAACTGTCGTTTATTGTTGGCAGATGTATATAGATGCGGTTACATAGTGGTTCGGCTGGTATAAATTATATGCTACCCCGTACTGCAAAATGCGCTTCCTTCTCTAATGAAGGAGGCGTTTTTTAATCTTTAGAAAAATGTTAGGATTGCTCCTTCCACTTCTGCACTGTGTTAATAAATATTACCTTTCCTACATATACTGACTCTCAGAGCCAGTCCAAAAGGAGAGATGCAAGTGGAGCAATTAACCAAAAACAAGCTGTTCCGTTACGCGATCTGGCTGCTGCTCGGATTAATTATTTTATATTTTATCTGGCTGCTGCGGCCTTTACTGCTTCACATATACGCATTCCTGAAAACAGTACTGGCACCCTTTATCGTAGCCCTTATCATATCCTATGTACTTAATCCGATTGTCAGCATGCTGGGAGGAAGAAAGGTGCCGCGCACGATTGCGGTGCTGCTCATATATGCCTTTTTCCTGACCTGTATCGGTGTCATTCTGATGAATGTGATCCCGGTATTGATTGAACAACTGGAAGAACTCAACGAGCATATGCCGGAGCTGTCCATGCGTGCCCAGAGCCTGATGAACAATATGGATTACAAATTAATGCCGCCAAGTGTGCGAACAGGCATGAACAGTTGGTTCTTTCAGATGGAGGATCGACTAACTCAGGGGATTACCGTGCTAATGGACAATATCGGGGCGACCATTAATGTGTTATTCAATGTGTTTATCGTACCATTTTTGATCTTTTACATGTTAAAAGACTTTGAGGTATTTGAGCGCACCATTGTGGCGTATCTTCCGCGTTCACGTCGTAAAGCGATTGTCTCGGTGATGAAAGAGATTGATACCGCACTGGGGAACTACATTCGAGGCCAGTTTATAGTCTGTGTCATTGTTGGCATCTTTGCCTATATTGGTTATGTCATCATTGATATGCCGTATGCCCTGCTGCTTGCAAGCATTGTAGCTGTGTTTAACATCGTGCCCTATCTTGGTCCGTTCCTCGGAGCTGCGCCTGCTGTGGTCATGGCATCAACCGTATCATTTAAAATGGTGCTGTTCGTTGTCATTGTGAACACACTGTGCCAGGTATTGGAGAGTAACGTTATTTCTCCTCAAGTGGTAGGACGTACGTTGCATCTGCACCCCCTGTCCATTATATTTGCACTGCTTGTCGGAGGCGAACTGGCAGGCATTGTAGGTTTAATTCTGGCAGTACCCGTTTTTGCCGTACTGAAGGTGATTGTGCAGCACTTTTTCGCCTATTACATCAAACGACGGACCGACTAATGAGTAACGTTATAACATCTACTAACCCGCGTTGACACCCGCTTGTGCTACCGATATAATGAGGGGGTATATTTAGAACATGAAATCGATGATGAAATAAAGTACGCCGAGGGTTCCTTTCCTCAGAGAATAGACTTCTTCGGATCAGGGTGAGCCTGAACTGATGGCTGGAAGAGTCTTGAAAGATGAAGCGGCAGAAAGCTAATTTCGGAGTGCAGGACAACCCTGCCGGGAGCGACCGTTATTTCGCATGAACGAGGAGATTGTTTGTTTGTCCGGGCAGCAAGGGATGAACAGCAATAACCAGGGTGGTACCGCGATAACATCGTCCCTGATTATTCAGGGGCGTTTTTTGTGTTTCTTTTTACAAAAACAATGTTGACCAACCGGAGCGAATACGCAACGGACTATTATAATTAATGGGGGCATCCAGTATGAAAGCCAGTGAAATCCGGTCCAAATGGATAGAGTTTTTTGCAAGTAAAGGTCACAAAATCGAGCCGAGCGCATCGCTCGTGCCTCATAACGATCCTTCCCTTCTGTGGATCAATGCGGGTATGGCACCGCTTAAGCCTTATTTTGACGGACGTGAGAAGCCGGAGAACCCGCGTCTTGCGAACTCCCAAAAGTGTATTCGTACCAATGATATCGAGAATGTCGGCAAAACGCGTAGACACCATACATTCTTTGAAATGCTCGGCAACTTCTCCATTGGAGATTATTTCAAGGAAGAGACGGTTACTTGGGCGTGGGAATTCCTGACCAGCAAAGAGTGGATCGGTTTCGATCCGGAGCGCCTGTCCGTAACGGTATATCCGGAAGATGAGGAAGCATTCAAACTGTGGAACGAAAAAGTGGGGCTGCCTGCGGAGCGTATCATTAAATTGGATGAGAACTTCTGGGATATCGGCGAAGGCCCATGTGGACCCTGTACCGAAATCTTCTATGACCGCGGCGAAGCTTACGGAAACGATATGAGTGATCCGGAAATGTATCCAGGCGGGGAAAATGAACGTTATCTGGAAGTATGGAACCTGGTATTTTCCCAGTTCAACCATAACAAGGACGGTAGCTACACACCGCTTCCTAACAAAAATATTGATACAGGTGCAGGTCTGGAGCGTTTTGCTTCCATTCTGCAAAATGTGGATTCCAACTTCGACACAGACCTGTTCCAACCCATGATTCAAAGAACAGCCGCTCTTGCGGGTGTAAAATATAATGACAGCGTAGAGATCGATGTTGCCCTGAAAGTCATTGCCGATCATATCCGTACCGTTGCCTTTGCAGTAGGGGATGGCGTTCTGCCAAGTAATGAAGGACGTGGATATGTCATCCGTCGCTTGCTCCGTCGTGCAGTTCGTTATGGAAAAGTGCTTGGACTTGACCGTCCATTCCTGTATGAACTGACTACAACCGTAGGTGAAGTTATGGGCATGTACTACCCTGAAGTAGTGGACAAACAGGAATTCATCGCAAAAGTAATCAAAACCGAGGAAGAGCGTTTCCACGAAACACTCACGGATGGTCTGGCGATTCTGGCTGATATCAGCGGCACTGCCAAATCCGAAGGACGCACTGTTATTAGCGGACCTGAAGCTTTCAAACTGTATGATACGTACGGTTTCCCGTTTGACCTGACAGAAGATTATGCCGCAGAGCATGGTCTGACTGTGGACCGTGAAGGTTTCGATGCATCCATGCAGAAACAGCGTGAGCTTGGACGTGCAGGGCGTCAAGAGAATGAGAGCATGAAAGTCCAAGGTGGACCACTTGCTGACCTGGAGGTTAAAAGCGAGTTTGTTGGTTATACTGACCTGTTGACGGAAGCAAAAGTGGTAGCCATCGTAGCTGGTGAGGCCCTCGTTGAAACCGTAGGTGAAGGACAAACGTGTCAGGTTGTTCTGGACAAGACTCCGTTCTATGCGGAAAGTGGCGGTCAAGTGAGTGATCAGGGCTTGCTGCGCGGTGCTGGTGTAACAGCGAAAGTCCAAGGCCTGTTCAAAGCTCCACTTGGACAACATGTACATCTGGTGACTGTGGAGTCCGGTGAACTGCATGTAGGTGATGTCATCAACGCTGAAGTAGATTCAGCGAAACGTGGCGACATTATCAAAAACCATACGGCAACGCACTTGCTGCACAAGGCACTCAAAGATGTGCTCGGCACACACGTAAACCAGGCAGGGTCACTCGTAGAGCCACAGCGTCTGCGGTTTGACTTCTCTCACTTTGGCAGCATCACGCCGGAAGAGTTGACAGAGATTGAGCGTCAGGTGAACGAACAGATCTGGAATCGTCTGAACGTAAACATCGAGCTGAAAGCTATTGATGAAGCGAAAGAAATGGGTGCGATGGCCCTGTTTGGCGAAAAATATGGAGATATTGTACGTGTTGTTCAAGTCGGAGACTACAGTTTGGAACTTTGTGGCGGCTGTCACGTAAATAATACTTCAGAGATTGGAATCTTCAAACTGGTAAGCGAGAGCGGAATTGGCTCCGGCGTTCGTCGGATCGAAGCTGTTACTGGCCGTGGTGCATATCTGTATGTGGAAAGCCAGTTGGAACTGCTCAAGCAATCTGCAACACTGCTCAAAGCAAATGTGGCTGATGTACCTAAACGGATTGAAGGTCTGAACCTGCAACTGAAAGAAGCAGCCAGAGAGACTGAATCCCTGCAAAGCAAGTTAAGTGCCATGGAAGCGGGTCAATTGACCGATCAAGTGGTACAAGCAGGAAATACACAATTGCTGGCAGCACGCGTAGATGCTCCGAACATGGATGCACTGCGTACAGTGGCAGATGAGCTGAAAGTAAAATTGCCTAACGCGGTACTCGTATTGGGTGCTCCAGCCGACGGCAAAGTCAATTTTGTTGTAGCTGTACCTGCTGAACAAGTAAAACAAGGATTGCATGCAGGTAAAATCGTCAAAGAAGTCGCAGCAGTATGCGGCGGCGGTGGCGGTGGACGTCCGGATATGGCGCAAGCCGGAGGCAAGGATGCCACCAAGCTGGATGAAGCGCTGAAACTGGCGGTTTCACTCGTTAGCGGGCATAATGCATAAATCCATTAAGCGGCTTTCAATCGTCAAAAATGAAATCGAAAAGGTTTTGTTCGTTTATTTTTGTACCCGAGAGCATGTGGAATCGAATGATGCATTATGCTGCAGCCGGTAAAGGACAAGCAAAAAACACAATTGCCTTATCCTTTGTTTACTTGTGGCAGTCAGAATATGTTATTATATAAACAGAAATCAATTCGGCAGGACATGGTCCCCATGTTCATGCAGGAGCGAGGTGTCATCAATGGACTCCATGGATAAGACGGTTAAATTTAATGTGAAAGGTGACGAACAGGAAGCATCATCCAAAGAGATTCTTCTCACGGTATATGATGCATTGGTCGATAAGGAGTATAATCCGATCAACCAGATTGTTGGGTATCTGATTTCCGGAGACCCGGCATACATTCCTCGTCACAACAACGCACGTAGTCTGGTCCGTAAAAAGGAGCGCGATGAGCTGATTGAAGAGCTTGTACGTTCCTATCTGGCCAATCACCGGTAATGTACGCCGCTTCCGCTGTGTTGCAGCCTTGCAGGCAGCGGGAAATGAACCGACAGAAGACAGCCTGAAGCTTGATAAGGCGATGTTGAATCGACCTGAGCAGGCCCCAGGATGGGAGAGCATGGATGAAAATATTAGGTTTGGACTATGGGGACCGAAGAATCGGAGTTGCCGCGAGTGACGCCTTCGGTTGGACTGCCCAGGGATTGGAAGTACTTGAACGCCGCCGTGATGAAGGCGAGTTCGCTCGGATTGCCGAACTTGTGCGTGAGCATGAGATTAGTGAGATCGTAGTGGGACTTCCCAAAAACATGAACGGCACCGTAGGACCGCGCGGTGAGATATGCATTGCTTTTGCCGAACGCCTGCGGGATGAACTGAATTTACCTGTTCACCTTTGGGATGAACGGCTGACAACCATGGCAGCAGAACGTACGCTGATTGAAGCGGATGTCAGTCGGAAAAAACGCAAGCAAGTTGTGGACAAAATGGCCGCAAGCTTGATTTTGCAAAATTATTTGGATGCCAATAGTAGAAGGTGAGGGGGATCAACAATGGCTGAAGATCAACTGGGTATGGAAGAAGAAGCGGAAATCATTTACATTGCGGATGACGAGGGTAATGAAGAGGAATTCGAAGTCATCATGAAGTTTGAAGTAGACGGTTCGGAGGCCAAGTACATGATGGTTGCTCCGGTTGAACCTGAAGATGGCGAAACGGATGTATATGCATTCCGTTATGAAGAAGAGGGCGACGATATCAAACTTTTCGTCATCCAAGATGATGCCGAGTGGGATATCGTCGAGGAGACGTTTAATACATTTCTTGCTGAAGATGATGAAGAGGAAGCGAACTAAATGACGGAATATAGCCGCAAAGACCTGAAATGGACAGATTCGCTGCGTCTGGCATTCGGTGCTCATGTTGAGCTCGAGGAAGAGAACGGTAAATCACAACCGTATGACTTGTTGGCTGAGTTCGAAGTGAACGGTCAGCAGTACGCGGTGCTCCGCAGTTCGTTGCGACCTTATGACGAGGTTGAACTTCTGCGGGTATCACCTGGAAGTGAAGACCAGATCATGCCAGAGTTAGTTACGATCGACGATGATGATGAGTGGGAGAACATCTCGGAACTGTATGATGAATGTACACTCCCCATTGACGAAGATTAATCAGCTTCAAATTGAAGAAACCGGGAGGGCGGAGAAGTCCGCTCTTTTTGGTTGTGTAAAGGAGTTGTTTCTTTTTTGAAAGGGAAAGCAATAGTAGTCATACTGCTTATCATTGTAGTTCTTGCGGGAGGCGCAGGTGGTTACGTATGGAATATGATGCGTCCCGTGGAAGCTTCTACAGAACCGATCGTATTCGAGATTAAGAGCGGATCGGGGACTTCAAAAATCGCAGATCAGCTTCAAGAAGAAGGACTCATTCGAAGCGGTTTAGCCTTCAAAGGGTATTTAAAGTGGAAAAAACTAGGGTCCAATTTCATGGCGGGTACATATTCTATGAATCCTGGCGTGACATATGATGAGATTGTTAGCAAGCTGAGTAGTGGTGAAGTTGTACCAGAGGAAATGGTAAAGTTCACGATTCCGGAGGGTTATACCGTGCTGCAAATGGCGGGTAAGCTTTCTTATGAGCATGTTGTCGATCGGGATGAATTCATCAAGCTGGCCAATGATCCTTCTGCCTTCGATGTAGATATCGTCAATGATATTCCAGTGGATGAAGAACTTCGCTACGTATTGGAAGGATATCTGTTCCCCGAGACGTATGAACTGAAAAAAGGAAGTTCCACGCATGATGTGATGCAACGGATGCTGGAAGAGTTTCAAACCAAGATCAATTCTATTCCGGATTTGGAAGCCAAGCTGCAGGAAAAGAACCTTTCTCTGCATGAGTTGCTAACAATAGCGTCACTTGTAGAGAAAGAAGTTGTGGTGGATGAGGAACGTGCTCTGGTTGCAGGTGTAATCTACAATCGGATCAATCAGGATATGAAGCTGGAGATTGATGCTACCGTGCAATATCTGCTCGACAAGCCGAAGGAGCGCTTGTTTTACAAGGATCTGAAGGTGCAAAGTCCATATAACACGTATCTGAATAAAGGTCTGCCACCAGGTCCAATTGCCAGTCCAAGTCTTCCATCCATTGAAGCGGCGCTAAATCCGGAAGCTTCGGAGTATCTATTCTACGTGACGAAAAAGGATGGCTCGTCTGGGCATCTATTTGCCAAAACGTATAAGGAACATCAGCAAAATATAGCCAAAAGTAAGGCTGCGCAATAAGCGGAGGGGATTATATGAGTAAGAAACATGAACTGCTCGTTACAGCAGCGAATGTGAAAGAGGCAGAAGTGCTGCTCCAGGCTGGAGCAGATGCTCTGGTCATTGGAGACGATCGATTCGGCATGCGTCTTCCAGGCAGCTTCAGTATGGAGGAGACAGCAGAGGTGGTTGCCATTGCGGCCAAACATCAGGCGCGCGTGTATGTATCCATGACGAATCTGATGTCCAACGAGCTGCTGAAAGAATTGCCTGAATATGTTCAAGCGCTTGGCAGAATCGGTATTGACGGTGTGGAATTTAATGATCCATCCGTGCTGGCTACCATGAAGGAATACGCTCCACATGTGAAGTTGCACTGGAATGCGGAGATGACTTCAACCAACTATGCGACAGCCAACTATTGGGGAACCAAAGGAGCGAGTCGCGTTGTGCTTGCCCGTGAGTTGAATATGGACGAGTTGACGGAGATGGTTCCTTTTCTCAAGGTGGAAGCTCAGGTTCAGGTACATGGCATGACAAATATATATCACTCCAAGCGTAGTCTGGTGCAAAGTTATATGGCTCATCAAGGGCGACCGGTTGAGGGACATCTGGGCAAAGAACGTGGATTGTTCCTGATCGAGGCTGAACGCCGGGATGAGAAGTTCCCGATCTATGAGGATATCAACGGCACACATATTATGAGCTCTGAGGATATATGTATCCTTGAAGATCTCCATCTGTTGATGGAGGCGGGGGTGCACAGCTTCAAAATTGAAGGCATGTTAAAATCACTTACCTACAATGAAGCGGTTGTACGTGCATACCGGAAAGCGATTGACAGTTATGTAGCTGATGCCGATGCATATGCGTTCTCTGAAGAGTGGCTCGCTGAGGTACGGGAATTACAGGATCCTGAACGTGAATTGTCGTTTGGATTTTTCTATAAAGAACAAGTGTATTAATAGACGAGGTGAACAGAATGGAAACAGTGGCGGTACAGCGGAAGTTCTCGGGTAAACGTAACCGTCTGGACAAACCGGAGCTGCTAGCTCCGGCGGGTAATCTGGAAAAACTGAAATTTGCAATTCATTACGGTGCAGATGCCGTATATATCGGCGGACAGGCCTATGGACTGCGTTCCAACGCGGATAACTTCAGCTTTGAAGAGATGCGTGAAGGTGTGGAGTTTGCCAAAAAGTATGGAGCCAAAGTGTTCGTAGCGACGAACATCTACGCACATAATGAGGATGTTGAGGGGATCGAAACCTACCTGCAAAACCTCTATAATGCGGGAATCTCTGCGATCATCGTAGCTGATCCGGCTATTATTGAAGTTGCCCTTCGTGCTGTGCCAGGTCTGGAGGTACATCTGAGTACTCAACAATCCACACTCAACTGGCAAGCCGTGAAGTTCTGGAAAGATGAAGGACTTCCACGCGTTGTTCTCGGACGTGAGACCAGCTTCGAAGAGATTGAAGAGATCAAAGCGAATGTGGATATCGAAATTGAAGCTTTCATTCACGGGGCGATGTGCTCATCGTATTCCGGACGTTGTGTACTCTCCAATCACTTTACGGATCGGGACTCCAACCGGGGGGGCTGTTGCCAGTCTTGCCGCTGGAAGTATGACCTGTTCGAGGATGCGAGAGAAGATACGGTATGGGTTAGCGAAGAGGACATGCAGTTGAAGGCACCTGCGCCTTTCAAACTGGGTGAGAACCAGCTTCCCCTGTTCCAGGAACAGGATAATTCATTCTCCATGGGATCAAAAGATCTGTGCATGATTGGCCATATTCCCGAGTTGATTGATGTGGGCGTGGACAGTTTCAAGATCGAAGGACGTATGAAATCGATTCACTACGTGGCCACCGTGGTTAACGTATACCGTCAAGCCATTGATGCTTATATGGCAGACCCGAAAAACTATGTTCTGAAACCTGAATGGGTTGAAGAAATGAACAAAGCGGCGAATCGCCCGCTGAATACCGGATTTTTCTATGACACACCAGACCATGAAGATCATATCTATGAACCGGAAGAAAAAGCCGTACCTTTTGACTTCGCTGGATTGGTCATGGGGTATGATGCCGAAACGGGAATGGCAACCATTCAACAGCGCAATCACTTCAAACCAGGACAGGAAATCGAATTTTTCGGTCCGGGAGGGCACTTTTTCAAACAGGTGGTTGGTGAAATACAGGACGAAGAGGGCAATGTTCTAGATGCTGCTCGTCACCCTTTGCAACTGGTCAAAATGAAGGTGGATCAGCCGGTTTCCTATTTCGATATGATGAGAAAAAAGAAGTAGGTTCAAATACCTACATTGTGCCAATATTGTATTATGATTTAACAAAATAGTGTTATGAAATTAACATGTAGGACCTCCGTTTATCGGCATATGGGGGTCTTTTTTTTATAGAAAAATAGGAATAAAGTTGTAAAATATTTCTGGGAAATGAAAGGGGAACGAAGAAAGCTGTCGAATACTACATATTTATAGGGGAGAGAAAGAAAATCCAACAAGTAAATAACTGGCAGGTGAATGGGATTGGTTCAAAAGAAGCAGAAAGACAGTGGGGAGCAAGTGACAAAAACTGAGCAGGTTAACCCTGAGCAGGTTCAGAAAGTGAAGAAAGAAAAAGCAGTCAAAAGCAAAACGACAGGTAATGGCAAGAGTAGGTTCAAGATTGACCGTAGCAAGCTCAAGTTGGGTTGGATCAAGACCGATTGGGTGAAGAAACAATTCAAAAACAGGGATTGGAAAAACTTTGGAGGGTCTTCTCTTCAACAGATTAAGAAGGCGAATCCGGTTAAATCCGTAGGGGTTAAACTGTTTTTGATCTTTTTTGCGGGGATTATGATTTTTGTAGTGAGTTTAGGTCTATTATCCTATTCGAAAGCCAAGGGCACGATAGAGAAAAATGCCTCACGTGCCAATCAGGAGACCATTGATCAGACCAAACAGAAGATGGACATCATTTTGGAGAGATTTGTTGATACATCCACACAGATATTCTTTGATCCAGAGATGCAGTCCTTGCTACAAAAAATGTCAGATAAGAATCTGACTGCTTATGATACATTTATAAACTCAAGTTCGATCAACAAGCAACTGTCCAATGTTGCATTTACAAATAAATCTATGGAAGCGATTTATTTGGTGCCTACGGACGATACAAAGTCTATTATGGGTACGGGCAGCAACAGTTCATCCATGGGCAACATCCGCCAGGAAGCATGGTACAGTGAGTTGATTGAGGCGGGCGGTTATCGCTGGCTTCCAACAGAGGTCAAAGAAGATGGCTCAACGCCAACGTTCAAAATTGCACGTTCCATGAAAAACTTGCAGGGGACTACTCAGTCGTATGTTCTGGTCATAGAACTGAAACTGGAAGTTTTGGAGGAGCAATTGAAATCTCTTGATCTAGGGCCAGGGGCTGTTCTTCAACTGATCGCTCCGGATAATAAGGTGGTTGCATCCTCCATTTCGGATCTTACGGGACAAGATACAGAACTTGCATTTGTCAAAGAGTTGACTGAACCAGCAGGCAGCACGAATGCCGAGTATGTGGTAGATGGCAAATCTACGGAAATGCTGGCCGTATACAGTACGATGGATACATCCAATTGGAAACTGGTCGGTATGATACCTACCTCTGTTTTGGTTCAGGATGCAAAAGGCATTCTGACCCTGACCTTGTGGATGGCGCTGGTTGATGCGGGGATTGCAGTATTGATTGGAATCTGGATGGTACGTATGATCGCTCGTCCACTCGGCAAATTGAAAGACCTGATGCAGGAAGGTGCAAAAGGTAATCTTAAAGTTCGTACACCTTATAGCTCCAAAGATGAAATTGGTCAACTCTCGACCGCCTTCAATCTGATGATGGAGCAGATCACCAAGCTGGTTGAACAAACCAATCGTTCTGCGCAGGAAGTATTGGATACCGCCTCTGAACTGAGCAGTGCATCCAAGAAAACGGCTGTATCCGCTTCGGAGATTGCCGTAGCTACAGAAGAGATCGCAGGCGGTGCAGGCAGTTTGGCAACCGAAGCGGAACGTGGCAATGAATTAACTGACAATATCTCTCGTCAGATGCAGAGTGTAATCGCTGCTAATGAACAGATGGGTGACTCTGCTCGTCATGTAGAGAAGTCCAGTCAGACAGGAACACAACATCTGAATCAGTTGATGACCAAAACCCAGAAGACAGAAGAAATGATTGGTGCACTGGTGAATAAGGTTGATTCGTTGAAAGAGAGTACGTCTTCTGTTCTGAAAGTGCTTGAAGTGCTGCAAAACATAACGAAACAAACGAATATTCTTTCCCTGAATGCGACCATTGAAGCAGCACGTGCTGGTGCAGCGGGGCGTGGATTCATGGTGGTGGCTGATGAGGTTCGTCAGCTTGCAGCTCAATCCAGACAATCCATTGAGATGGTCGGAGAGATCACAGACAAAATTATGGCTGAAATGAATGAGACCGTGGATGCTTTGTCCGCAGCCTATCCGTTATTCAAAGAACAGATGGATGCAGTTAAAGACACCAATGTCATTTTTGCTTCCGTACAGGAACAGATGGGTGCCTTTGTGGAACGTTTGGGCATGGTGACAGGTTCTATTGGAGAATTGAACAAATCTCAGGGTACATTATCTGAAGCCATGAGCAATGTCAGCGCTGTGGCTGAGGAATCTTCTGCAACGTCCCAAGAGGTAGCTTCTTTGAGCAGTGAACAGCAAAATATCAGTAACCAACTGGTCAATCTGTCTGGCAAGCTGGAGAATGTGTCCACTGAACTGAAAGATACTTTGTCACGCTTTACGGTGTAATAAAAGAATAAAAGCATGTCCGTGGAATTACGGATTGATCTTGCTGAGGAGCCTGTCCCCTATATGGGACAGGTTTTCTTGTTGTTTACCGGATAATTCCAAGCCGCATAAGCAATAATATGTCAAAACGATAAAAGGTGAGATTGGGATGCATCTCCTTGCGAAACGGCGAATCTATTTCATTTGTATTTTTCTAACTCTTATCTTTGGAATGCTTATATTACGATTGGGATGGGTCCAGATCGTTCAGGTGAATCGGACTATGCCTGGATTTCACCGAACGGTACGTGAAATGTCTGTATTGCAGCGTGAACGCGGGGTGATGCTTGACTCAGGTCGTGGACAATTTACGGATTACAAGGGTAAGGCGTTGACTGGTCAGCTGCAATGGGGTTTGGTCCTTTTTCCACAGGCAGGTCCACTAGAGAAATTACGCAAGCATGGTGGATTAGACGACTCCGAGATGACGCAGTTGGCAGCTATATTACATACGGATCTGAATCAATTGAAGAAGGAATGGAATCGGGAGAGAACACCTCATTTTTGGACGGCAGGTGCACATGAGCCTGCTCATTTGACCGGTGCTCAGGTGGAGCGCCTGCGTAGTTTGCACCTGCAAGGAGCCGGCATCTATCCGATGATGACAAGGTATCTTCCGGGGTATACAGGGATGCAGTGGATGGGTTATCTTGCCGAACTGCCTGAATCCTCCAAAGTTCTAACCGGACATCAGGATGAAGTCAAACAGCCATTTGCCATGAAATCAGGGGCAGCTGGCTTAGAAAGGACTCTCGAACCCCTGTTACGGGGAATTGGCCCTACGCTTGTATCTCGTATGGTCTCAGGTAGTGGGGAGATTATCCCCGATATTCAGCCGCACGTCATTGCACCGGCCAACAGCCATTATCCTTTACGTGTAGAAACGACTGTGGATGCCGGAATACAGCGTGGATTGGAGCAGTTGACAGAAGAATATGGATTACAAGAAGGGGCCGTCGTTGTGTTAGATGCCGCTAACGCAGATGTTCGTGCCATGATTTCCCGCCCTTTCTATCAGCCACAGCATGTGGACCCCAAGCAATCGCTCTGGGGGAATCGAGCTGTACAGGGAGCCATACCGGGTTCTATTTTCAAAATTGTCACTGCCGCAGCCGCTTTGGAGTATCATGCGGTTTCTAACGGTGAAGAATTCCATTGTAGTGGTGAGTACGGAAAATACGGGTTATCTTGCTGGAAAGAGCACGGGCATGGAGACCTGAATCTGGAACAGGGATTTGCCGAGTCTTGCAACATCGTATTTGGGGAAACGGCGCGCAGGCTTAGTATGGAGCAACTGGAGAACACGGCAGACCGTCTGGGACTGGCACGACCTGTTGGTTGGGAGGGGAAACAGATGGCTGGGATGCCCGTCTTGCGACACTTTGATCACGAAGATTACGGGCGCGTGAGAACAGAGGCTGTTTCTTCTGATGATGAAGGTGCGAAAATACAGACAGCAATCGGTCAGCGAGATGTCTTGGTCACACCGCTGCAAGCCGCCAATCTGGTCGTGACACTGTTACATGATGGAAAGGTTAGTGCCCCACGCCTCGTTGAGAGAATCCGCTATGCGGATGGTGGCACCATGCTGGAGATGCCCTTGCATGATGCCCCTTCAGCAGCAGGACAGATTGCTCCCGCCACCGCGCATAAACTCTTATCCTGGATGAATAAGGTAGTCCGTGAGGGAACAGGAAAATCCCTGCAGCATGCGCAGTGGCATGTTGCAGGGAAATCAGGTACAGCTCAGGTACAGAAACACGGAGAGAAGCGTAATCATCAATGGTTCATTGGTTATGGACCGATAGAACAACCCAAGTATGCCGTAGCGGTTCTTGTTCAAAATGTCTCTCCAGACAGCCATCATCAGGCGACAGCTCTCTTCAGGAAGATCATGGACTATTTGGCTGCGTCCTCGTGATCCTTCCCTGGAATAGGCGAAGGAATTGTAGATTCGGCAGAACTTGCTGAGGCCGTGTTACCCGGTGGGTCCATAACCAAGGGAGAGGATTCAAATTCATCTTTTGGCAGGTGAATCCACTTTTGCAGGTACCCTTGTTGTAACAGTTCTTTCAGAAGGATCAGAAGCACTGGAGATAACACTACACCAGCCAGACCGAAGATTGAAAGGGAGATTAGCATAAACGAAAGCATCAAGTACGCCGAAGATACACCAATCGAGTTGCCTGATATTTTCGGTTCCAGCAATTGTCGTGTCAACATCGTCACCGCCAGAATCACAATCAGGCCGATAGCGAGGCTGCTGTTGCCTACAATGAACAAGTAGACGATCCATGGAATGAATACAACAGGAACACCAAGCAAGGGTACCAGATCAAAAACCGCACAGACGGCTGCAATGGTAAAGGCATTAGAGGTTCCCAAAATCAACAAACCTGCATAGATCAATACAAACGTAATGAGCATCATGATCAGTTGTGCCTTCAAATAGGAGCGAATAGTCTTGAACACGTGATTTCGCATGAATTCAATAGCTAACTTCAACGTTTTGGGCGTTTTTGCACGGGCGAACTTGCGCCAGGATTCAATCTCGATACTGAGAAAGAAAGCCAGAATGATCGCAATTCCGAAGTTCGTAATGAACGAAGAGAATGAACTGAGGAAGCCTACAACAAATTGCGCTCCGCTCGTTACCCATTTGGACAGGAAACCGGTCAGTGTTGCAAAGTAATCATTCGCTTTTTCCATAATCCCATCAGGGAGAGCGTCTGACTTGTCCTGAATGAATAACACCAGATTGGTGAATTCACGCTGTATCATTTCAATATAAACAGGGAAATTATCTTGAAGATTGGAAATTTGTGAAATGATAATCAAGCCTACACCAAAAAAGGCGGCGACAATCAATGCAAGAAACAACAAGACGGAGACGGCGGCTCCAAGCGTCTTGGGCAATCCTTTGCGATGTAAAAATTTGGCCAGCGGTTCAATCATCCAATACACGATGAATGAGAGAAAAACGGGTGCAGCCACATGATATAATTGACTGAAACCGTACATGATCACATACACGGTTAATACGAGCAACGCGATATCGAAGACAGTGCGCCCGTATTTTTTGTAAAGCGGTAGCATGGACATGACTCCTTTGATGGTAATAATTAGATTGTATTTATTGTACACGATAGCTATCTTTTTGGGAAAACAGGATTCAAGAAAAGTCTGAACTATGATAAAATTAAAGGCGGTTTATTTTAGATAGTGCATAGCGCACCGTAATTCAGCAGGAGAAGTGGGGAGCTAGCAACATGACAATGATACTTCAGAGTATTCTACTGTGGTTATTGTATCTTTCATCTTTTTACGCCTTTATTCCTAGTTTGATCAGCAGGCTTTTTGGGTTTCGTGTATTCAGACGGGGAAGAAGTGAGACAAAATTTGCATTAACGTTTGACGATGGGCCAGATCCGCACTATACGCCAAGACTGCTCGATCTGCTTCATCATCATCAAGCAAAAGCCACTTTTTTCGTCGTGGGAGAACATGCTGCGAGTCATCCTGAACTCATTCGACGGATACATGACGAAGGTCATCTTATTGGCATTCATAATTATATTCACAAGACGAACTGGCTCATGCGGCCACGTACCGTTCGAGATCAGATTCAGCGAACAGGTCAGATTATTCATGAAGTAACCGGTGTGAAGACTTGTTATTATCGCCCACCGTGGGGCATTATGAATCTGTTTGATTTTTTTAGCAAAAAAGAACGTAAGATTGTATTGTGGTCTTCCATGTTTGAAGACTGGAGAAGCCGAGTGGGTGCCCAGAGATTGACCGAACGGATGCTGAAGGAGCTAAGAGGTGGAGAGGTCATGCTGCTGCATGATCGAGGAACGACCCTCGGTGCTGATGCACACGCGCCGGAGCAGATGCTTCAGGCGCTGGAAGTCGTATTACAGGAAGCTGAACGGTTAGGCCTGCAAAGCGTACGCGTTGATACGTTGATGGGAGGTATCACAGTGAGCGAATCTCAGAACAAAACGCAATTACAAACACCATTGAAGCTATGGAAGCGAATCGTTGTTGCTTTATGGCTGGGTTGGGAGAAGTTGTTCCACTGGGTATATCATCTGCGGACGGCTTCGCCAGAAGATCCAATGTTACATTTTCGATCCCGTGTATATCACGGAGCACGAATGGAGATGAGTGATGGCCATGTCATTCAAAACGGAGATCCGGTCATTGAACTGCATTTTGACAATCAGAAGTTGTTCGAACTTGGGGTGACCTCGCGTTCCAGCATGCATTTGGCCATTCGTATGATTCGGACGATGGAACAGCAATTGCCGGATTTGGCACGCATGGTGGCACTCGAACCTGAGTTACGCTCTGCCAAAGCCATATACGGTGTGAGTATGATTAACAGAGGGCCGGAAAAATTCGGATTCACCATACAAGAATTGCCCCCTGGACCGTTCAGTGCTGCATCCAAAGTATACCTGAAACTGCTCTTAAGTGTGATCCATCCGGCAGGAACCAAACGTCTGAAACAGCGTACCGAACAATTGGTACCCAAGATGATTGCCATGCCGCTGGATCACTTGATTGAACGTTACGGTCAACATACGACACAGGTCGCAGCAACGGTAGAAGAATCCAGAGATGAATCGTTGTTCATTGAACAAGAGATACTGCCAGAGCGGAACTAAACGGACTAATCACATCATATAGCAAAAATAAAAGGGTTGCCCTTCGCCAGATTTGGCAGAAGAGCAACCCTTTATTATTAGATGGTTTTCGATATTCATGCAGAAAACGTGAATTAGATACTCAGTACGCCACCATTGCTTGCATTGGTAACCAGTTTGGAATAACGAGCCAGGTAACCGGTTTTTACTTTCGGTTCAAAGCCTTTCCAACCTGCGCGACGACGTTCAAACTCTTCGTCACTGATGTGCAATTCGATGATACGGTTGTTCAGATCCAGCTCAATGATGTCTCCTTCTTCAACAAAGGCAATGGGACCACCCTCAGCTGCTTCCGGAGAGATATGTCCGATACTGATTCCGCGGGATGCGCCAGAGAAGCGTCCGTCGGTGATCAGACCAACTTTGGCGCCCAATCCCATACCTACGATCTGGGAAGTAGGAGCTAACATCTCAGGCATACCTGGTCCGCCTTTTGGTCCTTCATAACGGATAACAACAACATGTCCTTCTTTTACTTTGCCGTTAGCAATGCCTTCGAGCGCTTGCTCCTGGGAGTCAAAGCAGATGGCAGGACCTTTGTGGTATCCGCCAACCGAAGCATCAACCGCGCCGACTTTGATGATAGCTCCTTGTGGTGCGAGGTTACCAAACAATACAGCCAGGCCGCCCTTTTCGGAATGCGGGTTATCCAGATGGTGAATGACATTGGTATCCTGGATTTCTTTTCCTTCAACGTTCTCGCGGATTGTTTTACCAGTAACCGTAATACAGTCACCATGAATCGCGCCTGGTTTCTTGAGCAATTCGTTCAAAACTGCACTTACGCCGCCTGCATTGTGTACGTCTTCGATGTGAAGATCGGAAGCAGGTGCAAGTTTAGCAAGATGTGGAACGCGGTTAGCTACTTCATTGATACGTTCGATTGGATACTCGATGCCTGCTTCATGAGCCAGTGCCAGTGTATGCAGTACTGTATTTGTAGAGCCGCCCATCGCCATATCCAGTGCAAACGCGTTATCGATCGCTTCTACAGTAACGATATCACGTGGTTTCAGATCCATTTTGATAAGTTCCATCAGTTGCTTAGCGGATTGTTTAACAAACTCACGACGCTCAGGAGCAACAGCGAGGATGGTTCCGTTACCTGGCATAGCCAGTCCCATCGCTTCAGCCAGACAGTTCATGGAGTTTGCTGTGAACATACCGGAGCATGATCCGCAAGTTGGACAACCGAACTGTTCAAGCTCGAGCAAGCTCTTGTCGTCAATTTTACCAGCCTGGTAAGCACCTACGCCTTCAAATACGGAAGTCAGGGAGAGAGCTTTACCATTGCTGTCACGACCAGCTTTCATCGGTCCACCGCTGACAAACACGGTAGGGATATTACAGCGGAGTGCACCCATCATCATGCCGGGTGTAATTTTATCGCAGTTCGGGATACATACCATGCCGTCGAACCAGTGAGCAGATACAACGGTTTCCACGGAATCCGCAATAATGTCACGGCTTGGCAGCGAGTAACGCATACCAATATGTCCCATGGCAATTCCATCATCTACACCGATGGTGTTGAATTCGAATGGAACGCCACCGGCTTCACGAATAGCATCCTTTACAATTTTACCGAATTCCTGCAGGTGAACGTGGCCGGGCACGATATCGATGTAAGAGTTACATACGGCAATGAATGGCTTGCCGAAATCCTCTTCTTTAACGCCCGCTGCACGGAGCAAACTCCGGTGCGGTGCACGGTCAAAACCTTTTTTGATCATATCGGAACGCATCTTCTTGGCTGACATGGTGTATTTCCCCCCAAATATATAATATTGAGCAACATGAATGGAAAAGTAAATGGCAGTGCATCTGTCGTTTAATTTCATCCGTACTCTAAAAAAGGACCGGTTTGCCGGTGTCGAGCTCCCCGTAGTTTGTGAAATTCTTTGCTGCTTTAAACCCGTGAACACCCGGTTTTTCTATTGAGTCTATCACAACCGTCGTCATATTTCTACAATCAATAGAAAGAAGCCTCAAACCATTTTCATGGAATTAGACTTCTTGATTTGCGGGAAAGCTATGATCATGTTTCGATGTGGCAAGGGGAATTCATCAGTTGCTTCCGCCTTTGCGTCCAATCTCACGATAGAATTCCTTGGTATGGGTTTCGGAGGTTGCTTCGCCGCCCTTGCGGCCAATCTGCTTGTAAAAGTCGGTGTCATGGGCATCTGAAGTCGCTTCGCCACCTTTTTTTCCAATCATCTGGTAGAAGCTTCGATCATGGTTCTTGGAAGTGGCTTTACCACCTAATCTGCCGGCTTCCTCACGGCTCATCTTGCGTTCTGACGTCGGTTGACGTGCCATTACAAATCACTCCTTACAACTATAAGTTGTTTTTTGTAGCGCGTATCCCTAATTTACCACATCATTTCCAGCCTGAAACAACACACCAGACCAGAATCGATGGAGAAGAGATCCGTCAGAGCGTTAGGCCGACCGTTTAAACAGCTCATGCCGATTAATAGAAAAGCGGGATATATCCGGTTCAATAAAGGGTTTGAACGTGTGACGTACAGCCGGCAGAGCCAGGGTGACTGCGAAAAGTACGGCGATGACAAGTATGACTGGAATATACGCCGAGCTTCCCATATAACTATAGACCCCAGACCAGATCGCAAGACGAACGAGAAACCCGTGCAGCAGGAATACATAGAGTGTGCGCCGTCCGAGATCCGTCAGTCTGGAAGTCAAGGAAGGTACCCAGGCCAAGAAAAGTGCTGCCGATGCAATCTCCAGCAAGTAGACACCCATTCGGAAGATTCCGGCATACCATTCGTGGTGGCCCAGTTCAGCGTACGTCATGCTGCCGAGTAACCATCCCGATGAAATATTCAAACCGCCATACCCGATCCATACCAAAAGTGCAGCGGAGAGCAGCGCTGAGGTTCTTCGTCCCCAACCGGATAATAAACGAGAGCGAATGGATGCTCCATAGTCATAACCGATGACAAAGAACGGCAGAAAGACAAACGTACGGCTGAAACTGAGCCAGAACCCGTCGATGGGTAGATACCCGGCAATGACACCGAGCGCAATTGATCCAATTAGCCGATAAATCGGTTTCCATGAAATTGTAAGACGAAGCAACAGTCGCCAACAGAAATGACTCGCGAGAAACCATAACAGCAAGTAAGGTGCAAAGAAAGATAGCCGCATATGGGGTGTGTGGAATACGGTGAAATCCATTAATGCGTATAAGGACTGAAACAGTACATACTGTAGTGCAATCTGCTTCAGCACGTTTCGCCCAGAGGCACCTTGAAGTGAGTGTGTCGCAAAATACCCGGTTACCCATACAAAGAGCGGCATGTGAAACGTATATATCCACAGGAACAGAGCTTCCGCTCCTGCAAAGCGTGTGATGAGTGGTTCAAGTGCATTACCAGCTAGGACACAGACGATAAGCATAAAGCGCAGATTGTAAAAGAAAGATTCCTGATCATCCCGGATCAGTGTCTGATTTTTCATGATGTAGCCCCCTTTAGACCCTGGTTGCCAGGTCATTTGCATCTGTAATAAGGGTAATATGGATGTGCATTATCTATTGTGATTTAATTCACATTAGTAAGCGCTATCTATTCTCAAAGCTGTGACAACAAAATGAACGCTACGGGATTGACAACGGTTGCATAGAGGATGACAATAGTAACAGAAGATGAGGAAATGTAAATATAAGGAGGGAAGAAATCATGTCAACGAGTCCCTATCCAAGCCCGGAAATTATTACGTTTGGAGAGAGTATGGGTTTGCTGACTGCCAAGGATACAAGAGGGCTGGAATATGCAGCCACGCTGGACAAGTCTTTCGGGGGTGCCGAGAGCAATCTGGCCATTGGCGTATCCCGGCTCGGTCATACCAGTGGCTGGTTTGGACGTTTGGGCAATGATCCGATCGGCAGCATGATTCTGAAAGCCATTCGCGGTGAAGGCGTAGATGTATCGCGGGTAAGGTTGAGTGATCATGAGCCTACTGGTTTGATGATTCGTGAGAACGCTTCCGGGAAAGCCTCGGTGCATTATTATAGGAAGCTGTCTGCTGCAAGTGCGATCACACCTGAAGATCTGGATCCCGGTTATATTGCCGGGGCAAAGATATTGCATGTTACCGGTATAACGGCAGCGATTAGCCAGTCTGGACTTGCTACGGTAGAGGCTGCCATACATATTGCCAAACAGGCAGGGGTGAAAGTAAGCTTTGATCCAAATCTGCGTCTCAAACTATGGTCTGCGGATGAAGCCCGTCCAGTGTTACTTCGTTTAGCTGAACTGGCGGACTACTTTTTACCGGGTCTGGACGAGATGAAGCTTCTATATAACGAAGATAATGATCAAAAAGTACTTGAGCGTTTATCTTCCATGAATGCTGTGTGCATCGTGAAGGGTGGTCCTGATTTGACCTACGTATTGGCGAATGGTACCCTAACGGAAGTTCCGTACTTTAAGGCGGATTATGTTCTGGATACGGTAGGAGCAGGAGATGGTTTCTGCGCGGGATTTTTATCGGGTTTGTTAAAAGGATACTCCCCGCAGGAAGCAACCCGTCTCGGCAATTTGACCGGTTCCATGGTTATACAGGCTGTTGGCGATTGGGAGGCGCTCCCGACGTGGGGGCAGGTCGAAGCCAAGCTGAACAACGTTGCCCATGTTGAGCGGTAGTCGCTGCTGAAATCATATATGGCTCATCTTCGTTCTTATAATGTAAGGCTTGTATACACAACCACCACATTGACAAGGGAGAGAATGAAATGAAGAAACTTCAGCTGTTACAAAAGATTACGGACAATGGGGTTGTGGCAGTTCTGCGTGCAGATTCTGCTGATCAAGTCATTGCCATGGCCGAGCAAGCGATTGCGGGTGGCATTAAAGTTATCGAGATTACGATGACCGTACCCAGCGCTCTCAAAGCCATTGAAAAATTAAGCCGTGTATACCATTGGAACACACAAGATCCAGAGAAATTCGCAATTATTGGTGCGGGAACCGTGCTAGAACCGCAAACGGCAAGAGCGGCCATCATGTCTGGTGCCGAGTTTGTAGTCGGACCTTCCCTGAATCCGGATACTGTTCAGATCTGCAACCTGTATCGAATTCCGATTCTGCCTGGTGTGATGACAATTGCTGATGTTCAACGCGCATTGGAACTCGGTGTGGACATTGTGAAGTTGTTCCCGGGGAATCTGTATGATCCTTCGATTATCAAAACGATGAAGGGCCCTATGCCGCAGGCAAATTTCATGCCAACTGGAGGGGTTTCCTTGTCTAATCTGGGGGATTGGATCAAGGGTGGAGCAGTGGCCGTTGGTATCGGCTCCGACTTGACATCGGAAGCTGTGAAGACGGGTGACCTGAGTCATGTCCGTCGCAAAGCGGAACAATATATGGATGCTTACCGCAAGGCCAAGGCTGAATAATACTTTTCAATTCGGAGAAAGGGAGCCTGATGAACAAGGCTCCCAATTCTGTGAGCCGCGGCACCTGCGGAAGTGAAGAAAGGTGATTAACGTTGAGAAATCGGTATAATACAGGGCGCAAGAAGAGGGGCATCGGGAAATTCCTGCTCGTACTTCTGGCGCTCATTGTCATTGGATGTGGATTTGTTGCGTGGAAATTATTCACACCCTACGGTCCACAGGAAACAGCTCAAATGGCCATGGAAACAGCCAATCAGGTGACTGTGAGCGAACAAGAGAACTGGATTGATTTTGTGCCAGACAAACCGACGGGTAAGAGCGTTCTTTTCTACCCCGGCGGACTGGTAAAACCGGAAAGTTATGCGCCGCTTGCGCATGAGTTGGCTGCTGCCGGTCATCATACCATTATAGCCAAAATGCCAGTCAATCTGGCAGTACTCAAGCCGAACTTGGCAGATGAGATTCTGGCCGCATATCCTGACGAACAATTCGTTATGGGTGGACACTCTCTCGGTGGGTCCATGGCTGCACGATATGTAGCCGCACATCCTGATGCACTACAGGGCATCTTCTTCTTGGCTTCCTACCCGGATGAAAAAGGAAGCGTAATGACGCTGGGAATACCTGCCTTATCCATTTTGGGTACTAAAGATGAGGTTGTGAATATGACCAAGTATCAGAGTGGACGTATGTATTTGCCAGCGGAGACGGTGTACTACACCATTGAAGGTGGAAACCACGCCCAGTTCGGTGATTATGGTCATCAAAAAGGGGATGGCGAGTCGGAAGTGAGTGGGGAAGAACAGCTGAATCAGACCGTCAAGACAGTGCTGGCCTGGTTAAGTACGATCAAGTAGGTTTTGATTATTCTGCATTAAGGGCTGTATGCATATATAGCATAACTTGATGGAGGTGATACGGATGACCATGCTTCAAGTGAATGGAGCGCAGATCCCATGTACAGGTATCCTGTTTGACAAAGATGGAACACTGCTGGAATTTCTCCAGCTATGGGGACCGTGGGCAGAGACGTTGCTCAATCAGCTACAGTCACGTATGAAGGAGCTTGAAACTTCATTTACAGTTGAACGGGAGCACGTTCTGGGCACCATTCATAATGCAGAAGGTCATATTGTCGGCTATGATCCGCAAGGCCCGCTCGCTATTGCAACTGTTGATGAGTGCACAGGATTGCTTGCCGGGCAGCTATATGCAGCAGGAATGCCATGGAACGAAGCGATCACAACGATACGCCAATTCTCAAGTGTAGCCATGAGATCGGTACGAGAGCGCAAATCGGCTCAGCCGATGTCAGGATTGCTGGATTTCTTGCAGAGTTGCAGAGCAGCAGACATACCTATGGCTGTCGTCACTTCAGATAGTACAGCAGCAGCAGAGACACATCTGGATTGGATGGGAATCCGTTCCTTTTTTACATCCATTGTAGGCTGTGATCGGGTGACCAAGGGCAAACCGGATGGAGAAGCAGCACGCTTGGCTTGCCGTGAATTACATATCGATCCTGCGGAGGCCGTTGTAATTGGAGACAGCAATGGGGATATGCAGATGGGGCGGAACGCAGGGGTAGGCTATTCGCTCGGTTACTATCCGCAGTTAGATCAAGGATCGCACCTGGTTGATGCCCATGCCATTATCCGTCATTATAATGAGATAAGCGTAATTATATAAGCACCATTTAACTGCTTGAACGATATGAATTGATTTAAATATTTACACGAAGCGGAGAGGGCAGAAATAACCTGAAGAAGTGGATCGTTCGTCTAAAAGCTTTCTGAAAGAAAGCTACATCAGAAGCATATGCTATCACCCGATTTACCCTTTATAAAAAAGGAATCAAAAAAATCTGGGGATAACAGCGATCGGAAGGTTGTTCTGTCATCGGAGTGGTCAGTGTAAAATATTCTTTAGTTCAATTTATATTGTATATAAAGGAGGAGAGAGGATGAACGCAACTGAACAACTGGCTGCCTGGATTCAGGAAAGTTCCCGTATTGTTTTTTTCGGAGGGGCTGGGACTTCAACGGAAAGCGGGATTCCCGACTTCCGTTCGGCTGCGGGTCTGTATCAGACGGAGCAGCACTCGCCTTATCCACCTGAAGAGTTGTTAAGTCGACATTTTTTTGATCAACATGCCGATATTTTTTATGATTTTTATCGAGGTAAAATGCTTCATCCAGATGCGGAACCGAATGGGTGCCATCGACTGTTAGCCCGTCTGGAGCAGGAGGGAAAACTTCAGGCAGTGATCACGCAAAATATCGATGGACTCCATCAGAAGGCAGGCAGCAGTAATGTCATGGAGCTACATGGCTCAGTTCATCGTAATGCCTGTATGGATTGCAAGCAGTTTTATGCGCTGAATGATATTATACAATCCCAAGATACCGTACCTCGCTGTACCGCATGCGGTGGTGTGATCAAGCCGGATGTGGTGCTATACGAGGAGGAGCTGGATCAGACGACATTGTATCGTTCCATTGATGCACTGTCTTCCGCAGACCTGTTGCTCGTGGGCGGCACGTCACTGACGGTATATCCAGCAGCCCAGTTAATTACGTATTTTCAGGGAAAACATACGGTTCTTCTTAACGCCACACCTACTGCCTATGACCGTAGAGCGGATTTACTGATTACACAGCCGATTGGTGAGGTAATGAATGATGTGGACCAGCTTCTTGGTTAAACGTATGGACTGAATAACCGCATTCTCCGGCATAGACCGGGCACAAGAGGCGGAACCTGGGGAAAGAAGGGATTCATAATGGTCTACGTAGCAAGCGATACTCGCTATGAAACGATGAAATATAACCGCGTTGGGCGTTCAGGTTTGAAACTGCCAGCGATTTCACTGGGGCTTTGGCATAATTTTGGCGGTATCAATAACGCTGAGAATGGCCGTAATATGATTACCCGATCATTTGATCTGGGTATTACACATTTTGACCTTGCCAACAATTATGGCCCACCAGCAGGTTCGGCAGAGCAACTCTTTGGACAGATACTGGTCCAGGATCTGAAACCTTATCGGGATGAACTGGTAATCTCCACCAAAGCGGGATATTATATGTGGCCTGGGCCGTATGGCGAGTGGGGTTCACGCAAAAATCTGGTATCCAGTCTGAATCAGAGCTTGAAGCGTATGGGCCTGGATTATGTGGATATTTTCTATTCCCATCGCTATGATCCTGAAACGCCTTTGGAAGAAACAATGATGGCGTTGGATCATATTGTTCGCTCGGGTAAAGCCCTCTATGTAGGGATCTCCAACTATCCTGCAGAGCAGACGAGACAGGCCGCCGAAATTCTGAAAGGTCTGGGTACGCCCCTGTTAATCCATCAACCGAAATACTCGCTGCTGGATCGCTGGATTGAAGATGATTTGCAAGATGTTCTGGATGAATATGGAGCAGGCAGTATTGCCTTCTGTCCGCTGGCACAAGGTGTGCTCACGAACAAATACTTGAATGGCATCCCGGAAGATTCACGCGCCAAAGGACCATCGGTATTCCTGAATGAGAACAACATTTCTCCAGAGACGCTCCGCAAAGTGCGTGCACTGAACCAGATTGCAGCTGCCCGTGGTCAGAGCCTGGCCCAATTCGCACTCTCCTGGGTTCTGCGGAATGGCAGAGTAACTTCTGCGCTGATTGGAGCAAGTCGTCCTTCCCAGATTGAAGAGAATGTGGCTGCACTCAGCCAGCTGGATTTCTCTACAGAAGAATTGGAACGGGTCGAATCCATTCTGTCTCCAGAGCCTGATGACAAATAAATAATGTGCAAAAGGTGCATCTTAGCCATATTGGCGGAATGCACCTTTTTTGTCGTATATGATTCTTTGACCGTTATGCTGCTCACCGTTTGTTTTGTTGAGCATTGTTCTGTAATCCCTGATGTCTTGGGCGGGACAGTATTTTCTCTCGATACAGGCTTGGCGCTTCACCGTGAAATCGTTTGAACTGTTTGGAGAAATACAGCGCGTCTGGCAGTCCGACCGATGCAGATACCTGTTCGATAGACAGATCCGGGCGTTCTCTGAGGAGTTGACGCGACTTGTCGATCCGCAGTTTTAGCAGATAAGTGACTGGCGAAAGTCCGGTTTCCTGTTTGAAAATACGGGATAGATACGCACGGTTGTAGCCGAGACTCGCAGACATTTGTTCAATGGAGACAGGATAGGCATATTGGGTGGACATATATTGAATCATCTGTTTCACCGTACGTCGGATGGAGGATTCACCTGGAATTAAGGTTTGGCCCTGCGAAAGGTGATTCTGTGCTTCAGCTAGAATCATATATAACGTACCCAGTGATGTGAAATGGGAGCTTTCTTTGCGCTCGGCAAAAGCATCCTGCATCACGGACAACCAATCGGATATTCCACAAGAGGGCCCGGCATGAAAAACGGACTTCTCCGGGCGGAATCCCGCTTCCTCGGCATGCTGTGCAGCCTGGCTGCCTGTAAAGGCAATCCAGCGATATTGCCATGGGTTGCGGGCATGAGACTGGTAGCTTACCAGTTGCCCGGGATGAATGAGGAAACAATCACCTGCGGATAACTCGTAGGTGTGCAGTTCGGTACGGAACGTACCCGCCCCTTTTTCTACATAATGCAGCAGATAATAATCAAACAATTTAGGTCCGAGGGCGTGACCCGGAAGGGTCTGGCTTGCGCCGGCAAACAGGACATGCAGTGCCCCTTGTTCATAATAAACGGGATTGGAGGCGACTGAATAACTGAGTGCTCCGCTTTTAACGGAAGGTGGTTCCTGTGTTCTTTCAATACTGGATGTAAGAGAGTCTTTCTTGGCGTTGGATCGATCTGCCATAGTTGTTTCCTTCTTTCCGGGATGCTCCGATCATTATACGCCTTAAGGTCACATTTATCCATATGAAACACACATGGTTGCATTACAACGGGTATCGCTTTCTTATATAATAACATTAAGAAAACCACAACAACGAGGCGAGGTGCACCAGCAGTGAACGTAACTGAATTGAAACAAAAGTTTATTGAGAAGTACGGAGATAGTGGAGCGGACATCCGTGTATTTCATGCGCCTGGGCGTGTGAATCTGATCGGTGAGCACATTGACTATAATGGTGGATACGTGCTTCCGGCAGCACTTGAGTTCGGCACAACATTAATGATCCGTGAGCGTCAGGACAACAAGTTGCAGCTGGCTTCGACGAACATGTCTTATGAAGGAGCACTGGATATTCACACCATTGGCAAAGAGAAAACGGAAGAATGGACCGACTATCCTGTTGGTGTCATGGTTGAATTGCAGGGCAAAGGCGTAAATGTAACGAAAGGTTACGACTTCCTGTACCACGGTGAGATTCCGAACGGGGCAGGACTTTCATCATCTGCATCTCTGGAGGTACTTACCGGATTCGCGATACAGTCTCTGGAAGGCGTGTCGGAGATTGATACGGTTCAACTGGCGCTCCTGTCGCAGAAAGCAGAAAATGAGTTCGTAGGTGTTAACTGCGGAATCATGGATCAGTTCGCGGTTGCAAACGGTGCGCAAGATCACGCGATCCTGCTGATGTGTGACACACTGGAGTACGAAAAGGTACCTTTCCGTACAGGTGCCTACAAATTGGTCATCGGTAACACGAACAAACGCCGGGGTCTGGTAGACTCGGCTTACAATGAACGTCGCTCTCAATGCGAGCAGGCACTTGCCATCTTGAAGGAACAGCTGCCTGCACTGAATTACCTGGCTCAATTGACGCCAGAGCAGTTCGTAACACTACAGGATCAGATCAAGGATGAGAAAGTAAGACAGCGCGCACAACATGTTGTGGAAGAGAATGCACGTGTGCTCGCATCGGTCGAAGCATTGCAGCGTAATGATCTGGGAACCTTCGGCAAATTGATGAACGCTTCTCATGAATCACTTCGCGACTTGTACGAAGTAAGCTGTGATGAACTGGATGTTATGGTTGAAGAAGCTCAGCGGATTCCAGGCACGCTTGGTGCCCGAATGACTGGCGCAGGATTTGGCGGTTGTACCGTATCGCTTGTGCATGAAAATGATGTCGAGCGTTTTGTAAGCGAAGTGGGCGCTGCATATGAAGCACGTACCACTCTCAAAGGTGATTTTTATGTGTGTGGCGTAGGTGACGGTGTTAAAGAATTGAAGGAGGCGAAGTAAAATGGCAATTTTGGTGACAGGTGGAGCAGGGTATATTGGTTCTCACACGGTAGCGGCATTGTTGGAACGTGGGGAAGAGGTTGTTGTACTGGATAACTTGCAGACAGGGCATCGTGAAGCGTTGCTCGGCGGTAAATTATATGAAGGGGATCTGCGTGACAAGGAAATTCTGGCAAAGCTGTTCGCTGAGAATTCAATTGATGCAGTCATTCATTTTGCAGCGAACTCACTCGTTGGCGAAAGTATGAAAGACCCGGTTAAGTATTATGACAACAACGTGTTTGGTACACTGTGTCTGTTGGAAGCGATGAATGCAGCAAATGTACGTCGTATCGTCTTCTCTTCCACGGCAGCGACCTACGGTGAGCCTGAGAAAGTGCCAATCGAAGAAAGCGATCGTACAGAGCCAACCAACGTTTACGGTGAAACGAAACTGATGATGGAACGCATGATGTCATGGTTCGATAAAGTTCAGGATATCAAATACGTGTCTCTGCGTTACTTCAATGCAGCCGGTGCTCATGAGAGCGGTAAAATTGGTGAAGATCACCAACCAGAGAGTCATCTGATTCCACTCGTACTGCAAACAGCATTGAAACAACGCTCGCATATCGCGGTGTTTGGTGACGACTATGCAACAGAAGACGGAACATGTATCCGTGACTACATCCACGTGAGCGACTTGGCTGATGCACATCTGCGTGCAGTAGATTATCTTCGCAAAGGTGAGAACAGTAATGTGTTTAACCTGGGTAACGGCACAGGATTCTCGGTAAAACAAGTGATTGAAACAGCTAAAAAAGTAACGGGCCTCGATATCCCGGTTGTACAGGAGCCACGTCGTGCAGGTGACCCCGCAGTGCTGGTCGCTTCATCTGCAAAAGCGAGATCCGTTCTGGGCTGGAATCCAAAATGGACCAATCTGGAAGATGTCATTCAAAGCGCTTGGAGCTGGCACCAATCACGTCCTGACGGCTACGGAAAAAACTAGGAGGCGAACACCTTATGTCACAGACTCATATTGCAGCAGGTGCCACAGAGCGGACACCGGAGCAGCAGGAAGCACTGCATGCCATTGAACGTCTGGTTGCATTTGCCTTGCAGAAACAGTTAATCGAGGAAGCAGATTGGGATTACAGCCGCAACCTTCTGCTGGAACAATTCGGATTCTCGGAGCCTTATGCCGGCGAGTTGGGCACCGCTGTGCCCGATGGCCCACAGGCTATGCTGGATACATTGATTGATTATGGATTTACCATTGGACTCATTCCTGAAAATAGCGATACGTTCCGTGATTTGCTGGATGCCAAAATCATGGGTCATCTCATGGCACGCCCATCCGAAGTGGTACGCGCCTTCCGGCACACGGAGCAGACAGAAGGCATTGAGGCGGCTACATCCCAATTCTATGACTTGTCGATTAACTCCAACTACATTCGGATGGACCGGATCTCGAAGAACGTATACTGGACACAGGACACAGCCTATGGAGACATGGAGATTACGATTAACCTGTCGAAACCGGAGAAAAGTCCCAAGGAAATTGCCATGGCGAAATTGCTTCCGCCACCGGTCTATCCGAAATGCCAGTTGTGTCGCGAAAATGTAGGTTACGCGGGTCGTGTGAATCACCCGGCCCGCCAGAATTTGAGAGTTATTCCACTGGAGCTTAACAACGAACCGTGGTTGTTCCAGTACTCGCCATATGTGTACTACAACGAACATTGCATCATTTTCCATCATGATCATGTGCCGATGAAACTGACCAAAGATACGCTGCGCAGACTGCTTGCCTTTGTCGGGGAGTATCCGCATTACTTTATCGGATCCAATGCGGATCTGCCGATTGTAGGTGGATCCATTTTGACACATGACCATTTCCAGGGTGGTCGTCATACGTTCGCCATTCAAAATGCACAGCCAGAAGCGGTCTTCCGCCATGCAGATGCACCTGGACTTACACTGAGTCTCGTAAAATGGCCGATGTCCGTGATGCGTCTGTCTTCACACGATCCTGCAGAGCTGCTTGAAGCGGGTAACGCAGTATATGAAGCGTGGAAGCTATATAGTGATTCTGCTGTGGATATCGAAGCATTCAGTGAAGTGGACGGCGAACAAGTACCGCACAATACGGTAACACCGATTGTTCGTCGTAGTGCAGATGGTGGTTATGAGATGGATCTCGTTTTACGGAACAATCGTACAAATGATGTGCATCCTGAAGGGATTTTCCATCCGCACCGTGAGATGCACCATCTCAAGAAAGAGAACATTGGTCTGATCGAAGTGATGGGACTTGCCATCCTGCCAGGTCGTTTGAAAGAAGAACTGGACAGTATCGCGGATATCCTCGCTGGAGATGCCAAGCTTGCTGAGGAAGCCAAAGCTTCTGAGCATGTCTTGAACAAACATCTGGGCTGGGCTGAAGAATTGATTGAGCGTTTCGGGCCTAATCTGGATAAAGAACAAGCCGTTGCGATTGTACAACAGGAAGTCGGTTTGAAATTTGCAGAGATTCTGGAGCATGCAGGTGTCTACAAACATGATGAAGCAGGACGTCAAGCTTTCCGTCGTTTTGTGAGCAGCATGGGATACACTGAATAGGAATCAATAGAATGAACCAAACCCAAGAACACACGCTCAATCAGGAGGGGTGTTCTTGGTCGTTCTTAACATTTGTACGCATTGGAATGAACTCCCGGGCAAGTTATAATGGAGAGAAGTCCTAGAGCGACACAATAAATTGAGGAAATGGGGTTAATCACTTGGAAAAGCAGGCATTGGATATTCCGTTGATTACAGATGCTGAGGAACTGCAAGGCATGGTGGGTGAACCCCATGAACATGTGCGTAACAAGGCAATATCATTTGTGGATTCACATGTTCAGAACTTTCTATCCATGTCACCATTATTTTTCCTTTCCACGTCCGATCATGATGGGAAAAGTGATGTGTCACCACGGGGCGATGGAGCTGGCTTCGTCAAAGTGTATGATACATACCGGCTCGTCTATCCCGAACGCCCAGGCAATCGGCGGATCGATTCCTTGTTGAACATGTTGTCTAACCCAGGTATTGGTATGCTTTTTTTGATTCCGGGTCTGAATGAAGTGCTGCGCATTAATGGTAGAGCATCGATCACCAAGGATGAGGAATTTATCGCTAGCATGGGATGGAGTGGCAAAACGATAGGTGCTGCTGTCATTGTAGATGTGGAAGAGTGTTTTATCCATTGTCCACGGGCATTCAAACAGGCTGGATTATGGGCATCTGAAACTTGGGTAGCACCTGAAGATTTGCCTTCCACCAGTGAGATGTTCCGAGCCCATCTGGAGATTAACGGGTTGTTATAAAGTGAGTGGCTATCGATTTGTTTTTCTATAAACGGGGTACTATAATTGGAGTTGCACAAAAATTCTAAACTCCATTGGAGGCGACAATAGATATGAGATCTTTTCAATTTTATAATCCAACCCGTCTGATTTTCGGTAAAGGGCAACTGGAAGCATTAAAGACAGAAGTACCGAAATACGGTAAACGGGTTCTGCTTGTATATGGTGGCGGCAGTATCAAACGCAGTGGGCTTTACGATCAGGTGATCGGATTGCTTAAGGAAGCCGGAGCAGAAGTGACTGAACTGGCTGGCGTGGAACCGAACCCGCGTCTTTCTACGGTGCATAAAGGGGTAGACCTTTGCAAAACGAATAACATTGACCTGATCCTGGCTGTAGGTGGCGGTAGTGTTCTGGACTGTTCCAAAGCTATTGCGGTAGGTGCTAAATATGACGGCGACATGTGGGATTTTGCTCAGCGCAAAGCTGTTGCACAGGACGCTCTTCCACTGGGTACGGTATTGACGATGGCAGCAACAGGTTCGGAGATGAACTCCGGTTCGGTTATTACGAATCAGGATACCCAAGAAAAATTGGGTTGGGGCAGTGCATACTCATTCCCTGCATTCTCTATCCTGGATCCGGTGAATACATACACGGTTCCACTGGACCAAACGGTATACGGTATGGTCGATATGATGTCTCACGTATTGGAGCATTACTTCCATCTGGATGCCAATACACCGGTTCAACTGGGCTTCTGTGAGACGATTCTGCGTACTGTCATGGAAGCAGCACCGCGTCTGGTTGAAGATCTGGAGAACTATGAACTGCGTGAAACAATCCTGTATTGCGGAACAATGGCACTGAATGGCGTGCTGAATATGGGTCTCGCAGGGGACTGGGCAACACATAATATTGAACATGCCGTATCCGCAGTATATGATATCCCACATGGTGGTGGACTTGCGATCTTGTTCCCACACTGGATGAAACATAACCTGGATGTCAATGTGGACCGCTTCAAACGTCTGGCAATTAATGTATTTGAAGTGAATCCTGAAGGCAAGTCGGACAAACAGATTGCTGAAGAAGGTATCGATGCGCTGAGCCAATTCTGGACATCCATTGGTGCCCCTAACCGTTTGGCTGATTATGATATCGATGATAGCCAGATCGATGTTATGGCTGATAAAGCCATGTTGTTTGGTCCATTCGGTAACTTTAAGAAACTGCAACGGGAAGATGTTGTATCGATCTACAAGGCCTCTCTGTAATTGTATAATCACTGACAAGAGTAGACACATCCTGTTGTTCAATAGCCGCAAGTCTCCTTCATGGGGACTTGCGGTTTTTTTTATGTAATACCCATTATCGACTCCAGAATACATTTGAGGAAAGATTTTGAAACATTTTAATGTTAACTACGTATTTATTTACATGTGGAATGCCCAGTTAGGATGAATTTGCGGCAGAGGAGAGGAGGAACAAGGGGATGGAGACAATTTATTGGGGGTGTCTAATCGGAGGAGCAATATTTGCGGTTGTCAGCCTAGTGCTAGGTGACTTGATTGACGGCTTGCTGGACGGAGCCTTCGAAATGCCAGGTCTTGATTTTTTCAAACCCGTTGTGTTAGCGGGTTCCATTACAACATTCGGTGGGGCAGGCATTATGTTGACACGTTACAGTTCATTAAGTGCCATGTCGGGTCTAATATTATCCCTTCTTATAGGTATAGCTGCAGCCATGCTGGTATTCTTCGCATATATCAAACCGATGCGTAACAGCGATGTCTCGATTGCATTTTCAATGAAAGAGTTATCTGGGAAAATCGGGGAAATTACCATTCCGGTGCCGGAAAAAGGTTTTGGCGAAGTGATGATCCGCTTTGCATCAGGTAGCACGATTCAAACGGCATCCAGTTTTGAACACCTCCCCATTGCGGTGGGAGCCCGTGTAGTTGTAGTGGATGTTGTAGATGGCGTATTGCGTGTGTCAGAATGGGATGAAAATGTACTTAAAGATTTATAACGTATTTCAATCACTTAAGTAGCTTAAGCACTCATCATGATTAAATTAAGGGGAGAGATGTGGAATGGAAAATTTGAATTTGAATTGGGATGTATTATTGATTCCAATAGTTGTGGTTGCTGTAATACTGATTCTGGGTTTGGCTTTCTGGGCGAGATACAAAACAGTTGGACCGGATGAGGCTATGATCGTTACGGGATCATTCTTGGGTAGCAAAAATATCTCTGATGATGATTCTGGCCGAAAAATTAAGATTGTTCGTGGTGGCGGTGCATTTATCCTGCCGGTATTCCAGCAATCCGAATTTATCTCCTTGTTGTCCCACAAGTTGGATGTCTCCACACCTGAAGTGTACACGGAGCAAGGTGTTCCGGTTATCGCTGATGGTGTCGCTATTATCAAGGTGGGTGGCGCTGTAGAGGACGTTGCTACCGCAGCCGAGCAATTTATCGGTAAACCTGTGGATGCGCTGAGAAGCGAAGCACAGGAGGTACTGGAGGGGCATTTGCGGGCCATCCTCGGTACAATGACGGTAGAAGAAGTATATCGGAACCGGGATCGATTCGCACAAGAGGTTCAAGGCGTAGCCGCTAGAGATCTGAAGAAAATGGGACTGCAAATTGTCTCATTCACCATCAAGGATGTTCGTGACAAACAGGGCTATCTGGATGCTCTCGGTAAACCGAGAATTGCTGCAGTGAAACGGGATGCCGAGATTGCTGAAGCGGAAGCGATGCGTGATGCCCGTATTCAGAAGGCCAATGCGGAAGAGCAGGGACAAAAAGCAGAGTTGCTGCGGGATACCAATATCGCCGAGGCAGCCAAAGAGAAAGAACTGAAAGTAGCCACGTTTAAACGGGATCAGGATACAGCCAAAGCGGAAGCCGATCAGGCGTACCATATCCATGAAGCACGTGCTAGACAAACCGTAGTCGAAGAGGAAATGAAGGTCGAACTCGTTCGTAAGGAACGGGAAATTGACCTTCAGGCTAAGGAAATCATCGTTCGTGAGAAGCAATATGACGCCGAAGTAAAGAAAAAGGCAGAAGCAGATCGTTATGCAGTAGAGCAGGCTGCCGAAGCAGACAAAGCTAAAAGAATGCGTGAAGCAGATGCAGTACAGTACTCCATTGAAACACACGCCAAAGCTACAGCTGAACAGAAGCGACTTGAAGGTCAGGCTATGGCGGATGCTGAACTTGCAAAAGGTACAGCGGACTCCGAAGTTATCCGTTTGAAGGGACTTGCAGAAGCTGAAGCGAAGGAAAAACTGGCCGAGGCGTTCCAGAAGTTTGGCGAAGCGGCTGTACTCGATATCATTGTCAAAATGCTGCCTGAACTGGCTGGCAAAATTGCAGAGCCGATTGCATCTATTGATAAACTGACGGTGGTAGATACAGGTAAGGGTGAAGGTGCCACACGAGTGAGTAACTATGTTACCGAACTTATGGCTACAGCTCCAGAGATGCTCAAGAGCGTATCCGGCATTGATGTAGAGCAGCTGATTAAAGGCCTTACCAAGTCCAAATCACCTGCCCCAGTTGCCATTCAACAGAGCGAGGCTGTTACAACTCCTTCTATAATCGACAAGATTGTGGAAAAAGCTGGAGTTGACGAGTAAGAAGCACTTCGAATCTTGCATGGTTGCTCTATTGACCTTAAGGCGAATTTTTGTTACTTTTTAAGCGAGACGTCCGGCGCGGTTTGCCCGCTCCGGGTGTCTTTTCGTTCGTAACAGGGTGTGACTTAATCGCACCTAAGAAGGTGTGAAAAAAGAGGTGCAAACAATGAGCAGCCTGCATGTAGATAAAGCGCTAAATAATAATGTAATCATTGCACAGCATCCTGAACACGGGGAAGTCGTTGTTATTGGTAAAGGCATTGGCTTTAACCGAAAGCCGAGTGATCACATTCCATTGATGGCTGTGGAGAAAATGTTCATTTTGAAAAACCAGCAGGAGCAAGAGCAGTACAAACAGCTTCTTCCACAGGTGGATGAAGCACTGATCGAGATTATTAACGAAGTTATTACGTATATTGCAGAGCGTACGGATGTTCCTCTGAATGAACATATCCATATTGCATTAACCGATCATATTTCTTTCGCGTTAAAACGCAAGGAGCAGGGCATTGTCATACAAAATCCATTTTTATATGAAACCCGCGAGATTTATCCTGAAGAATATCGAATGGCGGATTACGCTGTTCGTCTGATCAAAGAGAGAATGGGCGTTGATTTGGGGATGGACGAGATTGGTTTTGTTGCCCTTCATATCTATAGTGCAATGACCAATCAAAATATATCCCAGGTACGTGAACATTCACAATTGATCACTGATTTGGTGAACCTGGTGTCCGATCAACTCGATTATTCGTTTGAAACGGAATCGCTTGATTACTCGCGTTTGCTGACTCATCTTCGTTTCGCCCTAGAGCGTGTTCGCCGTGGAGACAAAGTGGAAGAACTTCATAAGTTGGATTCCCTGCTTAAGTTGGAGTATCCCGAAATGTACTCGCTTGCATGGAAACTGACCAAAGTGATGGAGAAAAGGCTGAAGCTTCCAGTTTACCCTGCCGAAGTAGGGTATTTGACCATTCATCTGCAACGGCTTAATCAGCGGAAGGAAGAAGAGAATAAGTGAAATCATTCCAGTGATGGAATGCCAGAATTATTTTTTTGGTGTAAAGGCTTGCAATGGATTGTAACTGGTGCTACAATGGTGTCCGTAATCAAGCAACTGAATAAACATAAGCGACGTGTTACTGACTCGATCAGGCATGAGTTAATTAAAGTGTGATTGTTCTTTCCTTGTACAGGGTATGCTATACCCCAAGGTTGGCACAGTTAACTTTATTAATTCATGCCTTTTTTGTGTTTCCTTGCTTGCATCACGACATACAAACTTAGACGAAAGGGAGATACGACGCGATGTTTAAAAAGCTTTTTGGTGTATTGCAAAGAGTTGGTAAAGCTCTTATGTTACCTGTAGCCATTCTGCCAGCGGCAGGATTGCTGCTCGGAATCGGTAACATGCTGGTTAATCCAGATTTCTTGCAATATGTAACGGCGCTCGACACCCCTTGGGTGAATTCGATCGCAACAATTATGATGAACGCGGGTCAGATCGTATTCGATAATCTGGCATTGCTGTTCGCCGTCGGTGTAGCCGTCGGATTGGCTGGTGGCGAAGGGGTTGCAGGTCTCGCGGCCATCATCGGTTATCTGGTTATGAACGTCACATTGGGTACCGCGGTAGGGGTTACTCCGGCAATGATCGGTGAAGTGCCAGGCTATGCCAGCATTTTGGGTATCCCAACATTAAGTACAGGCGTGTTCGGAGGTATTATCATAGGTATCGCCGCCGCGCTGTGTTACAATCGATTTTTCAAAATCGAACTGCCGTCTTACCTGGGTTTCTTTGCCGGTAAACGATTCGTTCCGATTATCACTTCGGTTGTATCCCTCTTGCTTGGGTTACTTCTCGTAGTTATCTGGCCACCGATTCAAAATGGGTTGAATGCTGTGTCTCACTTCATGGTAGATACAAGCCCGACATTGTCGGCATTCATCTTCGGAGTTGTGGAACGGTCACTAATTCCGTTTGGTCTTCACCACATTTTCTACTCTCCATTCTGGTTTGAGTTCGGTGAGTACGTGAACAAAGCTGGAGATGTCATTCGTGGTGACCAGCAAATCTTCTTCAATCAATTGCGTGATGGTGTGAACCTCACAGCGGGAACGTTCCAAGTTGGTAAATTCCCGTTCATGATGTTTGGTTTGCCAGCGGCCGCTCTTGCGATGTACCATGAAGCAAGACCGGAACACAAAAAGTATGTTGCAGGTATCATGGGTTCAGCCGCGCTGACCTCGTTCCTGACAGGTATCACAGAACCACTTGAATTCTCGTTCCTGTTTGTAGCACCAATCCTGTTCGCAGTGCACTGTATCTTTGCAGGTTTGTCTTTCATGACCATGCAAATTCTGGGTGTTAAGATCGGTATGACCTTCTCCGGTGGGTTCATTGACTTCCTGATCTTTGGTATTATTCCGAACCGGACACCATGGTGGGACGTTATTATTGTCGGATTGATTCTTGCGGTAATCTATTACTTCGGTTTCCGGTTTATCATTCGCAAATTCAATCTCAAAACACCAGGACGTGAAGAAGCAACGCCTGAAACCGAATCTGGCGGAGGATCTGGTTCAACGGATGACCTGCCTCATAACATTCTCGAAGCTTTTGGTGGCAAAGAGAATATCAAACATCTGGACGCTTGTATTACTCGTTTGCGGATTGAAGTTAATGAGAAATCCAATGTGAAAAAAGATCGTTTGAAACAATTGGGTGCATCTGGTGTGCTTGAAGTGGGTAATAATGTTCAAGCCATCTTCGGAACCCGTTCCGACACGATCAAATCTCAAATGCAGGATATTATCGCAGGTCGAACACCAGCGCCAACGCCAGTAGCTGCCAAGCCAACTCCAGAAGAGGAGAAGGCGCAGGGTGAGCAAGGCGAGCGCATCGTTGCTGAGGACATCGTAATGCCAGTCAATGGTGAATTGCTGGACATCTCGAATGTACCTGATCCCGTGTTTGCCGAGAAAATGACAGGTGATGGTTTCGCAATTTTGCCACATGATGGCACAATAGCTTCTCCTGTGTATGGTAAAGTGTTTAATGTATTTCCAAGCAAACATGCCGTGGGTATCATGTCCGACGGAGGCAAGGAAGTGCTTGTTCATATAGGTGTCAATACGGTGAAGCTGAAGGGTCAAGGCTTTAACGTACTGGTACAGGAAGGTGATCTGGTATCGGCGGGTCAGCCGATTATGGAAGTTGATCTGGAGTATGTCAAAGCGAACGCTCCATCGATCATTTCACCAGTTATCTTCACCAACCTGCCAGAAGGCTCCACGGTAACCCTGAAGAAGAGTGGAGTGCTGAAAGTTGGCGATCAGCCAATCATTGAGATAAAATAAGAAGTGTTACGACAATGGCAAGCAAGTGTAAATATATGCAATGCCTAAACCAAACTACTGAAAGTGAGATGATTGTAATGCAACAAACATTCAGAATTACAGACGAAGATGGTATCCACGCACGCCCGGCGACAGCCCTGGTTAATACAGCAAACAAATTCAAAGGTGCAGAATCCTTTGCAGAAGCTAACGGTAAAAAAGTAACTTTGAAATCCATCCTGGGTGTTCTTTCCCTCGGATTGGAACAAGGCGACACCATCAGCATCATCGTTGAAGGTGAAGGCGAAGCTGAAGCTCTTCAAGCTTTGACTGACGTTATGGTTAACGAAGGGTTGGGCGAAATTAATGCTTAATGTCTCCGGGATCGCGGCTTCGGCGGGTATTGCTATCGCCAAGGCGTTTATCTTGGAGCATCCTGACTACTCTGTAGAAAAACGCCAAATTACCGACGTTGACGCAGAGATCGCGAAACTCGACTCAGCTCTGGGCAAGTCCCAGGCTGAGCTTGAGGCGATCAAAGAGCGTACTTTACAAGAGCTTGGCGAGAAAAAAGCTGAGATTTTTGCTTCGCATTTGCTCATTCTGAATGACCCGGAATTGATTGATCCGGTTAAAGCAAGTATTGCCGATAACATGATCAATGCGGAATTTGCACTGAACGAAACGGCATCGCAATTTATCTCCATGTTTGAGAACATGAAGAGTGCATACTTACAGGAACGTGCAGCAGATATGCGTGACGTTACCAAACGTGTGCTAAATCACTTGCTTGGTATCGACTTTATGAGTCCGGCTGAGATTAACGAAGAAGTGATCGTGCTTGCGGAGGATCTGACGCCTTCCGACACGGCTCAATTGAACCGCCAATTTGTTAAAGGTTTCGCAACCAATATTGGTGGACGTACTTCTCACTCCGCGATCATGGCTCGCTCTCTTGAAATTCCGGCTGTCGTTGGAACAAAGGACATCCTGGCTCAAGCGAAGCAAGGCGATATGATCATTGTTGATGGTCTGGATGGTCACGTGCTGGTTAACCCTACGGATGAAGTTATTGCTGAATACCGTTCCAAACAGGAGCAGTATGATGCACAACGTGCTGAGTGGAGAAAATTACGTGATGAGCCAACAGTAACAGTGGACAACGTTCATGTTGAACTTGCAGCCAACATCGGTACACCGAATGATGTAACGGGTGTTCTGGAGAACGGTGGCGAGGCTGTAGGCCTGTACCGTACCGAGTTCTTGTACATGGGCAGAGACAAGCTTCCTTCCGAAGATATTCAGTACAATGCATACAAAGCGGTACTGGAAAAAATGGAAGGCAAACCTGTCGTTGTTCGTACCCTCGACATCGGTGGAGACAAAGAGCTTCCATACCTGGATCTGCCAAAAGAAATGAACCCATTCCTCGGCTTCCGCGCAGTTCGTCTGTGTCTGGACCGTCTGGATATCTTCCGTACACAATTGCGTGCATTGCTGCGTGCAAGTGTACATGGAAACCTGCGTGTTATGTTCCCAATGATCGCAACACTGGGTGAATTCCGTGAAGCAAAAGCTGTCTTGCTCGAAGAGAAAGAGAAGCTGGTTGCTGAAGGTATTGCTGTTTCTGACAGCATTCAACTCGGAATCATGGTCGAAATTCCTTCGACGGCAGTTCTCGCAGATCAGTTTGCCAAAGAAGTGGATTTCTTCAGTATCGGAACGAACGATCTGATTCAATACACTATGGCTGCAGACCGTATGAACGAACGCGTATCGTATCTGTACCAACCTTACAACCCGGCCATTTTGCGTTTGGTTAAAATGGTTATCGATGCAGCACATCGTGAAGGCAAATGGGTTGGCATGTGCGGTGAGATGGCAGGAGACGAAACAGCAATTCCATTGCTGCTCGGTCTTGGATTGGATGAGTTCAGCATGAGCGCAACCTCCATTCTGCCAGCCCGTAGTCAGATCACCAAGCTGTCCCGTGCGGATATGCAGGAACTGGCTGCTAAAGCTCTGGATATGCAAACGGCTGAACAAGTCGTTGAATTGGTTCAAAGCATTCAAGCGTAATTTTGCCGGGGTTTCCTCCGGATTTGAGGTTTTTCTTTTTCCGATAATGAGCTGCATTCATGCAGCGATTTTGCCGGTATCCGCTGTTACAGCGGGTACTGGCTTTTTTTGTTTTGAGTGTTTCTTCTTTTCTCCAGATAAGCTAGATTTTCCAGTTTGTATATTGAGTGAAAATCATTATCATTAAGGTAGATAACCATAATTAAAAATACATATCATGCTGTGGGGAAAGTAGGGTTGCGATGAAAGGCAATGAGAAGAAGGCAGTTCAATTGCTTAAATATAGCAGTATCGATACGTTTGAAGTGTCCCGGAATGGAGAATCTGTTCATCCCGTTGCAGGTGAACACACGGCTATCCTGTGTATGGGCGGCACGGGAACACTACTCACCAATGAACACATTTCGCCACTAAACCAAGGAGAAGTTTATTTACTTCCTTCAGGGGATGGGTTCAGGCTGATGGCTGATGAGCAAGTGTTAACAGGCTTTTTGATCCGGTTTGAAATATACGAGATTGTCGGGGAACAGCAAGTAATCACAAGCAAAGATTGTATGAGAGGCTTATTCTGGTGTAAAGACCAACAACAACTCGCCATCTCATGCAGTCGATTGATTCAATCTGACGCTGCTGGCGAAGAGGATCAATTCAGCAGACAGGCCGAATTATATGGTCTGATGTCTTCGCTTGTTCAAGCCGAAGTAAAATCACAGAGCATAGAAACTACGGCTGCTGCCATTACACGCGTATCCGAATTTATGAGTGAACATCTGGAGCATGAACTGAAGCGTAATGAACTGGCCAAGCTGGCTGGACTGAGCCCGGGATATTTTTCGTGGGCATTTCAACATTATATAGGAAAGACGCCTACAACGTATCTGATGGACATCAGAATGAAACGTGCAAGAGAACTGCTTTTATCAGGTGACGGTGTAAAAGAGACCGCAGTTCGTGTCGGCTACGAAGATGAATTTTATTTTAGCAGGAGATTCAAACAGAAGATGGGCCTTTCACCAATCGCTTTTGTCAAAAGCCGTAGATACAGCATCGCAAGTGTATCTGATCCGATCTCGGGTAGTTTACTGGCGCTTGGTCTGCTTCCAAAGGCGGCGGCTTTTTATCCCAATCACGAGTTATACAATCGCATGACCCGGCTGCACTCTTATGAGCTTGGGGAGGGGGCAATTTGGCAAGAAAATGTGGAAAGATTACGTGTGGCGGAGCCCAACCTTATTTTTTGCACTGACAGTCTGGCAGAACAGGCACGAAAAGAGCTGGAGCATATTGCGCCTACGGTCCCCATCCCGTGGTTATCGGCGGACTGGCGACAACAGCTGCGAACCATTGCAGAAGTGATGGAGCAACGAGAAGAGGCTGAGGGATGGTTGGCAGAATACGACAGAAAAGCAGAGACAGTCTATCACAAAGTTAGACGTAAAATTGGTGGAGCTACCGTAAATATATGGCGAATTACTGATACGGAGTACCGGATTTATGGAAAACGTAATGCTGGCGCGGTCCTCTATAATGATTTTGGACTGACGGCTACACATCGTCTCGACGAGATCACTGTTTTTGAATCAGTGACGAAAGAAGCACTGGAAAACTACGATGCAGACATCCTCATTATCATGGTGGATTCCACAGAGCAGGCAGTCAAGGAATGGAGGGCACTTCAGATCAGCGAACAATGGCAACGTTTGGCAGCGGTGAGACATGAGCATGTGTATGAGGTGGGAACCGAAAAATTATTCGAGTATTCAGCTTGGTCGCATGATCGGGCACTTTCTTACTTTATGCGGTTATTTGGCTGACCAAAGTCCAGTTCAATCCGTTTAAATATCCATGTTTGGACGGAGCATTGAATGATATGATAATCATTGAGAAAGAAAATCATTATCAATTCAAGGAGGTGACTGTTCCATTTCTGGAAAGCCGCCTTGGAATCTGGAGCAATTATACGAAGTACCTGAACGATTCCAACTCTCCGAAGATCTACATACCGGAGTTAATTCCTTATTCTATGAGGGTGTTTCATACAAAGGACGTGCTACTCGCATATTTGCCTACTATGGAATCCCGGACTCAATCTCTCCGGACGAGGAAGTGCCAGCTCTTATATTGGTCCATGGTGGAGCTGGCACAGCATATAAGAGCTGGGTGAAAGAATGGATGGCAAGGGGGTATGCTGCGATTGCCATGGATCTGGAAGGACATGTTCCATACGGGGATGAGGAACACACAGAACGAATGGAATGGCCTTCACATCCATGGAGCGGACCAGTGAAGCAAGGTGTATTTGCCGATTACGAGCAGCCTGTAGAGGACCAATGGATGTATCATGCGGTAGCTGCCGTAATAAAGGCCCATTCACTTCTCGGCTCCTTCAAAGGGGTGGATAAACATCGAGTAGGCATAACCGGAATTTCCTGGGGAGGGATCATCACAAGTTTGGTAGCAGGACTGGATACTAGGCTTTCTTTTGCCATGCCTGTTTATGGATGTGGGTATTTATATGAACCAGGTTCCTATTATGGAATGGGCTTTGCTTCTATGCCGGAGGTAGATGCTGAACGTATTCGTTTATTATGGGATCCCTCTACTTACCTCTCCGGGAGTCGACTACCGATGTTGTGGCTTAACGGGAGTAATGATACACATTTTCCGCTATCCATTTTCAACAAGTCCTATGAAGAGCATCTCAACTGTTACCCGATTAACAGACATAGCAGATTAAGTCTTCATCCGGGTCTTGGGCATTCATACAAGGATGCATGGACATGCAGTGAGGTCTATGCATTTGCTGATAGTATCGCTAAGGGGGGACCGGCACTTACTGAGATACGTGGAGAACAGTTCGAGGGTGATTGGTTCAGCGTACATTATGCCTCATCCGTTCCGATTCTGGAAGCTACGTTGTATTGGTGTAAGGACGATAGGGATTGGAGGATTACCAAATGGGAGACGATCCCCGCATCGTTGGATGCAATAAACAACAAAGCAATGATACGTCTTCCAAAGCATGCTGTTTCGTTCTTTGTGAATATGAGAAATGAAAAGGGCTGGATTACGAGTACACGCGTCATGAAAATAAGAAAAGAATAACCAATGAATAAGGGGATTTGTATAAAATGAAACGACGGAATCAACGCAATTTAACTATAACCGCAGTTTTGCTTGCAATGCTAGTTCTGATCGTGGCCTGTGGCAACGAAGTCAAACCAGGTGTGTCTGCCGAGGAACCAGCGCCACAGGAACAATCTGCATCTAATGATACTAATGATGCTACTTTTACATTTAAGGATACAACCGGAGAGCAGACGTTATCTCAAGAACCGGTGAATATCGCTTCAACAGTGACATATTTGACGGATCACCTGATCGCGCTTGGTATGACACCGAAAGCCACGGTGAAGTCACAAAACGAAGATTTCCCGTTATATTTGAAACCTTTCTTGAATAATGTGGAGATCATTGGTGAACAAGGTAAAGTTAGTGCCGAGAAATTGCTATCTCTTGGGCCAGATCTAATTATGACGGATACGAACAGCGAAGAGCAGTACGAGAGTTACGCCAAGATTGCTCCAACGGCGATGCTGGAGAATGGGTATGTAGCACCTGACTGGCAGACGGCATTTCGCGCAACTGCTGCTTCGTTTGGTCTGAACGATAAAGCTGAGGAAGTAATCACTGCCTATGAAAAAGAGAAAGCGGAGGCGATCCAGAACGTACACGCCAAAGCGGAAGGTAAGACACTTATGGTATTGCGTATCAGAAATGATGTTCGTTACTACGGAGATATGGATTATAGATGGCTTTACGACGATTTTGGCTTCTCCAGACCGGATGTTTTCCCGGAGACAAGTGCAGAAAGTCGGTATGAGGTGCTATCGAATGAAAAACTGCCAGAGATTAATCCGGATTACATCATCCTGATCAATGATAATGACGAAATCTATAATAATCTGGAGAGTCTTGGAATTTGGAAAAATATGAAGGCCGTGAAGAATAATCAGGTATTCCAGGTGGCGTCGGATTCATGGTTTGGTGGTTACGGACCTAATGCGGCGACTTCCATGCTGGATGACCTGACTCGTTTGTTCGGTCAATGATGCGCGAGGGGATACGTGAGGAACTGAGGGTCCACTTTAATCTTGTAGACAAACTGCATGGTGTGCCTGTTGCATCCTTATATGGCGATTCTATTCTGGACCCGGAGAAAATGAGCAGCTTCTTGTCCACCTACCAACAGTTAATCGAGGGGCATGACCAAACGGTCGCCGCAGCCTATTTCACCAGTTGGTTTGGAAGTGTAGCAGCTGCACTGCAATATATCGTCACGGTGTATGATGCAGCTCCCAATCTCTCGCTTGCCAATCTCAATGTACATTTGATGCAGGAAAAGGGATATACGCGAATTACTTTTCAACTTGAAAAACTGGAGGTTGACCTCGCTCCGAATGATTCGGAAGGAAGAAGCGTCTGGATTGAAGCAGAATTCAACCGTTTCTACAGTCGGACTGCACGTCCTTTAATAGAGTGTTTGTCCTACGTTTCGGGGTTGCATGTCAGCATGTTGTGGGGGCAGTTGCCAACGGCTTTGGAAAACTACAGGGAGAACATCTGTGAAGCATTTCAGCACGAAGAAGCTGTCATGCGCAAGTTAACTGCTGTTGAACATGTTATGCAAAATGTGCTGACTCCTAATGTGTTTGGGCTGGGAAAGAATCCGCTATGTGTCAGAACTCGCATGATTGATCATCCCCTGGAACCATCGAAGAGACTTGCGATCAAAAATGTATGTTGTCTTCAATACTTACGGCAAGGTCGATCCTATTGTTACACTTGTCCGCGTTTGGGGAAGAAGGAACGGGCTAATTGGAAGTCTTAGACTGAAAGAATACAGGACAGTGATAGGGGCCTAATCGGAGAAGAAAAAATAACAGCCGCGCTTCTGCGTGGCTGTTATTTTTTAAAACGGATAACTAATGTAAATGTTCCCTGTACTTCGTAATTATTTCACCCACCAGGCGGATACCGTACAGATACGAATGGTATGCTCAGGAAGGGATATTGTAGGAGCACTACGTATACAGGTTATTACTTGGTTTAACTGCAAGCGCAGTTCAGTACAGGTTTGCGGGCAGCAGTGGTCTCATCCAGACGAGTCACCGGTGTGCCATAAGGTGCGTTGAGTACCAATTCAGGTGTCTCTTCCGCTTCTTTGGCAATCCGTATCATCGTATCAATGAACCCATCCAGCGTTTCCTTGCTTTCAGTTTCCGTTGGCTCGATCATGATGCATTCCTCCACATTGAGCGGGAAGTATACCGTAGGCGGATGATATCCAAAATCAAGTAATCGTTTGGCAACATCCAGTGTACGCACACCATATTGCTTCAGTCCCCGACCCGACATGACAAATTCATGTTTGCATACACCTGGATACGGAATCTCATAGTAAGGTGCAAGACGGGCCATCATATAGTTGGCATTCAGTACCGCACACTCCGATACACGACGCAAACCTTCTGGTCCATAGGTGCGAATGTAGGCATATGCACGTACCAGGATACCGAAGTTTCCGTAGTAGGCTTTGACCCGACCAATCGATTGATCACCTTCACGATCAAATGCATACATACCATCTTCATTCTTGATCACCATTGGTTTAGGCAGGAACGGAATCAGACGGCTCTTCACGCCAACGGGTCCTGCACCTGGTCCACCACCGCCATGAGGCGTACTCATCGTTTTGTGCAAGTTCAGATGCACCACGTCAAAGCCCATATCACCCGGACGCGTAATGCCCATAATGGCATTGGAATTGGCTCCATCGTAATACAACAAGCCACCAGCCTGATGCACGATGGATGCAATCTCCTGAATATCTTTCTCGAACAGACCAAGTGTATTCGGGTTGGTTAGCATCAGTGCTGCCGTATCCGAACCAACAGCTGCTCGCAGTGCATCGAGATCCACCAATCCATCTGCGCGCGATGGAATCGTCACCGTTTCGAATCCTGCAACCGTTGCACTTGCAGGGTTGGTCCCGTGAGATGAATCGGGCACGATGACTTTGGTACGTTGTTCACCACGACCTTCGTGGTAGGCACGAATCATCATAAGTCCGGTCCATTCCCCATGGGCACCAGCGGCTGGTTGCAGGGTTACCGCATCCATACCTGTCAGCCCTGCAAGGTCGTTTTGCAATGTATATAACAGTTCAAGTGCACCTTGAATGCTGGATTCATGCTGATAAGGGTGGATTTTGGCGAAGCCATTGTAACGTGCAACATCCTCATTAATCTTCGGATTGTATTTCATCGTACAAGAACCCAGCGGATAGAATCCGTTATCTACGCCGAAGTTGCGACGGGACAGCGCAGTATAGTGTCTGATAACATCTACCTCAAATACTTCAGGCAGTGCCGCTGCTTCCGAACGGAGCATTTCCCGGGGAATCAACGTGTCAACAGCCTGACGAGGAACGTCACATTCCGGCAGGGAATAAGCGACGCGTCCAGGACTGCTGAGTTCAAAGATCAATGATTGTTCCGGAGCAGGAGATAAGGACTGTGCGCTGAATGTTGTAGCTGTCTCAGATTGAGCCGTAGTGGAGACAGAGGCGCCCATTTCGGATTGTCCTTGTACCGTTGTTGTCGTTGTCGTTGTCGTCGTTTCCTGAGTCACAGCGATCCCTCCAATGCTCGTGCGAATTCGTCGATCTCTTCCTTACTGCGTCGTTCGGTAACAGCAATCAGCATATGTCCGGCAAGCTCCGGATAATCACGTTCAAGCTCATAGCCACCGATAAAGCCCGCATCCAGCAGTTTCAATTGAAGGGCATCCACGTCGGTTCCTTCAGGCAGCTTAATCACAAATTCATTGAATGTTGGGGCATTAAACGTTAGGCTAACGCCGGGAATCGCAGTTAATGTATTCAGGGTGTAATGACTCTTTAGCAGATTCAGATCTGCGACATCAATCATGCCTTGTTTACCCATAATGGACATATAGACAGATGCGCTGAGCGCAAGCAAAGCCTGGTTGGAACATATATTGGATGTCGCCTTTTCGCGGCGAATGTGCTGTTCACGCGCTTGCAATGTCAGTACAAAACCGCGCTTGCCGTTGCGATCCGTAGTCTGGCCTACAATTCGACCAGGAATTCGGCGCATATGAGGCTGGGATACGGCGAAATATCCGCATGTCGGGCCGCCAAGTGAAGCGGCGATACCAAGGGGTTGCGCATCGCCAACAACGATGTCGGCACCCAGCTTGCCTGGGGCTTCCAGCAGACCCAGCGATAGCGGGTTGGCACTCACGACGAGCAGACCCTTGTGCGCATGCACGAGGTCAGCGGCTTGCTTTACATTTTCTACGGCACCAAAGAAGTTCGGACTCTGAATCATGACAGCAGCGGTATCATCCGATATGGCGGCTTGCAGGGCATCCCAGTCAGTGACTCCATCCTTATAGCCGATCTCGACAATCTCCAAACGGAGTCCATGCGCATAGGCCTGCAATACCTGACGGGCTTCCGGATGAACGGTACGGGATACGATCAGCTGTTTGCGACGAGTTGCCGCTGCGGCCAGATTGCCTGCTTCTGCAAAGGCAGTTGCGCCGTCATACATGCTGGCATTGGCTACAGCCATACCGGTTAATTCACAGATGTAAGACTGAAATTCGAAAATCGCCTGAAGTTCACCTTGGCTGATCTCAGGCTGATAAGGTGTGTAGGCAGTGTAGAACTCCGAACGTGAAATGACATGATTAATGACCGAAGGGACATGATGATCGTATATGCCTGCACCGAGGAAGCTGGCGTGTGTTTCAAAATTGGCATTGGCGCCAGCCTGTTTGGACATGTGACGTGTCAGTGCATATTCATCAAGTTTCGAGGATACGGGCAGCTCACCCTGATAACGAATCTCTTGGGGAATGTCCTGAAACAGTTCCTCCATCGTATCCACACCGATGGTTGCGAGCATGGCGCTCTGATCTTGCTCGGTCATGGGAATGTAACGGTGCTTGCTCATGCTTGATCAGCTCCTTGAGTAGGTGTCTTTGACGTACGTGTCCGTTTGTGAAAAGGGGTCTTTACGACCTCGGCTTTCAGTTTCTTACCGCGGATCTCAATCTCAAGCGGGGTCCCCAGCGCAGCATAACGGCTGTCGATGAGGGCAAGCCCCAGATTACGCTTCAATGTAGGGGATTGCGTACCTGTCGTCACTTCGCCAATCTGAACGCCTTCAGCGTAAATCGGATAGTGGGGGCGGGGAATGCCACGCTCCAGCACTTCGATGCCGACCAGTTTGCGGGCGGGACCGTCATTTTTTTGCTGTAACAAAGCTTCGTGTCCGATAAAGGGTCCAGCATTCAGCTTCACAAACATGCCAACACCAGCTTCAAGCGGAGAGATGGTTGCCGACAATTCCTGTCCATATAGAGGAAGCTTCGCTTCAAAGCGCAGTGTATCCCGGGCACCAAGTCCGGTTGGCACCAGCCCATGACCTTCACCGGCTTTCATTAATCCATTCCACACTACAGCAGCCTGATCTGCTGGAACATATAGTTCAAAGCCGTCTTCACCGGTATAACCCGTACGGGACAACAGCAACTTTACACCACATACTTCGGCATTCTGCACAAAACGAAACGGTTCAATGGAGCTTACATCTGTATCTGTAACTTTTCCGATAATATCTACAGCCAGTGGACCTTGCAGGGCGAGGAGCGCTGTCTGCTCCGAATCGTTGGTCATGCTTACGCCAGGGATCAGGTGCTCTTGCAGCCATGCCCAATCCTTGTCGATGTTGGAGGCGTTAACGACGAGCATATAATGCTGATCTTCCAACTTATACACGAGCAGATCGTCAACCACACCGCCATCTGGATAACACATCAGGGTATATTGGGCTTGACCCGGAACCAGCGTGGTCACATCATTGGTCATCATTTGTTGCAAAAATGTTTCAGCCTGCTCACCCTGTACCGTGAATTCGCCCATATGGGATACATCGAACAGTCCGGCACGCTCACGCACCGCTTCATGTTCTTTCTGGATTCCGCTGAATTGCACCGGAAGCTCCCAGCCTCCAAAATCAATGCACCGTACGCCTTCATATTGCTGATATAGTGAAAAGAGTGGTGTTCTTAGCAAATCGGACATCCAATCACCTCGTCATGGGCCGTCAAAAACGGCCGAATATACAATCGTGGATCAATGAACCAGGTTATTTTTTTAATTTTCAGCTAGAAGTCATTCGTAGATAAGTATGGTAAGGCAGCTATGGCAGCGCCGATTGGAATCCTGTTTTTCGTTTTTTGGGAAAAAGGAAAAGGACAGGCCAAAGAATCGGCATGCCAAGTAGCACGCTGCATTCTAAGGCTCTGTCCCTTGTACCTGAGAGTTACCCCGCCGCATTAGTAAAGCAGGTTTCCCCTTGGGTGATCATGACGCCCGCACAGGGCGAATAGATGCTCTCCAGAGTTGCGTCCCGTAAAAGTCCTTTTGCCTGAGAGATTCACCCCCGCTTATCGGTGGTTTACTCCTTCGGCGTTACCTCATGTACATCCCGAACCGGGTGGTATGGGTAATCTCTCCCTTTACATTCATCCGCGGGTATAACATAGTCCAATAAACACAATTACTCCTCTCATTAAAACGTGAATCCACTACCGATGTCAAGAACGATATCATAGATAATGATTAAAAACCGAATGTTTATTTTGAATTTTATTTTATCGTTCGTGTATTTAAAAAGGTTACGCTTACTATTCTAATATTCACCAGTATATGTAGAAAGAGTGTATTCAGGTTACGGTTTGAGGAGGCCAATATCAAATAAATTGTGAGGTATCTTGACATTTGATTCAAAAATATCATACGCTATGTTCTGGGAAAAAGGTTAAGGCCAAAGAACGCATGCACTCATTAATGAAAAGCGAGGCGGATATCGATGAGCGAATTGAAAAGTGATTTCCTGTACAGTGAAGAGCACGAATGGGTGCAAACCGTAGGGGAGGATACTGTACGTATTGGCATTACCGAGTTCGCGCAGCATCAGCTGGGTGACATTGTGTTTGTGGAATTGCCTGACCTTGAATCCAATGTAAAAGCAGAAGACAGCATTGGAACGATCGAATCGGTCAAAACGGTGTCGGACTTGTTCTCTCCCGTCACAGGTTCAATTATTGCAGTCAATGATTCATTGCAAGATTCACCTGAACTTGTGAACAGTTCTCCTTACGAGGAAGGCTGGATGATTGAGATTCGTGTTGAGGGAGATCTGACAGCAGCTTTATCTTCATTGATGAATGCAGAAGCGTATCGTAAACATACGGAAGAATAGGATCTACGAACTTGTACTTATTGACATATATTTTATAACAAAATAAAATGAGCTTTATATTGTTTTGACCTGTGTGAGCCTGATGCTTGCACAGGTTTTTTGTGCTTTCCAAGAATGATTTTGATTGAGAATTCAAGCAAATTGTGGATGTAAGTCCTCTGATTGGATCAAGCTATAGGGTAGGATATGATATTGGGAATGACAAATGTCATAGGCAATAAAATCCTTGTGTACCAATGGTTTCAGCGATTATGCATCAATAAAAGCGATTACATAACCTAATGTTGTCATCATTGTTCATGACGAAAGTACGCTTTCATTTCATTGAATAGAAGAGCATTCTCGCTTAGGATTACAGCAGGGGAGAAATGATACCCCTTTCATAAATCATAATCACTTGATCCAAGGAGGATAATACAATGAGTAATTTGGACCAATCGTCCAATTCCAAAGGTGGGCTACGGGTAGGTGTGCAGCGTTTTGGCCGATTCCTGAGCGGTATGGTCATGCCGAATATGGGTGCATTTATCGCCTGGGGATTAATTACGGCTATGTTTATTAAAACAGGCTGGTTCCCTAATGAGACGCTTGAACAGCTAGTCGATCCGATGATCAAATATTTGCTGCCACTGTTGATTGGTTACACCGGGGGTACGATGGTGCATGGTCAGCGTGGTGGTGTCGTGGGTGCCATTATGACCATTGGGGTCATCGTGGGCAGTGATATTCCGATGTTCCTCGGTGCCATGATTGCCGGACCACTGGCAGCATGGATCATCAAAAAGTTCGATAAATCCATTGAAGGTAAAGTTAGAGCCGGATTCGAAATGTTGGTTAATAACTTCTCAGCCGGTATTATTGGCGGGATCCTGGGGATTTTTGCTCTACTGGGTATTGGGCCAGCTGTAGAAGCGATTAGCAAAGTATTGTCTGCCGGGGTGCAAGGTCTGATGAATCTGGGCTTGCTACCGCTGGTCAACCTGATTATCGAACCAGGTAAAGTATTGTTCCTGAACAATGCAATCAACCACGGTATTCTGACCCCGATTGCAACCGATCAGGCAAGAGAATTAGGACAATCTGTTCTATACATGCTTGAATCCAACCCGGGTCCGGGACTTGGTATCTTGCTTGCTTACTGTTTCTTCGGACGCGGAATGGCCAAATCTTCTGCACCGGGTGCCGTTATCATTCATTTCTTCGGGGGAATTCATGAGATCTACTTCCCTTACATTCTGATGAGACCGATTCTGATTCTTGCCGCAATTGCGGGTGGCGTCGCAGGTACATTAACATTCATGCTCACTGGAGCAGGACTTGTTTCAGCACCATCACCGGGTAGTATTATCGCGTATTTCCTCTTAACACCAAAAGGTGGATACCTGCCGATGCTTGCAGGAGTGCTTGTAGCAGCCGTCGTTTCTTTCCTGGTTGCAGCAGTGTTGCTGAAAACAGGTAAACAAAAGGACGAAGATCTGGAGTCTGCATCCAGTCGGATGAAAGACATGAAGAGTCAAGGAACCGTGCCAAACGCTGGCATTACGGCTAATAATCATCGTGAAGCAGACAGAGCCGGGGATATCGCTTCTTCTACATTGAAAACAGATGTGAAGAAGATTGTTTTCTCCTGTGATGCAGGCATGGGGTCGAGTGCCATGGGCGCTTCCATTCTACGCAAGAAGATGAAGGCAGAGGGGATTGACGTTACGGTAACCAATACGGCTATCAGTGATATCCCGCCGGATGCAGATGTGGTAATCACACAACAAATATTAACGGATCGTGCCCGCTCCGTTGCGCCGAACGCAGAACATATATCCATCGACAACTTCCTAAAAAGCCCGGAATACGATGCGCTCGTTGAACGTCTAAAGTAATTGCACGCATTCGTTTTCCCTGAGCCGGAGGCTGAGCTATGAGTATTACCAAAAGACAACGTGAAATCGTGGAGTTTCTGCTGGAGCATCCACATGAAGTCACTGCCGGCGAAATCGCCGTTGAAGTAAAGGTCAGTACCCGAACGGTTCACCGGGAGCTTCAAATGATTGAACAATGGCTTGAACCTATAGGCATGAGGCTGGAAAAAAAATCAGGAACCGGTATCCGAATCGATGCCAGTTCCGATGATCTGGCTGTATTGCGCCAGCAATTGGACGGTAAAGAATATGTGGAGTTTACGCCGGAAGAGCGTAAGCTCTTCATGCTTTGTATCCTGCTTGATGAACCGGAGCCTGTAAAGTTGCTTGCCCTGGCTTCGGATCTGAAAGTGACCGTATCTACCGTAACCGCTGATCTGGACGATCTGGAATCACGCATTCGTCAGGCGGGACTGAAGCTGGTTCGCAGGCGTGGATATGGCGTCAAGATTAACGGAAGTGAGACCATTCATCGCACAGCCATAGCTGCGCTTGCTCTGGAATTTCTGGATGAGTCCGACCTGTTCGGAAGACAACCAGAACAAGGAGGCTCCATCGTAAACCAAAAATTGCTGGATATGATTGGACACGGTGATGTGCTTACAGTAGAAAACGCGTTATGGCAGCCAGATATTGAATGGCTGGAAAACATTCCGGAGCGTCAATACATGAAGCTGCTGATTCAATTATCCGTAGCGGTTGTACGTATTCGTAAGGGCTTTGGCATCGGCCGTATGTCTCCACGAGAGAATACGGGAGATGCAGTTGCAGTGCAGGATGAGATGAAGGTTCCACCTTATATGGCTTCACGTTTGTGTAGTGTGTTATCCACTCAGCTGGGGCTGGCATTCTCCCAAGATGAGCAAGCTTATATTCACAGACTCTTAATGGAGACCGAGCAGCGGATTCACTCTTCGCGGCTGTTGCCAATAGACGATTTGATTTTACTGGACAGGGTACATTCACTGATTGATCAGATGCAGGCGAGAACGCATTACACCTTTCATGAGGATCGTTTGCTTCGTGAAGGTCTGCTTGCTCATATGCAACCTGTAATGGAGCGAATTGAAGGGCACCAGATGATTCGTAATCCGCTATTGCAGCAGATCCGAAAGGATTATGATTCACTTTTTGAAGATGTCAAAAAATCTGTGGGGCAAGCTTGGCCAGGCACAGACGTTCCGGATGAGGAAATTGGTTTTCTGGTCATGCATTTTGGGGCTTCCATCGAGAGATTACGTGTATTGAAACGGGAGATCCGGGCGATCATCGTGTGTACAAGCGGAATTGGATCATCACGGATGCTGTCTAGCCGTCTGTCCAAGGAGATTCCCGAGATTCGCATCATGGATAGCGTCTCCTGGTATGAGGCTGCCCGGATTCCTACAGATCAATATGATCTGGTGTTATCCACTGTCGATCTGCCGATGGAGGAGCATCAGTATTACAAAGTGAGTCCACTGCTTACGGCAGAAGAGAGCGAACGTCTGCGTCATTTTATCCGGACAACAACGTTACAACGGCAGCATAACAAGCCGCATGAAACAGAGGTTCAGACGACAAGTCGTTACTCGGACCCTGACGGAATGGAAGCTATTTTAGTTGAAATCGTTCGAATCATTGGCAAGTTTCAGGTGTATCCGCTGGATAACCAGGATATCGGTTTCTATAAGACCGTATATGCGATGTGTAATGTACTCCATGGATCTGGTGTGCTGAAGGAACCGCAGGAGGTCGCAAAACGGTTGGAGGCACGTGAAGCAGTGGGGAGTCAGAAGATTCCTGGCACAAGACTTGCGCTGTTTCATACACGGAGTGAGGGGATTTACAGGCCGTCCATTAGCTTGTTTCAGCTCACTGAGCCACTTCTTCGTACGCCGGATGATCCGGTAGGAGTTACCCATATCCTCTTGATGCTCGGTCCCAGAGAACTATCCAAGGAAAGTCTGGAGGTTCTCAGCGAGATCAGCGCCCTGTTATTACAGGAAGAGATGATTACATTACTGGAAAAGGGAATCAGGGATGAACTCATTCATTACCTGTCCCAGGAACTGGTTGGATTTTATCGCAGTAAAACCGAAATTGGAGGTCAAAAATTATGAGTATGTTAACAACAGATAAAGTCATCATGAATGCGACGGCTCAGGACAAATACGAAGCGATTCGCATGGCAGGACAGATTCTGAAAGACGCGGGACATATTACCGCTGATTACATTGAAAAGATGATTGAACGTGAGGAGATTGTCTCGACTTATGTAGGGAACGGCCTAGCTATTCCGCACGGTACGAAGGAATCCAAAGCATTCATTTTATCCACAGGCATCTCTGTCACTCAGTATCCACAGGGTGTTGATTTTGGCGAAGAAAAGGCTTATATGGTCATTGGTATCGCGGCTCAAGGCGGGGAACATATGGAAATCTTGACTAGCATCGCGGTGATCTGTGCTGAGGATGAGAACATGGAGGCCCTGCGTCTGGCCAAAACAGCCGAAGAAGTTATCGCGATTCTGGAAAGTGAAATGGAGCTATGAAGGCCCTACACTTTGGCGCAGGTAACATTGGACGCGGGTTTATTGGGTTAATCCTCTCCCGTGCAGGGTATGAGGTTGTTTTCTCCGACGTTAATCAGGAATTGGTGAACGCTCTCCACCAACGGGGGCAGTATACGGTGGAACTGGCTAACGAGAGCAAGGATCAGGAGACTGTGACAGGCGTAAATGCAATTGATGGAACCCAACTGGAGTCGGTTGCCCAAACCGTTGTGGAAGCGGATCTCATCACAACCGCAGTGGGCGTGGGCGTTCTGAAACATATTGCACCAGGTATTGCGAAGGGACTTGAAAAAAGACTGAATTCCGGTCCTGCACAAAACCCTCTTCACATTATTGCTTGCGAGAACGCAATTGGAGCCAGTACACAATTGAAAGAGCATGTATATGCTCTGCTCAATGAGGAGGTACGTTCCCTTGCGGATCAATACATTTATTTTCCCGATTCGGCCGTAGACCGGATTGTGCCTATACAGCATCATGAAGATCCGTTACATGTACAGGTGGAGCCTTTTTACGAGTGGGTGGTGGATCGTTCCCAGATGGCTCCTGCATTCAAACCGGTTGAAGGCATTGTATATGTCGATGATCTTGAGCCTTATATCGAACGTAAACTGTTCACTGTAAATACAGGACACTGTGTTGCAGCGTACATCGGTAATGTGCATGGGTATGACACGATTCAGAAGGCTATCGCCGATGAAAAGGTAAAATCCATTGTATACGGGGCTTTGCAGGAAACCGGAGAAGTTCTGGTGAAACGGTTTGGATTCAACCGGGAAGAGCATGAGCAGTATATTGTCAAAATATTGGGACGGTTCGTCAACCCGTATCTCACCGATGAGGTTACTCGTGTGGGTCGTTCCCCGCTGCGCAAGCTGTCTCCGAATGATCGTCTGGTGCGTCCCGCTCTTCAGGCTTATGCGGATGGAACCGAAACGACCTATCTGGCCATGGGTATGGCAGCAGCCTGCAAGTTCGAGGTCTCCGATGATCCGGAAGCAGTGGAACTGCAGGACATGATCCGCCAGAAGGGGATTGCAGCTGCGCTCCATCATTATACATCCATGGATGAGCATCATCCGGTGCTGGAACAGGCTGTTGCCCAGTATAACCAAATGTAAGAGCAAGGTAGACAGCTAACAGCATAGGTAGTATAGATACGGCATAATAAAAAAAGAGCCATACAGTTGTTAACTGTGTGGCTCTTCTTTTGGTTGGTGTTTATTAGCATGGTTATCCAGACAGCGTTGGCATATGCACGATTTTCGGCGCTGCTCTGGCGGAATGCGGTCAAATACACCCTCGGGGAAAGTTGCCCGGTTACACCAGCATTCCGAATGAGGATGTCCTGCGGCATAGGAACAGAGATTAGCTTCACCGCATAAAGGGCAGACAAGAACATCAATATGGATGTGCTCCTGATCATCTTGTTCTGAAGACATGGGGTACTTCCCTCCCTGTGGAATAGCTACAAACTGAAGTTAAACATACTGGTCCCAGTATAACAGAAATGCGCCGGTATACACGGAATTCCCTGTACTTCACTGTACATATAAATCCCAATTCACGACCTCTGTTTCTCCCATCGTCTACTCTTCGGGCGGTAATTCGATCTGTAGACCTTCCACATGTTTACGTCCCATCAATTTGCGTTTCTTGCGGTTTTCTTTTGTCTCCAGCACAATGTCCAGATCATAGTCATCGCCCGGATAAAGTTCATTGGCAGATATATGCAGGGTCAGGCGTTTCTTATGAATTTTGACCTTGCGTCCACGCAGCATGACACCGATATTTCCACGGCTATCCTCCACATCACAGACAATGCCCGACTGATTGAGATAGGCCGCATACACCCGATCCCCTTTGCGAAAGGTTTTCGCCGGAGCAGGAGAATCCGACTCTCTGGTTGTTGTCTTTTTATGTGAACTGGCGGACTTCCTTGTATCCATTGCATGCTTCGACTTGCGCTTCGGCAACTCTGCTGGATCGTTTGTTTCTGTAACAGGACGATTAGGCTTCAGGACCGGAGTTGCCAACGGAGGTAATGTGAACCCCAATGTACGATCTTTCGAAATGCTTTGATCCGACAGAGACTTGGAGCGCTCGATAATTCGCCGTGGCATGCCCAGCTTTAATGCGATGGAATATGCATAGCTCTCACCAGCTTCTCCGATACGCAATCGGTACAGCGGCTGGAGAGAATCGGTATCAAATTCCATACGGGCATTTTCGAATCCTGGCGTGGCCGCTGCAAAATGTTTGATTTCCCCAAAATGGGTTGTCGCCACAACGGTTGCTCCGCGTCTGTGCAATTCCTCCAGCATGGCAATGGATAGTCCCACGCCTTCACCGGGATCTGTGCCGGAAGCCATCTCATCAATGAGTACCAGAGTTGATGTATTGGCCTGTTCCAGGATGCCAATCATATTGCGAATATGTGCGGAGAATGTACTGAGCGCTTGTTCCAAACTCTGCCCGTCACCAATATCAACCGCTACCTCGTTATAAACTGCCATCTCGCCACCTTCCTCCACCGGAATGAGCAAACCGGATTGCATCATGAGGGTTAGCAAACCAAGTGTTTTGAGTGCGACCGTTTTACCCCCGGTATTTGGGCCGGTAATAATGAGCGACGAATACATCCTGCCAATGGCAAAATCAAGGGGAACCATGGAAGAACCCATGAACGGATGCCGGGCATGTTGAAGGGTAATGTTGCCCTGAGTATTGACTTGAACGGTACGTCCGTCCATGGTGGCCGCATATTTGGCTTTGGCAAACAGGAAGTCCAATACACCTACCGTTTCGGTATTCAGTGCGATTTCACGGTTATACGATTCGGCCAGGGAGGTTAAATCACCGAGAATTCTCATCTCCTCTCTGGACTCCTCCGCTTGTAGAGCGGCCAATTCGATCTGCAGACTTACTAACTCAACAGGTTCAATATATACGGTTTGCCCGCTTCCGGATTCATCCAGCACACTGCCTTTCACCTGTTTGCGGAACTCTTTCTTAATGGGCAGGACTGTCCTTCCTCCGCGCTGACTGATGACATGCTCCTGCATAATGGAACGATGTTTACTCACCAGAGAATCAAGCTTTCGTTTCATACGCTCCTCATTCACCGTCATTTTTTTGCGAATACGAGTCAGCTCCTTGCTTGCTTGATCCTGAATGCGTCCACTATGGATGCAGCGCTCGATCTCACGCAGCAAAGGTTCGATCAGAATCATGGATGCTGCATAGCGACTAACGGTGGGAGCGGCCCCAGATTTGCCCTCCATGTACTTCATGAGTTGTGCACAGCTCCGCAGGAACTGAGCAAGATGACTGAAGTCACGTTCACTGAATAGATAACCGGTGCCAAGCAGATCCATAATCGTTTCCATTCCGTCGAGTGAAGGGAGGGGGATACTGGCCCCGAAACGAATCAACGCAGCCGCTTCTGCTGTTTCTTCCAGGCGCAGCTGGATCAGGCGAGCATCTACCATCGGTTTTAGTTCTCTGGCATAACGTTTGCCCAGATAAGACAGGGCGCAGTCTGCAACGTTTTTTTGAATTTGTGGATAACCCAGACTGTTTAATGTGTTCTCATTCATGCGTAATCTCTCCTTGAATTCGAATTGGGATTGCAGTTGCAGTTGACGTGCTGAAACATATTCCTGGAAAACGCAAAAAGGGCAGAGAATGAACAAACGTCATTCTCCGCCCTAAATGTATGGGAAAGCAGAGTCCACTACAGGTCTATAGTAAAAAAATCCGCGCTGAACACAGCGCGAAAATAGACCCGGACAAGTACAATCCCGGAGGCGATTTATGATATCCGCTGTTCTTAACTAAGTACAGGGATCTGGCGCATCATGAAATACACGTATGCCATATAGGCACAAGCGCAATGAAAGGCCAAACTCCTGAATATGAAACTTGGTTAGTTAAGAACATTCACCGACATTAAAAATCTCTCCTTTGATTGAGGAATATGCAACCAATATAAACTGGAAATTGGTTTGAAGTCAACCTTTAGAATAAATGAGTGGACTTGAATAAGAATGGGTTTTAAAATAACAATAGTAAAATAATCCAATGAAAGCGATTTATTTTAATAAACATACGTATAAAGGAGGATGCTCTTCTTGCCGAAGTATTTACTGCGTTTGCTTTGCTTTACCCTGATCCTCGGAGCCCTTCCAGTCATTGTAATTGGTTCGGTCTCGTATACGATTGCATCACGTGACATTGAACAGAAAGTGCGTGAAAGCAATCTTCAGATATTGCATCAGACCCAGATGCGGGTAGAACAAGTTCTGCGCAGCCTGCAATTATCATCCATCCAGTATGTCAATTCGCCTTTGGTACTACAAGCGATGAAGAAACCGTTGGATAGCAGTGAATTTCAGGAGATTCGAGATCTGACATCCGGTTTCAACAACTTGCAAGCGGTTACGAACATCGATCAGGCTTACCTGGTTAACCTGGATGAAGATTGGGTCGTGTCGATGCGTTCTTTTGGCAAATTGGATGATTTCAGCATTCGAGACCGGATTGGCTCGTATCTGACTTACACCAACAGCCTGTTCTGGGTCACTCAGAATGCCAGTTCAGCCAAAGAAAGCGTACCTGTGTCGGCAGGTATGGGTGAATTGACACCGGAACAGGCACCAACCCTCATATCCTCGGATAATGTGGTCAGTATGGTATTCAAAATCCCGATGATGCCAACCAATGTGAAACCGAAGGGGTTTCTTGTGATTGATATCGCCGATTCGGAACTGAGTACATATTTGAGCCGAAATACGAATGCTGGAGATATGTACGTTCTGGATCGGGAGCAGAAGTATTTTCTGAACGATGTGCAGCATGGTGGGAAATATGACGCGCTGAATAAGGACATTCATGAAATGGTGCAAACGACAGGCCAGCCAGAGGGTTTCTTCAGTGCAGAGGTGGAAGGTAAGCAAGTGGCGGTTAGTTACAGGCAATCTCCGCTCAATGGCTGGTTATACGTGTCCGTTGTATCTCTTGGACAGATCACGGCCCAATCACAGAAAATTGCATTAGTCACCGGCGTTGCTACGCTGGTCATGTTATGTGTAACGGGACTGGTCGCTATATACGGTAGTCGGCGGATGTACTCACCGATCTCGAGACTGCTGCAATTTACGAAGGGACTGGATTCCCCAGTTGCTCCGTCAGGACGCCGTCAGGATGAATTTATCTATATTGAGGAGCAATTGTCAACCTTGTTCAGCTCGGAAAAAACAATGCGTGAGCAGATGAAGGGGCAGCATGTGCACTTACAGGAGTTTTTTATGACCAAGCTGCTAACAGGCAAAATCTCGGAAGAAGATTTCAGATATCAGGGAGAATTGTACGATTTCCCGACAGGGTGGGCAAGTCTTGGTGTACTCATGCTCCAGATCGATACCTTGGAAGGGACCCGATATGAGGAACAGGATCGAGATCTGCTGCTGTTTGCTGTTAACAATATGGTAGGTGAACTTCTTCCTTCCGCAGTTCGGTTCACCCCCGTTATGCTGGATGATGCTCAGGTCACGGTACTTGCTTCCGAATTGACGGATGAGGTGAAGCTGAAGGAATGGATGCACACCCAGGCAGACTGGATTCGTGAACGTGTCGTGACCTATCTGAATCTGCCTGTGAGTATCGGTATTAGTCATTCATACACTTGTATTGGAGATACGCCAAGAGCGGTTCAGGAGAGCCGTGAGGCTCTGCAAGGCCGGGTGAGTCTGGGCAGCCGTATTATTTTGCATTACGAGGATATTCAGCCACGTGGTCAGATGGAGGCCGCGTTGTATACCCAGTTACGGATGATTGAGGATCAGCTCGCGTCTGCGCTCAAGCAAGGAGATGAAGAGAAGACGGACACCTACTTTAAGCAATATTTGGGGCTGCTTGCAGACAAGAAGCTTCATTTCAGTGAATATCCGGTCATTATGGTTCAGTTATTGTCTCGTGTATATCAACTTGTGCAGGAGCAAGGCGGAGATGTAGCCGAAGTACTGGGTGAAAAAGCATCGATGTCACATTTGCTGAAGTTGTCCACATTGGATGAAATGACCAATTGGTTCCGCAAGCGGCTGTTCCTGCCCGTCATCCGTTTCTGGCGAGAACAGGAAGAATCCCAATACATGAATATTGCAAGGCGCATGATTCGCTTGATCGAGGAACGTTACGATCGTGAATTGTCCCTGGAAGCCTGTGCAGCAGAGCTTAATTTCCACCCTGTCTACCTAAGTCGGGTATTCAAGAAGGAAGCGGGAGTCAATTTTACGGAGTATCTCGCAGAGTATCGTATGGAAAAAGCGAAGACCTGGCTGCAAACAACCAATCTTAAAATATCGGAGATTGCTGAGAAATTAAACTACACCAATCCAACCGCATTTATCCGTACGTTTCGCAAAATCACAGGAACAACCCCCGGCAAGTACCGGGAGCAGCAGCGATAAAACAAACCTGCTCTGCCTGCCATGGCAGGCAGGCTTTTTCATGTCCAGATGCAGGGAGAAGACCGCATTTATCCATGAAGTTAAGACAGGAATATGGAGGTTGAAAGCAGTTCATTGCATTGTCAGATTCCATGAGGGAAATGAGCTAAACCCTTGCTACATAAGCAAAAACAAAAGGCTAAAACGAGATGATAGCCAGTCATTCGTTTATCCTCCACAATGAAGACATGAATTCAGGAAGTGATCTTTTGTAATCGTTTCCAATGTGGGGAGGAAGACAATATGAAAGCCGAAACGGCGGCTCGAACACGGCCCGCTACCCGCAGTGACAAAAACCTGCTGTGGAGGGACATTATCAAAAACCGGTGGCTTTATATCATGTTAATACCGGGTGTGCTTTACTTTGTTATCTTCAAATACATACCCATGTATGGCATCACGATGGCTTTTCAGGATTACACGCCTTACAAGGGCATCTTGGGAAGTGACTGGGTAGGGTTCAAGCATTTCCAGCGTTTCTTCGGAGAACCGCAGTTCTGGACATTGTTTCGAAATACGTTTTTACTTGCCATTTATAACATTGTGTTCTTTTTCCCACTGCCGATTGTACTGGCACTTATGATGAATGAGGTTCGCCGTGAACGGTTCAAACGATTTGTACAAACGCTTGTTTATGTTCCACACTTTGTTTCCTGGGTTGTTGTTGTGGGTGTGTTCTACATGCTGTTCACAACCGAGGGTGGTGCGATTAATGAATTGCTCTATAATCTGACTGGACAAAAAGTGGCGTTCCTGCTTGAACCAGGTTGGTTCCGAACCATGATTGTCGGACAATCCATCTGGAAAGAAGTCGGTTGGGGCACAATTATCTTCCTGGCAGCACTTTCCGGTGTTGATACACAGCTCTATGAAGCTGCACGGATTGATGGTGCCAATCGCTGGCGCCAAACCTGGCACATTACGTTGCCGGCCATTCGCAGTACAATCGTCATTTTGCTCATTCTGCGTCTGGGCAATTTCCTGGATACAGGCTTTGAACAGATCTTCCTGATGCTGACTCCGACGAACCGGGATGTGGGCGAGGTATTCGATACCTACGTGTACACGAAGGGACTTACACAGGCACAGTACAGTTATAGTGCTGCTGTCGGGTTGTTCAAATCGGTCGTCGGGCTGGCGCTTGTCCTTGGTGCCAATACGCTGGCCAAAAAATTCGGGGAGGAAGGCGTCTACTAACCTTTTGGGTGACAGACGTTCTTCACCAGACAGGAGTGAACATTAAGATGCAACAGGATAAAACGTGGGGCAACCGGATCTTTGATTTTGTGAATCATGGCTTGCTGCTGTTGATTGGAATTGTGACGGTCATCCCGTTCATTTATATTTTGGCCGTCTCGTTTACCAGTCCGCATGAAGTGGCTAAGGGAGGATTTATCCTTTTTCCAAAAGAGTTCTCTCTGGCGGCGTACCGTTACATTTTCTCTACAGATACCTTGATTCGCAGTCTGGGTGTATCGGTCTATATTACGGTGATTGGTACCTTCATTAACCTGCTGTTTACGTCACTTATGGCGTATCCGCTCTCCAGAAGATATTTGCGTGGACGCCAGCCCATTTTGCTCGGTGTATTGTTCACGATGCTCTTCAGTGGCGGGATGATTCCAACATATTTTGTCGTGAAATCCTTACACCTGACAGATACGTTATGGTCGCTGATGTTACCTACTGCTATTAGTGCATTTAACTTGATTGTACTGAAAAACTTCTTCCAGGCCATTCCCGACGAACTGGAGGATGCAGCCAAAATTGATGGATGTAACGATGTCGGCGTATTGTTCCGGATTGTCCTGCCTTTGTCCATGCCAGCGATGGCGACATTTTCACTCTTTTACGCGGTGGCCCACTGGAACAGTTTTTTCAGCGCTGTTATCTATATCAACGATAGTGAGAAGTGGCCTGTCCAAGTCTGGCTGCGTGAGATTGTCATTCTGGCACAGAGCCGAATCGGAGACACAAGTATCGAAGAGACCGAGATCCAGCCGCTTACCATTCGCATGGCGGTTATCGTATTCTCCACAATTCCGATTATGCTGGTATATCCATTCCTGCAAAAGCACTTTGCCAAAGGAGTGATGCTGGGTTCGGTGAAAGGTTGAGTCGTCACAGGGTTCAAAGTCAGTACATTAGGACTGCATAAAAAAGGGAGGTTTTCATGTGATGAAAGCAACAAAAAAGAAAGCCGTAGCTGTCTTAAGCACACTTGCACTGGTGACAGGTTTGCTGGCAGGATGCGGATCAGACGAGGGTCAGGCTGCCGAGGGCGGCGTACAAAATGTGTCCATAGCGATTGCGCAAGTGGGTGATGTGCCAAGCAAAGGCAATGAAGTTCAGCAAAAGATTGAACAGTATACCAACACCAAACTGGATATCCAGTGGATTCCGGCTTCAGCTTATAATGACAAAATTAACGTGATGATCGCTTCAAGTGATATGCCGAAAATTGTGAAAGTGCAATATAACCCAACGGTGACCAGCGCGATGCGCAATGACGTATTCTGGGAAGTTGGTCCATTGCTGAAAGACTACAAAAATCTGTCGGCCCAGAACGAGCGTTTTTTTGACAACATCAAAGTAGAGGGCAAAATCTACGGGGTTCCAGTTTTCTCGGATATCGCGCGGGCTACGGTGATCTATCGCAAGGACTGGTTCGAGAAGCTGAATCTGAAGGTACCAACTACACCGGATGAATGGTATGAAACGATTAAAACACTGGCCACCTCCGATCCGGATGGAGACGGTCAGGATAATACGTTTGGACTGATGCTTTTCAAAAAATATAATGAGGACCAATATTCCTTCACGACGCGCCTTGGTGTAAGTTTTGGTGCTCCTAACAAGTGGAAGGTCGAGGATGATGGCAGCTTCACGCCGGAGTTCATGACACCGGAATATATGCAGGTATTGGATCTGTTGAAACGGTTGTACGATGAGAAACTGCTGAACCAGGACTTTGCCGTATTTGACTCTACCGAAGCGGAGAAAAAGTATGATTCCGGCGTTGTCGGTATCCGTGTTGGTGTTGCTCAGAACGGAAAAAGTCAACAGGAGCGTCTATCCAAAAATAATCCGGATGGTGTGGTAGACATCGCTGGTTTGCTTGGACCGAACGGAGATCGTGTTGCAGGACAGACGGGTAACTCAGGAATTCTGGCATTCCCTAAATCGACGGTGAAATCGGAAGAAGAACTCAAGAATCTGCTCTCCTTCCTGGATAAACTGATGGACCCTGAGATGGCGACCTTGCTGATGCGTGGTATGGAAGACAAACATTACACCAAAGTGGGCGATGATCAGGTGGAGATGAGTGACTTCGATGCATTCCAGCGTGAAGTGAAGCCTTATCGTGACAACTTTCCTTATGTCGAAGGATACAACGTACCCAAATTGAAGGATACGGAACTGGGTGAAAAAGGTACGGCACTTGCCAAGGAACTGGCGGAGCACGCTGTGCCAAATCCTGCGCTGACGTTATATTCTCCAACGTATGGTGACCGCGGGGCAGACCTGGATCAGGTGATTGCAGATGCACAAACCAAATATATCATGGGCAAGATCGATCTCAGTGGCTGGGAAAAGGAAATCGAGAATTGGGGCAATGCTGGTGGAAACAAGATTCGTGAGGAATATGCCGAAGATTATAAAAAACAGGCTCAATAAAGAGCCGGAAGCGGAGGCTTGATCATGAAGGAGACACTGCAATTCACATCGGTGCGAATGGCACAGCAATTCATGGAAAGTTATCGCAACCATGAGCTGTACTCCACTTGGCATTATGAGAACGGCTGCCTGCTGAAAGCGCTGGAGGAGCTGTATGCGCACACGGGAGAGCAGAAGTATTTTGACTACATCCGTGAGCTGATGGATCATTTCGTTCAGGAAGATGGATCGATTCGCTCTTATACGATCGAGGAATATAACCTGGATCAGATCAATCAGGGAAAATCACTGTTCCTGCTGCATGAGAAAACGGGTGAAGAAAAGTACCGCAAAGCTGCGGAGTTGCTAATGACTCAACTCAAAGGGCAGCCACATACGAGTGAAGGCGGGTTCTGGCATAAGAAGATTTACCCTTTCCAAATGTGGCTGGATGGTTTGTATATGGCTACTCCTTATCTCACCCAGTATGGCGCAGTGACGGGTGAAGAGAAGTGGTTCGACAAGGCGGCTCTACAGCTCTTGCTGGTGGAGCAACGTACACGTGATCCGCGTAGCGGTCTCTTGTACCATGCCTGGGATGAGAGCAAAGAACAGCGCTGGAGTTCGGGGGAAACGGGCTGTTCTCCACATGTCTGGAGTCGGGCGATGGGCTGGTATGTGATGGCGGTTGTGGATACATTAGATCATCTGCCGGTAGATCATCCGCAGCGCGGGCAGATCGTGGGTATCTTCGAACGGGTAGCAAACGCTCTGCTGCATGTGCAGGACCAACAGACCGGACTATGGCCACATCTGCTGGATCAGCCGGGACGAGAGAGGAACTATCTGGAGGCCTCCGGCACCTCAATGTTTGTCTATGCATTGGCCAAGGGTGTACGTAAAGGATATCTGAGTGGCAAGTTCAGAGTGGTTGCGGAAAAAGGGTATCAGGGTCTGCTGCAGCATCTGCTGCAAACGGACCGTGAAGGCGTGCTGTCCCTGACGCAGTGTAACGGCGGAGCAGGTCTCGGAGGAAGCCCGTATCGTGACGGGTCCTACGAGTATTATGTGACTGAATCCATTCGGATCAATGATCCGAAGTCGGTTGCTCCGTTCATTTTGGCAGGGGTGGAGATCGAACTGGCGTAATGCTGGTTCTTTTCTTCAGATTATTTATGATAGCGCATACATGGTTGATATGTGTGAAATGAGGCAAGTTTGCTGAACAATTTGGCTATCCAAAAGGAGAGATGGTTCATGAGTCCAAAAGGTCCAATGTCCCGTTTAGGTGGAATCGTTGTAATTGGTGCAATGTCCGCTGGACTGCTTGCAGGTTGCGGGGGAGAAAAAGCACCTGCTGCAGGGGAAGGTAAACTTCCCATTTCCATCTCTTTAATGCAGGTAGGTGATATACCGGCGAAGGAGAACGGGATTGAACAGAAGATTGAGGAGTATACCAATACGGATGTCAATGTACAGTGGATTCCGCAGTCTGCTTTTGATGATAAAGTGAACGTGATGGTTGCTTCAGGCGAGATGCCGACCATTATGCGTGTGAATTATGTACCGACAACGTTTAACGCCGCCAAAACGGGATTGTTCTGGGAACTGGGGCCATATTTGAAGGATTATAAAAATCTGTCTGCCCAATCCGAGGCTTATTTTAACAATATCAAAATTGAAGGCAAGGTCTACGGAATTCCGAACTTCCGGGATATTGGACGAACTGCGATCGTATATCGCAAGGACTGGTTCGATACATTGAAGCTGGATATACCGAAAACTTTGGATGACTGGTATGAAGTGATGCGCTCTATTCGCAAGGATGACCCGGACGGGAATGGTAAGGAAGATACGTACGGTGCATTGTTATTCAAAAAGTATAATGAGGGTGTTTCTTCCCCACTGACGCGGATCGCTGTAAGTATCGGTGGCGTTAATAAATGGGGAGTGGACGATGCCGGGAAACTGACACCTGAGTTCTTGACCACCGAATATGTGGATACGATGAAGCTCTTCAAGCGTCTGTTTAGCGAGGGACTGATTAACAGTGATTTCCCTGCCCTGGACCCTTCTGATGCGGACAAAAAAATGGATTCGGGCCTGGTTGGCATGAAGCTGAATGGTGTGGCTCAGAACGGAAAGTCCTCTCAGCAACGGCTTACGCCGAATGCTCCGGATGGAGAAATTGATGTAGCTCCGTTCCAGGGAACCGACGGCATTCGAATCGCCGGGGAGCCAGGAAACTACGGAATGCTGGTCATCCCGAAAGCATCCGTTACGGATGAGGAGCAGTTGAAGAAGGTTCTTACGTTTCTGGATCAGTTGATGGATGAGGAATTGAGCACGTTGCAGCTTCGTGGATTGCTCGATGTACACTATACCAAGACGGCTGATGGGAAAACCGAACTCAAAGATTTTGACGCTTATCAGCGTGAAGTGAAGCCGTATCGGGATAATTTGTTAAGCATTGAAGGTTATAACGTCGCTGAACTGGTTGATGTTCCCATTGGTATGAAAGGTACCAAGATGGCACGTGAGAATGAGCAGTACGCCATTGCCAATCCTGCCCTAACATTATCTTCGGCGATTTATACCGAGCGTGGTCAGGAGCTGGATCAGATGATCTGGGATGCGCAGACGAAGTACATTATGGGCAAAATCGATGATGCTGGTTGGGAGCAGGAAATCGCAAGCTGGAGAAAAGCCGGTGGTGATCAACTGATCACGGAATTGGAAGCATCCTATAAGGAATTGAACGGAACATAAAACTGGGTGAGAAAAAAAGGGTTGATCAAATGGAATGATATGGTTTATTCTATGAGTGAGTTCATTTTTCCAACAACATACGAAAGACCACACCCTTAAAGCATAAGGCTATGAATCTGCGGATTCATGGCCTTTTTTTGTGTTTTAAACGAATAAAGTGGGTCTGTGGAAGGAGTGTTGCAAGCCTTGAAGTGATGGGGACGAACGAAAAATAATACCAATAGCCTAGGTAGACATGGTAGAATATTGATTATTATGGCAAATTTAGGTTTTGGTTATGAAGAGAAGTGACTAGGTTGACCAAGTAAAGCATCCCCATACTAAGGTACATAGGAGCGTGAGTAGATTGAAGAAACGAATTGAAGGTCATGGGAAGAAGAAAAAACGGAACGTTTGGATAATTGGGTTATTAACTACATTCGTATTGGCAGGAACACTAGTGCCAGTTGAACCGGTAGATTTGGCGTCAACAGCCAATGCTGCATCGGGAACAAGTGACACGGCTCTGAGCAAGTTCAAGGATATTAAAGGCCACTGGGCTCAAGCGACGATTGCCAAAGCTTATGAAAAAAAATTGATCTCCGGTTATCAAGACGGAACGTTTCGTCCCAATGGCAAAATTACGCGTGGGGAATATGCGACAATACTTGCCCGCGCGACTGGACTAGAGAAGGTGCAAGGGCAGAATCCCTTTGCTGATCTAAATGGACATTGGTCTGAAGCGGCGGTTAGCCAGCTTGTAGGACAAGGATTCATTAACGCTGGCGATTACACCAAAGGCTTCAATCCAAATGCGGAGCTAACGCGTTACGAGATGATGAAGTGGATTGCCAATGGACTGATCAAGTCCGGCAGTAGCTTCCAAGACGCTTTTAACGATACGAAAAATACGCTACTTCCTACACCTGAAGTGAACCGCGGCACCATTCGTGCCGAGCAGATTCCGTATCTTGCCCTTGTTCGTGGTACTGGCGTTGTCGGAGGATTTCAGGATGGGACATTGAAACCCGCGGATTCCACCACACGTGCAGAAGTATCGGCCATTTTGCTGCGTTATATGGACGTGGAGGGCACGGATGCCGGGAAGTATAGTGACCTGAATGAAATGAGAGAGGTCGGCACGACGGGTACGAATTTAACGACGATTAGTAATTATAGGTATACTAAAAATTCTGTCAAAGTAAGTGATATATCTAAGGGAGATATAAAACTTTCTAACAAATCAGGAGTGCTTACAATTCATAGGTTTATTGTGGTGAAGGTTCAAAATGGTAAACCTCAAGGAGTATATAGTAAACTTTTTGTGGAATCTAATATCTCGAGTGGCGACTATTATTTAACATTTGCTGATTTATCTTTTATATCAAATACAGATAAGTCAGATCTGATTACCTACAGTAGTGGTTTAAGTAACGGATTACTAAGTTTTAGACGTCTAGATTTAGAATTTGCTGATAAGAACGGATTCAAAACTATTCCTAATAGCCCTAAAGAACTCATCATAAAAGGGAAAAAGGTTAGATTTTGGACAAGGTCAACTTTAGATTACAAGAATGGATCGTATCATGTTAAAGCTGAAGATGTAGGAGAAATGAAAATACAAAATATGTACCAGTAGTGAGGTGATAGCAATTTTATGAGAAAACGAATGCGGCTGTCCGTATTCATTTGGTCCAGATCATTGCTTATATTATTCCTTATAAGTTCTTACCTGATTGGGCTATCTATAAATGATTTTGTTTACGCTTCTAACGATCCGTACGGTCCAAAATCTATGAAAAGTCCTGTTCTTAAATCTATTCAAGCTGAGAAAACAGTGGGTACGCCAGGGGTATATTGGTACCAGGTTGATGATGGAAGATTTAGAGCGGATCACAGTGGTGGTCCCACATATTCCAATAATGCAGGAAGTTGTACAACTCCTTATCCTGCATTGAAGGAGGTACCAGATAGTGTTGACTTTTCACGGTGGCCAGCGGTTTCTTGGCCTGAATATAACGGCAATACATTACACTCCTCTAGTTTTAAAGAAGTAAAAATTAAAAGTGTAGAATATCAAACACCGCCTAATCAACAATCGTACACTGGCGTGGGAAGAACAGTTATTACACCTCCAAGCACAGTTGTTGGAATCAGGACATTAACTGGTGGAAATCATGAATGGACTCAGAATGATCCATTTGAAAATGGGGGAAGAACAACGGCAGGATGTCCTAAGCATAATGTTTCTTATTTTACGCCTATGGATATCATCTGGGAAGGCGATCTGGTTGAAGAGAAAGAAATCGATGTAACTCCAGATAAAACCCTTACCCTAGGTCAAACTCAGCAGATGGTAGCCAAGGTGAAGACGAAGGGTTATGGTGCGACAGCCTTTGGTGAAGGCATCGACGTATCCCGAAGAGAAGCAGAGATCAAATGGTTTTCTTCTGACGAGACGATTGCGAGTATAGAGTTGAAAACAGGGATGTTAAAAGCCGAGAGTCCAGGTACGGTCACTGTGCGTGCGATCTGGAACAATGGAACATATCTGATCTCGGATACTGCGACCATAACAGTCACGTCTGAGCCAGGACTCGTTGTGAATCTACCGAATGCGTGTAAAGTCAATACGACACCTCTACAGGCAGAAGCAGTTCTAACCAAACCGGATCGCTCTGTTCATAAACTGACGGCTCATCCCAAATTGACTTGGCAGAGTTCGAATCCAACTGTGGCCACGATCGGCGCCGATGGCAAAATTACGACAAAAGGGATCGTGGGTAGCACTACCATTAAAGCCCATTTTCTTGATTCTGCTCAGCAACTGGATGAACAAGGGACTCAGGTGCTTGAGGTGAAGGACTGTACGAATAATGGGGGAGGCGGTAATGGTGGCGATCCGGGGGGCGACCCTGTGAATGCTTGCCCTGTGACCATCAGCCCACCTTCTAGAGGTACCGTTATTGAAGCATCGGTGATGGACCCGTCTGTTCGAGGTGTATTGAAGGCGGACGATCGGGGATCGGAGAAGTTCGATGTTACCCGTGGTATTCCGACTTCGGAGGATCTCTATGCCAATGTCCTGGCGAAGGAATATCTGTTTCAGCACCGTTGGGTAAACATGACAGGAACGGTGACTTACACCGTTAATGTGAAAAGGGTTTATCATAAAACCTGGACAATCCCGGGAAGAGCGTCTAGTGGTGAGGGGGATCCTGGAACACCTCCCGAGCCCAGAGAACTTGATGTGCCTGGGGATAAAACCATGCAAGTAACAAGGACATATAGCTATTGGCAGATCGATAACCTGGAGGTATACAAGTTGAATCAGGCAAAGGTATCTAACTATGCACTAGGGGGTTATGGAGATACCGTGACCCTGATGCCCAACGCATATACGCCACCAACTCTGCAATCAGCTATGGATACTGCGGTTACCAATCATGTGAAACCTGCGCCATGTCAAGAAATTGATCTTGGCATCCAAGGGGTTCCGGGTGGTTCGGATGAACCGCCTACGCCGGATGAAACGTCATTGTTTCAATCTGAAGCTGAAGCGAAGGTTAGAGAGAACACTGTGAATAACGATAAGGTAACCTTTAATGGGACGACGATTATGGACCCCGCTCCAGTAGCAAAATCAGCTCCGCAACCGGGAACTATCCCCCAGCCTGGCATGATTGGGGATCTTGTTCTGTACCAGAACCGATTGACGATTAAGAACACATTGATGAACAAAGCTAACCAGCAGACCACGGGGGAGATTACGTATGGATTGCTCCCTGGCAATGTTAACGGAGGGCAAGATCAGAAGATCCCCATTCTGGGCCTCAACTCGGTGACAGTACATACTCCAGTTGTGAACTATGCCTGGGTATCAGATGATCAGCCGCATAATCAGAAGACTACGCCTGATCCGACCAGAGCTGCACTTATTCTAGAGCGTCCATTCATTGTACGAATCCCAACTTCAGGTCAACATTTGGATGCAGCGAGTTACCCTGGTTATGGAGACCATGATTATGCAAAATATTTTAGGATCAAACAGGTTCGTTTCCCATTCGATGTTTATAACGGTGCTAGAAGCCAGTTTATTCCGGCGCTGACACGGGTGGATATCCCGGTAAATCAGTTGGACACCCCTTTCTATCTTCCGGTGTGGGTCGATGAAGGAAATTACCAGATTGAGTTTCGTAATATTGCCGAAAATGCACCAGCAAATTTCACAGAACAACAGGATGCCAACACGAATCTGACTCATCATGTCGCAGCAGATACCGTTGCTGTAGAGGTTATCGGGAGATTGTATGATTTTCACATCACCGATATATCAGACTACAACTGGGAAAATGTGTTCCGTAAACGGATGGGCAGCCCGGAACCAACGGGTGTGAGCTACTGGACCGGAGGAAACAGTATCGACGGAGATCCCCGAGGTAATTTGGCTCCCTATGTCCTGCCTATTCGTCCCGGTAGCCATCCGGTACAAGGTTTCCGAAATGCAACGGTGAAGACGGGCTACCATTTCAAGTTCGACCTGAAAACCAAGGGCAATATGTTTGGGAAACAGGATGGTATACGAATCACGCCAACGTTCTCTTTTGTGAGCAAAGATGGCACCACCCGGCAAGAAGTGGATTTATACTATCATCGGGGACAGGAACGACTCATTCGTATCGGATCGGCACAAGATTTAGAGAAACGCTTTGTTGTGCTGAACTCACGGTTGCGGAATGTACCTGGTACGGAGTTGGGGGATACGGCGCGCTACCAGTATACCTATGAACTGTCGGAGGAAGAACGTATTCAAGGGTCACTCGCCGAACATATGGTTCGTTTCGTGGATCAGACATCTCATCATAAGACATGGGTAGGTCGTTATGACTGGATGATTCTCCCTTCACAGATCCGCACACTTATTGGCCCAAAAACAGATATTCCATCCAGTGTTAATGTGGATCGGGCGAATGCAGCAATTCAGCGCTGGTATGGGGAATATAGCTTACCAGCGGATGCATATGCGGTGCCCAAAGGAACCGATCTCGAATTACTTGCCAGACAAAACCAGTTGGATGAGAAGGCAACAGTATTTCTGAGGGACGGTTACATTGTAGTTAACTTCAATATCGAAACGTTGCGCAGCGGCAATACGAATGCTCCCCATCTGCAATATATTCATGCACCGTTGATGAATCAATGGCAATTGGAAGGTTATGATAACAACCCGGTAGATGGTCAGGGAAGAAGCTGGCCGATGCATGATGGGGACGTGGTTTTGTACCATGCCGATCAATCCAGCCGTAATGATTTCCAATCCCAGGTACCGCATTAGAAAGAGATCATTTTAACACTTCAAGAAGGCAGACGTGATGTGAATCCACATTGCGTTTGTCTTCTTTTGTGTAATTGGGATTATGGTTGGGCATCAGAACGGGTATAAAGACTAAAGAGCACTCGTATCATCCATATTCATAAACTCATCAATTTTCTCAACGAGAGGGGAACAATACACATGATTGAAGAAGATAAGCAGGGAGTAATAGTTCCAGAAGATACATACCAGGGTAGAGATTTAGGTGTCACAATAGAAGCACAGACCTGTCGCTTCAAAGTCTGGTCACCGCTAGCCGTTCAGATGGAGCTACTTCTGTATCCACCTTTAACAGGGGGAACTCCGGAGGAAGAGCCCAATCAACGGAAACAGCAGGCGCTACCGATGCAGAAGAAAGAACAAGGCATCTGGGTGCTGGAACTGGAGGGCGATTTAAATAGCTACCGTTATATGTACAAGCCTACTTTCGAAGATGGACATTCGACCAAAGCTGTAGATCCTTACGCACGAGCAGTGACCATGAATGGAGAAATGGGTGTAATTGTTAGTCTGGAGCAGACAAATCCGAAGGCATGGAATGAGGATTTTCGCCCGGAATTGACCAGTCCTGTAGATGCAGTCCTGTATGAACTGCATGTACGTGATTTTTCCATTCACCCTTCATCAGGGATAACGAATAAAGGTAAATACATGGCTTTTACCGAGACGGGTCTGCGTGATTCGGAGGGCAACACACTAGGGATCGATCATCTGGTTGAACTCGGGATTACCCATGTGCATTTGCTACCCGTATTTGATTTTGCGACGGTGGACGAATCCAGAGTAGATGGTGATACGACGGATGGCTCCAACTATAACTGGGGCTATGATCCGCTCCATTACAATGTCCCGGAAGGTTCCTATGCATCACGTGCAGATGATCCGGAGACACGAATCCGTGAGTTCAAATCCATGGTGCTTGCCCTGCATAACAAGGGAATAGGTGTCATTATGGATGTGGTATATAATCATACGTTTGATACGGCAGACAGCTCTTTTGAAAAACTTGTACCAGGGTACTATTATCGTCAAAACGCCGATGGGACCTATAGCAATGGTTCAGGTACAGGCAATGAGGTGGCTACTGAACGCGCCATGGTTCGCAAGTTTCTCATCGACTCGGTACGTTACTGGGCAGAGGAGTACCATGTGGATGGTTTTCGCTTTGATCTGATGGGCCTGATCGACCAAACTACGATGAAACAGCTTGCAGCGGAATTACACACCGAAGTGTCACCTTCCATATTGTTATATGGTGAACCATGGGGCGCACTGGATTCGCCTCTTGGGGATGATATGACCCTTAAAGGAACGCAACGCGGGGCGGGTTTTGCTGTGTTTAACGATAATTTCCGCGGCGTGATCAAGGGAGACAGCGATGGAATGGGTACGGGATTTGCGACGGGCGCGGAGGGGAAAGAAGACGAATTGTGGACTGGCGTCCGGGGGGCCGTTCAGGATTTTACGGATGGTCCATCCGAGACGATCAACTATGTAACGGTGCACGATAATCTCAACCTGTGGGACAAAGTCGCACGTACACAAGAACTCCACGATACCTTGAATTTCCTCACCTATGACGAGGATGGACGTATTCGTGGTTGCGAAAGTGTGGAAGAGGCTGTGGAGAAGGCTAAGCCTTACCTGCAGATTGATCCGGAACACATTCTGGGGAATGAGACCGTTAGGCGTTGTCTGCTTGCCAATGGTATAGTTCTTACCTCCCAGGGTGTTCCCCTGATCGCGGCTGGAGATGAGCTGCTTCGCAGCAAATATGGAGATGCCAACAGCCACCAGAGTGGGGACGTAGTCAATGCCATACATTGGGAGCAAAAGCAGCTGTTCAAGCCCGTGTTCGACTATTATCGCGGGTTAATCCTTCTCCGGCGGGAGCATCCAGTATTTCGGCTTCGTACACGGGAAGAGATCGAGAAGCATGTTCGTCTAATCGAAAAAGGTCAGGGGCTGTTGGCGTATGAATTGAACGGTACAGCAGCCAGCGATCCGTGGGAACGCATTGTCGTCATCTATAACGCGGCAAAAGAAAACCGCGACATCTCTGTTCCCACAGGCACATGGAATGTGATTGTAGAAAAAGGACAAGCAGGCGTGGATACGATACGTACCGTAAATGACGGACAGGTACATGTGAGTGCACTATCCATAACGGTGATGTATTCGAAATCCTGATCACTACAATACGTGCAAAGAAATGAGGTTTGTCATCTACAAAAGAGTGCTCATAAACACACTTCCAAGATGTCCCTATTCTTGGGTTCAAAATAATAACGATCCCCCTCTCAATTGGAAGGGGGATTTTGTGTCTGGCTGAAAGAGCGGTGGCTCACCGTATCAAAATTTCGTCATGCTCAAAAATGATTATATCATTCACCGGATTCGTGTGGAGTTTAGTATAGTTTTTTCGAATCACGCTCATTGGTATGATATTCGTGTATATTTTCAAACTTTTTTGTCGGGACAGGTACAAATGCTGTCAATCTATAGCGCTAATTTTCATATCTATATTTTGAAAGCGATTGCTAATTGAATACGCGATTTGAACCGATATGATGAGTACAGACAACCCCGGGTTGACAAATCACGTCCCACTCCGTAACATCGGGACAACACGAAAACAATGGATATAAAGGCGGTGGGAACGATGCCGGAATGGACTTCTTTTCGTTACGAAGGCAACGATCTTGGCTTAACATATACTCATGCTGCAAGTACTTTTAAATTGTGGGCACCTACGGCGCAACAGGTTGATATATTGGTTTTTGAAGATGAAGGGCATTACAACGAGACTGGCAAGGTGCAAGAACATGAAGGTGGAAGGGCACACTCCTTGACACGTGATGCGGACGGAATATGGACTTTGGAGCTTTCAGGCGATTGGGCAGGACATTATTATATGTACCGAATTATCCACAATGATCAGCGGATTGAAGTCGTTGTTGATCCTTATGCCAGAGCGGTAACGGCTAATGGGCAACGAACGGCGATTATCGATCCGGAGACCACCAATCCAGTCGATTGGGACCTGGATGTCAAACCTGCTTTTCTGCGTCCCGTCGATGCCGTGTTATATGAGTTGCATGTCCGTGATTTTTCCTCAGACCCACATGCAGATATTCCGTATAAGGGGAAATATCTGGCATTCACAGCAACCGGTTTGACGGATCAAGCCGGTAATAGCATTGGCGTAGACCATCTTGCCGAACTGGGAGTCACACATGTACATCTTCTGCCTGTGGCGGATTATCAGACCGTGAATGAGCTCGCTACGGCAGACGTTGGTTCGAATGTCAGAGCACCATACAACTGGGGATATGATCCGCAACATTATAATGTTCCCGAAGGTTCGTACGCTACCGACCCTCGTGATCCGGCAGTTCGAATTCGGGAGTTCAAATCACTCGTACAATCGCTGCACAGGCAAGGTATTCGCGTTGTACTTGATGTTGTCTATAATCATACGTATAGCGTGGAAGAAGGACCTTTTGAACGAATTGTACCGGGTTATTACTACCGTTATCGGGAGGATGGCACACTCAGTGATGGTTCTGGTGTAGGCAATGAATTGGCGACAGAACGTCCAATGGTACGAAAATATATTTTGGATTCTCTCCGTTATTGGGCAGAAGAATATCATGTGGATGGTTTTCGATTTGACCTTATGGCCTTGATTGATACGGAAACGATGAATGAATTGACACGCGAATTGCGGGAGCAGATCGATCCGGCATTTCTGATCTATGGGGAACCTTGGACGGGTGGAGATTCACCCTTGGACCGCAAAACATTAAAAGGAACCCAGAGAGGTCAGGGATTTGCTGTATTTAATGATCACTTTCGCAGCGCAATCAAGGGGGATAGTGATGGCAGCGGCAGCGGGTTTGTCACGGGTGCCGGAGGGCAGGAATATGAGATTCTCAGAGGATTAGCCGGAGCACTGGATGATTTCACATCTTCACCTGTGGAAGTCGTCAATTATGTAACTGCCCATGACAACCTCAATCTGTGGGATAAAATAGCGACAACAATGAACCTTAGACATGAATTAGGATTTCCCGTATGGAAGGACGGACAGCCCGTGGGTGGCGGGAGTGCTGAGTCTGCTGTAAAAGCAGCAGATCCTTATCGGTATGTAGATGCAGATGATGTTTTAGATCATGAGATGGTGCGTCGCTCGTTACTGTCTTCCGGCATTCTGCTTACTTCTCAGGGAATTCCATTTCTGCATTCAGGAGATGAGATGCTAAGGTCCAAAGCCGGTGATCATAACAGTTATCGGAGCGGCGATGCGGTGAACGCCATCACATGGGCGAACAAATCACGGTTCAGACCGGTGTTCGACTACTATCGCGGTCTTATTTATTTGCGGCGAACACATCCCGCATTTCGTATGATTGACGCTGAACAGGTACGAAATCACCTTCGTGTAATTCGCGCGGATGGCAATGTCGTTGCGTTTATACTTCAGGATGGTGCGAATCAGGACACCTGGAAACAGATTATGGTCATCTATAACGGAACGGAACATGAGCAGCATGTGGACTTGGGGGAAGGGGAGTGGCATGTCGTTGTCAATGATCATCAGGCAGGTACAGACCTGATTGAGACTGTTCGTGGTACTGTTCAGGTAGAACGATGGTCATTGATGGTATTGTATGACACAGAGCATGCTGGGGGTGCTGAACCGTTAACAGTGGAGATTAGTTTTCCTCGCCAGGTATATAGTCCAAAGGAGACGACTCGACTTCGAGCAATCGTACGGGACAGCATTGGCAATGTGGTAGAGAAAGCCCCGGTTACCTGGACTTCTTCTGATCCGAATATTATTCAGATCCAGCCTGATGGAACAATCCATGCAATGGAACGAGGGGAAGCATCGATTACAGTGCACTGCGGAAATATAACGGCAAACTGTATGTTACAAGTGGATCATCGCCATGCGGAACGAATAGAAATTGTGGGCGAACCCGTCATGTACATGACTCGAATCAGTCGCTTCCGTGCCTTGGTTCTGGATCAATTTGGTCAGCCGCTTCAGGATTCGAATATACGCTGGAGCTCTTCCCATCCAGAATTTGCAGCGGTGAGTGCAGCAGGAATCGTACGTGCGATAACATCTGGAGTAACCCGTATTATTGCTGAAGCTGGAGGAATCAGGGCATCTCTTGCCGTGACGATTCATAAACAGATTTCGCGAACCGTCACGCTCCGATACGAACGGGATGACCATCAGTATGAAGGTTGGGATGTCTGGGTATGGGGCACAGGTATGGAGGACGGAGCCGTACGTTTGGAACAAGTCGGAAATGCCGCAGAAGCCCGCTTCCGCGTTGCTCCGGGTCTGCATCATCTGGGATTGATCATTCGATTGAATGAATGGGAAGCCAAAGATACGTGCGGAGACCGTTACGTGGACATTGTACCTGAAGATGGGGACGTGCATATTATTGTCCGTAGTGGATCAGACGAGATGCAGATCGTTCGCGAAAGTGAAAAAATGGAGGATCGTGATAGCGCATAGTTTCTTTGTTGATACCATCGTACGTTGTTCGTCAACACCTTGATAAACCAGCAGCTGGAAGAGATTCCGGCTGCTTTTTTGGTTTAAATATATGAAGTCTGGCTTGCCTAAAAATAAAGAAATGTCCCGTATCGTGTTTTAGATCCTTAATCATTGGGGTAAATATAGATATGGCCCACGATTCGGCCAGAGAAAAAAAGACCACTATGGTCTACGAGAGAAGCCTTAGCGCTTTCCAACAAATATAATGTAGTGATCCCTTGAAGGAGGATGTTCAATCATGAAATCCAACGGAAAAATGGCTCAACTTACAGCAACGCCAAGAACTGAAAAGAAAGGTGCAGCATTGCGCCTGTTAAGACAAGGTGGACGAGTTCCGGCTGTCGTTTACGGCCCGGGACAAGAAGGTGCCTCCATACATGTAGATGAAAAGGAAATGCTGAAAGTGGCACGTACAGGCCGCTCCGAAATGTTCAACCTGAATGTTGAGGGTGGTAAAACGGTTCCGGTACTGATCAAGGATCAGCAAGAGCGTAACGGACGTTTGCTGCATGTCGACTTTTTGCAAATTTCCAAGAACAAACCAATCAGCGTAAGTGTAACAATCGACTTCCAGGGTACAGCAGCCGGTTCAAAAGCGGGTGGTGTATTCCAAACACAAGAAACACAATTGGAAGTAGAGGGTTTGCCAGCGGATCTGCCAACTTCCATTGAGGTTGATGTTAGCGGATTAGACATTGGTGATCGCTTGACTGCCGAGGATATCAAACTGGATAAAGGTCTGACACTGATAACATCACCTGAATCCATCATCGCTTCCGTTATGCCGCCACAAGCAGTTGAGGAAGAGCCAACGGCTTCTGCTGAGGAAGCTGAACCAGCAACTGAAGAAAAAGCTGCAGAAGAATAATTCAAGCTCAGGGATCTCATCAGATCCCATGCTTAGCCGTAAGCCCAGTCCTAGGACTGGGCTTTTTATATTCTCAGGTCAAGAGATTGTTGCTGGTCGCATGGAAACTGAGAATGTACTACAATACATGTTAAAGGGCAAGAAAGTAGGTTTAATGCAATGTTTGATCCAACGGTGTATGACAACCTGAAAGTCGGGTTTGAGAACTGTCTCTATGATATGGATAACCTGGATGAACGTATTCAGATTACGGGGCGTAAAGATCGGCTGGAGTTGGCTGTGATGTCCAGAGAATTCACATTACAATTCTGTCTCAGGGATCGCCCGGAAGTAACAGGAGAGGTCCTATTAAGCAGTTCCCTGGAGGAGCTTGCAGCGGAGATACTGGAGACGCCGGGAGCGCATCCAGGTTGCCGTTTGGAACTGCGGTTTGGTATGGTTGTGAATGAACCTGAGCTGAAGTGCCCGGCTATTCTTACGATATTACAGAAGAGCTGGCCTGAGCTGAGGATATGCCAGAACATTCGATATATTTTTGATGAACAACCAGTCACGTATAACGTCACCGCTCACGTTTATTTTGACCGCAGTGTGAATGAAGATCAGATGGGGGATATTGCTGAACTCTGTGAGCATATGGCAAATGTGATGAATCAATTATTACAGTTGCATAACTGTTAATTCCAAGAAAAGCCTTGTCTCCTTGTTGAGATCAGGGCTTTTTTTGTACTATTTTTAGAAAATTGTATAGGCTTTCAGGCTTAGGTTTAAAGGCTTTTGGGTTAATATTTTACGCAAGCAAGTAAGAGAATGTATATTAAGAGGGGGTAAGAGTGCAATTGGACTATACAAAAATGGTGAAATTGCGAAAATAACATTGGGACTAAAGATTTAGTTCTGTACTAAAGGAACTAGTTTTCCTTGCCGATAAAATATCGAAGGGGAGAAACTACATGACAGAGAAATTAATTCGTCTGCTGCGTATACTTCAGGCTATACAAGCAAATCCTGGAATTTCGGCCAAGGAGTTGGCGCTGAAATGCGGTACGACTGTACGCACGATTTATCGTGATCTCCGGATTTTGGATAGGGTGGCCCCGATTATGAATGAAGGATACGGCAAGGGATACCGATTTATTGGTGAGTTTGCGATGTATCCATTAGATTTTACTGAACAGGAAGCCATGGTCTTCTCCATGCTTCCGTCCGTAGTTGATACCTCCAAGTTACCTGCTGAGTTCGATTCAGCTTTTGACAAGGTCATGTCGGCTCATACCAAATTAAAATCAAGAAACAGTGACATTGTAGAGAATATTGCGGGAATTATTCGGATGGGCACGCCAGCTTATCGTGAAGAAGGGAAAGACCCCAATTTGCTGATTCCCATCATCGAAGCTATTTTAAGCCAGCAAACCATTCGTACTCAATATCATACGCTGACAAGAAATGAGATCACCGTCCGGGATATCGATCCCTATTATCTCATTCCACGGGATCAACGTTTTTATTTGATCGGATACTGCCATTTGCTGCAAAAAGTTCGATTGTTTCGGATCAGCCGTTTTTTAGATGTGACACGAACAAATGCCGATTTCGACAAGGGTGATTTCAACATAACGCAGTACATGAAGAATACATGGTCTATTGACCGTGGCGACGAACATATCCATTTCAAGGTAAGATTTTCTGAGAAAGCGGCCCCCTACATAAAGGAAGAAGAAATGTTTGTTCGCCCGCGAATGACGAATATGTCGGATGGGGGCTTGTTATTTGAAGTGACACTGAATAGCAGCCGAGAATTTTTGAAATGGTTGTATCAATTTGGTCCCGAGGCAGAGGTACTTGAACCTCCTGAGTTTCGTATAGAGATACGCAGGCAACTTGTCGAGTGGTTGGAACATTATGAAACCGATATTCCTATGTTAAAATTTTAATTATAAGAAATACCGGAAAAGGAGCAGGAATATGAGTACCAAATTATTTGCAGCTATGTATGGGATGGACCATTTCCATGGCGTGCAGGCTTTACATGTGGGGGATACCGTGTATCTCGTCAAAGATCCAGATAATCGCTTGGATCATCAAGCCATTAAGGTTGTTATTCCACCGATCGGAGCCGTAGGTTATATCGTTAATGATCCGCTTGTCGTACCGCATGGCTGTTGGACCGGGACGGCATTCTACGATGTATTTCATCAATTAACATGTGCCAAAGTACGATTCATGATGAGAGATATGGTTATTATGGAGTTAATTGAGATGAGTCACATTCCCGTTCCGCAGATGGATTCTTTGATTAAGGGATGGCAATTTCGTGAAAAAGCTTGATCATCTGGTATATTTTATTTTTGTCAAAATGATTCATATGACTGAAGAAGGCTCATTTACGGATGAGCCTGGTATAGGTCGCTTCCAGATGCATGGCTGTTCTGGCCCAACTGAAATGTGACCTTGCGCTGTCTCGGCCAGCCTTCCCTAACATCTCGGCAAAAGTGGGATTGCTCGCAAGTTTGTACAGACAAGAGGCGAAACGTTGGGGATGCTGATAAGTGGTGACAAGGTATCCATTGATACCTGATTCAATAATCTCACGAATACCTCCGTTATCAGAAGCAATGACGGGTAATCCTGAAGCCATGGCCTCAACATTAACCAGGCCAAAAGCTTCATGTTCTTGAGATGGACAGACCAGGCAATCGACGGCCCGATACAACTGATCGATATGCTCATGGTTTATCTGACCACGGAAGGAAACATGGACTTTTAGCTTATGGGCAAGTTCGCGAAGTTTACGCATGTAATATGGAGGTCCTTTGCCCGCAACAACCAGTTGAACAGGCATCTGTCGCTGCAGGATGGAAGTCGCACGAATTAATACGTCTACACCTTTTCCAGGGATAAGCCTGCCGACATACAGAATAGAGAATGGTTTAGTTATTCCAAATTGTGTACGAAGATGAACCTGTTCTTCGCTGGATTCAACAGGTCTGAATCGGCTTAAGTCTGCACCCAATGGTACAACACTCATCCGGCGTTTTACCAACGGAAATCTGCGGCCTAGCCTTTGTCTCAGGGATTGGCTGTTGACGGCAATCCAATCAGCTTTTTTCATCAATGTGAGTCTGGAAGGTCCGGGCTGAGCAAACGTTAACGAGTGAAGATAGAGTACAACAGGAGTTCGTGGAAATGCTCGTTTGATGGTCGCCATACTTCGTGGCCTGTTATCGACTTGAATTACATCGTAGGGTTGTTTGGCTAACAGACGTATGACTGCTTTGGTATACCTTTCAGGACTCGATGCAGGAACACGTTGGATGGTGATCCCATCGATCTGTTCCGTGGTGGCGAGACCGTCCATTTGACGACTTATAATGGTCACCTGATGGCGGTGTGCAAGTTCGCGTGCGATCCCCAGTATACAGATTTCCACGGACCCGTTGCCTGGCAGAGGTAATTTCTCGGGTGCAACCATAGCAATTTTCATGATGAGGCTCCTCCTTGTCCGACATCTTAACAATCTTCGTCATATATCTTATGAGAAGCTGAGGCATTTGGCTCCTGCAAAAAGGTAGGTGATCCACCCATATGAGTGTGCAGGAATAATCTGCTGCGTGGAATGAAGCGGAGATATTGGGCTTTTGTGATATACTGTACGGGAACAATTGAATTCGTTACATGTATAGAAGCAGGAGGAAAATAATGTTACATTCAATGCTGGGGCGCTTCCGGCTAATGTTATGGTTGCAGGGAATTTCGTACGTCTTGTTACTGTTTGTTGCTTTTCCGTTGAGAGATGCCGGGGTTATGCCGCAGGCTGTCACGTGGTTTGGAAACTTGTATGGTTTTTTGTTTTTAATGTACTTGTTATTTATGGTGAGTATGTACACCTCGCAGAAGTGGCGTCTGCGCCGTCCAATTGCGCTGTTCTTCATTTCTTTCATTCCATTGGGAAATATGATCTACGATATTGTCGTATTTCGTAAGCTGTACCGTCAATTAAATAAAGCTTGACTTTATTTAATATTATGAAATATGATGAATACAGATTAAACAACCCGTTTCAACTAAAACTACATATTCCTGTTAAAGGGGAGTAGCTTTTACAGTAAAGTCGTCAATTCGGGATTGCATCCCCGGCTTTATTGGCAGCAGATTTGTTGTTAGCGAGACCTTTACCAAGTTTTCATGCTCGGTAAAGGTCTCTTTTTGTGGATATAAAAGGACCTTACCAGCGATGGTAAAGGTCCTTTTTTTTGTACATCATAAGGATATTAAGGAGGAGTCAATGTTGGAAGTTTCATTGTTATTAGAATATGGGTGGGTGCTGGCTGTCCTAGTTGTGCTGGAAGGATTACTTGCAGCGGATAATGCATTGGTACTCGCAATTATGGTTAAACACTTACCTGAAGAAAAGCGCAAAAAAGCGTTGTTCTATGGTCTGATGGGCGCATTTATTTTCCGGTTAGGTTCGTTATTCCTGATCTCTTTCCTCGTCGATGTATGGCAGGTACAAGCGATTGGTGCCCTGTATCTCCTGTACATTTCGATTAACCACATCGTTAAAAAGGTACTGGGTAGTCGCAATAAGACAGATGAAGCAGCGGATTCAACGCCTAAGAAACCGAAAAAACAATCTGGTTTCTGGATGACCGTTTTCAAGGTCGAAGTAGCGGATATCGCATTTGCAGTCGATTCCATTCTGGCAGCTGTTGCTTTGGCCGTGGCGTTGCCACCAAGTGGATTGCCTGCAATTGGGGGACTTGACGGTGGACAGTTTATCGTTATCTTCCTGGGTGGATTTATCGGGCTTGTGATCATGCGTTTTGCAGCCTCTTACTTTGTAAAATTGCTTCATTCCCGTCCAGGGCTGGAAGTTGCGGCTTTTGTAATCGTAGGTTGGGTTGGGGTTAAACTGGCAGTTATTACACTTGCACACCCTTCGTTGGGTGTTCTGGATGAGCATTTCCCGGAAAATAAAATTTGGAAATTTGGATTCTATATTGTACTGATCACCATAGCGGTATGTGGTTGGTTCCTTTCTTCCAAAGTTCCTGCAAAAGAAGATGAGAATCCGGTTGAAGAGTTGGAAAAACAAGCTGGACTGTAATAATCATGTTTCGCTAACTACATCATGATTAGTTTTATAACAGGAGGTTGTCCCAGGACAGCCTCCTGTTTTTGTGCAGATATGAGACACACGCGAAGTCCCAATTTCCAAGAAAAGGGTTGACACATGAATTTCAATCCCTTTAATATAAGACTTAACATTAACGAAGGGAGGCCGAGAGACATGATGCTTGGTTATGATCTGAATCAAACAGGGCGCACAGTAGATACAACTGCATATCAGGCTCATCGTCTCATTGGCCTCATACGGTCGACATAGGAGATAGGCATATCGTTTAGCGGTTTTATAATCGATATGCGTTCTTCGCTTATATTATAGCGATGGATGACAGACACACAGCATGTTTATGCTGTTCTGTTCTCCATTATTGTCATTCAGTAGAAGTCATGGGCGACTAGCCTATGGCTTTTTTTATATTTATATTACAGATGAATCAGCAAACCGAATTTGCTGAACGTACAGGAAGGAATCAACATTTTTATGAATACAGAATTTAATTTATTTGCCAATCCCAATGAAACAACAGGTGCCTACCGGCATGAAGTGAAATTGCCCGCAGGGGACCTGACCGTATATGCTGCGCAACAGCTCTTTTCCTCGCTCGACTACAAGGTATTCGAAATGGCGAACAATAATCTGCAGATTCCGGGAATCTCTTATATGAGTTACACACCTGACGTACATGTCGGTGTAGGTACCTGTATTGGAACAACAGCCGTGTGGGATGCGCAGAGCGGATATGTATCTCCTTCCATCGTGGGCAGTGACATTGGCTGCGGCATGCGAGTGCATATGACGAACTTGCACCAAGACGAATTGAAGGATATCAAACTTCGCCGCAAACTCGTTAAGGCTATTGAAAAAGTATTGCCGATGGAGGCGAACCAGCGAGGTCATTACTCGGATATCAGACTGGAGCATATTGTTCGTAAAGGGCTGCATGGGTTACCCAAAAAGTATATTCCGGACAGCTATACCCCGAAAAAATCATCCTCGATGACGCATGTGGAAAGCAGCAAGTTCAGTTACGATGAGGATGTGTTAAATCACGTTCCCGATATGACGTGGCATCGTTCGCATCGGCAGCTAGGAACACTGGGTGGCGGGAATCATTTTGCCGAGATCCAGGCGATCGAGATCGCTGAAGAGAATCGTGAAATTGCCGAAGCTTGGGGAATGTTCGATGGACAGGTCGTGGTCATGATTCATTCCGGTTCTCGTGCATGGGGTGGTTATGTAAGCCAGACCAGTTCGTCAGCGATTGCCAAAGTCATGCAGCGACTTAACCTGGGAACATCCGATCCCAGACTGGTGTTTGCTCCATTGGAACATGCGGAAGGTCGTCATTATGTGAACATGATGTATTCTGCATTGAATTATGCTGTTGTCAATCGGCACCTGATTGCGTATGCTATTCGCGAAGCATTCCGGGATGTGTTTGGCTCCAAATGTGAATTCCGTACGTTATACGATCTGATGCACAACTATGCCTGGGAGGAGTCTCACGCAGATCAAGGTTCCGTTTTTGTGCATCGTAAAGGAGCGACACGTGCGTTGCCGGCAGGTCACCCGGACAATCCAAAGCCTTATCTGGCAACAGGACATCCAGCACTTATTCCGGGGTCCATGGGGACTGCTTCATATATTATGGTAGGTCAGCCGCAGGGTGCTGATAATTATTATTCAATATGTCATGGTGCGGGCCGCATTCGTTCACGGACGGCAACGAAACGATTGGTTTCCGTAGAAGATTTTGCTTCGGCACTGGGTGTAGGCACAGAAGATGAGATCGTGGTTAACCAGCGCTCACTTGAATCCATTATTGATGAATCACCTCAGGCTTATAAAAATGTAGATGAAATTATAGACAGTGTTACCGGCGCAGGCCTGGCTCAAGTTGTAGCCAAATGCAAACCGCTTGCAGCGGTGAAGGGAGCGAAATAATGACAGTTAACGAAAAACAAACCGATCCAACCCAGGCGATCTATACCTATGATGAACAGCATGATAACCGAATTCGAGTAGAAGGGTACGCCATCTATTCAAGGCTGATCCGTGGAATCAGTGAGGCACTGCATCAGCGCTATGGCATTGAATACAAGCTGTATGCCAGTTCTGACCCGAACAACGAATACTGGGAGTTACTCCGGGAAGACTTGCAGAATGGTAGTGCTGAAGTGGAATTGGTAGCCCGCATATTCGAGGATCTGGAGCTTCAGACGTTGCATTACGACGATGATGGCGATGTGCCCACGTATGGTGTGCATTACTCCATTCGCAACAACGTATTTGCCTATCCGAAATGGGGCGTAGCCCTTGTGCGGGTTCCATTTTTCCGAGAGAACGGAATCTACAGTGAGGACTTTGTCTTTGCTGTCGGTGATGAGGAGATGAAGCAGTTTCTGGGAAGTGTCCGCGAACGGGAACGTCAGCAAAATATGAAAAAGGTGACAGTATATACTGATGCTCGTAACGGTAGCGATCGTCATGTCGAATCCATTACTCGCTCCGTGGGAAGAGAGGATGTTGTTCTCTCAGCACAGATCAAACAGGATATTTTCCGCTCGCTGGATCAGTTCTTTGAAGCGGATCGTTCCTTCTACAGAGATTATGATATCCCGTACAAACGGGGAATTCTATTGTATGGACACCCCGGAAACGGAAAGACCACGCTGGTGAAATCCATTGCGGGAAGTATCCCGGGACCGGCTGCGTATTGGCAGATAACGGAGTATACCAACAGTGAATCGGTGCGTGAAGTATTCGAAGCTGCCAAACGGCTCGCACCGATGGTACTGATCATTGAGGACATCGATTCGATGCCGGATGAAGTTCGTTCCTTTTTCCTGAATACATTGGATGGAGCTACGTCGAAAGAAGGTATTTTCCTGATCGGGACAACGAATTATCCGGAGAAAATAGATCCTGGCCTCATGAACCGTGCTGGACGGTTTGACCGGGCATACGAAATTCCCTTGCCAGATGAGGCGCTGCGCCTGCAATATCTGCGTCAACGTGGCTTCACCGTATTCGCGGGTGAAGAGGGCACGATAGAAGCAGCTCGTCTGACCGATACGTTTTCTCTTGCGCAGCTAGGTGAGTTGTATGTGAGCGCTGCGCTGGAATGGCATCAGAATGGCCAGACCGACATTGTGAAAGTCATTCAGTCCATGCGTGGCGAGCTGGACAAGAGTCATAAACATACTTGGCTGGCGCAGCCAGGCAAGGGCCGTGCAGGCTTTTATTGATCAGACTTAATCCATCAATCCTATACTATGACGCAATGTTATAAATAATCCTACCTCAATTGGTGATACTAACCTTGTCTACTCTAACATACAATGACTTTCGGGAGGTACATAACGCAGCCCTGAGCTGGTGAGATGCCGGAAAGTAACTTGATCTGTTTCATACTGGGCTACGGCCTATTTTGCAGAGAAGAATGCATAGGACAAACGGTAATATGCAAAAATTTTTATGCCAATTGTTTAAATGCTTCTGTAGCGGTTAATAGTAGACAGACAACAACAAAAACTTTAATTAGAGGTGAATGATATGGGTTGGTTATGGTCATTAATTATCGGTGGTATCATTGGATGGTTGGCAGGTTTAATCGTAGGTCGTGACATCCCGGGTGGTGTTATTGGTAACATCATTGCCGGTTTCATTGGTGGATGGTTAGGTGGAGTAATCCTGGGCGATATGGGTCCTGAGATGGGCGGATTCCACATTGTACCTGCATTGATTGGTGCGATTGTTCTTGTAGCGATCGTAAGCTTGATCTTCCGTTCGATGGGACGTAGTCGCGGGTAACCAGTTCAAGATAACTTCTTGAACAAGTTGTCAGCCAAAATGAATCACCAATGAAGAGGTTGATTGAGAGCCATAACGATGGCTTTCAATCAACCTCTTGTTGTTTTAGAATATATGAAGATATGCGTATCAGCTATCTATATAAATTGAACTAACATTTACACGAGAAAACGTAGAGGACAGAAATAACCTGAAGAAGCGGAGTTAAAAGCTTTCTGAAAGAAAGCTACTTCGTAAGCATAGACATCGCCTTTATCACCAGATTTCCCCTTGTAAAGCCAAATAAAAAATCTGGGGATAACAGCGATCGGAAGGTTGTTCTGTCATCGGAGTGGCAAGTGTAAAAGGTAGTTTTGATAAGAGGGGATGAAAGTAATGGAAAAAGCTACATTTGCCGGTGGATGTTTCTGGTGCATGGTTACACCGTTTGAAGAACAACCGGGCATTCATGGCATTATATCGGGTTATACTGGCGGTCACGTCGAGAATCCAACATATGAGCAAGTCAAAACCGGAGAGACCGGACATGTCGAAGTGGTTGAAATTACATTTGATCCGGATGTATTCCCTTATGAACGACTGCTGGAGCTGTACTGGCCTCAGATTGATCCGACAGATGACGGAGGACAGTTCCAGGATCGGGGGACACAGTATCGTACGGCAATCTTTGTGCATAATGAACGTCAACGTGAGCTTGCTGAACAGTCCAAGCAGGAACTGGGAGCGAGCGGACGATTTAATCAACCGATTGTTACGGAAATACGTGATGCAGCTGTATTCTATCCGGCTGAAGACTACCACCAGGATTACCACAAGAAAAACGAGAAACATTATAAGGAAGACCGTGCGTTATCCGGACGGGACGAATTTATAGACGAGAATTGGAAATAGGATAATTCGATCCTACGCATGCAAAAAGCCGGGAGGGCTCCTTATGGAACTCTCCCGGCTTCTTATTGAATAGAGATTATTATTGGGGTCACAGGCATATAACTAGCCAGTACGACTCTTTTTATTTTGCAGAGTTGGACTTCAGTACATACTTGGACAATGTCTCATCGTTCATGGAATAGATGACGTCATCTACATAGGTGGAGACACCTTCTAATGAAGGAACTGTGGCACTGGTCGTGTAGATATGCACGTCTTCCAGCGTCTGCGGATCAAGAATGTATCCTGTTTTGGCAAAATCAAGCTGGTACTGACCATCCTGGGTCTGGTCAACATGCATCAATGCAGGCTGTGCGTCCTTGAACGTACGCTCAGTCACTTTGCCCTTCATCGTGTACAGTTCCAGCTTCTGCCCTGTAAGGACCGTATAGCCGTTGCCAGCCGTTTGGATGTAGGCATCGCCAGCAATGGCACGTCCCCAAGCAAGCCTGCCATCGGTGCCAAAGCCCATCAGCCGGTTACCCGTATTCTCGAAATTGGCACGCATAAGGATGGAACCATCGTCCAGAATGGCCAGCGATTCGCCGCCGCCATCTCCCAGTGTATTTGCATTGGCAGGAAACTGGTAGAAGGACAGACGATTCAACGTACGATCATAGATTTCCACCTTGGGATTCGCAGCTTGCTGCCAGAAGTTGCCTACCTTGGTTTGTTTGCTGGCATCCACTACAATTCGACCATGATCAGCCTTGAGCACGTTGCCGTTAATGGTCTTTTCGGTAATCAACTTGCCCTTTTTGTCATATAACGAGATGGCTGAGCGAACGGAACCATTCGATTGTACACCCTGACTTGAAGCAACCATCAGTGTATCGTTATCCAATAGGGATATGCTTGCAGGTGAATTCACCGTTTTGATCCAGTTGGTTTTACCGGATGTATTGAATGAGTACAATTTTTTGGTTTTGTCCGAATATTCCATATACACATATGCTGTACCGTTGCTGGCATATACCGAATCGGAGTAGGTGGTGTAAGGGCCACTTTTCTCATGGAATATCGTATTCCACTTCAATTGTCCAGTTGTAGCATCGAATGCCTGGAGAGAGTCCAGTTGCCAGTCCAGTGTTGTTTTGCTGCTTGTTTTCGTTACGGGCTGGGAGGCATGTACATATACAAGATTTTTGGATGGCACGGCATGGATTCCCTTGATCAGGACATCTTTCTCTGTATTAGCCTCAGAGAGCATCAGGGAAGATGACGTCCACGCGGGTTTTGGCATGGACTCGGGTGAAGCTGCAGCGTAACTCGTTGTATTCATGGTGAAGAGCAGCATGCCGCTAAGAATGAGGGCAGCCCATGTTTTGGACTTGTGTTTGGTCAATGTATGCAAGTGATAAACCACCTTTCTTCTTCGGTTCAAAAGGGAACCGATTGTTGAATTTTACCATTGATGTCATATTGAATTCAACCGAACGCACTGTAACCTTTTATCATTGGTTTGTCGATATAACCATGTTTGGTGAAGCATGACGGTTACAGGGAATTCATCTTCTTTCGATGAAGGTGGAAGTCTGATATATTTAGTGCGGTGATAAGCCATATCTGCGTAAAACGTTGGATAGAACATAGGGAATAGAACAAGGAGAAGAGCTATGAACTGGAGTGAAAATGTGACCCTATGGGTCATAGGAATTATTGTCATATTATTGCTGCTGGCCTGGATTATTCGGCGTGTTATCGGGCGTGGGCAGCGAATACGTAGTGAAGCCAATCCCCGGAAAATTACGATAAAGGACATCGACAAGATGGAGGATGGTTCGGAATTTGAATTATATCTCTATCATTTATTCGAAGAGCTCGGGTACGATGAGGTTCATAAAACGACGAGCAGCCGGGATTTTGGGGCCGATCTGGTGTTTGTCGATAGACTTGGCAGACGAAGTGTTGTGCAAGCGAAGCGATATGGTGCAAACCATCCGGTAGGGTTAAGTGCCGTGCAGGAAATCTATACATCCATGCGTTATTATGAAGCCGACCGGTCGATAGTATTAACGTCAGCCCGATACACCGAAGCTTGCCGAACACTTGCAGCAGTCAATGGAGTGAAGTTGCTGGACCGGGAAGACCTGATGGAATTAATTCTGTTATTCAAAGCCAGAAGAGTAGAGGAAGCATTGGAACTGATTGAAGAAGATGATCACGAACCCATCGAGACTTGGCAGTCCCGGCGAAAACGGCAATCCCGCTAAGATCTTAAGTGGAAGCCTTTATAATTGGGTACATGCCCATTCCAGTAGAAAGCACCTTCACTTGCGTAGCTGCACATGATATATTGAGTGTATATCAACCAAAGGAGTGTGTAATCCAATATGGCACGTACACAAACACAAAAAGCATTACGCAAAGCAGAGCTTTCAGGTCAATGGTGTTCGGAACAGAGCCGGAGAGTGAACGGAGATTATGGTGCGTTATCCCAGCATGTACGGCTTATGCCTACGAAGCAGGAAAAATTGCAAAAGGTCAAACACAAGAAGCAGATCATCCAGGATGGTGGTGCTTCTTTTTATTTTGGAAAGAAGTTATACATATGACAACAGCACTGCACATGAATAAGAAAATCGTTCGGCGTTTTTTGCTGCATACGCAAGCTTTACTGGGACGTTGGCCCGCAGTTTCCTTCCCTTCGGGACCCGATCAAGTTTTAAGTTTGATTCGCTCCCTCGGCTGCGTGCAGATCGATCCTGTCGCTGCTGTAACCGGGAACCAGCATTTGGTGCTGGGTGCCCGTGACCCGGGTTATACAGCTGACAGCCTGAATGCGCTGCTCAGTGATCACAAGGTGTTTGAATATTTTGCAAATGCTGCTTGTGTCATTCCAATCGAGGATTATGCTCTCTTTGAACCTGTGCGTGCCCGGTTAAGGGAGCGTCTGGCTCCCTCCTTGCAAGGTCTGGAGAAAACCGTGCAGCATGTGTTACAGCGTTTGAAGGAAGAAGGCCCTTTACCTTCAAGAGCTTTCCGTGCTGTTGAACGGGTAAGTGGTTATTGGGACAGTGCAGATGTACCGAAGACGAAGGATACCACACTTGCTCTGAATCTACTGTTAGACTCTGCTGTGATTCGTGTGGTGACGAGACAGGGGAACGAACGTTATTTTCATATTACCGAATCCGTATTGCAGCAACAGGGACTTCCGATGGAAGAAGATATGGATGTGTTGTCCCAGAGACAGGCTCTGTTGGATAAATACATTCATGCGTATCGTGTCGTGGATGCCCGGGATCCCCGTCTGGGTTGGCTAAAATCTACAGCGGCTGAACGACGCGCCGATATTGCTGCCCGTGTGTCAGATGGGCGAATGATCCCGCTTAAGGTGGAGGACGTAACGACGCCTTATTATATACGTGCCGAAGATGAGGATTTGTTATTACACATGGAGAGGGAAGAGCCACACTATGATCCATCAGGCCCGGTCCGTTTCCTGCCGCCACTGGACAACCTGTTATGGAGAAGAGAACGGATTGTCGATTTGTTCGATTTTCATTATAAATGGGAGATCTATACGCCAGAGGTGAAAAGAACCTACGGTTATTATGCCATGCCGATTCTTCATGGTGATCGGTTAATCGGACGTATGGACCCGCGACTTGATCGTAAAACAGGAGTCCTTACGGTCCGCTTGTTGTCCATGGAAGAGACTGCTCCGCCTGTGGAGGAATGGATTACGGATTTTCGGGAGGGGCTGCAATTCTTTGCAACCATGCATGGAGCGCGTTCCATCTCTATTGAGAAGACGGTGCCGAAAGAGCTGAAAAAGCTGCTTAAATCAATTTGAGCAGGGGATATACGACAGAATGTATGGATACGGAAATTGGAATGGATGAAAGGAATTAGGATGAAAGGATCTAGGATCAAAGGATCTAAAAAGGACATAAAAAGAGGGAACCAAATGGTTCCCCCTTCATTGATTCTAGAATCATATGTGTATCATTTGCATTGCATCAGTAGCAATAACGAACCCCAAGCTTACGTCCATGCAAAAACTTCTTTAGTTCACCAGATGGGGCACTTCAACGTTTGGATCAACGTCTGCTTCATAATCCACACCATCGGTCTCAAAACCAAACAGTTGGAAGAATTCGCGACGATAACCTTCCAGATCGGACAGATCGTAGATATTCTCTGTGGTCAACTCATTCCAGAGTTTCGCCACTTCTTCCTGAACGTCAGCTCTCATCTCCCAATCGTCAATGCGAATGCGACCTTCGGCATCGGTTGGAACTTCTCCACCAGCATACAGGCGATCAGCAAACAGACGCTGCAATTGCTCGATGCATCCCTCATGCAAGCCTTTTTCTTTCATGACTTTGTACAAAGCAGAGATGTACAGTGGCACCACTGGAATCGCGGAGCTGGATTGAGTCACAAGCGCTTTGGCTACAGTTACGTAAGCACGTCCGCCTTTGGCACTTAAACGATCGTTCAGCTTGTGCGCCGTGGCTTCCAGATGATTTTTGGCCTGACCGATGGAACCATCACGATAGATGGCATGGGTAAGTTCGGGTCCGATATAGGAGAAAGCAATCGTTGTTGCATCATCTGCAAGTACGCCGCCTTGTTGCAGGGCATCCATCCATAGTTCCCAATCGTCGCCACCCATTACGGTTACCGTCTGACGAATTTCCTCTTCAGTTGCCGGCTCCAGAGTAACCGAGCTGATTTCGCCTGTGTGGAAGTTTACCGTTTTGTTCGTGTAAGATTGTCCAATAGGCTTCAACACAGAGTTGTAGACTTCGCCCGTGTTTGGATCAATACGTCGTGCGGACGCAACGCTGTAGACAACCAGATCCACTTGACCGAGTTCACTGCGAATCAGTTCAACGGCTTTGTCTCGTGTTTCGTTTGCGAATGCATCACCTGTAATGCTGTAAGATTTGAGTCCTGCTTCTTCAGCAGCTTTCTCAAATGCAGCGGAGTTGTACCATCCTGCTGACGCTGTACGTTTTTCTGTAGAACTGCTCGGACGGTATATGCCGATCGTATTCGCTCCTGCTCCAAAAGCAGAGACAACGCGTGACGCCAGACCGTATCCGGTGGAAGCACCAATCACGAGTACGTTACGCGGTCCTTTTAGCTCCGGTTGGGATTTCACATAATCAATCTGTTCCTGCACTTGCGCAGCGCAACCTACAGGGTGGGAAGTGGTACAAATAAAACCACGTGTTCTTGGTTTAATGATCATTTATTTGCATCCTTTCATATTCAGCTCATGTTTCAGCATTTCGATAAAATGCTCCTATACATACCTCCTTATTGTAAAACAATTACCACGGAAACGGAAACCGTTTCGTTTGATTTCGCCGGAAGAATGGCGTTATATCTTCAATTTTGCGATGATGTGAATAGATTGTACTCGCTTGTTACAATAGAAAGGACAGGGTTACCATGCTGAAGGAACGTATTGAACTGCTAAGCAAAAAGAAACAAATCTCCCGTAAAGACCTCGTGGAAGGTCTGGTCACACAGGCCCACTTTGCCAATATCCTGGCGGAACGTTATCCGCTCCCTGAGGACTTGGCAGAAGCGATTGCCGAGCGTCTTGGGGTAACTTCTTCCTATATTACGAAGGCTGCGAATCAGGACGAGGAGACACTCGAGCGGGCAGAGGTTATTTTTGAACAAATGTCCGTTCCAGCGTCAGCGATTTCCGAAGATACGGTGCATGCGCTGGCAGATCGGGATGACACGCTGACGGTTGAGCTGACAACGGCCTTGATGAAGGCGGTCTATTATCAGCAATTAAACGATGCAACGGCTCATGAGTATATACATACGTCCTACCTTAATTTTTACCTGGAGAAATACGGTCGTCCAGACGATATTGATCTGCCGCGTCCGTTAGTTAAAGCACTTTTGTTCTATAAAATACAATATTACCGCTCCAAAATGGCCTTTGTGGATGTATTAACTCATGCAACCCGGCTCAGTGAGCTGGCACTTCCCGGCAGTGAATTCTGGCTGTCTGTGCAAAATATCAAGATGGAAGCCTACATTCAGGTTAAACAGTATGAAGAGGCAAAACAGGTATTTGAGCTTACGATGCGTAATGTCTATGATCAGCGGATGTTCCATCGGTTGTCCGGGTTATATGTGGCATATAGTGGATATTGCTTCGCGATGGGGCTGGTTCAGGAGGCACTCTCGGCATTAACAATGGCGGAGGCAAACCTCGTGTATGCGGGCAACCAGGGAGATCTGGTGACGGCAATTGCCAACAATCGAATTGTCATGCTGACGATGTCAGGCGAACTGGATCAGGCACAGGCGGAGATTGAACGATTTGAGTCACTGTTGCAGCAGGAACCGGTGGAAACCCGGCAGGCCATGCAGCCGCTCATCAGTGTTTATCGATGTGAGGTGTCTCTGGCACGAAAGAACTGGGGCGCGCTTGCACAGAGTGTAGATCAACTTTTGAAATGTGCAACAACACAGGATCAACAGATGAGTGCAATGTTTTACCAGAGCCAGCTGTCTCTGGCGCACGGGGATCGGGAAGTTTTCATGGAGCGGGCGCTTGCCTGTCTGCCTTATTATGAATCCGCGCAACATGTCATGCGGCTTGAACCGTTATATGAGGGGATGGCCGTAGTATCCGAGGATCAGCGGAAATACAAGGAAGCAGCCATGTATTATCGAAAATTGGTATATTTGTTACGCAAAAAATAGACTGACTGAATTTGAACGTAATTTTAGTAATAAATGGTGTTAAGCAGAAGGGGTACAAATGTTGAATAACGCTACTGACATACCGTTGTCAGTAGCGTTATTTTATCATCACTGAAGGAAACATAAAGAGATGAAAGGCCGATTCTAGCTCAAAAAATGATAGGTAACCTATCATTTAACAGGAAGGGTTGTATTTTTATGTATTTTGCTTCTGTACGCATTATTACCGACGACGTGGATCGTCTTGTCGAGTTTTATGAGAAAGTCATGGGTGTTTCGGCGGTACGCCCCGCGCCTGTCTTTGCAGAACTCGTTATGCCATCGTGCACCCTGGCGATCGGCCACTCCCAGACGGTGCCCCTGTTTGGCATTGGTTCTGCAGTGGCAGCCAACAATCACACGGTCATCCTCGAATTTCGCGTCCGCGATGTGGATGCCGAATACGAGCGCTTGAAGCCTTTTGTGGACGAGTGGGTAAAGGAACCGACCACGATGCCGTGGGGTAATCGTGCCGTGCTGTTCCGTGATCCTGATGGCAATCTCATCAACCTCTTTCAGCCAGTGACAGAGGAAGCGATCAAACGTTTTAGCGGCAGAGGCTGATTCAAGAGGAACAGCTTGTTCAGTGTAAAGGTTGAAACAACGTATGTATTCGCAATGCTTATGCTTATGGGTTGAAATTCTACTGTTTTTGGCAAGATTTTGGCGTTGCCAACGCATCTGGTACAAAATATGGTTGCTAATCGTGAAATGAAGATCGAATTAGCGGATCTTTTTTGCGGAATTAGCTTAATTCCTTCCCAAAGAAACGATTATCCGGTATTTCAATTGCCGGATTTTTCGTTTTTTTTGTATGCGGCCAGAAGGGTATTCAAAGACAAGCTGTGGTGTTTATAATTTAATTATAAATAAAAAATGACAAATGAGGTGCTTGATATGGGATGGTTCGGTAAAAAGAACAAGCAGGAAGATGCGATTGCCAAAGCGGATAAAGTAATGAATAAAGGACTTACTGGCATGATGATGAAAGGTTTTGTATCGAAGGAACATCGGGAGGCCATCAACCAAAGTCTGGATTCGGCGAAGCAGGCGCAATTGGCGGGAAGTGGTTCACTTCCATTAACAGCTACAGCTACGGTGGTGACAATCACCGATACAGGCAAATTGATCAATTTTGATCCGATTGTTGTGCTTGTCTTGGATGTGACGGAGACAAACGGTAACCAGTATCAGCGAACACTAGAGACACTGGTGTCCAAAATGCAGATTCCACGAGTTGGAGATCGGGTGGGATTGGGTCAGAATCCAGCGAATCCGACTGAACTGATCTATATGGGGTTGTTGTCAATATAGAAGAGAGCGGGTACGAGGAGATAATAACCAACCAATTAATGCGTATAACAACGGATGAAGAATGACACAGAGATATTCATAGATAGATTAGGAGAGGGTGGGATATATGGTAGGTTTCCTGAGATTCATTGGCGTAATAACGGTATTCGGTGTGGGGTTCTCCCCGTTTCTCGCACAGCAACTGTGGAATGATCCATTTATCATCATGCAGGCATGGTGGTATAAACCGGCGATCTTTGCCGGGTTCGCACTGATTTTTGTTCCTGCAATTTTGAGTAATATTTTCGGCGTGGGTCGAGTTAAGACAGGATTACCTGCAGTGGGGGTCATTAAGAGCATACAACAGACAGGCACGTATATTAATGAACAACCGGAGGTTCGATTGGGTCTGACGGTGTCGCGTAAAGGGCGAGAGAAATACGATACCGAGATGAAAACCGTCATCCCACTAACCTCCATGGCACAGTTTCAGCCGGGAAGTTTCATTCCGTTAGTGGTTTCAGTGAAGGATGAGCGCAAGGTAGGACTTGATATGAAAGGGCAATTATCACAGGAGGATATGCAGCAATTGCTGGATGAAAAGATGGTACAACAAGGAGTGTCCCCTGAGATGATGGATATTGCAAGAACAGGCGAAAAAGCGATGGCCAAGATTCTTGATGTCACTCCACTTGGGAGTGGAGGCAGTAATAAGATCAAGCTTCAGCTCAAACTCAGCATAACCAAGACGAACGGTGAAACCTTCAATGTGACAACGCAAAAAGAAATTCTGTCATCTGCGCTGCCGCAAGTGCAGCAAGGTCATATCATTAATGTCATCTATTCAAAGCAGGATCCGACGAGATTAGTCCTGGCATTGAATGCACAAGAACAACAATTAAGTGACTTGTTCTCTTCATGAGGAGGTAGATAAAGGGAGGTCGTACAGGTCATGTTCATGACGTGTACGACCTCCCTATTGCATTTGGTATGTACGAGAGATGCAAGCAACGTACTGCTTTCAGACAATACCAAGGCGCATGCGATAAGAAAAGAGTACTTTTCTTGATTGTCCGTCAAATACCCGATCAGCCAGTGCTCTGAACTCGTCGGCAGCAATTAATAGATCATCGGCTCCGAGCTTCAACGCCGTTTGCAGCCCGCCTTGGCTCAGGGCGAGATTGACGTATCGATCAGCAGTGAATGTCTCATGGTGATGAAATACGATTTCCCGCACATATCGGAACAGACCGGATTCCTGAATCTGCTGCAAATGCCCATCCTTGCTCCATTTGTGTGCCTGGCTATCCTGAGGAGCCAGACTGGCTGCTCGTTGATCTGCTTCCTTATTCAGCTTCAGATAAGCTTGTTCTAACTGCCAGTCTAACATTGGCGGCCAGTCGCAATCATAGGCAGCAAATATGCCCCCGGTGCGAAGAACACGTGCGAACTCGCGTAGCGTGGGTTGCGGCTCCATCCAGTGAAATGATTGGGAGCAGGTTAGCACATCGACACTGCCGTCGGGGAGTCCGAGATCATGAGACAAGCCGGATACAAACCGCAGATTATCCGGCTTCCCGGCAGATTCCCACTTGAATTCTGCTACAGACCTCATGTCATCACTGGGTTCGAAGCCGATGATGCGTTCTGCCTCATTAAGCCAGATCCACGAGGATAAACCGGTGCCACAGCCAACATCTGCGACCATACGCGGAGTGCTTCCAAGATATGTCGTTAGAATATCCACCACTTCGGTGGGGGCAGCTGGTCGGTTCTGATCGTATAACGTACCGAAACCTTTGAAACGTTCCACATTGTTGCGTCTAATGTCTTGCATGGATAAGCCTCCTTCGTTCAGTTAGATGACGGAGAGTCAGCTGTGATCAAAAGTTGTATAGGCCTATATTATATCATTCATTGTTGGGTAGTTTGTTCATGACATTCTGCAAATGTTCAACGGCTTTGATGTGACGTCTGAGCAGTTCCTGTCCAACATGAACAGGCTCGATTACGGTCAGCTCGGAACCAAACGACAGCAGGAAGGAGTAGAGCCATTCCCCTACATTCAGTTCGAGAGACACACGGAGCCTGCCATCAGGCTCTTTTTTTATGAGTGACGGTTCAAAAAAATCATGCACCCGGTATGCAATGTTGCTGGAGAACGAGAGTATAAGAGGAGTCAGCACAAGGGCTGCGTCTGATTCAGGGTGGGTTGACCCCATAGTAACAGCGTGATCGTGTTTTCTCGTTAGAAACGTCAATTGGGTGATTCTCTTCATCTTGAATGTCTCGAATTCTTTCCGATCAGGGTCATCATGAATATAACCTTTGAAGTACCATGTACTATTTTTAAAAATAAGCTTCTGTGGCTCCACCGTTGGAATGCTTTTCTCACCATCCGAATTAACATAATGAAACGTAATGAGTTGATTTGTTAATATGGCTTGCTTCACCTGATTGAACAGTTCTCTCTCTTGCAGGGGAATGCTGCCCCAGGGTGAGAAATTGAATTCGATCCAGTCCAGCTTGTGATCAAACAAGGCGGTTAACCGTTGCAGCATATGGGCACTGTTAAGATGGGGGATCGCGCTGACGCTATAGAGTCCCATCAGAATTTCGTTCTGGTCTTCTTCGGACAGCAGGGACTTGTCCATGACATAGTTGTCCATGAGATGAATGCCGCCATGCTTGCCGGTCGTCGTATAGACGGGGATGCCCGCAGCGCTCAGCCGGTCGATATCGCGGTACACCGTACGTACAGAAATCTCGAACATACGGGCGAGTTCTGGTGCAGTGGCCTTCTTTTTCTCCAATAACAAAAGCAACATTCGAAATAATCGGTTATTTTCCATGCTCTGATTATACCATGACAATAGGTGTCAGGGTATGGGTGGTACACTGGTTACATAGTCTTGTTGAGATATGAAGGAGGAATTAGTCATGACAATGAAAGAAGGATTTTACTGGGGCGGCGCAACGGCTGCCAATCAATTCGAGGGTGGATGGAATCAGGGTGGCAAAGGGCCAAGCACGTCTGACATGATGACAGGGGGAACCCACACGATTCCACGCCGGATTACGACGGTATTGGAAGAGGGCACGTATTATCCGAGCCATGAAGCGGTTGATTTCTACGGGCATTACAAAGAAGATATTGCCATGATGGCAGAGATGGGCTTCAAAATGTTCCGCATGTCCATCAACTGGTCCCGCATCTATCCGAACGGTTACGATCTGGAGCCAAACGAAGAGGGCTTGCAGTTCTACGATAATGTCTTCGCCGAGTTGAAAAAGTACAATATTGAGCCGCTCGTAACGATCTCCCATTATGAAACGCCATTCGGGCTGACACAGAAGTATAACGGCTGGGCTTCCCGTGAAGTCATCGACTGTTATATCCGTTATTGTACAACGCTCTTTAACCGCTACAAAGATCAAGTGAAATACTGGCTGACATTTAACGAGATCAACTGTCTGACGATGCCGTTGGGTGCTTATATGGCTGGAGGCATTCTGTTTGAGGGCAAAGAGACGCTGGTCGACGGAGTGGATGATCCACAGACTCGATTCCAGGCATTGCATCATCAATTTGTCGCGAGTGCCAAAGCGGTGAAACTGGGACATGAGATCAACCCTGATTTCCAGATCGGCTGTATGGTTGCTTTCATGACCACCTATCCAAACACATGTAACCCGGACGACATGTTGCTTGCACAGAAGAAAGATCAAATCTCCAATATGATCTGTGGTGACGTACAAGTTCGTGGTGCATATCCAGGCTTCGCCAAACGTTTCTTCGCCGAAGAAGGCATCCAGATCGAGATGCAACCGGGAGACGAACAGACCCTGCGTGAAGGTTGCGTCGACTTCTATTCCTTCAGTTATTACATGTCTTTGGTTGAAAGTGCGGACGAGTCCCTCGAGAGAGCAGAAGGTAATCTGCTTGGGGGTATTAAAAATCCATATCTCGAAGCTTCCGACTGGGGATGGCAGATCGATCCGAAAGGACTGCGTTACACGCTGAATCATCTATATGATCGTTATCAGATTCCATTGATGGTGGTTGAGAACGGACTTGGCGCTGTTGATGTGGTTGAGGAAGACGGCTCCATTCAGGATGACTATCGCATTGATTATCTGAAAGGTCACATTGAACAAATGAAAGAAGCCGTAGCTGATGGCGTAGACCTCATTGCCTACACGATGTGGGGATGTATTGACCTGGTTAGTGCCTCCACTGGAGAGATGAAGAAGCGTTATGGCTTCATTCATGTCAACAAGGACAACGACGGTAAGGGAGATTTGAGCAGAACACCGAAGAAGAGCTTCCACTGGTACAAAAAAGTTATTGAATCGAATGGTGAAGAGTTATAATTGGTGTGAAAAAAACCAGATCCGCCTGTTCCCTTAAATGGGACAAGCGGCCCATGTGGTCCTGAACGAATTCAGGACTACTATATATGAATATAAAAATACCCGGCTATCCTTCAGTTAAGGAAAGCCGGGTATTTCTATGTGCACGGATATTGGAGATTATGCCAGCCTTCTGCTATGCAGTTGGGACATGCGCTCCAAATGCCGCCGATAAAACCATATGCATGTAGAGAGCCAGCATCCACTTAAGAAGTATCCGCCAACGATATCACTTGGATAATGTACACCCAAGTAGATACGACTTATACCAATGGTCAGTATAAAGACGGCGCCGGCAATAATCATCAGCATACGTCCCGTGACGGTGGGGACATGTTTCCAGATGAGAAAGGCCAGTCCACCATACAGGCTAAATGCGGCCATGGAATGTCCGCTGGGGAAGCTATAGCCGCTCACTTCGATGATCCGGTTAATGGTAGGTCTGGCACGTTGAAATACCAGCTTGAGCAATGCATTTAACAGGGTTGAACCGGCGAGCACACAAGCGAGAAAAAGGAGTTCGCGTTTGTGTCGCAGGCAAACGTATAACACAATCATGGCAATGATTGTAATGATAACCACGGGCATTTCACTGCCGATCCAGGTGAAAAACTGCATGAATTGTGTCATGCCGGGAGATTCCAACCCCTGAATCCAGCCAATTAACGTATCATCAAATCGATGAATCTGGTTGTCGCTGATGGACAGGGCGATGCTTACAAAGGCGAGCATGCATAACGCTGCAACGAGCAGCGGGAATGAGATGTTCTTTTTCCAGTTGTGCATCAAATGTTGTGTTCCTCCGTGATGTGGGATTTCGTATGTTGTGTCCTTGCGTATGTCGGACATAATCATATTCTTATTATGCTATAATTTTACAATAAATATTGTAGCAATAAAAATATGTAACCTTAACAACGGTTGTTCAAGCAGAGAATGCAGGAGGGGAGCGGTCGGAATGAAACGACGGTTGGTGGTGTTTATTTCGGTTTTACTGTTGGTTACGTCGGGGTTAGCTCTATTTCCAGGAGAGAAAGTGTATGCTTGCAGTTGTGTGGAGAGTGATGTTCAGAAGAGGTTGGAAACGTATACTGCGGTATTTACAGGCGAAGTGGTGAAGAAAGGCCCATCGCAGCAATCGAAGAATGATGGCCTGTTAACAGAGTATACCTTTGATGTAGATACGGCATGGAAGGGAGTCGACGCCAAAAAGATGAAAATCATCGCGAGTGATGGTGGGTCTGAATCATGTGGTATTCAATTTGAAAAAAATCACTCCTATCTGATCTATGCTTATCAATATGAAGTGGATCATAAGCTGCATACGAATCTGTGCAGTGGCAATATTCTAATGGAACAAGCCGGAAATGATCTCAAATTGCTGGGCGCAGGCAAGGTTGTAAGTAAAGAAGATTTTGGAGAAACCAGTAATGATGGTGGGCGAAGTGTGCCTTTCGATCTCATCTTATACGGTGCAGTCATTTTATTAGCAGCATTGGCAGTCGTGTGGTTTTGGAGACAAAAGAAAAGAATATGATTGCAGGTCTGATGAAAACTGAAAGTTGGATTGTGTTTGCAACGGTGAGGGGATGATCGAGCTGCTGCAATTAGTTCAGTTGCAACATGTATTCATAGGCTGTGACACCAAATACCCGTTTGAAATGTCTATTCAGATGGGTCAGATCCACGAATCCACACTCGGCAACAGCAGCGTAGACGTCCTTCTGCATTTCAATTGATTGACGGGCGCGCTCCACCTTGCAGTTTAAGAAAAACTGGTAGGGGGATATGCCGGCTTGTGCCTTGAATTCACGGATAAACTGAAACTTGGACATGCCAAAGTCGGAGCTCAGATTATCCAGTTTGAGTACATCTTCGGTGCTGCACAACATGATTTCCTTGGCTCTTCGAACCAGACTGTCCTGAGGCAGCCAGATCTTGGTATCCATTTCCTTCTGAGCCAGAAGGTGAACCAGATCAAAGACCCGTTCGCTGCACTCGGCTTCGTCCTGTCTGAGTTGAACAGCGTCATTCAGCATCAGGATCTTACGTGCAAGCTCGGGATCATAGACGATGGGACTTCCAAAACGCAATTCCTTTTTGCCGATAATCTCCTCAATCAGATCCGGTTTCAAATACAGCATCACATAATCAATGCCGGCCTTATCATAGGAGCTCCCGTCATGGTACTGTTCACGATTGAATAACATGACACCATTTTGGTGAGAAGCCTGATAATGTCCGTCCAGGTTATATTGTTGAATTCCGCGCAGGGTCACGCCAACCGCATACTCTTCGTGGCAATGTTTTTTATATGCAAAATCAGTAAAGCTGGCCGAGAGTGCCAGCACGTCCTGCGACTTTTTATAGTTAAATCGTTCCATGCAGCACACCTCCCAAGCTTTAGATTAATCCGGATACTATAATGGCTGAGTATAACAAAAAAAGGGCCATGAGAATACTCAGTAATTTTTGGTGCCGATTCAACAGCGTTCTGAAAACCGTGCCAAACACAACCCAACTGGAATAGGCCAGAAAACCAATGAAAGTAATGAGCAAGACGAACAGAAACGATGAGAATGAACTTTGATAAAAAGGCAATACATAACTTGGAATGACCGTGAACGTAAACAAGACCACTTTTGGATTCACAAATTGCATGATGAAACCGTTCCAGAATCCGGTCACTTGGTTTGGTGCATTCTCGGTGGTACCCATCTTGTAAATCTGGTACGCCAAATATACCATGTACAGGCCACCGACAATCTGCATCACCTTCAGGATTCCAGGCAACACGCCGGCAAGAAGGTGATTAAGAAATGCTGATGCGGTAAGCAACAGACCAAATGCCAGTGTAGCTCCCCAGACATAGCGCATTGTTTTTCGTGCGCCAACGATCTGTGTAGAAGAAAGAATTACAATATTGCTAGGGCCGGGGGTAAATGTAACAACGATGCAGTAGATTAAAAAAGATGCAAGATTCATAATGATGATGCTCTCCTCTGGTTGTAGTCTAGTTCCATGATCATACGTCCAGAGGGAGAAACCATATAGTACATTATTGCAGCAGATACACCGTTAGCAGCGGGAGCTTTCTCTTAAAAGATAAGGGGTAGTTTTCTTTTTGAATGATTGCGTTTACAATTTAGACGATATACAAGGTGCTCAGACTACTTGAGGAAGTGAACGGAATGAAAAAAATGCTGCTGGTTTATATTCTACTAATCTCAGCCTTTGCGTTGTATGTGTTGAGATTCGAATACAACAGTCAGGTAAACAGTTCATGGGAGGACCGGGGACTGCGTGGTGATATCGGAGAAACGTATATCATGATTACCTTCCAGTCCGGGCTGGAGTATTGGAAGAGCCCGCTCAAAGGTTTCGAGGACGCCGCGGATGCGTTTGGCGTGACCGTAGAATATCGCGGAGCTACCCGCTATGATGCGAAGGAGCAGACCATGGTGATTGAGCAGGCCATTGCTCGTAAACCGGCGGGCATTGCCATATCGGCGATTGATCCGCAATCGTTAGTTCCAGCGATTAACAAGGCAATCGACGCAGATATCCCTGTTGTATTATTTGACGCGGATGCGCCTGGTAGCCAAGCCTATTCTTTTCTTGGGACAGACAATTACAAGTCGGGTGTAATGGCCGCCGATAAAATGGCTGAACTGCTGGGTCGTGAGGGAGAGGTCGCGGTATTGACCTTGCCTGGACAACAAAATCATGAAGAGCGCACGAAGGGCTTCCGCGATACGATCAAGGATAGATACCCTTCCATGGAGATCGTTGAAGTTGCAGACGGACACGGTGATGCGATGGTATCCAAAGACGAAACACTGAGAATGATGAAGGAACATCCGGAGTTGGCGGGTATTTTTGTAACTGAAGCTACCGGAGGAGCAGGAGCGGGGGAAGCCGTTCAGACTGTTGCGGACAGACATCCATTGCAGATTATTTCGTTTGATACGAATAAGGATACATTGGACATGATCAAGAATGGTACAATCTCAGCTACGATTGCACAGGGAACCTGGAATATGGGATATTGGTCACTTCAATATTTGTTCCATCTGCATCACCAATTAACGGTTCCTGCCCCTTCCTCATCCGGTGAGAATGCACCGCTTCCCGTGATGGTAGACACAGGGATTTCTGTGGTGACACGCTCAGATGTGGATGATTACTATGCCAAATAACAACGGAGATTTCAAGAGTCCAAGGTCTTGGAGCAGGAGAGCAATCCGTTCAACCTTCAGGAATGGAATTCGGCGTTTACGCTTGCGTAATATGCCCCTTCGCTACCAGCTGATGCTGCTATTTCTGTTATTCGCCATTGTACCTTCCGTAGGACTCGGGTTGCTTGTGAACTGGACGGTGGAGCGGGTCGTTGAACGACAGGTTGAAGGGCATACCATGCAACTGATTGGCAAAGTGAATGAAGCGTTGAACAGCAAAATGGAGAATTTGCAGAACATGACCTATTTGATTGCATTTGATCCGGATATTGCTGCTTTTATGGACGACAACATGCCACCTAACGATGATGCAGGCATGGAACCTATCAACACGGACACCCGTGCCGAAACGGAGCAAAACCGGTTATATGGCATCAAGCAAACCTTGCAGGGGTTCACAACGTTGTATCCTGAAATCGCCGGGATTGTTCTCGTCAATGGAAGTGGTGACTATATTAGCAACGAGATGTATCCCCGAGCGGAGCAGAGCCTGACCCAGGAAAATTGGTATCAAAAAGCGTCGGCCAATCCAGGCATTTTCATGGTATTAGGCCAGCCGAAAGAGCGTAATCTCACGACACATGTACGGTACAAGGATGATGAGATTGTATCGGTTGCGCGTTCCATCACGGATGAAGCGTCAGGACGAGTGCGAGGCGTTATTATGATTGATCTTAAACTAAGGTCCGTCTCGCAGGCTGCCCGTAATGTAACCCTGGGGAAGTCCGGTTATGTGATGGTGACGGATGCAGAGGGTCAAAGTGTATACAAGCCTGAGCATCCGCTAATCGAACACATTCCCACAGACTGGTTCCCCTCCGGCGAGAGTGGAACGTTTACCGCCGAAACAGAGGGTGGAACGTTATTATTCATGTATCAGTCATCTACTTTTACGGGTTGGAGAACAGTAGGGGTATTTCCCACCAGAGACTCGATATCCGAAGTACGCCAGATCCAGTTTTACGTGGTTAGCTTTGTATTTGTGGTGTGTTTATTCGGCCTGAGCGCCTCTTTATGGTTCTCCCGTTCAATTGCTCAGCCCATTTTCCGGCTCATGTCCTATATGCGCAGGGCGGAGACCGGCAATCTCAGACCAGGTCGCTGGAGCGATCGCGCTGACGAGATTGGCATGCTTGGCAACAGTTATAACCGAATGCTTGCACAGATACGACAACTGATATCATTAAATGAATTGCGGGAGCGGCAGAAACGTGATGCTGAAATGCGAAGTTTGCAGGAGCATATCAAACCGCACTTTTTGTACAATACCTTGGATACGATTCATTGGATGGCACGCAAAGAGGGTGCAGAAGATGTATCTGGCATGGTTGGCGCGCTGTCACGATTATTTCGTATAGGGCTTAGTAAAGGACAGGATTACATTCCGCTGCATTCCGAGCTTGAGCATATGACCAGCTATATGCAAATTCAGCAGACACGATATCGAGATCGTCTTCAGTATACATTGAATATTCCAGCGGAATTGCGTGACCTTTTCGTGTTAAAGCTGTTGCTTCAGCCCCTGGTAGAGAATGCAATCTATCATGGCATCAAGGGCAGGCGCGGCCCGGGACACATTCGGATGGAGGCCAGATTGGAACATAACAGATTACTGCTGACCGTTCAGGATGATGGAGCAGGGATGTCCAGCGAACGGCTAGCCGAGATGCGGCATCTGCTCGAAGCTCCTTTGGCAAGTTTGGAAGCGTCTTCGCCTGGGATTACAGGCAAAAGTTATGGCATGTTGAACGTGCAGGCCCGTCTCCGGCTGTCCTTTGGCGAGGAGTACGGTATCGTGCTGGAGAGCCAGGAAGGCGAAGGAACTCGGGTGACCATCATTCATCCGTTGATGCGAGAGCTCCCCACAATCCAGCAAATCAATAACGAAGAGAGGCAGGAGAATGAATGGGAAAATTCATAAAATCGACCCCGACAACTTCCACTGAAATAGATGAGACAATCGCATCAACCACGATCATGGAGATTACACCGGATAGCCAGGTGACGAAGAAATACCGCGTGCTCATCGCTGATGATGAACCGATCATTCGGGAGGGGATTCGGGATGCCATTGACTGGACAACGCTCGGGATGGAGGTTGTAGGTGAAGCGGAAGATGGCGAGGAGGCGCTGGAACGGGCAGCTGACCTGGATGTGGATATTGTTCTCGTTGATATGAATATGCCATTTCTGAACGGAATCGAACTCATTCGTGCCCTTCAGCAGAAGTGTCCAGGCTGCCGTTACCTGATCATCTCGGGACATGATGAATTTGCATATGCGCAGGAGGCGGTTCGTCTTGGCGTAGAGGATTACATCTTAAAGCCTGTGCAAGCAGAACAATTGTATGCGGCACTTGAGCGATTGCATCAGCGACTAACGGAGGAGCACCAGAGGACGGCATATGTACAACAGGCAGCCCATCAGATTGAACGTAATATCCCGCTGCTTCGCCAGCGATTTATGATGGAGTGGATGGAAGGGCAGGCGGAAGGGAAGGATCTGACGGAGCAGCTTGTGTTTTTGCGTCTGCCCGCCGTCCCACCTGTGCAGATTGGGATCGTGCGCTGGCCTGCTGCTGAAGCGCGTCAGACGATACTGAGAGAAAATGATCGTCAGCTGTTTCTGTTTGCAGTGGAAAATATAATGAGTGAACTGCTGGCAGACCTGCCACATGTCCTGTTCCGGGATGTAAGCGGATCGATCGGCATGTGTCTGTGGCAGGAAGCCTCCGAAGAAATAGAGTCCCTTCTGGAAAAGCAGATCAGTTCTTGCCTGAATATTGCCATTCATGCTCATGTGGAGACACATACAGGAACACTGGAGGAAATACCTGATACGTACCGTCATTGCCGTGAACGGGTATACGAAGAGGTGCAGTTGTCCCCTCTCGTTCGCCGGGCAAGACAACTTATTCACGAAGAGTATGCCGAGCGGGAACTGACCCTGGAATCGCTCGCTTTCCGTCTACAAGTATCTGCTGTATACCTTAGCCGTGTGCTGAAGAAAGAGCTGAATGATTCCTTTGTCACGCTTGTCACGCATGCCCGCATTCGCAAGGCTGTACAATTATTAGACGCAACGACGCTACCAATTCACACCATAGCTGAGCGTGTAGGTTATGATACCCAGCATTATTTTAGCACCGCGTTCAAAAAAACGATGGGTATTTCGCCTGCGCAGTATCGAAAGAATGGAGGGACAGCTGATCGTCCTTCGGCGAATCGAAAATAATTACACTTGATCACTAATAGGTGATGTACGATGAATGAGAAGGATGTGTTCTACTTCGTGTGAAGCGAAGTGGAGCATGTCCTTTTTTTTGGACTCTGAAACGATCCTTCGTCGACTTTGCTCGCAATTCTCGTTTCCATCAAAAGTTAAATTTTTATAAAAAAGGTTCAAAACGTGCAAAGACCTTGTGGCATCCCGAATGCTACCATTGGTCTCAGACAGGAACAGCAAGCAACAGAATGCACTATATGCATTGTAAGCGTTATCTTATAACTCATTCAGAACCGTATGACGTGAGGAAAGGGGAACTTCATATGAAAAAAGGAGCAATGCTCATCTGGCTTCTGGTGATGATCTTGATGCTCTCGGCCTGCAATCTGGCAGAGAGTGGCACAGGCAGCAAGGAAAAGGGATATGTCGGTATATCGATGCCAACCAAATCATCAGAGCGATGGGTGGGAGACGGGGAGAACATGGTGCGTCTGTTTCAGGAGCAGGGGTACAAAACCGATCTTCAGTACGCTGAGGACGTGGTTGAGAATCAGATTTCACAGATTGAAAACATGATCACCAAAGGCGTAGATGTGATGGTCATCGCATCTGTGGATGGCAACACACTAACGGATGTCATCAAGAAGGCGCATGACGAGGGGATCCAAGTGATCTCATATGATCGGCTCATTCGCAATACGCCTTACTTGACCTATTACGCTACGTTCGACAATTTCAAAGTGGGTGTGCTTCAAGCCTCCTACATCGAACAAAAGCTAGGACTCAAGGATGGAAAAGGACCGTATAACATTGAGTTGTTTGGTGGCTCCCCAGACGATAATAACGCCTATTTCTTCTTCGATGGCGCGATGTCTGTGCTTAAGCCGTACATTGAATCCGGCAAACTGGTGGTACGCAGCAAGCAGATGACGATGGCCCAGATCGCGACCTTGCGCTGGGACGGAGCATTAGCCCAGTCACGAATGGATAACCTGCTGAGTGCCTATTACTCAGGTGATCATCTGGATGCCGTGTTATCTCCGTATGATGGAATCAGTATTGGTATCATCTCATCTTTGAAAGGGATCGGTTACGGTACTTCGAACAAGCCGCTGCCCGTTATTACAGGACAGGATGCCGAACTTGCCTCAATCAAGTCGATTGTGGCCGGGGAACAGACGCAGACCGTGTTCAAGGATACGCGCAAGCTAGCCGAGAAGACCGTAGAGATGGCCAATAGTATTTTGCAAGGAAAACAGGCGGAAGTGAATGATACAAAATCATATAACAACGGGATTAAGGTCGTTCCGGCGTATCTCCTGGATCCTATTTCCGTAGATCGTACCAATGTGGAACAGGATATCGTGGGTACCCAGTATTACACGAAGGAAGAGATCGGACTGAAATAATAAACGAAAGGAGCACATCCCATGGCCGGAATCATTCTGGAAATGAAGAACATCACCAAAACCTTTCCTGGCGTCAAAGCGCTGGAGAATGTCAATCTGAAAGTCCGTGAAGGCGAAATTCATTCCATATGTGGTGAAAATGGTGCAGGTAAATCTACGTTGATGAAGGTGTTAAGTGGTGTATATCCACATGGCACGTACGAAGGCGACATTTTATTTCAGGGCAAAAAATGTGAGTTCAAGGATATCAAGCAGAGCGAGGATCTGGGAATCGTCATTATCCATCAGGAGTTGGCCCTGATTCCCTACCTTTCGATCGCAGAGAATATCTATTTGGGCAATGAGCGTGCGAACAGAGGAATCGTCGACTGGAAGGAAACTTTTGTGGGTACCCGCGAACTGCTCTCGAAGGTGGGATTAAGCGAAAATCCGAACACGATGGTATCCAGCATCGGGGTAGGCAAGCAGCAACTGGTCGAAATTGCGAAAGCGCTCTCCAAGAAGGTAAGACTGCTTATTCTGGATGAGCCAACGGCTGCGCTGAACGAGGACGATAGTGAAAATCTGCTGCAATTAATGTTGGAATTCAAGAAGCAGGGCATCTCCTGTATCCTGATCTCGCACAAGTTGAATGAAGTATCCAAGGTATCCGATTCCGTAACCATTTTACGGGACGGCAAGACGATAGAGACATTGGATATGAAGAAGGAGAAAGTAACAGAGGACCGGATTATTAGCGGAATGGTAGGACGTGATCTCACCAGTCGTTACCCGGAGCGTCATGCCACCATAGGGGAAATCATCCTTGAGGTGAAGGACTGGACGGTATATCACGAACATCATGCCGAGCGGAAAGTACTGGATCAGATCCATATGAATATCCGACGTGGTGAGATTGTCGGAATTGCCGGGCTGATGGGGGCTGGGCGTACCGAGCTTGCCATGAGTATCTTTGGCAAATCCTATGGCCGGAATATTACGGGACAGCTCATCAAGAATGGTAAACCCATTCAAAACAATACGGTCACGGAGGCCATTCAGAATGGATTCGCTTATGTGACAGAAGATCGTAAGGAATACGGACTCATTCTGATGGATGACATCAAGCGCAACATCTCCTTAACGGGTCTCGGCAAGCTGACGCGAAACGCGGTAGTGAACGAGCGCGAAGAAGTGCTGGTCGCGGAAGAGATGAAGAAAAGCATGAATATCAAAGCACCAAGTATTTTGCAAAAGACTGGCAATCTGAGTGGGGGCAACCAGCAAAAAGTGGTGCTGAGTAAATGGATCTTTGCCGGACCGGATATTCTTATCCTGGATGAACCCACCCGGGGTATTGATGTGGGAGCGAAATTCGAAATCTATACGATCATTCATCGGCTTGCTACGGAAGGCAAAGGCGTACTGGTAATCTCATCCGAGCTTCCGGAGGTTCTTGGCCTGTGTGACCGGATCTACGTAATGAATGCCGGACGAATCACCGGTGAAGTCAGCCGGGAGCAAGCATCGCAGGAAACATTGATGAGATATATGACCAAGTCTGGAGGCGGCAAGCATGGAAATGATAACTAAACTGTTCAAAAATAATATCCGTCAATACGGCATGATAATTGCCCTGGTAGTGATTATGCTCTTGTTCGAGGTACTGACAGGCGGGCTGTTGCTCAAGCCGATTAATATTACGAATCTGATCTTGCAGAACAGCTATATATTGGTGCTGGCCATCGGTATGGTGCTGGTCATCATTACCGGGCATATTGATCTGTCTGTCGGTTCCATTGCAGCCTTTGTTGGTGCAGTTGCCGCAATTATGATGGTTGATTGGCAGCTTCCGGCTTGGCTTGCGGTTATCGCTTCCTTGCTGGTTGGCGCTCTGATCGGTGCTTGGCAAGGCTTCTGGATCGCGTATGTGCGAATTCCGGCATTTATCGTGACACTGGCAGGGATGTTATTGTTCCGAGGTTTGACGATGATCGTGCTGGAGGGGCAGTCCATCTCTCCTTTTCCGGCTGGATTCCAGAAAATAAGCTCGGGTTTCCTGGCAGACATTCAATTCTCGGGCTTCGGTCTGGTATCCATTATTGTGGGTCTTGTGCTCACCGTCTGGTACATCGTTAATGAAGTGCGGGAACGCCGCTCCCAGCGAAAATATGGATTTGAGGTCGTTTCACAGGGACTGTTTTTGCTCAAGCTGATTGTGGTGGCTGTCGTGACGAATCTGTTTACCTTTGTCCTTGCGAGTTATGCGGGTATTCCGAATATCCTGGTTCTGCTGTTTGTCCTGATCGTTGTGTATTCCTTCGTGATGAATCGTACCGTTATGGGACGTCATGTGTATGCGCTTGGAGGTAATGAGAAGGCAGCCGGTCTGTCCGGAGTCAAAACGAAAAAGGTAACCTTCTGGGTGTTCGTAAACATGGGTACACTTGCCGCAGTATCCGGGTTGATCTTCGCCGCACGTCTGAATGCTGCTACGCCAAGGGCGGGTACCAACTTCGAGCTGGATGCCATTGCGGCCTGCTTCATCGGTGGTGCTTCCGCTTCAGGCGGTATAGGTACAGTATTTGGTGCCATCATCGGTGGTTTGGTCATGGGTGTACTGAATAACGGGATGTCCCTGATTGGTCTCGGCATTGACTGGCAGCAGGGAATTAAGGGATTGGTACTGCTGCTGGCTGTAGCATTTGATATCTATAATAAAAATAAAAGATCGGCGTAACACGTGCTACAATCCAAAAACAGACCTTGATCTCAAGATCAGGTCTGTTTTGCCGTATGCACCCTTTTTATTTACATCAAGGCATCGAGGAAACGTGTCGCGATTCCAAAATAAATAAACAGGGACAAGATATCATTCAATGTGGTGATTAATGGGCCAGAGGCGACAGCGGGGTCGACTTTGAAACGACTAAGCAGAAGCGGTATGCAGGTACCGGTCAGTGTACCGATGACGAGAGTAAGGAACAGAGACACCCCAATGATGGCACCCAGCAGCCAGTCCCCTTGCCAGAAATATGCAATGACGGTGATCAGTAACCCGCATACCAAGCCAATCATTGTGCCTACTTTGATCTCCCGACCAATCAGTGCGAGTACGGTGGCTTTGTCGAGCTTGCGCCCGATCAGTCCACGTACCACAACAGCCAGAGATTGTGTTCCTGTATTACCGGTCATACCCGCGATCATCGGCATGAAGAATGCCAGTGCCACAACCTGATTCAGCGTATCCTCGAAGAAATCCACGATGCTTCCCGAGATGAGTCCAATCAGCAGAAGCAGAATGAGCCAGGGGAGTCTGCGTCTGACGGCAACGAGTGGTTTGGTATCAAAGTCGATATCCTTGCCGCCACCACCCATCTTGGCCAAATCTTCACTTGCTTCATCCATAATAATATCGATGACATCATCCATCTGAATGATACCGCATAACCTGTGATTCTCATCCACCACCGGAAGCGCAATAAACTCATAACGCTGCAGAAGCTGTGCTGCTTCTTCCTGGTCCATATCCACTGTTGCATGGATCACCCGCCGGGTCATCAGTTCTTCAACCTGGGTCTTGTCGTCTGCCAAGGCAAGGGAGCGATAACTCACGACACCCACCAGTTTACCTTCATCATCCGTTACATAGAGGTAACTGGAGGCGGAGATATGCATGGTACCTTGCGATTGCCGCAAGGCTTCCTTGGCTGTCTCATGGGAGAGCAGGGTCCGGTACCGGTCTGTCATGATACGCCCTGCTGTCTCCGGCGGATAATTAAGCACGGACCGAATAATGGCAGAGTGGTCCAGGTTCATGTTGGACAGCAATTCTTCTCTGCGTTTGGCAGGCAAATCGTGCATGAACCGAATCAGATCACTTTTGTCCATCTGCTGCATGACTTCAAGCGTTCGTTCCGGCCCGAGTCGTTCAAACAGTTGAATCTGTTCTTGCAGCTTCAGGGTCTCGGCGAGATCCGCCAGGGCATCGGGTTTGAACAAGAGCAGAAACCGATTGGTTTCTTCTTCAGGGAACTTTTTATATACGAGTGAGAGGTCGTAGGGATGCAGTTCTTTCACCAATTTATAGAAATCGGGAAGGTTCCGGGATTGCACATGTTGAACGAGTTGTTCGGTGATCTCCTCTACGGAGAAATCTTTCTTGGTATGAGGTCCGTTCATATCGACACTCCTTTCTAAACGGTCAGCTCCATATTTTTAAACGAAATCGGTTGGCGGTTAAACAAATGAAGGGAAAAAGGGATTGCCCAAGAGGATATTGTAATCTTGCTCAAACATTCGATATGGGCTTACAAACTGGCGCTGCGAGGATATACTTGTTGTACAGCAACAGACGAGGAGGAAATGCGCTAGTGGAAGTAGATATCAGAACACAATTGCTCAGCTTGGCTGAACCGGAATATCAGAAATTCTCGGCTGCGCTCATTCCCAACATCACGAATGTACTGGGTGTAAGGCTGCCTGCCTTACGTAAAATTGCCAAGCAGCTTGCTGCGGGGGACTGGCGCACATATCTGGAGACGGCAGAGGATGAATATTTCGAAGAAGTGATGCTGCAAGCCATGGTCATTGGGCATGTTCAGGCGGATCTGGACGAGCTGCTGAAGGCGATTGAAACATTTGTACCGAAGATTGACAACTGGTCGGTATGCGACAGCTTCTGTGCGGGACTGAAATATACGAAAGTGCATTCGGAGTCGATGTGGGCATTCTTGCAGCCGTATCTGAAATCAGATCAGGAATATGAAATCCGGTTTGGCGTGGTGATGCTGTTGAATTTCTATCTGGATGAGAGATATATAGATCGGGTTCTATTCGCATTGGATCAGATTCGACACGAAGCGTATTATGTGAAAATGGCGGTTGCGTGGGCCATCTCGATGGCTTATGTGAAACAACCCGAGGTGACTCTGCGTTATCTGAAGCACAATACGCTGGACGATTTTACGTATAATAAGGCACTTCAGAAAATCACGGAATCGTATCGCGTTGATCCGGAGAGCAAGCAGATGATTCGTAGTATGAAACGTAAGGTGAAGAAGCAAGGTACCTCCTAGTCCTAGCAATAAGCATTCCACCGGGAAGAGGCGATAAACGGATGAGAAAAAAGTTGATGTACACCACGATGCAGTTGGACGGTCGTCCATGGGTGCTGCTTGCTACGGAGCATGGATTGTGCCGAGTGGTTATGCCGAATGAAACACTGGAGGATTGGAACGGCTGGATACAGAAAGTAGCACCTGGCGTGGAACTGGAAGAGAACGAGCATGCTCTGAAACAAACAGGTATGATGGACTGGTTGCAGTCCTACTTTGCAGGGGAACCGATGGCTTATACAGACGCCATCCCTCTGGATTTGATTGGAACGAGCTTTCAGCAGGAGGTATGGCGAGAATTGGGTCGTGTGCCTTACGGTGAAATTCGAACCTATGGTGATATAGCTGTTGCGATTGGAAGACCTTCGGCTGTGCGAGCAGTTGGGGCTGCCAATGGGGCCAATCCAATTCCGGTTCTGCTACCATGCCACCGCATTATTGGGGCTAATCGCAAGCTGACCGGGTTCCGTGGAGGCCTGGAGATGAAGCGCAGACTGCTGGATATCGAACAGATTGAAGGCGTGACCGATGGAGGGCATGCGCGATTTCATTTTTAATAGACTGGCGTGACCAAGAAGATTAAGGGGATAGGGCAGGCACGTATTGTGCCTGTTTTTTGGCATGTATTGAGAAAGGAACTGGTAAGGAGCAAAAGCTTGAGACTTATTATGAATAATATAAACTGAACGCCCTCCTTCAGCGAATTTAAAGTCCATTAAATCATAAGGAAAGTGATGCCTCCAATTTCCTTCTGCAAGGTTTCTATCTGGTCTACGTTGCTTAAATTATTTCTAAAGGATATGCTTCTTTATCACGGCCAGTCAGCATGCTCAATGTCCCACCATTTGGATGCCAAAGACAAAGAAATAAGCTCCTTGAAGGAAAACAGTGGGCTGCTGCTGGAGTTCTAGCAATCGGTGGTGTCATTTTAAGTCCCGTAGCCATTTTTGTATTTGGCTTAACGTGTGGAGCGGCACCAGCCGGCTAAACGGATCTATCCAAATCCCTTTTGTATGTTGCGGCATACAAAAGGGATTTTTCTGTTTTCTTAAAAATTGTATATTATGTATAATAAGGGTTTTCAAAGCTGTTGATTTCCTGGTGATCGCTAATGTAACCAGGAAGACAGGGAAGGAGATGATTAAGATACTCATGTTAAGCACACTTAATGATTTAGGAGTGATTTTTTTACTTGTTGGTTCCTTTTTCTACTTCCTACACTTAAGAAGAATTAAAAGACAAAGGCCATTAACAGGTATGGAACGCTCAATGTATATCATCACCCAAGTTGGGTATTTACTTTGGGCTGGAAGTAAGTTGCTTATGTTAATCTCAAATTGAGGATAGGTATTCATAATTCATTCCGAAAAGTGATAAAACATATAAATGAAGAAATAAGCCAGCTCGTACCTCTTACAAGCGGCTTATTTCTTCATTTTCAAGTACAATTTAGAAAAATGTTTTGAACTTGTATCGTAGTAACGAATAGACCTTTATAGATGATGGTACATCACACTTGATGTTAAATAGCGGGAAGATAACAATCAAATAAACTAACCCACAATAATCATAGTAATGGTCCTGCAGTAGACAAGCCTTTAAGAACCATCCGTCAAATTTATGATATGTGTACGTGGTACGACGATTGTTATGATACATACAACGGAGTAATGGTGGGACCCATGTTGCTTAATGATGAGAGTGCAAAAATGTACACGAGTGGAGTGGAAGGTTGGCGGTTGAATGGGTAAGTGTTAGTATGTTAATAGATAATATAATTAATGTTAAATTTACCATAACTGAATAACTACAAATTGCGAGCACGCGATTATCCTATACTAACAGGGATAATTGTGTGCTTTTTTTGTTTGTAGTCTCAGTCAGTCATCATCGAATACAAACGTTCCGCATATGGAACACCAACGTTTTACGTATTTTTGCCCGGTGAAACGGTATGGTACCATGGATCATAGATTAACAATCGGCATCCGGAAGACGTAATGTCGGGTGAGAAAAGAGGAGTGACATGATGAAGCAGGCGTATTGGTTAACAAACGTGATTTTGGAGCGGAGTTATGTTCGGGAAGGGGAACAGGTAACAGGGACTCGGACAACCCCTGCTCATCTGCGGATTGAAGATGGAGTGATCGCCGCGATTGCGGAAGGAGACAAGCCGTTATCTAGCGATCTGCCACAAGTAGATGGCAAGGGACTGTTGCTGCTACCTACGTTCGAGGAGGCACATATTCATCTGGACAAAACGTACTACGATGGTCCGTGGACAGCGGTTAAACGGATCTCCAGTATTTTCGATCGCATTGAAGAAGAGACGGTGCTGTTGCCCAAGCTGCTTCCAGATGCAAAGCGTCAAGCGGAGAGTATACTAGCCTCGATCCAGGGATACGGCTCCACTCATGTACGCAGTCATTGCAATATCGAACCCGTCAGTGGCTTGAAAAGACTGGAAGCGACGCGGCAGGCTCTGGAATCTTTTTCGGGCAAAATCTCTTCGGAAATCGTAGCTTTCCCGCAACATGGGCTGCTTCGCTCCAATTCAGTGGAGCTTATGGGTCAAGCGATGAGAGAAGGTGCAACGCATGTGGGCGGACTTGATCCTCATACGGTGGACGAACAGATGGAGAAATCACTGAATGCCTTGGTTGAACTGGCCGTTCAGCACCAGGCGGGCATAGACATACACCTGCATGATGGCGGGCAGGCTGGTAAACAAACGCTGCTGGAACTCGCCGATCTGACTGAAGCAGCAGGGATTCAGGGCAAAGTTACGGTGAGCCATGCGTTCTGGTTCGCCCGCGCAGAGCAGCAGGAAGCAGAAGATATGGCGCAGCGCATGGCGTCGCTTGGCATGAGCATTGCTTCCACTGTGCCGATCGGCAGAACGATGATGCCTCTTCCCATGCTCCACCGTATGGGTGTGAACGTGAAGCTGGCGACAGACAGTCTGACGGATCATTGGTCTCCTTTTGGTAATGGAGATCTGCTTGAGAAAGCGGGACGCTTCGCAGAACTGTACGGATATAGCGATGAACTGTCCTTGTCTCAATCTCTGGCATTCGTAACAGGGGGGATCACACCGCTGGATTCACAAGGAGAACAAGTATGGCCGAAGGTGGGAGACACAGCGAGTTTTGTATTGGTGCATGCAAGTTGTTCAGCTGAAGCCGTTGCGCGGCGATCTGCGCGGCAGGCCGTATGGTACAGGGGGCAATTGGTGAGCGGATCGACATCGGATGGAGGAAAATAGAGCGGGTACAGCCACGGGAAACCGTGGTTTTTTGGCATGGGGAAAAAAGAGGAAGGAACTGTTCGCAACTACCACATTTTGGGTTATGATGGAGGTATCGAAAGCTGGGTTATGTTGACGCAGGGGCTCTGTTGCTGGATACACAACCTTTGGAGATTATATTGTTCAAGAAAATCTAGTGATAAGTTTCAAGGAGAGAGGATGGTAGAAATGGAGCAAGTGACGTTACAACCTATAACGGAAGAAAATGAACACGAGTGCATCCATCTTAAACCACGGGAAGATCAGCTGGATTTGGTTGCAAGCAATGCGGATTCATTGAAGCATGCGAAGAAGGAAATTACGTCCAAACCATACGGCATCTTCGCAGAGGATCAGATGGTCGGTTTTATTTTATATGATAACGAGGTCTATCATGACGGATATTACTGGATTCTGCGCTTCATGATTGATGAGAAGCATCAGGGGAAGGGCTACGGTAAACGTGCCATCCAAGAAGTGATTCGTACGTTGCAATATAGAAGGGACTGCCAGCAAATCAGTGTATCCCATGTCCCGCATAACAGTGCGGCAAATGCGCTGTATAAGCGTTGCGGGTTTCAGGACACGGGTGAATTCGAGGACAACGGGGATACCATTTTAAGTTATCAACTAGGTAATAGGGAGGGAGCTTAATGATAAGAGAAGCGGAAGCCAGGGATGCAGCGGTGATCGAAAGGCTGTATAGAGAATTATTGCCGAACAACCTAAACACGAAGGTGCTTGCGGAGCGTATTGAAGAAGTTCGAAATAACCCAAACAGTTTCTTGTTCGTATATGAATTGGGTGATCAGGTGATCGGCACGGCTCATTTACATATTTGTTTGGATGCTTTGGTGGAAAATAGACCCTTCGGCGTCGTTGAGCGGGTTATTATTACGGAACATGTGCAGAGCAAGGGATATGGTTCTGAATTGATGAAATATGTAGAGCATGTATGTGTACAGAAAAATTGTGTGAAGGTGTTTCTTACGAGCGGATCATCCAGACACGAAGCACATCATTTTTATACGAAATTGGGGTACAGCGGAGAATCCAGCAAGGCATTCAAAAAGTATTTATAACTTATAACATCATCGAGGAAAAGGAAGTAGAATCAACGAAATGAAAGTTAACCAACATCCGGTTCAAGATCTTCGACTCATCGTTACCTTGATCGTGGCTACTTTTTGTTGTCTAGGTGTAGTGATGTATTTACGGGCCCAAACAGATACGAATATGTATCGATTTTTAAGTTGGGATATGTTTCTGGCATGGGTACCATTCATCATCTCATCCTGTATTAGATACATATTCAATAAGAAATCAACCACAACGAGCGTTATATGTATGTGGTTGATGTGTGCAGTTTGGCTCTTTTTTCTGCCGAATTCAGCCTACCTTTTTACAGAGATCCTGCACTCATTCAGATATTTTGATGCTCAAGGGGAGGTTCGATTTTGGGTTAATATTGATTTTTGGTATGGACTCACCCTGACGTTTGCCGTAGCGATCATAGGATTGCTGCTCTCGACTTGTTCGATTATTCAAATCCACGGCATGTTAGCCAAATTAGTAAATAAGTACATTAGCATGGTGGTTGTGGGCGTTATTCTGCTATTGAGCAGTATAGGAGTCTACATTGGTAGATTTAATCGCTGGAATTCGTGGGATGTATTATCCAGGCCCGGGAAGATCTTCATGGATCTTGTGCATGATTTCAATGCAGCAAACAGCATAATGGTTGAGTTTGTCGCTATTGTATTTACGGTTCAACTTTTTGGTTATGTTATTCTAACTTTGCTAACCGCAAGGTCTGGCAGTTCATCTTCATTTGAAAGGGCAAAGGGTCTGAAATAATGAAATCGATACCTCAGAAAATTACAGAAGAATTATTAATGGCAATGGATATGTACGAAAAAATTGCGCGGCAGTTGATCAACCAATTGATATTGGAAACCGATCAGTCAGATCGGACGGCAATTCTCGCAGGTGCTTACGATATGCTGACCAATGCAGATGTAATCCATGAAGGAGAAGAATTAACGGGCAACTGGTATTTTGATGTTCATGGCGAGCACTGTATGTTCAAGAATACAGAAACAGGCCAGACATTGGAGGTTGCTCTGGGTAGTCCAGCGGATGTAGGCAACATGGACCCCTACTTTTTTTACAATTTTATTAAAACAACACCTGAGCTTGCACACCTGACTTCGTACTTTGATCATCCGTTCCAGGACATGTTGGATTTCTTCGAACATCTGGAGGCACAGCAGGTGTTATTTCATGTTCATGGGGTAGCGTATAGAAAGCTTCTTTAGTTGCTGTGCATTTATTTGAAATTGAGGAGGAATGAAGTATGAGTCTAACGGAATGGTCCACAGATATACTTCAATATGATCTATCGGATGAATATTCGATTCGCAGAGCTGATTTTGCCGAATGGGGATTATATTGCACGGTTTATTATGATATGCGTTATGTCGGGTTTTTCAGGGAGGAAGAGTTTAGTTCTTCCAAGATCAGTGCGTACTGGATTTACAAGGGGGAAAGCAAAATAGGTGGCGTGAGAATGGAGCCTAACCGGATGTATCATTTGTTTTTTATCCCGCCATTCCAGCAGTGCTTTGAGGTATTGAAGCTTCTGAAGCATACATTAATACAGTGGTCGGATCGCACCAAACGCATTCTGACCTTTGAGATTCTTCCGGACCAAGTCGATCTGTTCGCAAGAGCCGGGTTCTGGCCAGTGGAGTTCAGATGTCGCTGGATGCAGCGGCCTACAGATCATTTTGACATCGAATGGGACAGCAGGGTAACCGTGAAGAGTCCAGAGATTATCGAAGGCCAAACCGGCAACAGAAAATATGCGAATGAAGATGAAATTGCCAGATGTGACATGGAGAGTTTTGCAGGAAGTCTTGAAGCTACACGAAGAAAACATACCACTCTGTCAGATTTTATACCAAGCGATGACCCTAATTATACGAATGAAATTCTGACCCATGCTTCAACGCTTGTATACGATAAGGAAACGGGACAGCTTATTGCCAATTGTCGCTTGTGCTTGCAGGATAATCAGGCTGCTGTATACAGTATCGGAGTACTCCCTGCTTATAGAGGCAGAGGTCTGGCTACGCTGATGTTACAGAGAGCATTAAATGAACTTAAGGGTAAGTATCCTGTTCTGCGATTGTATGTGATGCAAGGGAATGATGCCGAGTCTGTGTATCTGAATCTGGGCTTTATTCCGGGGGTACAGGAGATTCAGACGATGTATATCCCAGAGGAGGAGTCTCAATGAAGGTTGCCGTCTTAACCGATATTCATGGGAATGTTCCTGCACTTCAGGCGGTACTGGCTGATATCGATTCCAGAGGGAATGTTGAGCATACATTTTGCTTGGGGGATATAATCGGTATTGGCCCTTACTCCAATGAAGTGATCGAGATGTTGTACAGTCGTAAAAATATGATAGCGATTTCGGGGAATCACGAAGAGGCCGTATTGAGTTTGCTCCAAAATAAGGGTCCATTAGAAGGGCATAAAGGCATAGCTGAGCATCATGAATGGATTGGTCAACATTTGAGTGCGGAATCGATCAAGAGAATACAAGCTCTACCGAAATTCATTGAAAAAGAGGTAGAAGGACGTCGGTTCCTTCTCACTCACTATCATATGAGCAACGACAAGCTGGATGTTATCGATAAAGAACCATCCGGAACCAAATTGGACGCGAAGTATCAGGGGACGGCCCATGATTTGGTTTGTTTTGGTCATCATCATATTCTTCATTACTATAAGACAGACCAACGAATCTATATGAATCCGGGAGCCTTAGGCTGTAATGATCTTGCCATTGCCAGATATGGCATTGTGGATCTCCGAGAGGGGAACATTGATGTGAAATTCATTGGCGTTCCATACGACAACAGGGAGTACCTGCGATCGTATGAACGGTTAAGCGTTCCGGATCGTGCTTTTATTTTGAAGGTATTTCACGGGAATCAGTTGGAAAGAGAGGGTGTATAATTTCCCAATAGAGATTATGAAAAGATGCTTTAGGCACCGGTTGCTGCAAAAGCCTAACCTACATGCTGCGTGTGTCTGACACTTTATGACAATGGGAGAGTGGATTTTCAATTGGAAGACGTATTTACTCTAAAAGTTATATCTGAGATAATGTGAAAGCTGTTAGATTTATCCTGCTGGAGAGGTTGGTGGTAGTATAAGAATGTTATAGAGCTTCAATTATCTAAAGAGACATACATACTAGGAGGAATACCAAGTGCATCATCAACAGCATAATCTTTTTAAAAGGATTTTTGTTATTTTTAACGTGTTTATTCTATTGTTTGTGGTAGCGGTTCAAGTAAAAGCAGAGGCTGCAAGTAGAGACTTTGCTTCTGGTGAACTGGAAGCGGGTGCTATCATGCAGTGGGGTGGAACAGCACTCCTTGCAGCAGCGGGGAACGCAACCGGTATTGAACCCGCTATTATGGAGCAAGTGCATGACTTTGGAAAACAGGCTTGGCAAGATGCGGATACGGCTACAAAAGCCGCTATTACGTCTTCAATCAAGGGTTTAGATGATCTTTGGGGGACAAATAGAAAATATAGTCTTCAATGGGACTCAGATGCACAATTTTATCTTGTGAAAAAATTCGATGAATATTTTGGTGCGGGAATCCGGATCAATGCTTCGACCAATAAAATAGAAAAAGTGGCTACGATTAATTCGGTTATTACGAATTCATATGTGGATGCATCAAAAGAAACAGTCGGATTTGGTGAACTTGGATATATGAAGAATTCGTCTGGCAAAGATATTTACCTATTGCAGGTACAGGTAGATGATATTGGAGCTATATATAGGGTAGGCTTTAATGAAACATACTCGTTACCTAGTTCTAGCCCCTTAAAAAATAATAAATACCCTAATGCATTAGCCGCTTATCATGCAGTAGTAAAGGAGTTAGGTATAAAGCCTACTTTAAGAAGTGTTAAGCCAACGTTTTTTGTGCAGTATCCTTTTGCTCATTATAAACCCTTGTCTTTCCCTGAAAATTTTCCAACACGTTTGACAATCCCCACGTTAAAGGGAATTGTGAATAACCGTGGTGAAATAACGACTCTTGAGAAACCGAACATCGGTCGGGTTGGGAATAGCCTTACAGGAGAAATTGCGATTAGTTATCCTACCTATATTGGAGATACGGGTACGTTTACTTCGGCAGACGCTGTGACTGTTGCCCCTCCTGAATTGCCGGTCGATGGAGGAAATGGTAATGGTGACGGGGAAGCAACGGATTCCCCAACGTACTCACCACTTGATCTAATTGTTTACAAAGCAATGTTGCAATTTATACAGGATTATCGAGTTAATCATTCAAACAACCTGGACCAATTACTTGAATACATGAAATTAAGTAATTCTGGTAAGCCATCAAATAAAGAAGCTTGGAACAACTGGTTGGGAAGCTTTTGAAATTGAGCGTATGCCTTGCTAGTCAGTTTGACTAGTGAGGCTTTTTCTTGCTTGAGCCCAATCAATCATGTCTGGTGCATTAACATTAACCGAATTACCCGAAGCAATAACAAAGGAGAATACATATGAAGTATTTAAGAATGTTTATGTTATCAAGTGCACTACTATTGCTCCTTGCAGGATGTTCATCCGATAAGTCTGAACTAGTGGAGCTTGAAGAGATAAAAATAGAGCAACAGCAGCCCATCCAGGTGGAGATATCTGTGAATGCAGAATTCGATAGAGATGATCGACTCGCCATTAGTGGTAATACGAATCTGCCGGCAGACATGGAACTGATGTTATCCGTGAAGAGTGAAGGGGGATACAGCGCTCAGTCGAAGGCCTATGTTTATAACAGTATGTTTCAAAGTGAGCTGTTTACTTCAGGCGGGAAGGGGCTTCCAGATGGTAAGTATATTGTCTCAATCACTACACCTACAGCCAATGTACAACCTCAAAATGTGAAAGAGATTATAGGTGAACAAGGCATCAATCTGTCCGGAGAGTATGTGAAGGATGACGAGATATGGGGAAGAATGGTTGAGTACTCTTATGAGTTTAGTAAAGGAGAATCTTCAGCTCAACTCATGCCTGAAGATGATCAGGTTTGGTCCACCATTAATGGATATCTAGCGACTGGCCAATACCTTGAGGTAGCTAAGTTTGTGGATCAACTTTCGAATCCAAGCAAAGACATTCAGATGATGCACAAGTACGCCATGTACCATGTATATGGACAGGACGGAGAAGATGAGAAATCACTTGAATCACTTTATGCTATACCTAGAGGTTATACCGGTCACAACGCTGACTTGGTTTCATATTACAAATATACCCACGAATCATATGAAGAAGGACGCAGTGATCCAATGATAAGCTTCGATGATTACATAAAACTGTACAAAAACGGAGAGATGGTAAAGGACTCATACGCATCTTACCGCTCTGAACAAAAACAATCATCATCTCGAGAAAGCGACTCCTATAGTGGAAACACGCAAAGTACAGATACTTACATGGAGAAAACGCCAGTGTATGATGATAGTGGAGACTACAATAAGTATGGCGAGTACAAGCCGGTTGAAACAATGACACCCGATGAAATACGAGCTGAGCTAGAAGCAATATTAGAGGATGCAATGTATGGAGAGTAATCTAAGCATGCATAAATCTAGTTGTCACCGCTTTACAGAAGGGAGGATTGGTATTGTCTAAATCGGCTATGTTGAAGATAGTAGCCCTTGTTTGGATATCTTTTGGAATCTTGGCGCCCATGGGAATTGCACCTAAAGAGGTGTACTTTGTGACCTATCTTCCAGGATCGGTACTGTATTTGGCCATCCTTTATTATGAGTTTAAGAAATCTAAAGACTAAAAGAGCCTTTTAGACGTTTCATTTGTTGATGGAAGCTGATCTATAAATGCAATTATTTCTTTACTCAGAGAATTTGGATAGCATTAGATTTTATACGGCCACTGAAGAGATTGAAGAGTCTACCCTTTGCTAACTGTTGCTCATTGAATATAAAACTTAAGCTAATCGATACATAATTTAGATAGATTAGAGTGAGAAAATATGAGATATAACGGAAAAATTATAAAATAAAGTTTTTTTATTTAATAGTTGTATATTATTCGTCATAATCCTACATGAAAATACAAAATACACCTATTTACGAATGGATCATTATTCGGGCATAATCAGATAATTCTAAGAAGAATGGAGATGAAAGGCTTACTGGAACAGAAGAAGCATTACGTAAAGTAACTATGTGTCATGTGTGTGTTTGAGACAGAAATAAGGAGATGAAGAAAGCGATGAAGTGGAATAGAGTTATTAAACTATTACTCGTTATACTAGTTGTGGGAAGCGTTGTATTTGAACCTTCTGCTAAAATTTATGCGGATCAGCTAACATCTAAAAAGCCAATGATATATACGGGAGGTAATTTTTCAGGAGTTATAGATTCAGACGGGACAATTTGGACTTGGGGATCTAACAGTTATAGACAATTAGGCAGAGAGGAAGCCACATTAGCGGATGATCCATTTCCAAAGAGAGCGAGCTCGGTGACAGTAAAACCTGTTCAAATTAGCGGTTCTTCTCGTTCAACGTTAGCATTGAATGCTGAGGGTGAAATAATGGCTTGGGGTTCTAATGGCAATGGTTGGCTTGGAATCGGAGATCTTGATGGGAAGATACCTTCACCTGTACTTGTAAATTCCAATCTGAGACTATCAAATGTCATTTCCATCCACGGTGGGACATACAACGCATTTGCAATTCGTGGTGATGGAACAGTCTGGAGTTGGGGAGATAATGTTAATGGACTAATGGGTAATGGTATAAATTCAGGTTCTGAAAAATACGCTACTCAAGTAAAAGGACCTAATGGCGCTGGTTATTTGACAAGTATTACTTCATTAGTACCTGGTACTAGTCATATTGTTGCAGTTTCTAAAGATGGTACGCTCTGGGCATGGGGTGATCATGGCGCTGGATCGTTGGGTGTAGCCGGGTCAAACATTACAAGGAGCTTTTTTCCGGTACATTTAGGTGCTAATTTTAACAAAATCAAGGATGTAAGTGCAGGTACATACTTTACGGTAGCTTTAAAGTCCGACGGAACAGTATGGAGCTGGGGACTAAACAACGAAGGACAGTTGGGGGACGGAACAAGGGAGACTCGTTCTGCTCCTGTACAGGTTGTGGGACAGTATGGAAAAGGCTTTCTGGATCAAGTCGTAGCCATTGAGAGCGGTGAAAAACACACCCTGGCTTTACGTGCAGACGGTACAGTCTGGAGTTGGGGAAGTAATAGTAGTGGGCAAGCGGGTATTAAGTGGAATTCTTATAGTAACTCTCCGATGAAGCTTGAATTCAAGAATACTCTCGGAAAATCGGTGAAGATTCAAAGCATCAGCACCAACAGTAATCATAGCGTCGCGCTATCTGTAGATAATGAACTGTTCACTTGGGGGAATAACTCTAATGGTCAATTGGGTGTTGGAGATAAAGTAAACCGGACTTCTCCTGTCCAAGTAGACTGGCATGACAGTATTACTATTTCAGAACCCGCTTACACTACTTCGTATGTTTACGATTCGAATGGAAGATTGCTTCGCAAAACGATATCCCGTAAAGACGGAGTAGCGTCTACGTACCAGTATACTTATGATCGTAACGGTAACCTGAAAAATACCCAGATCATTAAGCCTTAACTATATTAAAACAGAATTATCATTAAAAAGCGGTTTACACTCAGTTGAAACGGAGAGAAGTTCACTTGAAGAAAAGCACATATAGAAAATACTTATCCATCTTTCTCATTATTGCGGTCATCACAGGGCTTTTCGGAAATGTAGTCCCTGCGGTTACATATGCCGAAGAACAAGGAGAACAAAACGAACAAAACGTTTCCACAGGGCAAGGTCCTTCTCCATTGGAGTCACTTCCTCTGATAGCCCAGCAGTTTGACTGGACCGAAGACTTTATTCAAGATTACCTCGATCAGGGATACACGTTGAATGAAGTGATTACCGCTCTATATAAAGCCAGAGAGGAACAGATTGGATTCGACGAAGCTTTACAAGCTGTTCGTCCACAGGAGATTAACGAATCCGCCACAGTCACCAGTGATGTGTATACAGATCCCGCTGTTGCCGCCGAAACGTCGATTGCTGGCGTGGAAGCCGATCAATCCGGTATTATGCAGCGGTATGAAACGTTCGTGGTAGAGGAGGAACTGACCGCCCCGCCGGAAACGGATCTACAGAAAGATGACGAGGTGGAAGAAGAGGAAGAAGAAAAAACAGAGGCTGAGGAAAACGATCAGGCCGATCCAATTGACAAATCGGAAGACTCGTCGCCTGAGGGGGAAACTGACTCCGACGGAACATTGCCACCAGTAGAAACGTCAGACAATGCTGAGAATGCAGCTCAAACTAACCAGGAAGTAGGTCAACAAACTTCAGCGCCTTCAAGCGAAAATACATCTACCCTTGAAGAGAAGTCTGCTTCTGAGCCAAAAGCAACGCCATCGCCACAAGGAAATGAAGTTAGTCCAGCTTATACACCTAAGGAATCAAAAACTATTTCAGAAAAAATAAACAGAACAAAGCCTGAAAAAGGAACAGCTAAAGAGAATAAGGATGCTTCTGTTACAAATGAAAAGCAATCAGAGGTCTCATCAACTCGAAAGCAGAAAACGAACTCTGATACGAAACCGTTAGCAGGACAAACATCTACCAGCATCCCAGATCCAGGAAAGCATATTGCAGAAAAAGCACCGATCTATAGCAAAAGGTCCTTTAATGAGGCCCCTTATACAGTGGGTGAAAATGGAGAAACCATTTCGACATTAAGTGGCGGCCTTATTTTAGAGCATGTTGACGCTTCCTTACCTGGCCGTGCAGGCATGTCCTTTGCACTAGAAAGGCAATATAACTCTACCTTAGCTCAATTTTATGATCCAGTTGTAGGAACGAATACATATGAGTATCCGGTCTATAATTATTTTCTCACATACCAAGCAGCCAAGAAAAAAATAATCACAAAATATCATGTCAAATACAAATTAAACAAATGGGTACAAGAAGATTACAATGGCGATGGACTAAAAGATAATGACACGATCGTTGTGGAGACTCCGACTGTGTTACAAGGCACGTATACTACGGAAACTGAAGCTCGGAAAGCGGCAAATACCCAGATCGTATTTTGGAATCCGTCTGAAAGTCGCATAGAGCAACAGACCCGTAGTGGTAGCCTGAGTAGCCTTCCTACGAGCTTAAACTATAGTCAGGGTGGATACAGCGGGACTCTGAACAAGTCAGGTAGTGCACAGGTCATTTCCGGACAATATCAGCCTGCCCGTACGATTAACGCTCCAACACAAACTTGTACCAATTCCATCCCTGGAAAATATGATGCTAAAGGCATCTGGACGCAAACCAGTACGGGGAGTCCATGTCCGGAAACAAAAACAGCGACTGTGGAAGGAAAGACGATCACGCTCACCCGTTCCTCAGTGACAGCTACGAAAGCTTGTCCATCACCGGATAAATCCGTAGCGAACTATGTGTGTACCAAAACTTGGGAAGCTCGGTATGATGGATCAGTATCTGTACCAGCTTCAGACACCCGAATTTATTCTCAAACCTATTCGGGTAATGTCGTTAAGCCGGGCCAATATTCTTCAGAACGTTATGATCCATGGATTGCAGGTAAGGCACCTTACCAGTATCGTCATGCGTATGCCGTGCGAGAACAGCCATGGGTAGAGCAGGAAATTACAGAAGGTCCCGGTGAAACCATCACTTTATTCACGGATGGTACACCAGACTGGTCTACAGTAAACAACTTGAAAAACAACGTGAATAGTAATCCTGGTAAAGATATTTCTTCTTCTATGATGGATAGTGGTTACAATTATTATCTTGCCTCTAATCCGTCTGCGGAGATAAGAGCGTACCAAGTAGGTAGTAATACCGATGTCACATACTATAACAAAACTGTACCTGCCGCTGCGGACAAACGAGCACCCCTTGGCAAAGGATGGTCTTGGAAACTGCCTTATATTGAAACGGAAAATAATAAATCGTATGTTGTCATGACAGATGGTGGCCGCTACGAAATTGCAGGTAATACGCTAAAAGGCTATGACTGGGAAGGCATCACTGTTCGTCCGGACACTTCAGTCAAGGTAGGAAGCGATGAATCTGCGCAAGTAATCGTTTCAGCAGATGGACTGAGTAAGCAGTATTTTAGCGTAGATGGACGCTTAATACAGTTATCAGATTCTCGAAATAATGACATTCAATTCTTTTACGAATTCAATACAGCCTATCAAAGCAAGCTACTAACCAGTGTGAAAGATGCATTAGGCAACACGATCCAAATTGCTTACACGCCATCAGCAGTGACGATTACTCAAGGTGAGCGAATAGTAACTTACAACAAACAATTGAAAAATGGCGTAGAATTACTCGATTCGGTCATTGACCCGCTTGGTCGTAAAACGACTTATGCATACAAACTGGCCGAAGCCAAATTTAATCTGCTAGGTTTTAGCCCAGAACGGGCAATATCTAATCCGTACGCATTATTAACGGGGGTGCAGCATACAACCGGAGCTAAAACGGTGTATGAATACGAAAATAGCCCGGTGCGTCGTTACATTGGAGCAGATTCCTTAAATGAAGCATACCGTGTTCTGACTCGCAAAGACCAAATCTTATATGAGAGTGGTAAAGTTGAGGACTACAATCGACAAACCGTTAGTTATACGTCTGATCTGGGCGCAAGCTATGGACAAAATGCTACGTTTAGCACAATCATCAGTAGCGGCTTGACCGAGAGTCAGTCGACATATCGGAAAGTATTTGTGAATAGCGAAACACCAATCTCATTTTATAATGATCGGACCGTGCTAAGTGCCGATGGACGTGTGGAGACTTCAACGTATACGTATGGCAAAACCGTCAAGGGCAGAGCCTATCCGGTAGCCATTCCAACAGTGACAACAATTAAGGATAATAAGACCAATGAATCCTTGACCACTACAGTGCAATACGACGACTATGGCAACGTGACGTCGATGACAGATGCTACAGGAAAAGTAGTGACCAGCACTTATGACGGTACGCGGCAATGGCTGACCAGCGTTACTGAATTAGTGGATCGGACCAATAAGAAAGTTACAACACTCACGCGCAATGAGCAAGGGGATATTACCGGCATTGTCAGTCGGCAGGGAAGTAATAGTGGTGAACTCTTGCACCAATCGAATTATACCTATGATACCCATGGCAACGTGCTGACCCAACGCATTGCAAATGATACACAGGATCAAGTAACTACCGTGGAGTATGATAGTAGGTACCAGCAAGCATATCCAACTCGAACAAGTATTGCTGTGACAGACGTCGACGGGAAGTTAAGTAACATATCAACAGGAGCTCAGTATAGCCCAGCAACGGGACAATTAATTAGTTCAACCGATGCGGAAGGTCGGACCACTCGTTATCAGCAAGATACTCTGGGTCGAACCATTGAAGTCGTTCAAACAGATGGAAGTGTGTTGCGTGCCAATTACGATGATTTCGGCAATAAAATCACGGTTACTGATGAAACCGGGCAGCAACGCGTAACCCAATGGAATGCACTCGGGCAACAAATTGAGTCTGGGTATTACTCTGGAGGAAACTACGTTGTCGCTAGCCGTACAGGATATGACCCCTACGGACGTACCATATGGTCTGATGATGCGTTAGGAAATCGAACTCGAGTACAGTATGATAGTTGGAGCCGCATCATTTCTACAACAGGAGCCGATGGTGTTGCCATCAACGCGCAGTATAATGATACAGCACGGAGTGCAACGACAACCGATGCCGAAGGATACGCTCGTACTCAAATCTCGGATATGTGGGGCAACCTCCTGCAGGTGCAAGAGAAAACTCAACAAGAGAACTCATGGCGTACGTTAGAGAAAAATAGCTATGATGTCATTAGTGGTAACTTGCTAGAGCAAACAGATGGTAATGGGAATACGATGCGCTATACGTATGATATTCTCTCTAGGCTCACCAAGGTAACCAGCCCTAACGCGGAACAAACGACATACATGTATGATCGTGTAGGGAATCTTATCCAAACCACGGATGCTGCTGGTCAAGTTAAAAAACATCGCTATGATGAATTGGGACGCCGGATTCAAACCACGGACAAGTTAGGACAGTCTACACGTAGTCTCTATAACCCAGACAGCAGCTTGAGTCAATTTGTAGATCGTAATGGGAATGCCTTTACGTACGCTTATGATGCTCGTGGTAATTTGGTGAGCAAAAGCAGCTCGGAAGAAACGATTCGATATATCGTGGATCTCGTAGGCAAACGTACAAGCATGGTGGATCAGACCGGAACAACGACCTACCAGTACGATCCTGCAACCGAACAACTCACTCAAATTAGCTATCCGGATGGTATGGCTACAGCCTTTACGTATGATTTGAACGGGAATCGGACGTCGATGACCAATCCGTTTGGAATAACAGTCTACTATGGATATGACACGATGAACCGTCTAACATCTGTAGGTACAACGCCAGATCGTCTAGATGCGCAGTACAGCTACTATTTGAATGGATTAAGCAAAGAAGCGACATTACAGAATGGCGTGCGCTATGCTAAACAATATAATGGTCTTGATTTGATCGAACTGTCACAAAAGAGAAATGAAGTGACATTGCAAAACTATGGCTATCGTTATGATAATAATAAAAATATAGTGTCACTCAATCAGGTTGATTCCAAGGATACATTTACGTACGACAATTTGGATCGGGTTTTGAGCTCAAGTGTGAATAACGAGGCTTATCAATACGACAAACAGGGCAACCGCTTGACTCTAGCATCCGAAGCGGAATCTAACATCTCAGATACTTCCTATACGTATGATCTAAGAAATCGCTTGACGAATGTGCAAAAAGGCGACAAGCAGGTTGGTTATACGTATAATGGCGATAATCTGTTAGTTGAACGTTTGGAACATGGCAAAACTACGCGTTATTACTACGACGATCTTGCACAAATTATTGCGGAAGCCGAAGTAAACAATGGGACCCCATCATTGAAAGCCAGTTACATTCGGGGAGAGAAACTGGAAGCAATCCAATATGCAGATGGCAGTAAAGCATATGTGCAAGTGAACGGACATGGGGATGTGACTGAGCTTCGTGATGTAAACGGAGAGGTTCTCAACCGCTACGTGTACGACATTTGGGGAAATATACAGACCAAGGAAGAGAAAGTACACAACCCGTTCCGATATGCAGGTGAGTTATGGGACGACACGACTGAACTGCAATATTTGAGAGCGCGTTGGTATAATCCTGCTGAAGGTCGATTCCTGAATGAGGATACGGAATATGGTGAGCTCGATGATCCGCTGACTCAAAATTTGTATACGTATGTGCTTAACAATCCACTACGCTATGTCGATCCAACCGGGAACAAACAATGCGAAGGTGCAACGACGTGTGACGGTGATCCGGTCGAAACGAAATTGCGGAATTTTATTTACAACAAACTCCGAAATGGTTCGTACAACAATGTGGATCAATTCGCTTACGATATTGGGACACTAACGATTCATATTGAGCAAAAAAAAGCTGGCTTCACATTTGACGAGAATACCAGAAAAATACTTCGTAGTATGGCCAAGATTTCTGTTTATGGAGCTAATGATGAGGCTCGGGCATACGGACAAGTTGATATGGGGAATCTAGCAGCGCTATTTTTTGTAGGATCAGTAAAAGGGGCCGCCTCCAATGTTCTTAGCGGAAAGTTCAATTCTTGTAACTGCTTTGTTGCGGGAACCAAGGTTTTGACTGCCGAAGGAGAAAAAAATATCGAAGATGTTGAAGTCGGAGATCAGGTTCTTGCAAAGTCGGAATATGATTCTGATGGAAAGTTAGCTTACAAAGAAGTTACTGCTTTATATCGCAACCAACGCGATGATATCATTAAATTGCTTGTAGGAAAACAAATCATTGAGACAACGAACAATCACCCGTTTTGGGTCGAAGGCCGAGGCTGGGTTTTTGCTGATGAACTTCACGTTGGCGATAAACTTGAAAAGGCTAATGGAACTAATCTAACGATTGATAAAATAGAGTTTATCAAGTTGGATAAGCCAGTAACGGTATATAACTTCACGGTTGAGGACTTCCATACGTATTATGTGACAGATTTAGGGATTTGGGTTCATAATACCAATTGTTTCACTGGTACAGGTGCTGAGTTGGCTAGATTAGCCAACAATTCGAAGAAAAATGATGGACTCTCAGGTACAGCTTCTATAGGCACAGTTTATGATGGCGCGAAACATTTTGTAGGTTCAAATTTTACAACTTTAAATAAAAAAGGATACACATGGTATTATAGCCAGGATGGTAAAAAGAGAGTTAGGGTCATGGAGAAAAAAGGAAAAAATGGTATTATTGAAGCCAATTATGAAACGTTTAATCAAGGTTTTAAATGGGAACTAGAAGGGAATTTAAAAACAAATTATCATGTCCAAATAAAATAGCCGATTATTATTTGATTAAAGAGGTGTGCTAACGTGATCAAACCAGTATTGAAAGATCTCATCATTACAGGAAACCCCAATATACATGGCAAATTACAGTTTACAGAAACTGAAGATATTGGAGACGACTTTTATTTGTCAGGTACAGCATGCATCGGAACTGAGGATTCTGAAGGAGAAGATAATTTTGATTTTGGAATTATAACTCCGAAAGCGCTCGAAAGAGAACTTAGAGATGGAGTAGATATTATATCAGGATCAAAGTATTTTATCGTAAATAGGTTAGATTTTGAAATGATTACTAGCAAGATAGAACAGATACTTGTCGAACATCAAAGGGAGACATGGGAAGAAGTAGCTAATAGTCTCACTCCATATTTCAGGTGGGAATATACGCATTCCGTACGTTTGAATGGTGAGGAAGAGCTTCTTGAGATGATTAAGAGACATACAGATAAGACCGGAGTTGATCCAACGTTCCCCTGATCAGAGTAATTTAGTGTTAATTACATCTCATTGTGAATGAAACGCCATGAGATGTCCATTGAATTAAAATAGCAATCAAGTTGTTAGAATTTAAGGCACTAATGTTTTAATTGACTCTGATTGGTTTTCCTAGTAACCTTGTTGGGCTTTCGCCTTTCAAGGTTATTTTTTTTGCAACATTCACGACGGACTGCAATATAAAACTCGGAACTTGTGGACAACAAATATAAAAGACAGTTCATGGCCGGATTCGAGTAGGCTATTCTCATGCCTGATCGTACAGTAATGTCCATGAAGATTGCGGCTTGGTGTAGCCATCTTACAGGTACTCCAACGGGGATTCCTCACGTCTACAGCTGACCGAGGCAAGGAGGTTGCATGCTATGCGAACCTAGAAACGTACCAGGGTGTGCTTTGCTGTCCATATTTATCCTGGAAACGAAGTTTTAACGAATAGAATGAGTTAATTTGAGTGTTGCACCCCAAGGGCACAGATTACACCAAAGTGGAGGATGAATTTCTCGCCCTGTTTGCTCAAAATCTCATTTATCCATATCGAAAATATTTAAATCCAAGCAGGAAAGCGCTGATGTGGATCGCGATTGCTGGTATCTTAGTTGGTGAGAAATTTTTACTGTCCGATTTATATTATTTTTCTATAAAATAGGTATTTCCAGATATCAAACGAATAGGTTAGGCAACAAAAGTTAACCCAATACACGAATAACAATATCCTGATCATGATTACCAAAACCGGCACCGTAGATCGTTAAACCGCCAACGTTGGGGCTTTCCTCGTCAACTGTGAATCGAAGCGTCCAGAATGGTTCGTCTAGTTTGACATCTTTGAGCTTAATGTCTGACATCCGCTCACCATCCATATACGTACCGGAGGCATCAATGCGGATCGTCTTCAATAAACCATACTGATTCACATTGCGATGCCACCATTCCGGCGTATACTTGCCGCGTGCTGCTCTGCCAAAGTCGGCTGGACTTGTCCACATTCCCAGAGAAACACCATTGAAGGTGAAGCTAATATCCGAAGGCCAATGATCCCGTAATCCCGGAGCCTCCGAGGCGAGTTCCATTGAAATTTCGATCGCATCGGTAGTCTGATCCGGTAGTACAAAGTTAGGTGTCTTATATTCAACATAGCCTTTCCCAAACCACAGGATAGCAGCGTGTACCCGCTCGGGATCAAGGAAGTAACGCGGATCATCCCAGACGCCAATTTCTTTCTCGAGTGTGCCTAGCCCACAGGTAGGGTGAATATCAAAAGCAGTGTAGTGCCCGACGGATATTGTCTGCTCTCTGGTTCGTGAAGTTTGGCTTGCGGATGGCAGCTCGATCTCAATCTGATTTTGCTTGAGGTAACATAATTTGTGTGTTCCTCCGTTAATCCGAACTCGTCTGCTTCCAATTAGACCTGCATCCTCCAGTTTGCGAATATGCATCGTGACAATGGAGGGGCTAAGCTCCAATACTGACGCAATATCCTTCACATTCTTCTCGCGATCTGCAATCATATCCATGATCCTCCATCTAACTTCGCTTGCCAGCGCCTCATATAAAGGAAGGAACCGGGGCTCCCCATTTGCTCTGATCATCTGTACAACTCTCCCTACCCTTAATCTTCTAAAATCACATATATATTAATTTAATAAAATTAGTTCGAAGATGCAATCCAGATTCATTGCAAGTTGATGGCCAATGGTGTTTAATTTTTTTAGTTGCAACGAAGTTGAATTCTTATATTTGTGAATTTTAAAATAAGAGATGGAGTGGAGTAATGAAATACAATAACCCTGTTGTAAAAGGTTTCTATCCAGACCCTAGTGTGATTAAGGTGTACGACACCTACTACATGGTGTGCAGTTCTTTTCAATACTTTCCGGGCGTGCCGCTCTTTGAAAGCAAGGATCTGCTGAATTGGAAGCAGATTGGTCATTGCCTCACTCGTAAAAGCCAGATTCAGCTCGAGACGGTGAACAGCTCCGGAGGCGTATTTGCTCCAACGATCAGGCATAATGACGGACGTTTTTATATGGTCACAACCAACGATACGACGCATCAGAATTTTTATGTATGGACGGATGATATCTACGGAGAATGGTCCGAGCCTATTTATGTGGATCAAGGCGGGATTGATCCCGATCTGTATTTTGAAGATGGAAAGACCTTGTTTATGAGTAACGGGGTCGATGATCAGGGCGTTGGCGGAATTGTGCAGTGTGAGATTGAGATTGAAACCGGTCGTAAATTGACGCCAGGGCGCACCATCTGGAATGGGACAGGTGGACGGTACTTGGAAAGTCCGCATCTGTATAAAATGAACGGTTATTATTACCTGCTTGCAGCCGAAGGCGGCACCGAGTATGGTCATATGGTTACGTATGCACGGGGCACTTCTTCTTCAGGTCCATTCGAGGCTTATGCGCACAATCCGGTTCTAACCAATCGTAATCTGGGTGGATATGAACTGCAGGGTGTAGGTCATGGTGACTTGGTCGAGGATGATCTGGGGAACTGGTGGCTCTTTCACTTGGGGTTCCGCCAGATTGGCAGATGGGCGACGTACCATCATTTGGGCCGTGAGGTGTTCCTGACTCCAATTACGTTTGATGAAGACGGATGGTTTACAGCCGGGCATGAAGGCACGACACTGACGAGTTTTGAGACTGATCGTATTCCGGATACGGTGATCCAGCAGGACAAGAAGAGTTATACGTTTGAAAATACAGACTGGGGTCTCGATTGGTGTTACCTTCGTCATCCAAATACGGAGCATTATCAGCTTGAATCAGACAAGCTTACGCTAACAGGAACCGATGTAACGCTGGACGTTCCGGCATCCCCTACGTTCATCGGGCTTCGTCAGAAAGACTTTGATGCTACGATTTCAGTCGATGTTAGTCTGACGAATGGGGAGGCCGGTGTTACGATCTATATGGATGAGAATCATCATTATGAAGTGGCCATTCGTCAGGAGCAGGACGGCTATAAGGTGATCGAGCGTCTGAATATCGGGGATATCGAATCGATTGAACATGAAGTAAATCTGGGAAATAAACAGCATGCAACGCTGGTGATCCGCTCAAGTCATGAACGCTACAGCTTCCTGCTTCAAGCAGAGGGTGAAGAGATTCTGCTAGGCACGGCACAGACGAGATACCTATCCTCGGAGGTGGCTGGAGGTTTTACAGGCGTACTCATTGGTTTATACGCGACGGGTGAAAATGCTGTAGCTGAGTTTACAAACTTCAAGTGTGACTATCATTAAGAAGTTAAGGGGAGGGCCTCAGGGTCCTTCTCTTTTTTGAAATTTGTGTCTTTATATAGTCTACATGTAACAAAAGGTAGAAAGAACGTGTTATTTAATTATATAGCTTGATTGAATAACCAAGGAGGAGTTGTGTGGAGGATCAATGGAGAATTGCTAAGTATGATCTGGCATGGCCTGTTTTATTTCTGGAAACGGGTTCGAAATTAAGAGGAGTGTTAGGCGAAAAGGCTGTGCGAATCGATCATGTTGGGTCCACTTCAATTGTCGGTATGGGCGCCAAACCAATCATCGATATACAACTATCTGTTTCCAATGTTGAGAATCTGTTGGACTACAAACGTGAGATCGAAACAGTCGGTTTTGTATTCAGAGCAGAAAATTCAGATAAGTCTAAACGATATTTTCGGGAAGTTCCCGGAAGTAGAAGGATACATATACATGTTAGACAGGCAGGCAGTTTCTCCGAGCAGATGACCTTGCTGTTCAGAGACTATTTAAGGGAGCATCCAGAAGATTGTCTGAAATATGCGGAAGAAAAGCACAGACTCATGTCACTGTATAAAGAACAGCGTCCCAAGTATGTTGAAGGAAAAGGACCGATGGTGTGGAGCATATTACAGAGAGCGCATAATTGGTCTCAAGAAATCGGATGGCAACCGGCAAAATCTGATGCATAAGCGCATCCAATGAATAGAGATTACCTATTGGAGTGATGAGATGAACATGGGAAGGAAGCTGATGACAACCTTTCTAACCATCATTTGTTTTACTTTGGCTGCAAGTCTCATATCGATGAATGAATCCTACAGTTTTGATTTTTACATTATTATTTATCTGGTATATGCTACTCCGCTGATCCTATTGATCGGGCTACCTTTATCGATATTGTTGGACGATCTCCTCAGCCGAATACAATTCGTCAATCATGGGTTGTATCTAAGTGCGAGGATATTGGGTTATGCATGTGCTGGAGTTTTAGGCATGTATATTTATTATGTGGTCATTGGCGTAGGAGAAGCAATCTTGGATTTCAAAGAGACGTTAGTTCTGACCTTATTTGGCGTTCTTGCTGCTATCCTATTTGTACTGATTGATATGGGATTGGAAGTTTTGTTAAAGATACGAAGAAGAAAGATTTGAATTAATTGATTTGCCAGGAGGAAAGCAAAATGACAACGCATTGTGCACTTCTAATCATTGACGTACAGGTAGCGATGTTTGATGAAACAGATCCCGTCTATCAGGGGGAACGATTGCTTCAAAAGATCCAGGTGATAATGGCCAAGGCCCGTGAAGCAGGGCATTCCATCATATATATCCAGCACAGAGAAGGGGCAGGCAGTCCACTGGAACGAGGAACTCCGGGGTGGGCCATTCATCCGTCTATTGCGCCTATAGCTGGTGACCTCGTTATCGAAAAAGAGACACCGGATTCGTTTCACGAAACCAATCTGCATCTGAAATTGCAAGAAAATGGCGTGACGAAGTTGATTCTCGCGGGTATGCAGACCGAGGTATGTGTAGACACGACTTGCCGCAGAGCGTCCAGTCTCGGATACACGGTCAATCTGGTTCAAGATGCGCACAGCACATGGAATTCAAACACGCTTCAAGCGGATCAGATTATTGCACATCACAATACGGTACTGAGACTGTTTGCCAACGTGGTGGACACGGAGAATGCGCTGTAATGCTAGGAAAACGTAGGCGATTCTGGTTTTTCATAGGTGCGGCAATCATGTTTTTGTATTTTCTAATCACGAGTAACCCTGATCCAAATAAGCCGATTTCGAGAAATCAAGTGATAAGCACAGAGATGAGCATAGTCGTGTACACCAGGACAGGCGACGGTGGAGCACACACTAGCATTGACAATGTTACGTTAAGTAAAGAAGACATTAGCCGTATAGTCAGCTGGCTGAATGCAGCCCCGGAATCAGCCAAAATACCAGTAGATGATGTCACAGGAAGCATTAGTGCAGGAATTGCTTTGAAATTAAAGCATAACGCTAAAGTTACGATTCAATACAATCGGAAACAGATTATAGTATCCACAAAAAGCAGATTTAATAGAGATTCTAAATATATACTTGATCAAAAGGACTTAAGAGACTTTATGGATCAAAAGTTGGAAGGGACGTATTTTGGTGAAGATACCGTTAGTGTTGAATAAGGAGGAGAGGTATTGACGATTAACAAAAGAATCATGAATCTATCCGCCTGGCTTGCTGTATTAGCCATCATATGTATTCCTGGAACTTTACATACGGAAGATGGACCGCTCCGAACAGAGTATGGTTTCCCGATCCGATTCTTTACGGATTATCATATTGCCAATTCGGACGGAACAATCTGGTTTATATCTGGCATTCATTTAAATGTACTTTTATATTTCTTCAATGTGCTGTTTATTTATGCAGGTATTCATGTGATCTTGTATATTAAAAAGAGATTAACCAGAACGTAAAGATGGAGTGATTATGATGAAACAACTTCCAGTAGAATGGAACTCAGACAGGCTCATTATTTCGGACGTGAAAGAGTATGGTATTCCTGAACTTGAGTCCATATATGAGACCAGTCGGTACTTACATCAATGGGATGGACGAGAGCATGTTCAGGATTATGTGAGAAAATGTTTTGAAAAAGGCCACCTTCCGCCAGAAGGAAGACAGGAGAATTATCGAATTCAATCCATTCGTACGGCTGAGGATGATCGCAACATTGGTTTGTTAAGTGTGTATCACGGTTATCCTTCTGAGGATTCGCTATATCTGGAGTTTCTGTATATTCAGAGTGAAATCCAGAAGCAGGGATATGGACAAGAATTAATTCAGGCACTGACTCTCCATTGTTCCGAGCTAGGTTACAAGGAAATTCGAATTAACGTGGCGCTCAAAAATTGGCCTGCATTACGCTTCTGGATCAAATCTGGATTTAATCAGATCAGCGGGATTTTTGGTGATCTTGAATTTTCTAATGATACCTTTGCAAATACGGAATTGATCAAATCTCTCTGAAAGCACAAATGAAAAGGGGAATATACCAATGGAAACTTTCTTTCGTTACAACTGGATCGTGCGTGAGCAATGGTATGCGTGGTGTGAGGATGTACCGCTAGAAGAATTGCTTCGGCCGCGTACGGGCGGAGTAGGCAGCATATTACAAACGTTGTTTCATATCATTGATGTAGAGTGGAGCTGGCTTCAATTGCTTCAGGGCAAACCGGATGATGCGGAAGACTTTGCAAACTACCAGAACCTTGATGCCGTAAGACAATTGGATCGCAGATTACGGCCGGATGTGAAGGTGTTTGTTACAGCGTGGGAGCCGAGTATGGAAAAAAGAGCTTATATCGATCATAACCCGGATGGCAAGTCTGGTACAGATTCATGGGGAGAAGTTATGCGACATGTGATCGCCCATGAGATTCACCATATGGGACAGTTGTCGGTATGGGCCAGAGAATTAGGCAAGCAGCCGGTATCCGCCAATGTCATTGGCAAAGACCTGATTATACCTGACTAACCAGAGAGTCGCTCATAACATGAAAGAAGGGGAAACGATGACGATTCAACTTAGTCAGATAAATTGGATAGAACTGGATGAACGTATCCAACAGATGATTGAACAGGACGTTCAGATCATGCCCTTGCCACCGGGACTGGAAGCGAGTGTGATGAGGATCGAAATGGAGGATCAGCGGTACGTATTGAAGGTCTGGGACAAAGATTCCAAACCGGATATCGCCAAGCAATATCGATTATTGTGCAAGCTGTATCAAAGTGGAATTCGTGTATCCAAACCCTACGGCTGGGGATTGGACAAAGAACAGAACCAATTGCTGTTAACGAGTTATGATGGAGAGCCAGTAACCCAATTAACACAAACCAAACTGACATATCTGGCTGAGCGATTAATGGAGGTCCATCGATATCCGGTGAATGAAGCGGGTGCTGGAGAAGATGGAGAATACATATTCAAAACCGATTTTGTTGAATACTTTTTTCCTCAGATCGAATTACACGAAGATATTCATGAGCATCTCACAAACCTGATTCAGCAAGTACAGATCAGACAGGAATGTTTGATTCATGGCGATTATAATCTGGGAAACGTTCTTGAATTGCACGGCCATTACACCATTATCGATTGGACGAACGGACAATACGGCGATCCGAGGTATGATAGGGCATGGTCTGTTTTTCTTATCACCATCTATAATGGGGAAAGTTACGGCGAGATGTATCGGGCTCAATTGGCACCTGCTGCGAATGATGTGTATACGCTGGAAGAGGAACAGATTTTTGGAGCAATAGCTTGCCTGCGCTGGATTCTGTTAAGGCGCGTTGGGGGTGTGCCGATGGGGCCAGATGTCATGGAACGGGTTCACAGCATGGCTGTCCATAATCCTTATTTGAATGAACATCTGCTGTAACCATAGTCACGGAATATCGGTGACGACACTATGCAATGTATGAGAATCCGATCACTTTTTTTGCAAATAAAATATACAGCCTGTCCTAAATTAGCGATCCTCGCATACCTATGATAATAGAGGAGCGTGATCGATATGGAGCAGAAAGTGCAGACCTACTTTGAATTAAAGCAGCAGCAAAAAGATATTGAGCAACGGTTGTCTGTACTACGAGATGAGATCGTTGCATATTGTGCAGAACAAGGGGTCTATGAGACGCAGGTTGGTGGTTACACCGTGAAAACAGTGCTTCAGAACCGGAAGGAATACGATGATCAGAAGCTGTATGCTTCTCTTCCAGACCCGGACATCTGGCGATTGTTGTCCAAGGTAGACAGCCATAAGCTGAAAAGTCTCATCAAGCTGAACATCCTGTCCGAGGAGCAAATTAACCCGGCATGCACAGTGAAACAGGTGACCTTGTTACAGGTGGATAAGCTGTAACATGACATATCCTCCGATGAGTTGAATTAAATGGAACATCACGATTCACATGGCACCTTCCAAGAAATAGTTCTGTTGCGATGAGCAGTGGAACGGACGTGAAGGTGTTTTTGTTTTGCGAACGAACAGTCTCAGGACTAATAATAGTTAAATATGAGGGGGAAGAAGTATAATTTTTTCATTGTAAGCGTATTCAGATATCGATATGATGGATAAAAACGGGCAGGGAGGAATTGTAAATGACAACAGAAATTCCATCGCTATATGCTGCGTACGCTAATACGTTCAAAATAGGTGCTGCTGTACATACCGGAATGTTGCAGTCCGAAGGGGAATTTATCGCCAAACACTTCAATAGCATTACGGCTGAAAATCAGATGAAATTCGAAGAGCTTCACCCGGAAGAGGATCGTTATACATTTGAGGCGGCGGATGAAATTGTTGATTTTGCAGTTGCCCATGGAATTGGGGTTCGCGGGCACACTTTGGTCTGGCATAATCAGACATCGAAATGGGTTTTCGAGGATACTTCGGGTGCTCCTGCTTCCAGAGAACTGTTATTATCCCGCTTGAAGCAACATATTGATACGGTAGCAGGTCGATATAAGGGGCAAATATATGCGTGGGATGTCGTCAATGAAGCTATTGAAGACAAGACCGACTTATTCATGCGGGACACAAAGTGGCTCCAGCTATTGGGAGAAGATTATTTGCTGCAAGCATTTAGCATGGCTCATGAAGCAGATCCTAATGCCCTGCTTTTCTATAATGATTATAATGAGACAGATCCGGTCAAACGGGAGAAAATATACAAACTGGTTCGGTCCTTATTGGATCAGGGAGCGCCTGTACACGGGATTGGGTTGCAGGGGCATTGGAATATTTATGGTCCTTCGATTGAGGATATCCGAATGGCGATTGAGCGCTATGCTTCACTGGATGTGCAGCTGCACGTTACTGAGCTGGATCTGTCCGTGTTTCGTTACGAGGATCGTCGAACAGACCTCACCGCGCCAACTTCGGAGATGGCCGAGCTACAGGAGCGTCGGTATGAAGAAATCTTCAATCTGTTCCGTGAGTATAAATCATCCATTACCTCAGTGACATTCTGGGGAGTAGCGGACAATTATACCTGGTTGGACCATTTTCCGGTACGCGGACGCAAAAACTGGCCTTTTGTATTTGATCAACAGTTGCAGCCAAAGGAATCATTTTGGCGTATAATCAAAGATAACGAACAATGAAGCTGTTTGCGTATTGAATCAAATCAGCAGGAACAAATATTCACTGGAGTAACATACTCGATATGGTTTTAAGCGATCCTGTGACACAGGGTCTTTTTTTATATATAAAGTTGGAATAATAACAAGGAGGGCATGTTTTGTTACGGAAACGATTCAAACAGTGGGCTGAACAGCAGGCAGATTGCTTGCTTAAAGTAAATGGAATATGAAGTGATTCACATCGAGACGGAAGTACTGATGTTGTGGAAGTATATTGAACGAATCGATGAGGAAGAACCTGATTTTGCTGGACTTCTTACAACTTATTTTCAAGTGCTACAATCTGGACAGAAGCCCTAACCTTGGATTGGCAGGATTCTCCCCTCCGATGATTCCGACAACTGCTTCCATTTACATCAGGACCATTGTTCATTACACTTGATGAGGAGTACTTCGTTAATTCCAATTCAGATTATCAGGAGGATATCATTATGCATCAATCCGCACATATTCAGGAAGCAAGAGATTACATATTAAACCGAATCCATACCAAACCTGCCGTAGGCATGATTCTGGGTTCAGGGCTGGGAGCGCTCGCGGACGAGATTGAAAATGCGACCGTTATTCCGTATACAGATATTCCGTATTTCGCGCAATCGGAAGCCATCGGTCATGCCAATGAATTGGTCATTGGTGAACTGATGGGCAAAACGGTTGTAGCGATGAAAGGCCGTCTTCATTACTATGAAGGTTTCACATTGGATGAAGTGACGTTCCCGGTTCGCATTATGAAAGCATTGGGTGTTGAACAATTGCTTATCACCAATGCCTGCGGAGCAATTAACACAAGCTTTGAGCCGGGACAACTGATGCTCATTACAGATCATATTAACCTGGTGGGCAATAACCCGTTGATGGGACCGAACAACGCTGAACTGGGTGTGCGTTTCCCGGACGTATCACAGGTATACAGCCGTGAACTGCGCAGCATTGCACTTAAGGTTGCAGAAGAGCAAAATGTGGGTCTGCAGCAAGGTGTCTATGCATGGTGGAGTGGTCCGGCATATGAGACACCAGCCGAGATACGCATGATTCGTACGATGGGTGCGGATGCAGTGGGCATGTCCACGGTACCTGAAGCGATTGTTGCCATCCATGGCGGCATGAAGGTATTGGGCATTTCCTGTCTGACGAACATGGCCTGTGGCATTCTGGATCAGCCGTTAAGTCATGACGAAGTCATTGAAGTGGCTGCCCAAGTGAAAACAACCTTTATCGGGCTGGTAAAAGGCATCTTGAAAGAGATCTAATCGCCCGATGATTATATTTTAGGCAGCAATGGACAGGATTGAGTTTCCATACAGCCAAGTTGAAACTGAATTGAAACGACCAAAAAACGTATGCTTCACGAGTTGTTACTCGTGAGACATACGTTTTTTTATTTTGCAGAAATATGAACTATCTGAGAATCAGCGGGCATGATCGCTGGCGTAGACTCCCTGATGATCGGTTTGGTCATAATGTGCGAGACCTGATATGGCTGTGTCGGACTATTAATCCGAGATAACAGCATCTCCGCAGCTGTAATGCCCATCTCATTGCTGTAAATATGAACCGTCGTTAATGCAGGCTCAATAATTCGGGATTGTGGTGCATTATCGAATCCGCATATCGCAACATCCTGCGGAACGGAAACATTTCTGGCTTTCAAAGCACGGATCAGATCGACGGCAAGAAAATCATTGGCACACACATAAGCGGAAGGTAGGGAATTCAGCTCTGCGACCCGGTGGTTCAACCATCCTGGCTTGGAGAAGCATAGCCGATCATTATCCAGGATGCAATGGGATAGATCGACTTGCAGCCCCGATTCAAGCATAGCACGGTGATATCCAACCCAGCGTTCATTAAAACTCTTGCAGTGATTGTAATCTCCGACAAATCCAATACTCGTGTAGCCGCTCTCAATTAATTTTTTGGTTATATGATAGATGCTATGTTCATTCTCCATAAGGAGCAAATCTGCATGGAATTCGGGATAACATATGTTGGAAGCGCAATCGATAAAGATCGTGGGGATGCCCAGATCGGTAATCAGCTGAGTGTATTCCAGATCAAATAATTCAATGCAAATGATGCCGTCTACTTTGGCGATGTCAAAATTGTTGGGCAGTGTAAGCGTATCTTGATCGTCTTCACGCACAATATGAATCGAGAGATTGTATCCCTCCGCACTGATTCTTTTCTCCAATCCGCTGATTAACAACGAACCAAAGTGAGATGTATTAGGCAGATTTTCAGTCAACAAGGCGATATTGCCCGGGGCCTTGGTTAGAACATGCTCATTTTCCATATAGGCGAACTGTTTATATTTAAGTTCAATTGCTTTCTTAATTACGCGGTTTCGGGTCTCATCCGGGATGTTTCCGCTATCGTTCAATGCTTTGGAAGCCGTATTTCTGGAGATCCCCAAAGCATCAGCGATGTCTTGTATCGTGACTTTTTCCTTTGCCATCTAATGCTTCACCTCTACTAATCAATAGTTATCCATATTCTTCTCTACGTCAAATGTATAATAGAACGGAACAAATAGCAATCTTTGCTTTACAAATGAACAATCTAGTTTGCATTATTAGATACGAGTTTCAGTTTTATAATTCTTCTAATCGCTTTGTTGCAATTGTCATTAGAGTGGACAAATAGTAGTGGGAATGTGGGGGTCTCTAAGTTGTTATCGCCAGATTTATGTTGGCTATATGCACTTTCAGAACGTTTAGGTTACCTAAATGTAAAGACGGAATAATCAAATGCACAAATTATTTTTTACAAAATGTATTGACTAATTCCTTGAACACCTGATAAATTGTAAATTATCAAATAGGCAATTGTAAATATTGAAAGCCCTTACCGAAAACAATTGTCAACTTCAAGAATGGAACGGAGGTAACATGTTGGATAACATAGTGGACACCAAAAAGGGCAGAGGAAGGGGAGTAAAAGTGAGGACGGCCAATGGTCACAGGTTGCAGCAGCTTAAGAAGAATTACTTTTTATATATGTTGCTCGCACCAGCCTTAATTTTGACTCTAATCTTCAAGTATATCCCGATGTACGGAGCCATTATTGCGTTTAAGGATTTCAGTCCGATCAAAGGCATTATGGGCAGTGATTGGGTGGGATTAAAGCATTTTGAGAAATTTATAGCCTCACCCAATTTCGATATCATTTTAATGAATACGCTTAAACTCAGCTTTTTGGGATTGATATTCAGTTTCCCAGTGCCCATTTTGCTGGCACTCATGCTGAATCAGGTACGCAAAGCTGGCGTGAAGAAAAATATTCAGTTGTTTCTGTATGCACCCAATTTCATCTCGGTTGTTGTCGTGGTTGGTATGTTATTCATCTTCCTCTCACCGACAGGGCCGATTAATCAATTCGCCACATGGATTACAGGTCAGCCGATCATGTTCATGTCTGAACCGGAATACTTCCGCTGGATCTACATTTTGTCCGATATCTGGACCGGGGCGGGCTGGGCATCCATCATATATGTCGCAGCTTTGGCCAATGTTGATCCGGAGCTCCACAATGCCGCCAATCTTGATGGAGCCAACCTCCTTCAACGTATTCGGCACATTGACCTTCCAACCATTCGACCGATTATGGCTATCGTCTTTATCCTGGCAGCTGGTGGCATTATGTCCATTGGATTTGAGAAGGCCTATCTGATGCAGACGTCCATGAACCTGCCTTCCTCCGAGATTATTGCCACGTATGTCTATAAGGTGGGACTCCAGTCCGGAGATTACGCTTATTCTGCGGCAGTGGGATTGTTCAACTCGGTGATCAATGTAATTTTGCTGGTGACGGTGAATCTGATCGTGAAGAAATTGAATGAAGGCGAAGGCCTCTATTAGGAAAGGAGTATGATCCATGGTTGTTAAACACACGGGGATGGATCGATTGATCCTCACACTCAATGCCATTTTTCTCACTTGTGCTGTACTGGTTGTGGTGGTTCCCCTGATTTATATTGTTATCGCCTCATTCATGGACCCTACTGTGTTGTTGAATCGTGGACTGTCCTTCAATGTATCCGATTGGAGTCTGGATGGATATCAGATGATTTTGTCCAATCCAGCCATGATTCGGGGGTTTGCAAATGCGGTACTGTACTCGGTTTCCTTTGCACTGATCACCGTGACCGTATCCATATTCGCAGGTTATGCCTTGTCGGATGAAAGGCTCGCGGGACGCGGATTTTTCATGATTATCTTTATCATTACGATGTTCTTCGGCGGGGGATTAATCCCTACCTATCTTCTCATACGCAATCTCGGCATGCTGGATACGGTGTGGGCAATCATCATTCCAGGAGCCGTTAACGTCTGGAACATCATCCTCTCCAGAACCTTCTTCAAAGGAGTCCCTCGGGAACTGAAAGAAGCTGCAAACGTGGATGGCGCCTCTGAAATGAAAATTTTCTTCCAGATCGTCATTCCGTTGTCGAAGCCCATCATATTTGTACTCGCCCTCTATGCGTTTGTTGGGCAATGGAACTCCTATTTTGATGCGATGATCTATCTGGATAATCCGAACCTGCATCCGTTACAGCTCGTTCTGCGCTCCATTCTGATTCAGAATCAGGCTGCACCGGGCATGATCAGTGATCAGCTCGCGATGGCAGAACTGAAACGGCTCTCCGAGATGATTAAATACTCAGCCATTGTCATTTCGAGTCTGCCCCTCATCATCATGTACCCGTTCTTCCAGAAGTACTTCGAAAAAGGTGTCATGGTCGGTTCCCTCAAATAGTGAACAGCCTGCACTATAGCAAGTTTGATCTAACTCAATCCATGGAGGTCATTATCATGAAAAAAGTGAACAAGTCCAGAAAAGCCGCTACAACGGCGTCCATTTCCATGTTATCTGCGATGCTCTTTCTAACTGCCTGTGGCGGGGGTGGAAGCGGCGCAGCAAGTGAGGCGCAATCCCCTGATGGCAAGGTGACATTGAATTTTATCACACAGAGCTCTCCGCTGGCTCCAGCTGATCCGAACGACAAGCTCATTAACAAGCGACTCGAAGAAAAAACCAATGTGCATATCAACTGGAAGAACTATACGAGTGATGTGTTTGCAGAAAAAAGAAATCTGGCGGTTGCCAGCGGTGATTTGCCGGATGCCATATTTGATGCAGGTTACGGGGATTATGATCTCCTGAAACTGGCGAAGGACGGGGCGATCATTCCACTTGAAGACATGATTGAACAACACATGCCCAATCTGAAAAAGGTGCTGGAGGAAGCTCCTGAATACAAGAGCATGATTACAGCTCCGGACGGACATATCTATTCATTCCCATGGATTGAAGAACTCGGAAGTGGCAAACAACGAATTCAGACGGTGGATAACTTGCCATGGATTAATGTGGAATGGCTGAACAAGCTCGGACTGAAGATGCCAACGACAACCGAAGAGTTGAAAGAAGTGCTGATCGCGTTCAAAACCCAAGATCCCAACGGCAACGGCAAGGCCGACGAAATTCCATTGTCTTTTATTAACAAGCCAGGCGGAGAAGATCTGACATTTCTCTTTGCCGCATTTGGACTCGGAGAGAACTGGGATCATACCGTGGTAACCAATGATGGAAAAGTGGTCTTCACTGCAGCTGATGAAGGCTACAAGGAAGCCGTTAAATACATTCATGAGCTGGTTCAGGAAGGTCTCGTGGATGTGGAATCATATCAGCAGGATTGGAATACGTATCTGGCAAAAGGCAAGGACAACAAGTATGGCATGTACTTCACTTGGGATAAAGCCAACATTACGGGCATGAATGATACGTATGATGTTCTGCCTCCAATTGCCGGACCTGATGGAGAAGTTAACGTCACAAGAACAAACGGAATAGGGCTTGATCGTGGTCGCATGGTCATTACCAGCAGCAATAAAAACCTGGAATCTACAGCGAAGTGGGTAGACCAATTGTACGATCCGCTCCAATCTGTCCAGAACAACTGGGGTACGTATGGAGACGAGAGTCAGCAAAATATATTTGAATTCGATGAAGCCAAGGGCATGTTGAAGCATCTTCCGCTGGAAGGCTCTGCACCTGTGGAACTCAGACAAAAAACAAGTATCGCGGGACCATTGGCCATTCTCGACAGTTATTATGACAAATACACCACCAAACCGGAAGATGCGGCTTGGCGCATGGAACTTCTCGATAAGGTTATGGTGCCGCATATGAAAGCGGAGAACGTATATCCAAGTGTGTTCTTCTCCATTGATGAACTGGATCGATTGTCCACGATTGAGACCGATCTCTTCGCCTACGTGTTACGTCTGCGTACGGAGTGGTATCAGAACGGGAAAATAGATCAGGAATGGGATGCTTACTTGAAAGAGCTGGATCGCCTTGGATTGCAAGAATGGCTACAGATTAAACAAGCGGGATATGACCGTAATAACCAATAAAGAAAAGTACGGAGGAGAAACCATAATGTCGACAATACTTAAACAAGATTATAGAAATGAATACCATTTTTCACCGAAAGAAAAGTGGATGAACGACCCGAACGGTATGGTGTTTTTCAATGGGGAGTATCACTTGTTCTATCAGCATCACCCACATGGAACCACATGGGGCCCCATGCATTGGGGCCATGCAGTGAGCAGGGACCTGATCTCCTGGGAGGAACTTCCGATAGCCTTACTCCCCGATGAGAATGGCACTATATTCTCGGGAAGTGCCGTAGTGGATTGGAATAATACAACCGGATTCTTTGAGGGTGAGCCAGGATTGGTTGCTATTTTCACCCATCATCTTGAAGTTAAAGACCGAGATGCCATACAAACCCAAAGTCTGGCGTATAGCAAAGACAGCGGCAGAAGCTGGACTAAGTACGAAGGTAATCCGGTATTAAAGCATGAGTCCTTTGTTGATTTTCGTGATCCCAAAGTGTTCTGGCATGAGCAGACCAAGGAGTGGGTTATGATAATCGCATGTGGGCAAACGGTATGTCTGTATCGTTCTCCCAATCTGAAGGATTGGACGCTAGGAAGTGAATTTGGCGCCGGGATTGGTTCACATGATGGCGTGTGGGAATGCCCCGACCTGTTCCCGCTTGCAGTGGATGGAGATTCAGGGCAGGAGAAATGGGTGATGCTCGTTAGCATCGGTGCAGATCCTGCTTTTATTGAAGGCTCCAGAACGCAATATTTTACCGGAGATTTTGATGGAAGTACATTTGTCCCAGACGAGGCATCCCATACGGTTCGCTGGATTGATTATGGTCGTGATAACTACGCAGGGGTTAGTTGGTCTGACGTTCCTGAGGAAGATGGAAGACGCCTCATGATTGGCTGGATGAGCAACTGGATGTATGCCAACCAGACGCCAACCCATAATTACCGTGGAGCCATGACCATTGCCCGGGAGTTGACACTGGAGACAAGAGCGAGAGAAGTTATATTGATTCAACGTCCTGCACGTGAACTTGAGCAAGCCCGTACGCCAGTATTGTCCCTGCAGGATACTTCGATTCAGCAAGTGAGTGAGCAGTTAAACGCTTTGCAACTAGTGAACTATGAGATCCATGCAGAGTGGGCTCCGAATCAGTCGTTCCATTTTGCCTTAAGAAGCGGAGCTGACAACGAAACGCTCGTTGGCGTAGACGCCAACCGAGGGGAAGTGTATATCGATCGCAGTCGCTCGGGTATCGGCGATTTTCATGAACATTTCCTGGGACGCCATGCAGCTGAGTTAAAAGAGGTAAATGTAAACCAAAGTTTGCGTATCTTTGTAGATCATTCATCTGTGGAGGTATTTGCGAATGATGGTCAGGCAGTTATCACGGATCTGATCTATCCGGATGTGGACTCCAAGGGCATCTCTGCCCATGCCGAAAATACGGATCTGGTATTCTCTTCAATTCAACTCTATGAGATCTCACCGAACAAGGCTACGGGTCCATTGTAATGAAAGGGGAGGAGTGCAGAACGATGCGTATTGGAGCCATTGAAGCAGGCGGAACGAAGTTCATATGTGGTGTAGGAAATGAACATGGTCAGATTGAAGATCAGATCAGCTTTCCAACAGAGCATCCGGATGCAACACTTTCCAGGGTAATCGACTATTTCAAGGATAAAGGTGTGCAAGCCATGGGGATCGGTTCCTTTGGTCCGATGGATCTGCAACAGGATAGTCCCACCTATGGTTATATTACGACCACACCTAAGCCTGGATGGGGCAACTGTAATGTGGTTGGAACTTTGAAGCAAGAATTTCCGGTTCCTATCGGATGGGATACGGATGTGAATGCTGCCGCACTCGGTGAAGTGACATGGGGAGCGGCGCAAGGACTGGACAACTGTGTTTATTACACGATTGGCACAGGCGTTGGTGTTGGACTCGTAGCAGGGGGCGAGCGAGTACACGGATTGTTACATCCCGAGGGTGGACATATTCGCACAAGACGCCATCCGGATGATCCCTTTGCCGGATGTTGCCCGTATCATGGCGATTGCCTGGAGGGCATGGCTTCAGGGCCAGCCATTGAAGCACGCTGGCAGAGTCCTGGCGGTGAACTGCCGGCAGATCACCCGGCGTGGGAGATTGAATCCTTTTACATTGCGGAGTCGATTACGACGGCCATCTTGCTTCATTCGCCGCAGAAGATCATCTTGGGCGGTGGTGTGATGAAGCAAGATCATCTGTTTCCTATGATACGTGAGCGGGTTGTGCGGAATCTCAATGGTTATGTGAATGCAGCTCCAATTACGCAACATATCGACCAATATATTGTGCAGCCCGGATTGGGCCAGCATGCAGGCTTGTGTGGTGCGCTAGCACTGGGTCTGGAAGCATTACAACATGCAGTGCAAGCGTCACATGTTTCATAATTCTCTAAAATAATGTATATCCCGGAAGGGGCGGTTGAGGGTTCGCTTATTTTGTTAAGCGGACCTTTACTGTCCTTTTTCTTTTTTGATGGAGGATATGCTGGAAAAATAGAGTACGTTCTCAAATCCAATGTTGCTCAAGTGAGTTGTCAAAGGTATGATTTTGAGTGTCCTATCCCTATAGTGATATAAGATAAGACATTCAAAAACTGGCGTGTCTCCGATAGAAAGGAATCCAATCAATGAACCCAATAACGATGCGTCAAGCTGTACAGGCAGACCAAGAGCAACTCGCTGATTTGCGAGCCTTGGTACTATACGATGATTTAACCAGGCTGGGAAGGTACGATGATGTGAAAGTACGTGAACGTTTCCGAAATACATTCGACCCTGTCCATACGCGGATTATTGAAGTGGAGGGATCCATGGCAGGTTGTGTAGCATTGAAGCCCAAGGCTGAGGTATATCTATTGGAACATTTCTACATACATCCCGATTACCAGGGCCAGAGAATAGGAACTCAGGTGCTCAACATGCTGCTGAAACTGGATGAAGTTCAGGGCAGGCGAGTTACTTTAAATGTGTTGCAGGGGAGCCCTGCTCGACGATTGTATGAACGATTTGGATTTATGCTGGACAGTGAAGATGAGGTTGATGTGTTTATGTCCGTTCAATTGCAGTAATTTTTACTGTACATCCATAACAGACCCATTCATTTAATTCTTGAATGGGTCTATTGAACTTTTCTATTATACTTTCCAGTGGTCGTACCCTAATATGGATAATAACCTACTTTTTATATAGGAATTATATAGTATGGAGAATGCCAAGATGCCACAATGGAAGCGAAATCTGTATATTCTGTGGTTCGGCCTGTTTTTCAATCATATGGCCTACTCGCTGTCCGTACCGTTCTTTCCCATATTCCTGCAAAATGATCTTGGTATCCAAAGCGGCTTGGAAGCTTGGTCCGGGATTTCGATCTCCATCAGCTTTCTGATCAGTGGATTATGCGCACCCTTCTGGGGATCGCTGGCTGACCGATATGGCAGCAAATTGATGCTCGTCCGGTCAGGAGTTGGGTTGGGCATTGCACATCTGGCTAACTTTTTTGTATATGATCCATATACGTTTATAGCCGTAAGGGTCTTTCAAGGACTCATGGCTGGTTTTCATCCCGCCTCGATTACCCTAATCGGTACCAATACACCGGAGAAACATGTGGGTTATGCATTGGGTGTAATTTCCACAGCCAGCGCTGCAGGTGGGATTCTTGGCCCTCTTGCCGGAGGGGTGTTAAGTCACTGGATCGGACTGCGAGGATGCTTCATCGCCTCGGCTGTAATTACTTTACTCGCGGCTCTGATGGTCCTTGGTGTTAAGGAGTCACGACAAGCCCGTACGATCGTCCCAACGAAGATCATGGGGGATTTGAAAAGAGCAGCTTCCACGCCCGGCTTGATGCGAATCTACGGTCTGATTCTGCTGGTCTCGACCTCCGTGCTTATCATCGAACCGGTGCTGACGCTCTATGTGGTCCAGATTGGCGGTGATGTTGGCCGTGCAACACTTAGTGCGGGTATTGTCTTCTCGGCGATTGGTGTGGCAACGGTCATTATGGGGCCGCGCTGGGGCAAGATTGGTGGAAGAATCGGATACGAGAAAACCCTGTTTATCGGTCTGATCGGTGGCGGGATTGGTAGTCTGCTGCAAATGACAGCAACTAATCTGATTTATTTTGGCAGCCTGCGATTTGTTTATGGTCTATTTTTTGCCGCGGTTTATCCGGCGCTTAATGCGCTGATCATCAAGTATGCTGACCCCGATTTTCGTGGGAGGGCTGTCAGTCTGAGTCAGACGGCGAGTCAGTTCGGTATTGTGCTTGGACCGTTAATCGGTGGTTTTCTCGGTGGATGGATCGGCATTCCGTTTATTTTTCTATTCACAGGGATTGTATTGCTAGGAGCGGCTTGGGCAGTGTCATCACCACAACATAGGGAGGAATATATATGTCGCAACGACAATTGAAATTGGGAGCCAATCTGAACGGAGTGGGGAACAGCATATCCTTTTGGCGTCATCCGAATATTCCCATTAATGCGAGTGTTAATCTGGAATTCTACAAGAAGCAGGTGCGTATCGCGGAAAAGGGGAAGTTCGATCTGCTCTTTATTGCAGATGGCCTCTTCATCAATGAGAAGTCCAATCCTCATTTTCTCAATCGATTTGAACCTGTGACGCTTCTGTCCGCATTGGCCGGGGCCACTTCCCGCATTGGGCTGGTTGCTACATTGTCTACTTCCTATAGTGAACCATTCACGGTTGCACGGCAATTTGCTTCGTTGGATCAATTAAGTGGTGGGAGAGCCGGATGGAATGTGGTTACTTCACCTCTGGAAGGATCGGCACTGAACTTTGGCAAAGGCGAACATCCAAACCATGCGCTGCGCTACGAAATTGCGGAAGAACATTTGAATGTGGTCAAAGGCCTCTGGGATTCCTGGGAGGACGACGCCTTTGTTGGAGACAAGGAACAGGGCGTATTCTTCGATCCTGCCAAGCTGCATACGCTGAATCACAAAGGAAAGCACTTCTCCGTACAGGGTCCGCTTAATGTGGGGCGTTCGAAGCAGGGGCATCCGGTCATTTTCCAGGCGGGCTCATCCGAATCCGGGAAAGATCTGGCTGCCCGATCGGCGGATGCCGTATACACAGGACATGAGACGCTGGAGGAAGCAAGGGAGTTCTACAGGGATGTAAAGGCAAGAGCGGTGGCGTATGGACGTCAGGCAGGAGATATCCTGATCTTCCCGGGCATCGGCCCCATTGTGGGTAGAACAGCGGAAGAGGCGGAGCAGAAGTATCAGGAAATTGCCGAACTGGTGAGTATGGATCAGGCGCTGAATTATCTGGGACGTTACTTCGATCATTACGACTTCTCCCAGTTCCCACTGGACGAACCTTTCCCCGAGATTGGGGAGATCGGCAGCAACAGCTTCCGCAGTACAACGGACAAGATCAAGCAGCAGGCACGGGAACAGGGGCTGACCCTGCGCCAAGTGGCATTGCTGGCATCTACCCCGCGTACATCATTCATTGGTACACCGGATCAGATCGCAGATCAGATTCAGGCATGGTTTGAAGGCGAAGCGGCAGACGGATTCAATGTTCGTACCGTGGTGCCCAATGGCTTGGAAGATTTCGTGGAGCTGGTTGTCCCGGTTCTGCAAGAACGAGGGCTGTTCCGCACGGAGTATGAGCATGAGACGCTAAGGGAGAATCTGGGTCTTGAGATTCCACGTAACCGGTATGCGCTGGAGGAAAACGTGAAGTGAGATCATTTTAGAAAATGATCTTGAGATAGAAGCGTATACCTTTCATTCGAGCAGTTTCCCAAAAAAGAACGGTAATGACATCCATGAAGTGGACATCATTACCGTTTTGGTGATGTGTGTTAATGCTAAGCCGATTCAGACTCAAATGTCTTAAAATGCCTGAAACGCGCCCCAGATCGCTACGATCATACAGGCTATACCGCCAAATTTGCACATGACGTAATAAAATTCGCTTGGTTCGGGATCTTTTAACCATATCCAGCGGAGGGAGATAAGGAATTGAAACTTCTGAAACTCTGGATAATAGAAGCTGCACCATCCATAGATGAGTCCGGCGAGCGCAATGAACAAGACAACAGGTGTACCTGGCGTATGATGATATTCTGGATAGGCAACAGTTACGAGCGTAGCAGGATTATAGTGCTCTTCGTGATTGTCAATGACTCTCTGATCATCTATGTACATGTTGACCGGAGAGAGCATCTTCCCATTTTCATCGTAGCTTACTAATTCCTCGGATTGTTGTTCAACTGTATATTTACGGTCGTTAGGATATACCACGTGATAGGTTGCAATAGGTGTGGATGCCATTTGGGTAATGACATAGTTCTGCTGATTGATGCTAACCGTACGTTTCTGCTGATTGCCTTGCTCGTGCTTGTAAGTGTATTTATGCTGATCTACATAGAATATAGGCTCGGTGAAATAAGACTTGGATAATATCCCAACCAATAGGGACACGATTCCAACGCAAATGAGGAAGATGAGGGTAGGTTCATGTTTATTGTGTATGGATTTCATTTTGAGATTACCAATACCTTCCTTAATTAGATGTTAATTTTAATACGTTATAATTTGGATATAGGTTGCAACAGTTTGCTCTATTATTTCAAGAATGGGATATGATGGTTTCTTTTTGAGAGAGTACTGTTATTATAAAATGATAGCCTGTTCAAGCCCAAGTGTTGGTTAAGGGAGACGGGAAAGGTTGGACAAGCTGCATTTCCAGACGAGTCACAGGAGGAGATTGGGATGATTAGAGGGTTAACGAATGCGGGACTTGGAAATATCGATTCAGATGAACAATATATCACAGATGCGGCCAAGCACGGATTCGGATCTGTCGATTTGAATCCGCTCTCATTGATTCAAACGTATGGCAAGGAACGGGCTCAACATTTGCTGGAAAGCAATCAGGTGATCATCGGTTCGTCGGGCCTGACGGTGGAGTGGCGGACAACAGATGAACAATTCCGTGAGGGATTGCAATCTTTGGTCGCTATGGCCGAAGCCTCTGCTTCGCTGGACTGTTACAGCTGTTGTACGTATATTTTACCTTCAACGGATCAGCCGGCAGCGCAATTTATGGCAGCGGCTACCAAACGCCTGAGACTCTGCGCAGACATCCTGAATGCATATGGGATTAAGTTGGGTCTGGAGTTTGTGGGATGCCATCATTTGCGGACGCAATGGAAGAATCCGTTTATCTGGCGTGTAGAGGATACGCTGGACTGGATCGAGACGATCCATGCGCCTAATGTAGGCCTGCTCGTAGATTCCTATCACTGGCATACGAATGGTTTACCGATGGAAGATCTGTTGAAGCTGAAGAAAGAGCAGGTTGTACATGTGCATATCAATGATGCTTATGATTTGCCCGTTGAAGAATTGCTGGATTATGAGCGTTTGTATCCCAGCGAAGGGGTCATTGATCTGGGCGGATTTCTGAGAAATCTGCAGGCGATTGGTTACAATGGTGTGGTGGCTCAGGAAGTACTGGCACCAGCATCAGATCTTGGTACGAATGAACTATTTGCCAAGTCGAAGGCTGGGTTCGATAAGGTGTTTGCGACAATATAATGTGTGAGAAAATGTGCGAAAAAAGCAATGGCCCATACATCATGTATGGGTCATTTTGTTGTGTTTAATCATATGAATGTGTTGATATGAAAACATTGACAATTCGTTAACAATTCCAATATTTTCCGTTTACAATTCGCTCCTATAATACAAACGTGATAGGTCATTTTTACTATGAACGTGGAAGTTAAGGGGGATGAGACGGACAAGCTCTCATATGGATGATACAAGCAGAATACCAGACAACAGGGCACGACATAACAAGGCATATTATATGAAGAAAAGAAGGGTGACCAAAGCCAATGTCAATGAAAAAGGTGTTCGTAGTGTCCATGGTAGCCACAGTGTTAACGACTTCTGTGGTCAGTGCAGTATCAGCTGCTCCTGCAGTGAAACCTGCAGCTAGTACAGCTCAGGTGCTAAACTCCACGCTTACAATAAACGGAAACAGCGTTATCGTTCGTTCGGTGGTGAAGAATGGCGAGACACTTGTATCGCTTCGTGATGTGATCAAGGCTATCGGCGCGCAAGCGGAAGTACAACGTGGAACGACAGTGATCAAACTAAATGGTCACACGGTGACACTCCAGAACAATGCGAAACAACTTCTGGTGGATGGTAACAAAGTGAATTTGAATCAACCAGTTACGATTATTGGAGGTACAAGCTACGTTGCGCTCCGACCATTGGTATCCAGCGTTGGCGGTACAATCGTCAAGAGAAGCGGACTGCTTGAAGTTAGCACGGTAGCGCTGCTCGAAGGTGCGGGAAATCCCCGTTTTGCCGGAGCCGACAAAATGATCGTTTCCAAGAGTGATGACCATGGCCGCACTGATTATCTCGTGAATACGACGAGTGGTACATACGAGTTGTTGTTAACGACAGATGGCGGATCGGATCTGGTCGTTTCCCCGAGTGGTGATCAAGCGGCGTATACGAATGCGGAAGGGGCCGTCTATGTTATTGATCTGAAGACTAAAGCTTCGAGATTGATCACAAATGACACCAGCATCAAACCGGAATTGGTATGGTCAGCGGACGGAAGCACAATTTATTTCCTGCAAGGAGATAAAGGGTCAGTGATTGCGAGTCTCAATCTGGTTGATGGCACGATTAAGAAACTGGTTGAAGACAAGGTAGATTACAAAGAAAACCTGAATGTGTCTGCGGATGGCAAAAGATTCATCTACACGGTGACGACACTTGGTAAGGTTACCTCTGATGCAACGAATGTAGATGAAGACAACGTGTCTATTGACTTTTCAGCCAATCAACAACACATATTTTCGTATAACAACGAAATATCAAAACCTGAAGCTGCACAGTTAACGACTTCAACGGATGATAAAGTGTTTGTATGGTCCGTTGATGGGCAGAAAGCCTACTACGTAAGTGTACCGTCTGAGGACGGCAATGCTTCGCTGCAATCTGTGGATTCATCCCAGAAGGCAACTACGGTGTACGGCGATCTCGATGTAGAGCAAGCGATTCTGTCGGGTGGCATCTTGTATGTACTGGCCGCGCAGAATGACAGTAATAGCGTCATTCTTTCGATCGACACGGTGACAGGCAAACAAACCAAACTATATACGGTATCTTCCGACGTATCTTCCATTACGGTTGCCGGCTCACAAATCGCCGTGATTGAAAATGACCGGGTTCTGGTTCAAGCGGGTGGCAGTTGGAGAGCCGTTACGAAATGAGATTTTGATCCAAGAGTGGTGAGCACGAGTTGATATGAATGATTTTATAATTTGAGAGGAGTTTAAATGAACATGAAAAAATGGATCAAACCCTTCACGGCAATGCTTATGGCGGTATCTCTAATTGGTGGACTTGGAGGCGCAACGACGGCATCTGCTGCCAAGAGCACGGAGAAAGGTAAAATTGTCATTAACGGCTCTTCGGCTTTGCTTCCGCTGACCCTTCAGGCAGCAAGTGAATTCAAGAAGGATCATCCCAAAGTCAAAATCTCTGCTTCCGCGGCAGGTTCCATTACAGGTCCACAATCCGTACGTAAAGGGATTGCCGACATTGGCGCTGTGGACTGGGATGCATCCAAGGATGTACCTGGATTCAAGAAATTTGATGGCATGGTAGCCAATCCGGTAGCGGTAACAGTATTCACGGCTGTTGTTAATACGAACGTGGGTGTAAGCAACCTGACCACGAAACAATTGCAGGATATCTTCTCCGGCAAAGTGACCAACTGGAAAGACGTCGGCGGTGCGAACGCCAACATCGTTGTTGTTAACCGCAAGTTCGGTTCCGGCACACGGGTCAACTTCCAGCAAAAAGCGCTTGATGGCAAAGACTTCATGAGTAAAGGCGACAACTACAAAGAAGTTGGCTCCAGCGGTGATATGAAAACAACCATTGAAACCACACCGAATGCGATCGGTTATATTGACCTTCCTTATGTAACGAGCAAAATGAAGGCTGTATCCATCAATGGCGTAGCACCAACAGAGAAAAATGTTCTGAATAAAACCTACAAAGTATGGGGTATCGGATATTACATGACCAAAGGTCAACCTACCGGTGCAACCAAAGCATTCATCGAGTACATTCAAAGCAGCAAGTTCCAGAACGGTTCCCTGAAAAAGCTGAAATTCATTCCGCTTGCGGCTGTAAAATAACGGAGCTTCAAACGTTCGTCATTCTCACATTTCATAAGAAAAGGGATAGCCAGCTTCTGCGCACGGTCGCAAGCTGGCTTCTCTATGTGAAAGGAAGAGCACTTCATGATCGATTTGAATCCATCCACGAACAGCCCCGCTCAAACTGAGCTTGGTACAAGTATTGGCAAGGCTCCTGGATCGGGGAAATGGTTCGACCGTAAGGCGCGGTTGAGATGGTCGAATAAAATATTCCGTATGGTCTGTATTGCCAGCGTCAGCTTTGTCTGTCTCGTCCTGTTATGTATCCTGATCCTTATGCTGCGCACAGGCGTCCTTACTTTCGCTGACGTGTCACTGAGTGAATTCTTTTTCTCCACCAACTGGGACCCGGAAAATGAACATTATGGGGCGTTGACCTTTATTCTGGGAACGTTGGCTCTTACGGGACTTACGATGCTGATGGCGATTCCGATCTCTGTGATCGTTGCCGTATTTTTGGCCGAGATGACACCCAAATGGCTTCGCCATATTTTGCGTCCTGTATTGGATCTGCTGGTAGGTATCCCTTCTGTGGTGTACGGTTTCCTGGGACTTACGATCCTCATTCCCTGGCTAAGGGATATTAGCGGACGTGATCTGGCTGACGGATTACTCGCTGCGTCCATTGTACTGACTATTATGGTACTTCCCACGATTAGCCGGATCAGTGATGATGCCATATCTGCTGTGCCGAACAAGTACCGTGATGCAGCCTATGCACTTGGTACGAATCGATTCCAGACGGTGACTCGTGTGGTCTTACCTGCCGCCAAAGGCGGCATCATGTATGCCGTCATTCTTGGGATGACGCGTGCCATCGGTGAGACGATGGCGGTGGTGATGGTCATTGGTAATACAGCGCAGCTCGCGAATAGTCTGTTCACACCAACAGCCGTGCTGACCAGTAATATCGTTATGCAGATCTCCAGTGTTGAATTCGACTCCACCTGGAATCATGGTCTGTACATGATGGGATTTATACTGCTCGCGATTTCGATTCTGATGATTGTTATCGTAAGACTGCTTCAGAAGAGAGGGGACCGCAACGTATGAGTGTGAAGAAGCAGGCGAACGCTATCGTCCCATCGTATTCTTTTGGCAAACGGAGAAGTTCATCCATGCTGATGGACCGGCTCTTTACAGGTATGGTATGGGGCGTTGGTATTGTCGTCATTTTATTTATTGTTGGACTGTTATTTCTGCTGCTGAACAAAGGATTGCCGCTGCTCAGCTGGGATTTCCTCTATGGTGTTCCTAGTGAGATTGAAGAAGGAGGCGGGATCGGCCCGGCACTGTTCAACTCGTTCTATGTGTTAATTCTGTCGCTGCTCATCTCCATCCCGATTGGCATGGCGGCAGGTATATATCTGGCAGAGTTTGCACCAAACAATAAGCTGATCGAGACTGTTCGTATCTGCGTGGAGGGATTGTCCTCTGTGCCATCCATCATCTTTGGATTGTTCGGTATTGCCCTGTTTGTGGAGTTTTTCGAAATTGGTCTCACGATTCTCGGCGCAGCCGTCAGTCTTGCTTTCCTGAACCTGCCTGTGCTTACCCGGGTAACAGAGGAATCCGTCAGAGCGGTTCCGGTGGAACTTCGCAATGCATCGTTTGCGCTGGGCTCAACGCATCTCCAGACGATCCGCCAAGTATTGTTGCCGGTGGCTATCAATGGGATCATGACAGGCATTTGCCTGACGGCAGGCCGGGCATTTGGGGAAAGTGCAGTCATTATTCTCACCGCTGGGGTATCTACCTCCGGAGAAATGTGGGACTTTAATTTGCTCTCGCCGGGCGGTACCCTTGCCGTACATCTCTGGTACATTCAATCGGAAGCCATTGTACCGGATGCTGAGGAAATTGCGCAGAAAACAACAGCGGTGTTGATCTTTGTAGCGTTGCTCATTAATGTGCTGTTCCGTGTACCCCTGTGGTTAAATGCTCGCAAAAATCAAGCGTGATGAAGAGAGTATGCCGCAACTCGGTATCGTCTAGGAATAACGCTAGCTGTTTAAGCTGAATCCGAAAATCATTCCATTTCAACCCGGGAGGGTACCTTGTGCAACCTATTATTGAGATCAACAAATTAAATCTGTATTATGGGCAGTTTCAAGCACTAAAGAATGTATCCATTGAAATTCCTGAGCGGGCAATCACTGCTTTTATCGGACCATCGGGTTGTGGCAAATCGACCCTGCTACGTACGCTGAATCGGATGAATGACCGGATACCCGGCACACGGATTGAAGGTGAAGTGGCCGTAGGGGGAATCGACATCTACAGCGGGGAAGTTCATGTGGAGACCCTTCGCAAGAAGATCGGCATGGTCTTTCAGCAACCGAACCCTTTTCCAAAATCCATCTATGACAATGTGGCCTTCGGCCCAAGACAACACGGCATTCATGGTAAGAAGAAGCTGGATGAGATTGTAGAGCAGGGCCTGCGATCTGCTGTCCTGTGGGATGAGGTCAAAGACAATCTGAAGCGCTCCGCGCTAAGCCTGTCCGGTGGACAACAACAACGCCTCTGCATCGCACGTGCGCTGGCAGTAGAGCCGGATATTCTGTTGATGGATGAAGCGACTGCTTCACTTGATCCTGTCTCCACCTTCAAGATTGAGGAGCTGACGCATGAGCTGAAGGAGCGTTATACCATCGTGATGGTCACGCATAACATGCAGCAAGCTGCTCGCGTATCCCAGCAGACGGTGTTCTTCCTGAACGGCGAAGTCGTGGAGTATTCCGCTACCCAAAGCATGTTCGCCGAGCCAGTCGATGTGCGTACGCAGGATTATATTAGTGGTCGATTTGGTTGATTGTTATGTGTAAATTAATACAAGCCATTCATAGGTATACTGAATGGCTTTTTTTGTTGCTTTTGTAGGAGTAACAGAAATTTATGGATAGTAAAAATGACCCACGACTGCTAGACTGACAGTATTCGCATTTTAGTGCATATAAGGAGGATATAATGAAAAAGTTTTTCAAGGTATGGTTAGTCTTAGTTTTAGTTTTTCTCACAACAGCACCATCGTTCACCCATGCAGCAACCTCTGCTAATGAAGTTCCAAAACTCCAAAAAATCACTTCTTACTCAGGTACACAGGTACTAACGGAAGAAGGGATTTTGATCTCATGGGGTGGTTTTGGTAGTGACGAAGGCAACAAGATGAATTATACACAATCCGTATTACAAGGAATTAATGAAATTGTTGATGTTTCTGTAGTGTACGGAGTGGCTATTGTCGTAACCCAGGATGGAACGGTATGGAAAGGAAGGGGAGTCGGTGAACTGGCAGAGTATACTAAGGTGTACTCAGGAGATAAGACTCACTTCAGTGAAAATGAAAAGATTGTCCAAGTGGAGGCTACTCAAGATTTTATCTATGCACTGCGAAAAGATGGGCAGGTTCTGGCCTGGAAAAATTCATATTCTGAACCATCGTTACCCACGCTTGTGCCTGGATTAGATCAGGTTAAAGATATCTTCGGGTCGTATTTCATTCGCCAAGACGGTACGGTGTGGCATGTTATGCCTGGAACTTCTGTAGCAAGACAATACATAACAATAACGGATGTCAAAAAGGTAGATCAGTATGGATCTGTGTTCCTGAAAGAAGATGGCACGGTATGGACTAAGAGCGGGGACTCTGCTGTACAAATACAGCAGCTACCCAAAATTGTGGACATCTCGAATTCATCTGATGCGCGGTTTGCTTTAGATGAAGCTGGAAACCTATACGGTTGGGGGGGCAATCGTACAGGTACTTTAGGAGATGGCACAGCCAATCAAGTCACCAATCCCAAGATTATTCTCAAGAATGTACGTTTGTTAAGTGATGCAGACAGTGGACACATGGTCGTTCAAAAAAAGGATCTGAGTGTATGGGCGTGGGGATTTAATCATGATGGTGGCCTTGGCATGGAACTGCCTAATAAAAAGAAGAATTCACCAATCCCTGTCCAGGTCCCATTCCAGTGGCCAACACTCCATGCCTGGGAGCAAAGCATTCATTTGAATTTGAACGGTAAAAATCTCTATTTTACGTCGAATAAACCTTATCTCACGGTAAAACAGGAAGTTTTGATCCCGGCCCTGGCTTTTGCCAAACAAGCGAAATGGTCTGCTTCCATATCCAACGGCAAATTAAACATGAACGATTCTACCCATACGTTATCTGTGACCAAAAGCAGTATGGTCGATGGTAAGAGGAATGACCTTTCTTCAAATACCTCAGCGCAGTTCCGGAATGGGGAAGTATATGTCCCTCTAAAGGTGTTATCTGAAGCATTTAACCTAACGTCGAATTACTACTCATTCGATAAATCATATGGGATATATACTGCTGATTTTGCACAAAAGGATAATCTGGATGACTACGGGAAACTGATTCGAACGAAAGCTCTACCTGTTAATGCGTCCAAATATCCATATATTCTCGCGGGTATCCCTAATTCGTATTATGAGAAAGAATTTCCTAAAGCGAAATTACCCAAAAGCTTATCTTTGAATGCAGCGCAGCTCTATCGGTCAAAAGCAGTCGGACTACCCATTGCGTTAACCAGTGATGATTTTGGGCGGTACGCCAATCATATTTCAAAATACTATGAACTTTTGCTCAATACAGATTATCGCACCATTAATATGAATTGGGCAGAAGCAATAGAAAGCCATGTGGGTGGTTCTACTAGCAAGATGGGTGATAAGACAGCCAGACAGCTTCAGATGGAAGCGTACGTGAAATGGATAAAAAACAAGAGAGTGATTATTCAGGGAGATGTTCGGCCTGAACCAAGTATGGTGACATATCGTAATGGGCTATTGTATATGCGCACCTATATTCAATATGAGATCGTGCAAGTCAATGCACCAAATGATTTGAAGCTTCGTAAGGATCGTGTTGTGCAACTCATTACTGTTCCCAAAGACAAGAAGACTATAGGTAGCTATGCGATGTATGTAGATGTTCCATTAACTTCGGATCCTGTATTTAGTAATGGAAGTGCATGGGGTTCTTGGTCGAATGGCTTGAAAGTAGACACGAGGCAAAATGATATTATAAAAACGCCTTGGGAGAGTGTGTTCACGTTAACTATGTCTCCTGATTGATGAAGCATTAATTTACTTGCAAGTACCTGCGAACCAAGGACAAGATAGTCCTGGATGTTCGTGGGTACTTCCCATTCCAAAACGAGCCTCGCGACGTAGCCTGATGAATTTATAGTTTCCAAGGAAGCCGAGGCACCTTATAACGGAAACCCTCATTCTTTTCTTTTCTCACATATATCCAAGGTGGTGGTACAGGGGTGCCTTTTGCTTTATACAAGACCGTTCCTTCATCGCTTACGGAATATTCTTCGATACTATTTTGGACATCCTCCCAATGAACCTTACCTTGATAAGACAATGTTTGTCCTTGAACGATAACATGAGGTGCACCTGAAATGATTCTCTGCGTTGTGTTAAGAACTCCGACCTTTTCTGAGGACAACATCAAGAGTTCGCTCATGAAAAGGATGATAATCAAAATGACTATGCTCACAATCCATCGCTTTTTTCTCACTCTGTGACCTCCACTACCTAGAGCTCATTCCCTCATAGTTAATGTCTTTTAATGACATAATCTCGTCAGAAATGGTATTAATTTTGACTGAATAGGGCTTAATAGCTTGCAGGAATTCATGAATGATTTTCTTGCGATCCTTATCAAAGGCTACAGACGTTATGTGATTCTCTTTGAATACGTTATCGTTCTGTATGACTTGTTTAGAATAACTAACAGTATTACTATAATCGATTAGATATGTAATCCCCGTAAATTTGCCACTAGTTAATGTGCCTTTGAAGAATTCGGATGGTTTAATCCCAATATATTTCTCTGAAGAACCGTGTTTCTTTTTATAATTGATAATCGTGTCAAAAAAGTACGGGTCCCCGGATAACTTTCCGTTGAAATGATTATTTTTGAGATTAATCGTAGTCGTATGATCGGTATATCCTAGTGAGGCAGTATCTGAAGAGTGGGTTGCATAATATCCCTGAGACATCTTGCCCTGATTGAATGTTCCATCGTTAATGGTGTTGCTGTAACTGTCAAGTATAGGGTAAGCCTTGCCATGAGAAGTAAGATACTGCACTTCTAACCATTGCGTAATTTCTTTCCCTTTACCATGATATGTATCATTATTCCACGATCCGGTGTAGTTTTTTGTAGTGAATTCACCTGTTCCATGGCCCATATTATATTCATCGTAATCCTCAAAGGGGACACCTCCACCTTCAACTAATGTATATGTATACTTGCCTTTTCCTTGCCGCTTACCACTCACCCAATCTCCAGAGTACACTTCGGTTTCTCCCCATCTCGCGGTTCCTTTACCATGAGGTTTCCCGTTTAAAACTTCGCCATAGTACGTCGCTCCATCTGACAATTTTAAATTTACTTTCTTCGATGCTGCTTCTGTTGGAGTAGAGCTTGATAATAGTCCAATGATAACGATGATCGTTAATCCAAAACCTAGATAGAATCTTTTCAAAAGTGTACAACTCCTTCAATGAATAATGTCCTTTGCGTTGTTTGCCATCTTCAACATTATCGGTTTATATATCGTATTTTTCCAGTTTAAATATAAAGTGGAGATGGGCCGGACTTCACAAACAACTCGCCCCCAGTTCACAAAAGTAAAGATGTAAAGGCTGAAACAAAATCCCGCACAACCCAAAGTACCTGCGGCTTCTGGGCATATCATGCCTGTGATTCGGGGGTGCTTTTTCTATACTCAGAATATGCGCAACCCTGATTTTTTTACAAAACCTACTATGTTCTCGGTTTCAACATTCCTCCTAAGCGGGTTCTCCTCCTAATGATCCACAGCAGTGGTGGAACTTTCCTGAATCATGAACAATCTCTGAATTTTGTATCACCTCCTATTTGCTGCGTTTTCCCTAGATTCACTCCCCCAATATGGAGCAGCCTAGAGCATGACTCTGTTAGAAAAAGCTTGAGTAACCTTTAACGGAATATGAACGAATGAAGATATATGTAAAATTTTAAATATATGCTTCAAGGCCGTTGACCCTGCCCCCAAAAGTCTCTTATATTTACTCCCGACACAACAACTCAGAACGGGTGGTGGGACGATTTTGTTCACTAAAAAAGGCAAGAAAATGCTCGCTATGCTTACACTTATACCCTTGGCTACTGGGATGGTCATGGGTGCTTTTCCTGCGGCTGTATCCTATGCAGATGCGGGTGATGGCTCGCCAGTCAACAACTCGGCAACAGGTTCTTGGCAAACGGGAGATTTGCACGTACATACATTTGAGTCCGATGATGCACAGGTTTCACTGGAGGACGTGCTTGATGCTGGTTTAACCAAATATAGGCTGGACTGGATCGCGCTTACGGATCACTTGCGGTTATCCAAGCGAGATCACAATGGGAACGACATTTCGGGTGGACCAATACCCATGTCCCAAGGAATGAATGAATATCAGGTACCACAGATCAAGGCACTTCAGGATGCAGGCAAATACACAGGTAAAACGATCTTTTCCGGTTTCGAATGGGACATGCCTACACATGAACACGTTGGAGTGGGGATTCTCACGGATGAGCCGAACTCAACCGAAGCGCTGAACGCTGCCAAGGAATTCGAGTACCGTTTCACGAATCGCGCAGCGAATCTGTTTAATGCGGCAGACGTAGCGAATTGGGATCAGGACGGAGGGCGTGCCTACACGACGCATCAGGATGCCTTAACCGCCATCAATTGGCTCGCGACCAACTATCCAATGACAAGTTATGCGATGATCAACCATCCTTCACGCGGCAAAAACAAATATACCATCGCGGACTTCCGCGATTTCAACGATCTGGCTCCACAAGTGGTATTCGGTATCGAAGGCATGCTGGGTAACCAGATGGAACCGGATCGTGGAGGGTACAATACAAGTTACAATGTAGCTAATCCGACCGCTGATGATGGATACAAATACCGTACATACGGCGGTGTAGACTATATGGTCGCCAAGGTTGGCGGACTATGGGATGCATTGCTTGGAGAAGGACGTCACTTCTGGAACTATGGCAATTCGGATTACCACTTCAAGACGATTGGCACGAATTCCAGTGGTTATTTTCCGGGCGAATATGCCAAGACGTATTCCTGGGTTGAGGGTACAGGTATGCAGGCTGTTCTGGATGGACTGCGTTCGGGGAAATCATTTTCCGTATTCGGTGACCTGATCAACGCACTGGACTTCACGGCTTCCGGAGCGGGTGCTCAGGTTGAGATGGGTGGAGACCTTAATGTGACCCAAGGCGATGAAGTAGAGCTGAAGATTCGCTTCAAGAGTCCAACGACAAGCAACAACTATGAAAAACCAATCAACAGCGGCACGTCCGCTGGACAAGTACCCGTGGTAGATCACGTCGATCTCATCGTTGGAGATGTGACAGCCAAGGCCGAGAAGGGTACAGCAGCATATAACAAAGACACCAACGACTCTACCAAAGTACTGGCTACCTTCACGTCCAACGATTGGACGACAGATGCTGAGGGTTACAATGTCATCACGTACAAGATCAAAGCTACAGACCAGGACAAGTATTTCCGCCTGCGCGGTACGAATCTGGGCATGAACGTGACAGGTGAGACTGTCAATGGTGAACCGCAGCTTGATCCAAGAAATACAACGGCGGATGCAACAACCCGTTTTAATCAAATTAACGATAACAACTATCGCGATCTGTGGTTCTACTCCAATCCAATCTTCGTGAGTGCCACACCTTACAGTGATGCACAGGCGGTAACCGATACAATTCAAGCAATTGATCTGGGCGATCTGAACGCGGTCCATTCCGATCTTACCCTTCCTGTTGAAGGGAAGCACGGAGCAACGATTAGCTGGTCCAGCTCCAACCCGGAACTAATGAATAACGAGGGCAAGCTACTAGCGCAACCGGACAATAATGAGCGACTGGAACTGACGGCAACTGTGAAACGTGGTACAGAGTCTCAACCCAAAACGTTCACTGTCATTGTGGAAGGCACGAATAATCAGGCGTTGGTGTTAAAAAGCAATATGACTACCGCTGACGGCCAGCCGTATCACACGGATACATGGACGAACCAGTCCGTAACCGTTAGTGTAACGAGCGCAGTATACGCACCTGCCACTTCCGCGATGATCGAGTTGTCCCGTGATGGAGGGCAGACGTACGAGCCATATGAAGAGAATACACCTTTGGAGGTAACGGAGCCGGGAGAGCACAACCTTTTATTCCGGGCAACAGATGATCTGGAACAAACGTATACTTTACCTCTGGTCATCAAAATGGACCTTGAGATTCCCGTCATCACCCTGCAAGGTAGCAGCCAGATGACGCTGAATGTGGGAGACACTTACAATGAGCCTGGAGCACAGGCTTCTGATAATGTCGGCATCCGTGGTTCCGTGCAGGTGGATGGCACGGTGAACACACAAGCAGCAGGAATCTACACCCTTCGGTATTACGTGAAGGATATTGCTGGTAATGCAGCACAAGAAGTTATCCGTACCGTGACTGTACAAGCTCGCTCAGGCAATGGTGGCGAGGGTTCAGGTGGAGGTAATGGTGGCAACTCCGGTGGGAATTCAGGGGGAAGCACACCGAGTGTGCCAACGCCTACCGTTCCAACCCCACCAACGAACCCTGAAACGGGATCAGACTCATCCACTGAGGTGAAGGTTGAGGTGGTAGCGAATCAGCCGGTCCAAGCCGGATTGAAAGACATCGTACAATTCAACGCTCCAGCGGGAGCCATTGGTTCCAAGGATAAGTTGCACGTGTCCGTGGTTGCCAAGGACAAGTTGCAGAATACAGCTTCCCTGAATGTACTGGGACAAGCTGTACAGATTAGTCGCAGTGGCGGAAGAACGTTGAATGAGCAGGCGGCATTGAGCTTGAATGTGGATTCGGCAGATCTGCCGAATGGCACCCAACCTGCAATCTACTATTATAATGAAGCTCGTCAGAGCTGGGTGTTTATCGGTGGCAAGATGCATGCAGCAGGAAGCATAACGGCCAATGTGAATCATCTGGGTACATTCGTTGTGTCCAGTTACACACCGGTGAATCTGTCTGACCTGAATGGACACTGGGCTTCCGACTACGCAGATCGTTTGTTGGGCATGAACGTGATTCAAGGTTACACAGATGGTACGTTCCAACCATCGAAGAAGATCACACGGGCAGAGTTTGTTACGTTGCTCAGTAAGGCGCTGGCTTTGAAGTCTGTAGAGCCGGATACAACGTTTGCAGATCAAGGTAATCTGCCCGACTGGGCGAAAGGCGACATTGCCGCAGCCGTGCAAGCCGGGATCGTGAAAGGCTACGGTGACAACACATTCAAGCCCGATCGGACGATTACCCGTGCCGAGATGGCAGTCATGATGGCGAATGCGCTGAAAGTAAGTTCGGAGGCACAAGCCGGAATGTCTGGCAATACATCCGCTAAACCAAGTTTCACCGATGCATCCCAGACGCCATCTTGGGCACAGGAAGCACTGGATACCGCGGTGCAGGCCAAGATTGTGAGTGGATATACGGACCATACGGTTCGTGCAGGAAGTGAAACGACACGAGCGGAAGCTGCAACGATGATCTATAAATTGTTGCTCGCGATGTACGTGTAAGAAGTGTAGAAGAGATTTAACCGTGTGTAAATTAGATAGGAAATAGACGAAAAGTAGCTAAAAAGTAGAAGAAAAAACTGATATCCTTTTGGGGTGTCAGTTTTTTTATTGGATTGATTAAAACTTCGGCTGGCATGTCAGGCGTTCCATTGCTGTAATTCACGAAACGAAAGGGCAAGTTACTGTGATAGAATAAGTTAAGTCTGGATGATGAAACGGTGGGGGCTAGAAAATGAACAAAACGGAGCGGCAGCTTGCGATTACGCTTGAATTGCAGCGAAGAAAGATGTTAAGAGCAGAAGATTTAGCGGCTCAATTTGAGACAAGTGTACGTACAATATATCGAGATATTCAGGCATTAAGTGAGGCTGGTGTTCCGATTATGGGAGCTCCGGGTCATGGGTATTCCCTTATGGAAGGATATTTTCTGCCCCCGGTAAGCTTCACCGCAGAAGAAGCCGTATCCCTGCTCATGGGAGCTGATTTTATCGAACAAAGATTGGATACAGAATACGCGATGCAGGCTAAATCGGCTCAACGGAAAATTGAAGCGATTTTACCTGAATCGGTTCGTAACGAATCCACGCGTGTTCGGGAAACGATGCGACTGCTCCATACGATGGAACCTTTAACCCGAGCGAGGGTGAAGACATACCTTAACCAAATACGTAATGCCATTTTGGAGCAACGTAAGATCAGCTTTATGTACCTGAAAAAAATGCCGGGAACGGATGGCAATCGGTATAACATGCGTGAGGTTTCACCGTATGGACTCTCACTTGTCCAGGAGAATTGGGTGTTAATTGCACGTTGTGATCTGCGACAAGACATCCGTCATTTTCGTTTGTCACGCATGACTGAACTCTCGGTACTGGAGGATCAGTTCCTTTTGCCGCAGGATTTTGATCTAAACAGTTATCGACCTCCTGACGACCGTAACGAACAGGTATTCATTCGGGCTAAACCTGAGATTGCTGACAAAATTATGGAAGCCCTTCATTTCTATATGGATGCATTTGAGGAGCAAGAGGATGGTGTCATTTTTCACTTTCGTGTCCGCTACCCGGAGGAAATATTGCATTATTTACTTGGTTGGGGTGGAGATATCGAGGTCTTGGAGCCGGAGTCTTTACGCATCCGAATGAAGGAAGTAGCCAAAAACATCTTAAAACACTACTGACATACACCTGTCAGCAGTGTTTTTTTATACTTGGATATATCACAGGTCAAGAGGAAGTGGAGTTGGTTGAAGGATGAGAAGTACAACGGAAGCATTGAAATTATTGGAAACAGCAGACAGCAGATATTGGATTGGTGTTGTATCTGCTTCTCATGTGAATGTAGCCGTAGAGGGAGGGTTTGCGCAGCTGTGCCATGGTAAGTCTGCGATGTTGAGACAGATGTCCCCGGGGGACTGGATGATATACTATTCTCCACGTACAGAGATATCAACAGGGAAGCCACTTCAGGCTTTTACCGCTATTGGTCAGATTATCGACGACAGGGTTTACCAATATCAGATGTCGGAATCATTTGTACCCTTTCGCCGAGATCTCCGTTATCTTCCATGTCAAGAAGTAAAGATCGCAACGTTGTTAGACCAACTCAGTTTTACGCGCGGGAATCGCAATTGGGGGTTTCCATTTCGTAAAGGTCACTTTGAGATCGGGGCTGAAGACTTTATGATGATAGCTTCCGCAATGTTAGAAAATGATACAAAGTCACTGCTGGCTACTAGTTCAAACCAGACATGTTAACCAAACGAAAAGGCCCATAGATTGTCTGTGGGCCTTTTCGCTTTATGGATAATCATATCCCCCACTGTTGATATTACATTTACGAAGACGCTGGCCTTTGTTATTAAGGTTTAAATTCAAGTGGAAAGGTCAATAAAAGCTCTGTAAGCAACGCTGTACAATCCACTGAAAACCAGTACAATTGAACCTATAAGAACATGAGATAAAGAGAGGTATTTCTCCATGACGGATACAAGTGGGAATCGCAAAGTTGACGGCTATCTAAAGAAACTCAAAACGTGGCAGGAAGAGTCTACGAAGCTGAGAGAGATTATTCGAGATTTTGACCTGACAGAGGATATGAAATGGATGCATCCTTGTTATATGCTTGATGGGAAAAACATCGTCCTAATCCATGGATTCAAAGAGTATGTGGCCATTCTGTTTTTCAAAGGTGCTCTGCTGAAGGATACACACGGCATTTTGGTTCAGCAAACGGAGAATGTGCAGGCAGAACGCCAGCTTCGCTTTACCAGTCTGGAGCAGATTGTGGAGCAGGAGGCTATGATCAAAGCCTATATCCAGCAAGCGATTGAAGTGGAACAGGCAGGATTGCAGGTGGAAATGAAAAAGACTGCCGAATATAGCGTTCCGGAGGAACTTCAGCAGCAGTTCGATGAAAATCCTGCTTTCCGAGATGCATTTGAAGCACTTACACCCGGACGGCAGCGGGCCTATCTCTATTATTTCTCACAACCAAAGCAATCCAAAACAAAAGTGTCACGAATTGAGAAGTACATGCAGCCGATCCTGGAGGGCAAAGGATTGAATGATTAATCTTATAACAATATATTTGAGGAAAATGAAAAGTTAAACGAGTTGAAAGCCTTTCAGAATATAATACGAAAGGCTTTTTGCAGTTTTTAATAAAAATTTAGATAACAGGAGGCGTCCCATATGATTCGAACTTACCAATACTACGCAATTTTTAATTTTGCTGAAGATGGAATTAATGTTACATTTCCTGATCTGCCTGGATGTATCACCTGTGGCAATTCAGTTGAAGAAGCATTATTCATGGCGAAAGAAGCACTTGAATTATTTTTGGATGGAGAACCTGTTGAAGATATTCCGCCACCTCAAAGCACAATGCCTGAATTATTGAACTCTAAAGATAAAGCGTATTTAATTGAAGCCAATATTACGTATTACTGATCGACTCTACTTTTACATATCTGAATTCACCAAACTGAGTTTAGAACATCGTCGACTTCTTTGATTCTTGTAACAGATGGTGTTTGAATTAGATTTCCTTTGACCATGACCATAGAGATGTCTGACAAGGCCTCTATATGTTCCAGCGGATTTTGCTCCATGATAATCAGATCAGCATGTTTCCCGATATCGACCGTCCCTGTTACATCCTCAACACCGAGGATCTTCGCATTGGTTCGAGTCACCATGTCGATGACCTGTTTGTTGTTCAGGTTGGCCTGTCTTATGTAGTGGTCCATCTCTCTCCACATATCATAGTGAGTTACGTAAGGCATGGCGGCATCGGTGCCAATCCCGATGGTGATGTCGTTTTCGATCGCTTGTTGTACACCTTTGAGCATGGAATCGTAGACCAGTCTGGAATTCTCTTTTACCGTTGCACTTACCTTCGTTATAATGGTATCCAGTGAAGCGGATGGATAGGCGGCTTGCAGGGTGGGGATGAGTGCGGTGTAGCCATTCAGGGAATTGGGATTATTTTTGTACAAACGAATGATTTCGTCATCCATCTCCGAACCGTGCTCGATCGTATCGACGCCACCTTGTAACGCAACACGTACACCTTCCGTGCTTTCCACATGGGCTGCTACCCGCAGGCCAATCTTATGCGCTTCGTCACAGATCGCCGCAACTTCCTCCACCGTCATCTGTAAACGACCAGCTTCGCCCACCATTTTCGCATCCGTCACGCCGCCCGTCACACAGATTTTGATCAGATCCACACCGTGTTTCACATTCAGTCGTACATTTTTCCGTGCTTCCCACGGGGAATCGCCCACCAGAGCGAGGAATGGAGCACCATGTCCGCCTGTGACACTTAGGAAAAACCCGGAGACAAGCAGATTAGGGCCGACAAAGTCGCCATTGTTAATCTCATCCCGCAGCTGGACGTCGGTGTAAAAGAATTCTCCCACACTGCGCATCGTTGTAACACCCGCATGGAGAGCGGTCAGCGCGTTGTGTTTCATGCGTCTTTTCAAAACGTTTCTGCCGAGTTTCGTGTTCAGGATTCGATCATACGCGAACTTCAACATACCTTCACTGACCGAGAGACTGAACGGTTTCCCATCTGCAAAGAGGTGCACGTGGGCGTCGATCAGGCCAGGCATTACGTATTTCCCGGAGAGGTCAATTGTTGTGTAGTGACTTGGGATATTCAGCTCATGATCTTGGCCGATATCCTGAATGAGACCTTGTTCATTGACGAGAATCGTCATGTTTTTTTGCAGATTTCGGCTTGAGTCGCCGTGGATCAGATGGACGTTTTTCAATGCGTAAGCGGTGTTCATGTTGTGTTCCTCCTTTGGATATAGGTGAAGCGAGTAGATAGTGTAGTGAAGATGCCTTCCTCAATAATGAATTATTTATTCATTTTTGGATCAAAAAAATAGAGCGACTTAATGTTAGATATTTTTTGCGTGCAAACCAATTGAAGATGATCTGATCTGCACGCTTTGTCTACCCGGCATAAATGATGAGATGGAGCGTTACTCGTTGAGACTTCTCATGCCGTATAGTCTGTAGACATACAACGCTTCGAAAATTTGCTTCCGGCTATCCTCGCTCATGTCCCGCTTCAATAGATCCAGGTTCATGTCGATCACGTTGTGTGCGAGGATGTTCAGCAAGATCAAATTCTCCTCGGTGCCAATCTCATACCGTTTATATTGATTCTTCAGATAGGCCTTCTTGGTTTCGATCATCAGCTCGACAAGCTCATTTTTGGCGTTGGTGTAGATGGTTCCTTTATTTTTTTCAAAGATGATAACAATCTGATTCCGGTATTTACGTAATACGTCCACCTGTTCCTGCAACAGCGCCGACTTTCGCTCGCTATCCGTTTCCTCGAACAAGGTCTGATTATCAAAGTGAATCGTCTCCACCAGCACATTTTTCAGATAATCCACCAGATCCGGCGGCACGACAGCGTAGAATAGTTCTTTCTTGTTCTTAAAATAAGTATAGATATTGCCCACGGAAATATTGATCTCATCCGCGATATCGCTCATCTTGGCATCCACATAGCCTTTTTCAAAAAAGACCTTGAGCGCCGCGTATTCAATCTCTTTCCTGACTTCGTCTTTCTTGGCTTGCACCATCGGGAACGACTCCTTAATAGTGAATATATGGTTCATTATTAGAATAGGTCTTTTTGGAGGGGGTGTCAAATAAGAAAATGTATTCTGAAGCTACGCGCATCCGTAATCAAGTATATTAAAACGAGGATTATCACCATCTTTATTATGTACATTATTTAATCAATCTTAAACATAAGAGGGAATTTTGACTAATAGTTTTTAACTTAGAGCTTCTACATTCTGAATATAGTTTTGAAAGTGAATTAAGGAACTTAGATACGTAGAAAAGTTTATAAAAGTTTTGTTGAGAAATTCGGAGATGATGGAAGCTGATTTGGACATCAATTTGTGATTATGGCGAGTTGAGATAAAGAGGAAACTTACTCGAAATAGTCTAATAGGAATATCTATGAAGCTGTTTAAAGTGACTGCAGTGATCTCAATATACTTTCTTCAAAACGACTCTGAATAGAGATCTCTTTAATCGATCATCAAGGTTTTTAAGATTAAACAATCAGCGTTTTTATACGGATGTGATCTTGCTGAAGATACTTAATTAGTTACCGTTAGCCTTATTTGATAATAGACAGGAGGGGGAAACTGGCGGCAAAAGTCTTAGTGTCTGTGTTTTACCCATTAGGGTAGGTCAATACTTCCGTTAAAATCGCAAATTTTCCGGAAATATTGACAGATAAGGATTTTTATCATTATGATTTAATTGAATATCTTCTACCTTTTTTATAAGAGGTCAGTTAAATTTATTCTTCGTCCTAAAGGCGGAATCTCTGGATCGATCCTAAACATAGTAGTCTGTGTTAAGGATTTAATTATATCTTCATATTTCCACCAGTCTCTATTCTCCTTCCAAAAAACATAATCTATTATACCTTCGGTGTTAATATATCTGAAAAATTTATTTTTTATATCTTTATAGATTAATTTAATTGAATACTTAGTGTGGAACATGGTAAAAATAGCGTTACTTTTTAGTTTGATAAATACTACAATTATCTCATTATTTAAAAAGTAAAACATTAATTCTCGTTGTTCAGAAGAATACGTTTTAATGAACTCTTTACTATTTAAATATGGTTGCTCAGTATATATAAACAGTTCCCTTTTATCAATTTCTGGAAATTCGATTAAAAGTTTCTCATAATCCTCTGAATATATAATTATTGGTAAATTGTATTTTGCTAAAGATAATTTACAGATATTCTTATCTGCGAAAATAACGTAACGGGTTCCTTTTGCTATTTCATCAAATATTAATTGGTACATATCACCAATAATTACAATCCAAAAAGAGCTTATTATCCCATCAATACTTTGAACCTCATCAAATGATAAATGGAACTCATAATTATAATTAGTATTAATAACTGCAGGTCTAATAAGATCAAGTATTTCTAAAATATCATCTTCGGTAGGTTCATTCAGATCATTCATATTGGTTGGTTTAGCATTTCTTGTATTGTTAATTACCGTGTCAACTGGCTCAGTAGGGAAGCAACATTTAATGAAGAGTTTTCTCATAAAAGCAAAAAAATCTAATACAGTTTCTTTACTGCATTCAATAGAGTATAGGCCAGCTTCTGATAACAAGATTTCATCTGTTATTGACCCTATAGGGTATGATTTTAAAAGTTTTTTCAGTGAATTAACTAACATAATGAAGCGCTTATTTGGATTAAAATCTAAACCGTGTTTTATTAGTAATGATTGAACTAAATACTCCTCTTGTAGCAAATTTTCATTAAATAGGAGATCACTTCGTATATTCATAGCAAGTCTAGCAGTTCGGAATAACACCGTAGAGTTAAATATTACTTCCCAGTTCTCATCTTCTAGAAAGTCTATGATTAAATGAATTTTATGGGCAACATATGAATCTGTTTTTTTTAAATCTATAATTCTTTCTCTGAACTCTTCGGGATTGCTACTTTTTAAATAAGCAAATTGTGAATAATAGGATAAACATTCGTGAGTAATATCAGAAGCTTCTATAAGTCTTTTTGAAATTAAGTTTAATTTGTCCATATCTTGAAGCTTGAAATTTTCCAAACAATACTTTTTTCCCTCTTCAATAATGAAATTAAAGGCTCCAAAGCTTGTACCTCTTGCCAAGAACATATGAGATAATTCGTGTATGCTTAGTGAAAATAGTTCATCTGGGTTAGAATGATACTGATTTGACTCAATTTGAGTGAAGTTTTGGAAACTATATTGTGCAAGAAGATCTCTCATTATTGTGTACCTTTTAATGTATCTGTTTTTCGAATACACCAAGCATTTTTCCCCAACTTAATAATTGTTAACAATACAGAAGATACAATCCCCGAAATCAGCCCTGATTCAATGCCGAACTTTGCAGACATTGACGCTGAAACAAGAGTAATAACAGTTTCATACTTTGTAACCAAAGAGGTTCTCTCTTTTGAATATTCTTTGTTACTTTTACAAATAAGTTTATATATTTCATCTTCTACATATTTAATAACATTCTTTCTTGAATTATTGAAATAAAGTTTCGTGGAATCCAAATCAGAAAAACTATTGAAAATCCTTAAAAGAATGCTGTGGAAGTCCTCTTCTGTAGAATAGGGGTTATCGAACGTTTCTAATAACTCAAGAATATGGAGCGGAGAAACCTTGATATCTTCTAATTCTTTTTGAATATTTCCTTTTAAAACTTCGAAATCATCATCTGTCATTTGCCAATTCATTTCTTTAAATCTCCTTTTCTAACGTTCAAAAGATGAAGTTTCATTCTACCATAACAAAAAAAAGGCAATTTTTGTAGTACAAAGAATATTATCTGAAAGTTTCTTTATGGAGCAGTAAACCTCTGTTTTATGAACTTATAAAAAATCTGATTATTTACTTAATTTCCCCAACCAATTTCTATCAAACCTCTGATAGTATTAGATTAACTAGTGACCACTCACATAGTTACAAAAAAGTGCTGAATAGTTAACCACGAACAAAATTTCGGAAATGGCGATAATAGTGAATACAGAGGGATTAACAATCTCGAATCTCAATAATCTCCCGAATATCATCAATATCCAGCGCTTCTGCAATCCGCTCGATATGAGCAAAGTTGATATTCTCTCGTTTACCAGACTGCAACTCACTCAAAGCTGCGTGACGGATATCAGACAATCGGGCCAGTTCGCGCAGCGAGATATTATGTTTTTCCGTGAGTTTATGAATATTAACAACGACTTTCTTCGCCACGCTTAATCACTCCTAAATTTTCCATATGGTCTTGACGTTACGCATGAGCGTACCATATACTTTTTGTATATCTGGTACTCTTATGCGTACCGATTTTAGGAGTGGTGACATGACAAGTACCAACAGCGAAGACCTGACTTCGCAGTATGCACAACTCATCAAACAAGAAGACGATTACGTTAACCAACTGGTCACATGTAACAAACTCATCCTAGACGCCATGGACATCATCGCAAAGCAGGCAGGCGTGCTAGACATGGAGACAGTGAAACAAGCAGCATATCACCTTCATGCCATGGAACAGGATCTAAACCGAAAGCTATTTAAAGTACGGCTGGAGAAGAGCATCTTGGCAAATCAAATGAGCCAGTCTATATAAAATCAACTTAACTAAAGGACAGTGCAGGATCACACAAGATGATCTTGAACTGTCTTTTTGCCTTCCCACCCAAACGTTTTTCGTTCCCAAATAAGCATTGACTTTCCTCTCAAATCGCCATACACTTCAATTATTAAAACACTTTTAAAAACTTTCATTGAATGGTTCGAAATGAAAGAAAGGAGGCATATAACTTATCATGTTACCGACATCACACAACACCCAGCAGGTAAAACGAATCAACGTTGAACTGGTGAAGAATACGCTCCGGTCCATGGGCGTCGGCACGAAAGCTTCCATTGCTAACCTGACGAAACTCAGCGTTGCGACATGCGGTACGATCCTGAACGAATTACTACAAACGGGTGAGATTATCGATCTGGGCCCGGATGAATCGAGTGGGGGAAGACCTGCGAGTCGGTATCAGTTTAATGCGGACTACGCAAGTGTGCTGTGTCTGATTATTCGTACGGAAGGTGGCATTCACTCGATCACACATACATATGCCAATCTGAACGGAGAGATGGCGGACGAACAGACACTCTTTTTGGATGAAATTAATGTTCCGGTGGTAGAGGATCTGATTGCGAAACTGATCGAACAACACCACAATGTGCAGGCAATTGGTATTGGCATACCTGGGGTGGCCCACAACGGCGTGATTGGAATTTGCGATGTACCGGAGCTGATGTATCAGCCCCTCGGGCCAAGGCTTAAGGAGCAATATGAAGACGTGGAAGTGGTCATTGGCAACGATATGAATCTGACGGTCTACGGTCTGTACAACCAGCAGCAATTTGAGGAAGAGAAGAACTTCGCGGTGGTTACGTTTCCGGAGAACCATTTTCCTGGTGCAGGCTTTATCATTGACGGTCGTCCGTTGACGGGGAACACGCAATTTGGGGGCGAGGTGTCCTTTTTACCTTTTGGCGTGTCACGGGAAGAGCAGCTGCGCATGTTGAAAACGACGGAAGGGTTGCAGGAACTCGTCACAAAGACGCTGACCTCCATCATTGCGATTATTAACCCGGCAGCGATTGTCGTTACGGGCGATACAATGGACCCCGCTATGCGAGATGACCTGTTACAAGGCTGTCTGGATCACCTGATCCCACAGGAGCATATGCCGGAGTTGATCATCCAAAGAGACACTCGGCGCGAATATGTGACGGGGCTGGTCGCTGTTACACTGGAGAGCCTGACCTACCGCATTCAGGTGGTTGAGAAGCAGTGGTAAAGCTTAATCATGTTTTCTATTTCAAATGTACAACTCATTGACACGATAACGGAGAGGGCAGAACCAATCTGAAGAACGCCTTTATCACTGTATTTCCACCTTTAGGAACGATTCAAAAAAATACAGGGATAACAGCGGTCGGAAGATGGGACTGCAATCGAAGTTATAACGTGCAATCATTTTTCTGAACACAATGGAGGAACTTATTTTGAATCAGCAAGCAGGTACACAAGGTAACAAACGAAAATTCAACAAGCTGTACGCCATGCAGCTGGCAACAATCTTTCTGGGATTTATTGTATTCGGCATATCGGAAAATATTAAGGGGCCGGCTATTCCGCGCATTCAATTCGACTTCAATCTGGATGAGAAACAGCTCGGGACGTTATTGTCCCTGAATGCACTGGGTTACTTGATCGCCTGCTCGTTCACGGCTATTCTGGTACGCAAATGGGGCATCAAGGCCGTCAGCATTATTTCATTTGCATCGATGATCCTATCGGGCGTGTTCATTTATATGTCTCATAACTATCCGCTCTTTGCTTCATCGTACTTCTTCATGTACATCGGTAACGGCATGCTGGAGATTGCTTTGGCGATTCTGGGTGCGCGGATATTTGTGAAAAACACAGGTACGATGATGAATCTGTCCCATTTCTTCTATGGGTTAAGTTCAACGGTGGCGCCTTTGTTGGCTACTGGGGTGATGTCGTTGAGTGTGTTCGGACATGTACTGGACTGGCGCGGCATGTACCTGGTAATGTTGTCACTCTGTCTGCTGCCAATCATTGCGGCGCTGCGCAGCAAATTTCCGGGGGATGATCTTCCGCATGAAGATCGGACCTCGCTTAAGACGTTAACACGTGATCCAGCCATCTGGCTGATGGTGCTCATTCTTTCTTTTGGCGTGGTATCGGAACTGGCGGTTGGGGGTTGGCTCGTTAACTTTCTGGAGAAAGCCTACACGTGGGACACGGTTAAAGCTTCGGGGCTACTGTCAGCATTCTTCCTTACGTTCTCGCTAGGTCGTCTGCTGCTGGGTCCTCTAACGGACCGGATCGGATTTGTACTGTCACTGATAATCTTCTCTGCGTTCTCGGCCGTTTGTACGTTTATTGCGCTTGCCGGAGGAGAGGGTCTCGCCATCTTCTTTGCCATCTCGGGTGCAGGTATAGCGATGATCTATCCAACCGTTATGGCGTTTATCGCACGCAGATATCCGAACGGCAGTGACACGGCGATTACGTTCACGGTTACCTTGATGGGGGTTGGCAGTGTCATCGGTAACTATGTGATTGGCTGGGTTATTGAAGGCGTGAAGAATATGTACGGTTCAACGACTCAGTTGGGGTTACTACGCGGACTTCAAGCGGGATATGGGTTCATTGGTTTATGTGCGGTGATCTGTGCGGCATCTGGCGTAGTGTTGTATGTGTATTTGAAAAGAAGGCAGGAACTGATTTAGATATTAGGATAAATGAAGTTGTTCTATTGATAACTCTTTCTCATCCAATTATGGCATGGGAAGGAGTTTTTTCATGCTTCACGACAGATTGGTCATGTGTAGAATGGGAACAACGGAGTGTTTTGTACGATATATAACTTGGGTTCAATTATTCGTCAAAATGTTACAAAATAGCACTTTTTTCCTTAATAATCTGAATATTTTGGCAATTCATTATTGTTATAAACCCAATTACATATTATGATGTATAGGTCTTTTGGTTCATTATTATACAAAATCAGGAGAAAAGACTTAATTTTTTAGGAGGCAATATAGATATGTCAAAAAAAATGGGCGTAGCGGCTTTAGCAACAATAGCCCTGACGCTAAGCACAGCAATGCAGTCTAACGTATCGGCAGCATCCGTTCTTCCTTTCAAAGATGTTGAAGAAGCATCACCTTGGGCGAAGGCACTTATTCTCGAAGCTCAAGAGAAGATGTTCATGAATGGCGATCGGGATGGTTATTTCCACCCTGTACAGGAGGTCACTCGTCAAGAAGCTGCAGTTGCGCTTGCCAAACTCATGGGCCTTCAACTGAGTGACAATACAAGGTCTACCTTTTCAGATGTAGCTCCTGGTTCATGGAGTGCAAGTGCGATTGATGCGGTACAAAAAGCCGGATGGATGAATGGTGACCATAATGGAACCTTCCGTCCTAAAGCTGTAATTACAAGAGAAGAATTAGCCTCTATTGTGGCAAGAGCCACAGAAGCAGATACTGCTGCAGTTCAAGAAGAAGAGCTATCCTTATTTAAGGATAATCAACAGATCTCCGCTTGGGCTAAAAATTCCGTCTCATCTGTTGTGTCATCAGGTTTGATGTCAGGAAGCAATGGTAACTTCCATCCACAGAAATCGGTGCTTCGGCAGGAACTGGCAGCTCTTTTAGTAAGAATGGACTCTACGGTTACAAGCAATAAACTTCAAACGATTACACAAATCAAAAATGGCACAGTGACGATTGGAGCTACTCAGTATAGTGTCGTTGACGCATTAAAGCCGCTTTTCTCGGAAAATAATGCAGCCGTACTTGCCAGTGCAGAAGTTCGTGTTGAAACGACAGATGGTCAAATTACCAAGGTGTCGGAACTTAAATTGGTTACGCCGGGTCTGGCAGCAGAGTCTGGTAAAGAAGAGTTCTCAGGGAATGCTATATTAGATGGTGGACAAGCAGTTATTGAAGGGAATTTGAAAGTTGCAGCTGATTACATAACGATCAAGAACATCAAGATTAGCGGTGATTTGGAGATTACGAAGGAACTCGAAAATGATTTTTACGCAGAGCAGATTAGTGTAAAAGGTACAACTCATGTTAAGGGTGGGGATGATAATACGGTTGTATTTGATCAGTCGTCACTCCAAGGAATGAATATTAGCAAGGAAGATGTTCGTGTTGAAGCCGTTAACAAAACGGTTGTTAAAGAAGTCCATATTGATTCCAAACTCTCTGGACTATGGGGAGATGAATCTGTCACATACGAAACTGTAACTATAGGAGAAGGTGTTCAGAACGCTTCATTGTATGCCCATATCCGTAACTTGGAAGTTAATGCAAGCAGTGAAGAAACAAGCATCTCTGGAACGGGTCATATCGAATCATTGACCATTAAAGGAACGGGCACAATTGCGCTACAAGGTACCGGGGTAATAGGTTCCGTAACGATTACAAACATTGCCAGCCAAGTATCACTTCCAGCTAACGCTTCCGTTCAACGCTTAGTGCTGCCAGAAGGGGTTGCACCCGAGAGCGTCATTGCGAACTATGATAGAGTTAAAACACAAATCGCTTCGATCAACGGCGTAACCAATCCGGCTTACGTACTTCCGAGTACAGGAGGCAGTAATTCTTCCAATAGCGGAGGTAATGCGGGGAACTCTGGAGGAGGGACACCTTCCAATCCGGGTACAACACCAACGAATCCTAATCCAATATCATGGTATCCGTACACGTATAAGAGTTATCAGAACCGTACAGAAACTTCAGCTGACGGTTTGATGACCACGAACAAAACGGGTACGGTCTATTATATGGCTGTTCGTTCAGGTGATAATGTACGTCCTACAACTGAACAAGTGAAGAGTGGAATACTTCCTGATAACCTGCCTTCAACACATGGTGCGTTTTCTATAACCGCTAACCAACCTGTAACCTATAAAATAGAAGGCCTGGAACCGACCAAAGCATACAGCATGTATGCCATTTTCAAAAATGGAGAAACGGGTCAGGAAACACAGCCGATGCTTATCCATTCCGTTATGAATTATATTGCGAATGACATTAGTGTTCTTCCTTATGATAATTCAAACTTAAGTCAGATTAGAATTCAGTTCACTGGTGTACTGTCTCCACCGGCGACAAGTACAACCAATCCGTCTGCTATCGTTAAGGATGGGCATCTTCGAAACTATGGCTATGGATTTATTGAGATTAATTCAATTGACTGGGATCTAACCATTCCCAATATGCCAATTATGAATCTGAATTTTGACCCGGTAACTTTGGGAGATGGAACGTCCTATCGGTTGGATTGGACATATGTAAAAGATGCTTTAACGATTAAAAACACCGATGGAAGTGGTTCCCGTTCATTTGGCGGACATGGAAGTTACTCAGGTCCCGAAGTGGTCTCATTGATCACCAAGCAACTATCCTTAGAAACGGGTAACACGATCGATCCTTTGAAGGCAGAAGCTGTCATGCTAATTCTTGGAGTGTATCCTTCTCCGTTAAAACAAGAGTTGGGATTGATCGAATTTAATGGACAACATTATCAGAAGGCGTTAGCTGAAAAAGCCGGCCAGTATACCACATTCAGTGATGTTAAACAGATTATTCAGATGGTCAACCAGCAATATCCTGCTCCATCCAGTGCGGAAGCCAGTGTAATTCGAAACATCAATAGTGCGACAACAATTTCTCTTATGGAATCTTACCTGAAGAAATCTGCTGCTACATTAAATATTGATGCCACGGCATACAGCAGCATGAATCAGGTAGCTCGATCAGCAGTAGCCCAAACGATTATTGACGATCGGAGAATTTTGCCTGAGAACAAATTCATGAGCCTTGAAGAAATTCGTACTTCATATGAACTTGCATACGCCAAGGCTTCGTCTTTACCAACTTCTATTTCTTTTGTGGATACCGACCCGACAGCCGGTTCTATTGGAGGAGATATTCATTGGACACCGGGTACAGACGATAGCTCCGTGGTTTCTTATGAGTTACTCTGGGGGGATTCAGGGCTAGGCCTTTCAAGCATCGCAACAATAGACAAAGAGGATGGGAATAGCTACACACTGCCTAACGGAACGACTATTCCTGAAGGAGCCACTCAGTTGCTTATTCGGGCTGTACTTCAAAATGGATCTGCAACAGCGCCCATATATGTTACGATCAAAGATACGTTGCCTTCTGCTCCTGGGCAACCCGCCGTTAAAATTGATGATAAAAGAAATATTTTGATCGATGCGGATGCAAGTATGGAGTTTTCGTTGGATAAAGGTCAATCCTGGATAACATATGACGATGAGAATCCTCCCGTCTTTCCAGGTGATGTATTCGTACGGGTACGAGTTAAAGCAGATCCTGCCCATCAGGTTCCCGCTGGTGAATCGGTAACAGTCAGTTTCTCAGATAATGTATACATGTATGTTGGTCACAATGATGCCAGCAATACGTTCTATGCAGACGATATGTCCTCTGCAATGGAGTATTCTGTGAATGACGGGGTAACGTGGACAACGTACAACGAAGAAAATCCACAACAATTTCCTGGAGATCTAACCGTTCTCGTTCGTGAGAGAGGCGGTCAATATCTGGAGGCTGCACCAGCCAAAAGCTTCACATTTACATCGAAAGTTCAGGTTTGGAATGCAAATAAATCAATTATGGCATCTTCATCCATACTTGAATACTCCAAGAATGATGGAGAATGGATTCCATTAATCAGCGAACAAGCTGTTCATTTCGAAACGGGAGATTCCGTTCAAGTTCGTGAAGCGGCACGTAATCCTTTTCCGGCTGGCGCAGCAACGACATATATTATTGAATAAGTGAAAGTCTCAAAAAATGGAAGAATATCTACGATTCGATATTCAACAATCCATAAAGCCCCGCTGATCCTTACGATCGGCGGGGCTTTACATCTATGCTCACAAGTATATGATCAACAAACGTAGTCTCAAACTAACCCTCTTTTTTTAAATCCGTACTTCAACTCTCTCCTATGACTTGTTCAAAGCCGCTCTTCTTTTCCAACGTTTCAGAAGCACATACAATCCAAAAGCACCCAAGAAAACCACCGCTGCCGGAACAATATAAGGTTTAACAATCTCATCCACGTGCTCCCATTGAGAGCCTAATTTGAAGCCTAAGTAGATGTACAATGAGGTAATTGGAAGCATCGCCAGGAATGTAAAGAGACTGAATTTGAACACATTCATCTTCGCCATTCCACAAGGGATGGAGATGACGGTCCGAATGCCGGGGACAAAACGGCCATAGAAAGCGACCCCGCTGCCATATTTCTCGAAGAATGTATCGGAAGCGTCCAGATGGTGGGGACGAATCAAGAAATACTTGCCGTATTTTTCAACCATCGGTCTGCCGCCGTAACGTCCCAGGGCATATAATGTCAGAGGTCCAAACGTTCCGCCTACGGTACCCGCCAGTATAGCCAGCCACAGCTTCATATCTCCAAGATACACCCAATATCCCGCCATGGGTAGCACAAGTTCAGCAGGTACGAATTCAAACGACAAGGCAAGAACGAGACCTGCGTACGACAAATCTTTGAAAAAAAGTATAAATTGCGTGATCCACTCCGTCATGCTTTCCCTCCATGAATCTATCTTTTTTATATATAAAAGAAACACTCCTGTACAAAGAGTAACAATAGCGAATAGAGCTTGTCAAAGCTCACATGGATGTCCGATTTAGCCCGTCACGACGGGATATGTTAGACCATACATAAGATAACTGATCGCTCCTAACAATCTGACACCAATATAACACTCTAAAAATGTTTCCAATTATAGTATGATAAGACTATCACTAGCTTCTTCACCATCCTATACATACAGAGAAGGAGATCAGAACATGACCGTAACTTCGATTATCGATCAAATTCACATTATTGAATACGATCCCTCTTACGCTGACGCACTCGCGGATATGTGGAACCGCAGTAATGAGAGCTGGGGAGGTGGCACCAACCTTAGAACAGAGGAAACGGTTCGCCGCGAGATGGAGAGTTCGTCCAATCTTTACGCATTTCTAGCCGTTCATGAGAAAGAGGTTGTTGGCTTCTGCAGTTTTGCTCATTACCGCTATGATGAGAGAGCCCTATATGTACCGCTGCTTAATGTACGCCCTGACTATCACGGGTACAAGGTCGGACGCAACCTGATCCTGAATGCTGTGCGCAAGACCGTAGAGGCCGGATGGCCCCGCCTGGATCTGTTCACATGGGCAGGCAATACGAAGGCTGTACCGATGTACAAGAAATGCGGATTCTTCTGGGAGAAAAAAGATGAGAATGTGCATCTAATGAATTTCATCCCCACCATCTTGCAGACCGAAGCACTTGCTCCTTATTTCGAGGAGCTGGATTGGTATGCAGACAGCACGCGTGAACTCGTCGTCGAGCCGGATGGCCGACGGGAGCGTGGGTTTGATTTCTTTGACTATACGTGGAAAAAGGGAGAGGTCTCCCTGCGGGCTGAATTTGAAAAGTCGGGTCGCGGGCTGACTGCCCTCGAAACACCGGATTACGAAATCGCTACAGAGGTCGATGATCATGATCTGGTTTTCGGTTCCAGCTATAAGGTTCGCTATCGCATTAAGAACACTTCTGCGTCTGAACTGGCGGTTGAGATCAAGGGTGAGGATAACAAAAATATTCGATTTGCGCTAGACGTTGCACGAGCAGTGGCTCCGGGAGAAACCATTACCGTGGAAGGTGAGTTTCACCTTGATCCGATTACAGAGGAACAGAATAACAATAAGACCCATCCCGTTGTTGCCAGCACATGGCTGATCGGTGGTAAGAAAGCGGAGTTCAGGTTAGGTATTACCCCGAAATTTCCGGCCAAGATCAAGACCGTTTTGCCCGTGAAGGAGCTCTTTCCAGGTATCCCGGCGGAGTTGATTTTGAATGTAGAAAATAATGTGGATGCAGAAACGGAGTTCAGCCTGAACCTGCCTGAGGATGAATTCCTTGAATGGGCGGAGCGTTCGATACGCTTTACGGTGCCAGCCAAAGGCAAAGTGTCTGTGCCAGTACCCTTCACCTTGCGTTCATATGGTCTGTATTTCCAAGAAGTAGAAGTGACGGCTGTCCCCGTGGGGAACCATGCGATATCTTTTACAAGCAAAATTTCTGTCCTGATGAAGGGAATTGAAGGGAAATATGGCGGGCAGATTGAGGATCAATGGGTTGCCGTCAACGGCGCATTCTCCATTCATATGAGCAAGCAAGATAATAACATGTGGATTGAATATCCCGGTTCCCGTCATTCATTCTGGTGGACTTATCCGAAGCTGGGTAAGCCGTTTGCCGAAGAATTATCCAAGAAACAAGCCAAAGAAGTGAACATTTATCCCGAAGGGGAACGTCAGGTTCTTGAAGCGCTGTATGACTCGGAGGATTTCCCTGGCTTACAGATTAAGTCCGTGGTCAAGCTCTCTGCGAATGGAATCGCCGAATTCCACCACGAGGTTGAGAATACAAGAGACACCGCCTGGGAAGAAAACCTGTTTCTGATGAATAACTTTGGGTTCTATGGTAACAGGTTAATCCTTCCTTATCAGGGGCGCTTCGTGGACATGGGCGATGATTATGCGGGTGATCCGAACCATTGGAATAGCTCACAGATTACGGAGAACTGGCTGTTCTGCAAAGAAGAGTATGGCGCGTGCGGCATCTATTGGGACTCTTCCCTGAAGCTTCTTCGTCCGGAATACACGCTGGGGTTGCAGCATGAACTGGGACGTTTGGAGGCAGGGGCTGTAGCACGAACCAAGGAAACGGTATTTGCTCTGAACACGTTTGCCAAATGGCATGATTTCCGTGCGTTTGCACGGAAACAGCGGAATCCGGTCATTCCATTGCTGGACAGTCATCTGGATCTGACACTGAGTGAGGGGAATCCATTTGCCCCGGATGTGCTAGAGGTGGAGCTGACTGAACACAAACTCGTTCCGCTTGCAGGCAAGCTGGAGCTGTATGTGCAGCAGGGTGGCGAACCGGAGGTTATGGCCCGTGTGAAGGAATTCACTCCGGTACAGAATCTTAACTCGGCGAAGCTAACATTTACACCAAATGAATCGGACAACCGTGACCAGCACATAAGAGGTTGGAAAGTTCGTGGGGTCTATCTGGGCGAAGATCGGATTCAGGAGCGAACGGCTCTTTGGTTCCCGCAGAGCGGAGCAGAGGTCAAGCAGAAGTTGGAAGAAGGTGAAGCTGGACCTTTGTACACCGTAGACAATGGCGTATTGTCGATCGCCGTTGCTCCTGAATTCGGGAGCGTGGTACACTCTCTGAAGGTTGCAGGAGAAGAATGGCTGGATAGCTCGTACCCTGAACCGGCACCACGCTCATGGTGGAATCCGTGGTACGGCGGACTGGGATTGGGGATCCCGGGCATGAATGGTTTCAGCCGCCAGTTGGAACAGAGAGCCGCTTCCTGGACAGAGCAGAAGGATCAACACGGCAACGTCTGGAAAGGCATTAAGCTGACTACCCGGATTGAGAAGCATGAAGCAAATCGTGGAATCACGATCCAACAGCATTATCTGATGCTGCCGGGTGTTCCTGTGCTCTGCACAATGCTTGCCGTGACCAACGAAAGTGGCCTCACGCTAACGAATTATTCGCTTGCAGAGGAACGTTTCCTCCAGCCATCCTCTGTATTCGCGGAAGGTTGGATCGAACAACCGGGTAAAGATCGATTCCCACTAGGAAAAGTGGATGTGGGTCTGCCACTGGAAGACCTTTTGCGAGTCGGATCGGTTTCGCGTGAGAACATGCTGCATGCGGTCCATCGATACCCGAATCAGAGTGCATGGGCTTTTGCCAATAATCAGGTGACGGGTCTGCACGTGAATCATCATCTGACACTCCGACACGGAGAGACGGTCTGGACGGAGCCAACCTATCTGGTTTTGGGACCAATCCCGCTGAGTTCAGCGGATGTGCATGACCTTCTGAAACTGAATTTTGCAACATCTACCGATGAAAAGGAGGCTTCACATGCCGATCATTGATATTCATATTCATCTGTCGGACATCGACAGCTTTCACCGAACAGCAGTTGATCTGTCCAAAGTGGATTACTCTGCCGCTGGTCTTAAAGCGGAGTTTGATAAGAACGATGTCATTCTGGGCATCGGAATGGGGGTTACGGAGCAGACGAAGGGAGCATTCCCGGATTCCAGTTCCCCTAACCCGATGGGGCTTGACCTGGAAGAGAAGGTCCCATCATTCCTCATGGAATGCGTGGGGATCAATCCGAATGCGTTAGATGGTAAACATGCTCAGGACGAGCTCGACCGGATTGAAGCTAGAATGCAATCCCCGGAGGTAGCAGGAATCAAACTCTACGCAGGGTACTATCACCACTATGTGTATGACAAAATCTATACCCCGGTCTATGAACTCGCAGCCAAGTACAACCTGCCTGTCGTCATTCATACAGGAGACACGTACTCCATGAACGGGCTACTCAAGTATTCGCATCCACTGACCGTGGATGAATTGGCCTTTCGGCAGCGTGGTGTGAACTTCATGATCTGTCATCTGGGTGATCCCTGGGTGATGGATGCAGCTGAAGTGGTGGCGAAGAATCCGAACGTGTATGCGGATTTGTCGGGTCTTGTGGTGGGGGATCGGCCTCATTTTGAACGGTTCATGAACGAACCTCTGTTCATGGATCATTTCCGCCGGGCCTTGGTCTATTCGGATCATTATGAGAAAATGCTATTCGGTACCGACTGGCCGCTTGCGCCCATCGATCTGTATGCCGAATTTGTCCGTCGACTTGTGCCGGAGCAGCATCATGATAAAGTTTTCTACGAGAATGCCTTTGGGCTGTTTCCACGGATTGGACAGCGGATTGCCGATCTGGGCTAGAGCCTAAGTACCGACACCTTAATATCTGAGGGATGTAACCATGCATTTCATTCATGGAAGATGCGAAGTTTAGGCTGAATCCCGATGATTAAGCTCCTGTCATTTTGCTGGCAGGAGCTTTTTTGTGCAGAGAAACATTGAATTTGTCTACATCTAATGTGGACTGAGGGATCAGGAGAACAGAGGTTGAGTCACCATGTTCATATACTTTTTTAAGTCATCTTTTGAATGTGGGTACTGTTCCCATACCGCAAGGTTCCAACTCATATAACGGATGCCGAGATATCGGGATGCCAGGGAGAAGTACTTTTCGAATTGATGTTGTGGAATATCGCATCCGTGAGAGCTTAGCGCCTCCCGATAGATTTCAACTTGTTTCAGCTGTGTACAGCGCAGAGGGATATCAAAGAACAGGGAGCCATACCTTGCTTCCTCCCAATCGATAAAATATACATCTTCATTATTGTGTACTAATACGTTGCCAGGATTCAGATCATTATGAATTAACGTATGTGTGTGACTGTCCTTAATGAGAATTTCAAGATCATCTACGATGTTTCTTGCTACAGCTTCAATTTCCGAAATGAGCGGTGATCCGAATTCCTTAATGAATGAAGGACTTTCTATAGCGTTTTTCCACGAAGGTCTCCAACGGTTCTCCATCATTTCGATGATATGAGATCGATCCACATTAGATATCCAGGGCAGTTCTTTTTTTGATCCCATGTTCGTTCCGTGTATGTAAGCCAGTGCTCGTAATTCTTTACGCTGAAGCAGGTCCATATCCAGATGACTATAATCGGTTTGGTAGTCCACATCCTGAATGCAGATCAAGCTTCGATCTTGAGTATGAGATTCATTTGATAAACTATAGGGTACATTGGCTCCCTGAAAAAATAATCTGGACAAGGCAGAGCGTTCAATGAACGTGGCTTTCTTTGTCACGAGAGAAATATCCCTGTTCACTCCATTTACAAGGAATTCAATATGATGTCGAAGCAATTCAACGGCTTGAGATCCCGCACCGACAGGGTTACTTTTGATACTTCGAATGTGAATATCCGAGGATACATACTGATTAATAGTTTGTTTTATCAATTGTTGTAATGTGATAGACTCCATACTCATCTCGGACTCCTTCTTGTATGTATTTGTTTTTACGAATAAAGAGAACTATAATGATGGATGCACAAAATTTCAGACTTCTTTGGAGGAACATACGTAATGAGATCTTTTCAATTTTATAATCCGACCCGGCTGATTTTTGGCAAAGGGCAACTTCAAGCACTACAGACCGAAGTTCCAAAGTACGGAAAACGTATTTTGCTTGTATATGGTGGTGGAAGCATCAAACGCAGCGGGCTGTACGATCAGGTGATCAGCCAGTTGAATGAAATCGGAGCAGAGGTTACGGAACTGTCCGGTGTAGAACCGAACCCACGTCTGTCTACCGTTCACAAGGGTGTAGCATTATGTAGAACACATAACATTGATTTGGTTCTTGCGGTTGGCGGCGGCAGTGTGCTTGATTGCGCTAAAGCCATTGCAGTAGGGGCAAAATACGATGGAGACATGTGGGATGTTGTGGTGCGCGAAGCAACTCCGCAAGGCGGACTTCCACTGGGTACCATTCTGACAATGGCAGCGACAGGTTCGGAGATGAACAATGGTTCAGTGATTACGAATCAGGACACGCAGGAGAAATGGGCATGGTTCAGCGAGTATTCTTTCCCGGCGTTCTCGATTCTTGATCCGGTATACACATACAACGTACCTCTGGATCAGACCGTATACGGTATGGTGGACATGATGTCGCATGTGTTTGAACATTATTTCCATCTGGATGCAAATACCCCGGTTCAGCTTGGATTCTGTGAGACGATTCTTCGTACGGTCATCGATACGGCCCCTCGCCTGATCAAAGATCCGGAAAACTATGAACTGCGCGAAACCATCCTATACTGCGGAACAATGGCACTGAACGATGTCCTGAATATGGGTCTTGCCGGGGACTGGGCATCTCACAATATTGAACATGCCGTGTCGGCTGTCTATGACATTCCACATGGGGGAGGCCTTGCAATTCTGTTCCCGCACTGGATGAAGCATAATCTGGATGTGGATGTAGAGCGATTCAAACGTCTGGCCGTTAATGTCTTTGATATCAACCCTGCTGGAAAGTCAGACAAACAAGTGGCTGAAGAAGGCATTGAAGCGCTGCGCCATTTCTGGACTTCAATTGGTGCACCTAGCCGTCTGGCTGATTATGATATCGACGATAGCCAGATTGATGTGATGGCTGATAAAGCGATGCGATTCGGTCCGTTCGGATTCTTCAACAAATTGCAGCGTGAAGATGTAGTACAAATCTACCAAGCCGCACTGTAATTTCGAATTTCATTACATTTACGATGTATAGTTAGACACTAAACAAGGACGTTCCTGTAATACTAAGGAACGTCTTTGTTTTTATTTTACATCATTTCATGTGCGGTCCACAGTTTACTCCAGATCATATCTTGCGAGCACTTTAAGATTGTTCAACCGCTTCATCATTGCTACCAGTATACATCCGTTTCAGATACAACTTGCTTGGACGGTGCAAGAGCACGATGAGCAGGGCGAAGAGATGAATCAGGATAAACAGGTTACTTTCATTGGGAATAGCAACAAGTAGCGCCAAACTTAGAAATGTCACGGCGAGCTTGAACTTTCTCTTGGTGATGAATATAACGGCGAGCAGGCTTGGTCCAATCATAAACAACATTCTGCCCACGATTACGCCAGAGGCGTAAGCCAGATCATCTCCTTTGCGTGAGAAAGCAAGATAGGCCTCCATGTTCTGGTTAAAATCGATGAGGAACACGATAAAGGACACAATCAAGTAGATCAATTTTACACTCAATAAAATGCGCACGACATTTAAAAGTGTGGGTAAAGCTGTTTTTACCATACCACTACTCCTCTTCTACTTCGAACCTATAACCTCAGATTCTCCTGGTTGTCATCTCACTAAGGACCTTCCTGCTTAAGATACACCTTGCTGGGCTTGTGGAGCAACAGACAGAGAAACATAAAGATGTGAAATAAGACAAGGAAATTCTGAAAGAACACAATGCCAAACAATAGAGCCAGGTTCATGAACGTAATGGTTAGCTTATAGCTTCGTCTTGAGATCCATACGATGGTCAGAATCGGGGGACGATATGTATTACAGACATTAATCGATGTTAATGTCATATTTTGTATTAACCCAAAGTCTACATTTTCCAATCGTCAACACCGGCCTTGGACCTACAGTTATCTACTTCCAAAGCAGCTTCATTACCATGGCCGAGGGGAACAAACAACTGATCTCCAGCATGAACCATTCCATCGGCATCCTGAAAACAAGTACATCCGAGCTGGAAAAGTCCACTCAGCAAACCACGACCACTATTGCCGAAACAACGACAACTGCATTTAATATTTCACGAGCTATGGAGTCCCAGGCGAACGATACCGAATCCATTGTGGACAAATTCATGAATGTTGGTAACAAGATTGAGAACGTAAATGAGATGTCGCAGTCCGTTATGCTCAAGGCAGATGAAATTACGGATGCATTCAAAAATAATCATGAAGTTATTGATGCGCTCATTGCGGTGAACGGACAGAACGAGATTGAAGTTGGCAACATCTCCAAAATTACAGTGCAACTCGCTGAAAGCTCCTCGGGCATTCACCAGATCATAGGTACGATTGCCGAAATTGCGAATCAGACGAAATTACTTGCGTTGAATGCTTCCATTGAGGCTGCAAGAGCGGGTGAGAGCAAGGGCGCGGCTTCGCCGTGGTTGCTTCCGAGATTCGCAAACTGGCAGAGCAGACGACAGCGCAATCGGAGGATATCAACCGAATTGTAATGCAGACAATTAATCACGTGGAACAGAATAACCGAAGTGTTCAGGCTATTGATGAGATTGCGGAACAGCATAAGAGCAGTGTCAGCCAGACCAAGGAAACATTCAATTTTGTCACCGAGAATATGAATGAGATGATGAGCCAGGTCCAGGCCATTGCCACGGAGATCCAATCCATTGAACGCGATAAGGATGACGTCATTGGAGCTGCACAGAATCTGTCCGCTTCCGGTGAAGAAGTGTCCGCGTCTGTGGAAGAAGTCACAGCGACGATGCAGGAGCAGTCCGGTATGACAGAACATTTGGCAGATATGGTGCAGAGAATTGATGGACTGACCAAACAACTTGCCGAGGAATCATCCCGCTTCAAAATAAAGTAGCATAGCAGCCTGTGACCAGTAGTATAGCTAGTCTATGAGACACAGCTTAGAGTTTCTTCAGTTTGCACAATTAAATGAATACGAAAGAAACCCGTTTCTCATAAGAGAACCGGGTTTCTCCGACAATGTAAGCATCTGTACCTATCGTAGGGTACAGATGCTTTTTTTGTGTGTGATGAGCTACTCTCCCCGAACGGAAGGTGCATACGCCAACACTTCCATTTCAATCAAATAAGGACCTAACCCGCTGAATACAGTGATACGGGCGGGATATGGCTGGTTAATCATTCGCGCATAGACTTCGTTGTATTCGGGCTGATCCTCCACTCGGGCCAGATGAGTGGTTGCTTTCACGATATGATCGAGTGTAAGTCCGGCTTCTTGCAGGATCACCTCAATATTACGAATGCATTGCTCAGTCTGCTCCTTAATACCGCCAATAGGCTCAAGGGTCTGGGGATCGACACCGACTTGACCAGCGACGTAAACCAAATCTCCTGCGCGGACGGCATGGGAGAAAGGAAGCGGAAACTTGGGTGCCGCACTTGCATGTATGATGGTAGACATAGTCAGCTATCATTCCTCTCTAATGAGTGTGTATGTTTGTTGTTAACTGATGCCAGTGTGTTGCCTGCTGATAATGATGAGCGATGCACAACAAGCGGTCTTCTCGCATGAGTGGACCGGCAAGCTGCATGCCGATAGGTAGTCGCTTCCCTGAGGAAGTATCGAATCCGATGGGAACGGTAATGGATGGTAGACCTGTATTGGTAAATGGTCCGTTGAAAATCGGGCTGCCCGTCTTGTAGCCATAAGGGGCCACATATGGTGTTGATGGAGTCAGTAATACATCCACTTCATCGAACAGCATCATCATCTCGTTGCGGAATATGGTTCGGATGCGCTGGGCCTGCAAATAATCAACGGCACTCGTCTGGAAACCAAGCTCAAGCTGCTCACGCATCGTGTGACCGTAACGATCAGAGGCTTCTGCGAAGCGTTCTCGATGGAAGGCAGCCGCTTCCGCTCGCATAACCGTACGATGAGCAGCAATGGTCTCTTCCATATAAGAAGGCAGGTCAACTTTTTTCCATTGCACGCCCAGCTTCTCGAGTACAGCGATGGCCGACTCTACGGCTAACAAGATCGCCGGTTCATCGGTCTGGAAGAAATTGTTCGGCAGGCCGATCACCATTCCTGAAACAGGATGCTCAAGATTATTGGTTAGATCTGGCTTGCCATAAGGAAGCGTGAAGGAGTCCAGTTCATCTTGCCCCGCCATCGCTTCCAGAACGATCGCGTTATCTTGTGCGGATCGAGTGAAGGCTCCGATATGATCCAGGCTCCAACTGGCTGTGATGACACCGTTACGGCTAACCCTGCCATAAGTTGGCTTCATACAGGTTAATCCGTTGTAAGCGGCGGGTCTGAGCAGAGAACCGAAGGTCTGCGTTCCGAGTGTGAAGGAGGCCATGCCAGCCGCTACAGCAGCGGCGGAGCCTGAACTGGAACCGCCTGGGGTATGTTCTAGATTCCACGGGTTGCGTGTTGGCGGCTCTCCTCCCTGGAAGGCATATTCCGTCGTTGTTGTCTTGCCGAGCAGGATAGCGCCGGCAGCCTGCAACTTATTAATCACAGTAGCATTCGTCTCTGGTATGAAGTCAGGATAGGTACTAGATCCGGCCGAGGTGCGTATGCCAGCGGTATGGATAATGTCTTTTGCTCCATATGGAATGCCATGCAGAGGGCCGAGATATTCGCCATTCATCAGCTTGCGCTCAGACTCTCTTGCGACCTGCAAAGCCTGTTCGGCGGTAACCGTAACGAAGGCTTGCACAGCAGGCTCTACTTTTTCAATGTGGTTCAAGTACGATTTCGTAAGCTCAACAGGAGATATCGTCTTGTTTTTAATCAATGTTGCGGCTTCAGCAATCGTCAGCTCGTTCAGTGGTTTGGTAATCATCGCAGAGGCACCCTCCTATGCGGAGGATTGGGGCCAACTTCTTCGGGCAACTTGAAACCTCGAATCAGCTCCAAGTCGGCAGTAAATAAAGCAAGCTCCTCGCTCGTAATAACTCCGTTCGCGTATTTCGCACTTTCGGTATGGCGGTGTGTGAGATAGTCGTCCTGTTTCAGAGTAATCACCCTTTCTCTCTCTATTTGGTGAAGCTTGAATTGATAATGTCCTCGTAAACGAGGTCTTCTTTCAGATTGCCGATGAAGCTCTGCATACCCATTGCCGTCTCAAAGGCGGATTCATTGATGAGCCCCTCAGCAGGATACACCTTGCTGTCAATCATGCGTTGCACAGCTTGCTCCACGACTTTTTTGTCCAGATTCGGGAATTCCTTCACAGCGACTGCTTTGGCGCCTTCAGGATTGGATTGAATGTAGTCCAGGGCTTGCTCAATAGAGGTGACGAAGCGCTGAGTGAGATCAGGATTCTTTTCAATGAAACTTGCAGTTGTATTCAGCGTTGCAAAGGCGAAGTCAGGGTAATCCTTGGTGAAATCATGGACAATGTGCAGTCCCTCTGAGACGCCTTGATCCAGTTGGGGTTCGTATACGATAGCAATGTCCGCTTTGCCGGCTAATACAGCACCAAGCTCGGAGCCATTCTGAACCTCGGTGATCGTCACATCTTTATCGATGTCGATGTTATTGTCAGCGAATAGCTTCCGCAGTAAACTGTTGGAGCTTGTGGGTGCCAAACCTACAACAATGGTTTTACCTTTGAAATCAGCTGTCGAATTCACCGTCACTCCTTCTCTCGCAACCGCCCATACTGGAGCACTACCCGATAGAAGGACCAATGAGCGAGCATCCCCGCCCTTTGCATTAGCAAATGCGACATGCTCCGGACCGTGGAAGGAGAACGCAGACTCGCCTGAAATGACTGAAGACAATGCTGTTGGTCCACTTCCGGCAGCACGGATGGAGGACAGTTCAATGCGATTCTCCTCTAGGAATCCTTGGTTATTCGCTACATAGAGCGGGAGGTAGAGCAGGTTGTGATACACCTCGGACACCATGATTTTATCCACCTTCGCAGCATCTTGCCCCTCATTACTGGATGTACCTCCGCCACTCGCAGGTGTTGTGGCGTTGCTTCCGCATGCACTGAGCAGAGTGGTCAATAGCATCGTCATCGTTGCCAGAATAGCTATCTTTTTGAATGTACGCATAAGTCACCAGGCCCCTTTAATGGTTGTAGTTAAGTTGGTCGTTGTGGGTCAGCTTAGACAGATGTGGTTTTGCTGCTGGTTTTGTTGTCATTCCATGGAAGAAGACGAGATTCGATATAACCGACACAGGTGTAGAGGAGCATCGCGACCAGCATCAGCATGAACACGCCAACCCATACGGCCGGAAGGTTGAATAGGTTGCCCTCGACGAATACCATGTGTCCGAGTCCCTTGTCAGAAGAGATGAATTCTCCGCCTACAACAGACACCAGTGCCAAACCGATATTGATTCGGAAGGCTGAGATAATCCATGGCAGAGAGGAAGGAACGATAATTTTGCGGAAAATTTGTGATTTCTTCGCACCGAAGGATTTCATGAGATTAATCTGGGATTCGTCGATCTGATGAGTCGCTTGGTAAGCGGATAATAGCGCCACGATAAACGTTGCGACAGAGGCGAGAGCAATCTTGGAGAAGATGCCTGAACCGAACCAGATGATAATCATGGGAGCGAGAGCAATCTTCGGAATACCGTTCATTGCTACGATGAATGGATCGAGCACACGGGCAACGGACTTGGAATACCACATGAGCAGTCCTGCCAATGAGCCGATTAAGCTTCCGGCTACGAAGCCGATAACGGTGGCATTCACCGTTGCAAAAGCGTCTGTCAACAGCTGCCCTGAGCTGGCCATGGTAATGGCTGCATCCATAATGGCGCTTGGTGATCCCATGAGGAATCCGTTAACGAGCTTCAATCGAACGGCGGATTCCCAGATCACCAGGATGACTGCAACAATAATGAATCGCCACAGCATCGTGATCAGCCATTCTTTGGAGAAGGTGGACTGTCTACGTTTACTCTTGTTCTTCGTAACGCCAGCAGACTGCCCGGCAAGGGCGATTTTAGGTGATGTGCTCTTCATTAGCTGATCCTCCCCATTTGGATATCAAGCTCTGCCCAGATCGATTCAAAATACTGTTTGAACTTCTGGTCGGAGCGGGCTTTCAGTGCTGAACCGTATTGCGAGGCGAGACCGATGTCATACACCTGTTTTACGGTCGTTGGTCTTTTGCTCATGACAGCAATGCGATCGGAGATGGCGATGGCTTCCTCAATGTCATGTGTGATAAGTACGCCTGTCTTGCCCTCGGATTTCAGGATGGACAAGATTTCATCTTCCAGAATGAGTCTGGTCTGATAATCAAGTGCGGAGAAAGGTTCATCCAATAATATAATATCGGGCTGGGTAACGAGGGTACGTATGAGGGCTACACGTTGGCGCATACCGCCTGACAATGTGGAGGGATAGGCTTCTGCGAATGAAGCCAGGCCATAACGATCCAGATAATCCATGGCAATATCGCCGCGATCCTTTTTGGACATGCCCTTCACTTCCAAGCCTAACGTGACATTATCCAGGATGCTTCTCCAAGGGAGCAGCAGATCCTTCTGCATCATATAGCCGACATGCCCGGTGGTCTGATCGATCTCTTCGCCACAGACGATAACCTTGCCATTCGTTGGTTTAAGCAGACCTGCGATAATATTGAAGATCGTACTCTTGCCACATCCGCTCGGTCCCACGATACTGAAGAACTCCTGCTTCTTGATTTGCATCGAAACTTCAGCCAAGACCTGAATATCTTCTCCGGTTGCACTGACAAATGATTTGGATACGCCTTGTATTTGGATAGCCATGATAGGTAGCCCCTTTCCTACAGCCTGATGTTTGTTTATTTCTTGATGTGGATTTTGATGTTAATTAATATAACATTGTTGAATATATCCCTAATCATATAGACTGATTGTCGAATTGTCATTAGTTAAACTGAACATAAAAATAGAATTAAATCAGTTAAAATGTACAAACGAAGATGACTTGGGAAAAGAAAAACAAAAGAACGTGTCATTATATATGACACGTTCTCCGTTTAAGACGTATGATCAGCTTCGCTAGGGGCGATTAACATTCAGCAGCGATTCCAGAGCAAAGGCGAGACGGAAGCGTAGACTCTCCATCGGATCCTTAATGTTTCTGCCGGTCAGTTTCTCGCATTTCTCCAGTCTGTAGATCACTGTATTGCGATGTACAAATAGCTCCTTGGCTGTATCGACGATCTGGCAATGATTCTCATAGAAGGAGGACAAAGTTTTCATCAGTTCGCTGCGTTCGTTTGGATCTCGGCCATCGAAGGGTTTAAAGGTTTCATGGTGGAATTGCATCATCTCATCGTAAGGAATCATGCGCAGCAGGCGACTTATATCCATGGTTTGATAAGAATGAGCGAAGCGGGTCTTTCGCATCTGATAGCCGGATTGGAGCGCCTTGACTGCTTCCTTATAGGAGAGTCCGATATCCAATACATTCGTGTAGGGATTGCCTATTCCGAAGGATAAGCTGAGCTGCGACTCCGTATACAGACTGCTTGCGATCCGCTCAAGCTGTTGAATAACGGTGTGTTCTTCCCATGACGATTCGTTCAAAAAGACGAGTATACCGAACTGGTCGTTCTTGGTGAACATGACGAAGGAGAGATCCAGTCTGGCGAACTCCTGCTTAATCAACTCGTAATTGGCGTCTCGTTCCGAGATGAATCGTTCTTCGGAGGGAGCAGCGTTCTGCTTAGGTATACCCGCTAAGGATTCATCCTTTTTGGCAATGATGAGAACAGAGCTCCCTTTGGCTTGCAGCCCATATTTCTTGCCGCGGTGAAGTGCTTCTTGTTCCGAACGAATGAAGCCCTGAATGAGATCGGAGAAATATTCATTTTTGTACCGGCGGGAGCGCTCCTTGACGGCTTGCTTCTTGGTTAATTCCAGCCCGATAACATTGACGGCTTGCTCCAGTGCCAGAGTGGAGAGTCTAGAACTTGCAGAACTGTCATATCTTGCGATCAAATAGCCCTCGTGCCGATCCGTGAAGATGGGATGAAGCTCGGCATGTCGATATTTATCAGTAGTAAGCAGGCAGAGCGAGATTGCGGTATGGAAGGGAGGATGCTCATCTATAAAAGTCAGTAAGGGCCCTGCGAGAGAAAGGTCATCTATCTGTTGTGCATAATGGGAGCTTGCCGTAATCTGCTTCTTCGAACCAAGCAGAAGCACAGGTGAAGATAACAACTGAGACAATGTATCTACGATGTTTGGTATACCTTTTCCCTGCATAATCATCGTTGAAAATTGATTGTGAATAGATAAGGCGTAGTGGAGCTCATGGGTTTTGTTCTGAAGGATGGCGCTGATTGATTGTTGGAATATTTCGCCAAGTGTATTATCGATCTCCGACAGTTCGATGATCGGCAAGCCCAGCCTGTCGGCTGTCTCAAACAGTTGCGGAGATAATTCAAGAGAGAAGCGCTGTGTCTTGACCGCAAGCGCTGCACAACCAATTGCATGCATGTCGGTAATGAATCCAAGATGAGCATCGGGGCGGTCTTTCAGAATATAGCCGTTCGTCAGCAGCATATCTCCGGGTTTCAGGAATTGTACAATATCTGGGGCATCCATAATATTAATCGATTGCACCAAACGATCCAATCCGCGATGTCCGGCAATCACTTTTGCTTTGGATAGAATGGGGATAGTCAATAACTGTTGCAGATCCATCTTTAACCCACTCGCTTTCATTATCGTATGTTATAAAATCTAACATTAAGTGAGGTGGGCGTAAAGAAGAGTTTGGATAAAGAGGCTAAAAGAGATCGGATTTTTAAGCGGATTGTACAAAGTGCTGAGGTGGATTAGGTGTGTTTCTATTAAAATGCATGAGGTAAAGTTACATAAGATAAGGAGGATCAACAGCTGCCTGATTCGGTGATCATCGGATGCTGTCGATAGTCTTCGGAAATTCAATGCAAACAAATTTCTCATAAATATAAAAACTTTCCAATAATTCAATGCGTTATACTAAATAGATATAAAGAAAATTTGATCACTATTACCAACTCTATCACTAAAAAGGAGTTCTCGATCCATGACGGGGAAAAGAATAGTATCGCTTTTACTTGCTGGTGTTATTACTGGTTCTATTTTAGTTGCATCGACTACGACTGCAGAAAGAGTCGTAGCCCAAACTCCGATGGAAGCCGCAACTGAGTACTTTGATGCTTACATTGCTAAGGATGTAGAGGGGATGATGTTCTATGCTAAAGATACAAATTATTTGGATGAGAAGAGTCGTGAAGAAGGATATGTAAAGGACTTGAAGACCAATCCAACTACAGGGTATGAAATTGTGGAAAGCAAACAAATCAATACGGATGAAGTTCAACTTTATGTCGTTCAAAAGTATGCAGGACAAGACTATAAACAGTCACCGCCACTCCCATATAAAATTTTCAAAAGCGGAAATGGATGGAAGGTTTTAGTAGAGCCACTAGAAATCAATACATGGACAGGTGAAGTCACGAAAGGTACACCGATTCACGCTATGCAGTATACAGATCATTAGTTGTTGTATCTGTCTTCTACTAGAACATAGGCCCACTTGAACTAGAAGGCAATGGATATAAGAATGCATACTATAGAAAAGATTGAGGAGTGAGTGACATCCAATGAAAAAATTATTGGTTAGTACGGCATCGATAATGACTGTTTCGGCAGTGACTGCTTTAAGTATTTATGCGAGTAATTTTTATGATGATGCTACAGCGGATAACCCAAACTATTCAGATTTTGGTCCATCAGTAAAATTATCAGCAGAGGAAATAAATAGTGCTTTAGAAAATGTCAGTGGCATAACGACTTCTTTTGGAACATTTGAAAGGGTAACCGAGAAAGACCCCTACATTACCGAGAAGGAAACGGTTGATAACTTGGATCATTTAACGGCCGATACCAAACAGATTTTTTCTCACGGTAATTATTTTGTGAAAAGCAAATCAGAGGAATAAATTTGTCATAAAAGGAAGCTAGGAAAGGCGGTGTAAAAATGCCAGCTACTTGGACATTTAGTGCAAGCAAAAAGAGACATTCTCCCTTATAAGAAAATAATCTTATACTAGGAGATGTTCAGACAATGAAAATTTCAGACCGACTATTAAGACAATATTTAGATCATGTCTATTGGATATGTGGAGGCCCTTGCGGCGGAAAAAGCACGATGACAAAGTTACTTTCTTCAAAATGGAATATGAATTATTATTCTTCAGATGACCACACGTTCGATTATCAAAAAAAGGCTAATCCGCAGGATCATCCCGCAATATTACGACATTTTATTGATTGGGAATGGTTCTTTTTAGGTCGTGGGAATGACAGAAGTCACTGGTTAAATTCCGTGTTTGATGAAAGCGTAGAGTTTATCATCTTGGATTTGTTACAGATGGGGAAAGAGAAGCCGATCGTAGTAGATACTTTTATGGAACCTGCTTATCTAAGGGAGATTGTGGATCCCAACCGAGTTGTTTATATGTTTGCAGAAGATGACCTCATTCGAGCAGATTATTTGGATCGAGATCATTTGAGAGGCATGGAAGATTTGTTTCCTGGTTTATCAGATCCACAACGTGCACGGGACGAAACATTAAGCACAGTGGTTAGAGCATCGAATCATTATCTGCAACAAGCAGAGCAGTATCAATTAAAATGGTTTATGAGAACATCTCAGTCCAATAAAGAGCAGATGTTATTGGAAGTTGAAAGGCATTTCGGCTTCTAATGATACTGAAGTGTTAATGATATCAGTCAATAAACCTCAGAAAGTAGTCGATCAACCTGATCGGCTGCTTTTGTTCAGCTAAGGGGCAGCTTCGTGAAAACATACTTCGCACACTATGATTCTAGATTATTGTAATATAATGTATTTTAGTCAAAGAATGGATAAAATTAAATGATACATATGGAGGTAATTAAGTTTGAGTATTCACTGCTATTTCAGTTGGTTTAATGATTTTTTTCCAGAGAAGCTGGTCAAATGGTTGCATGAGGATATAACAGACAGAAAATCACTTGTGATGATTAGTGCTGACCCGTCTGGTTACACAGATGAGCAAATTAACTTTGATGATGTTACTGAATGGACTTGGTTGAAACAGGCTAATGTTATTTTTGATGAAAATCATTTCATTGACTACCGCATGCAGAAGCAAGATGCCCGGCGATTCGTTCAGAATGCTTCTGTCATTCTTTTATGCGGTGGATATCCTGTTCTGCAAAACGAGCTTTTGGCGGAATATGAATTATTGGATGTTATCAAAAGTAGCAATGCCATTATCATGGGTGCCAGCGCCGGCGCGTTAAACATGGCAGCAAAATGGTTAAGCTTGAATGACATTGATGAAGTGGAAACAAGTACTATTTATGAAGGAATTGGCTTTGATCATTTTGCCTACGAATCTCATTCTCAACGCGACTACGCCACGTTTCTTCAAGGCTACCTGTTCCCCTTGTCTGAAGAAATTGATGTATATGCGCCAGAACAGGAGAGCGCTATACGTGTAAAAGACGGAAAAATAGAAACCTTGGGTCCTATATACTTAATTTCCCGCTCAAAGATTCAGAAATTGGTTAAGACGCTCTAATTGAGCAACCCTTTCCATACATCATTCGTTAGAGTATGCGAGAGGTGATATGAAATTAATAAAATGAGTAGTAGTGTCTTAATGTTGGTGTTAATAGTATCCATAATATTTACAGGGTGTTCATCAAAAGTAAAAAATGAAGATACGATTACTGAACGTGTAGAAACATCTGATTTTGTTCTCGAAGTCACAACGACAACTGTTACAGGTACTGGTGACACAATTAAAGTAAAAGGAACTTTGAAATATACAGGTAGTAAACCCGTTGAAGTTACCCATGGAAGACCAATCATTCGTTTTTTCTTTTCCGGTAGTGACGAGGAACGCAGTTATACGGATGTGGGGTATTATACTGAGTTTAAGTCAGGTCAAGTGATTGAGGTAGAAGATAAATTCATGGTAACCAAAAAAGGGAAACAAAATCTCTATGTGGATATGACCGCGGATATCGCATTAACCATGGAGCCGATTGAAATTCTTGTGAAGTAATCTGAGTAATATTTTAACTGATAGAAAGACTTAGCTAAAGTGAAATGTTTACGAGAATAGTGCCCCTTTTTCAATTGATAAAAAAACCTCCCGTCCCGCAGAACATCCGGGATTGGGAGGTTTTGATTATAGTGCTAATTCAACGTTTATCGTACAAACCATCCGGTAGGCTGAGGGGCAATATCAGCGGTATCTCGTAGATCATGGACTTTGACATTACTGCCGTAGATCATGGAATCACTGCTCAGTCGGAACGAAGGGAAGCTGTGCTCAGATTGCAGACGCAGACAGGGTTCGAAGTATATCTGTTGCTGTTTGTTGATGACAAATGGAAGCGAACCGGCTTCTATGATAACATCATCGCTATCGGGTTCGTTTAAGATCAGAAGCACCGCAATTCCGTCACAACCGCATCCATCGGTATCATAAAACAATTTGAAATAGCCTGGTCGATCTCCCAGCTTTTCAGTAAGTCTTGCTTCTGCCAGCGGACTGACTTGAATGATCATGACGTCGTTCACACTCCTCTAATCTCCATTGAATTCGCTTACATTTTAATATATGGACCATGAATGCAGATTAGAAGGTAAAATAAAGGAAAAGGAGGCATGTCCCATGAGAGTCGTATCGTTGGACGATCAGCCGATTGAACACTTCGCCTATCTGAATACCATCTCTGGAGGAGAGGTGATTGAAGCCCAACTCCCCATTTATCATGGCACAGTCTCGGAGCTTCCTGATGGAGTAGATGCACTCATTGTGACCTCGGATCTGCAAGGAGTTGTGCCTGCTGCGGAGCGGAGGGAAGAGGGCACATCTGGCGGAGCGACGGCTTCCAATGAGGAGACGTACAACAGTGTTGGAACGAATGCCGAAGTGGATAGCAACCCTATGCGAGGTGCCCTTGAGGATCAACTTCTTGGTGAAGTCCTGCCTGCTTACGTCCGGTTGTTGCTGGAAGTGGAATGGCCAGAGCTTGATCCGGAATGTATAGGCGTTTTGATGTGTGGAGACATGTATGCCCTGCGCGGAAAAAGGGGAGCCAGCGGCAATCCGGTACCCGTTTGGCTCGCCTTCAGGGCAGCCTTCGGCTGGGTTGCCGGCGTGCACGGCAACCACGACCTCACCGATGAGGCAGATGCTCATCGGTTGCACAGCGTCGAGGGCATCCATGCCATGGATGGCCCAGCCGCAATGATCAACGCTGGCCGCCCAACGGGTGGCCCTGCGCCAAGTGCCGCCCAACCCAGCCAGCTGCGCATCGCGGGCCTGGGCGGCATCATCGGCAGGCCGGACAAGCCGGGCCGGCTGCCGGCAGAGCAGTACCTGCAATCCGTACGCAAGCTGCTGAAGCAGCAGCCGGATTGCCTGCTTTTGCATCAAAGCCCGGGCATCGCCGAGCTTGGGCTTATGGGTGAACCACTCATCCGGCAGGCCATGGAGGCTGGGCCGGAGACGGTGGTGTTCAGCGGACATACCCATTGGGATACGTCGCTGGTTGAGCTGAGCAATGGCACACAGATTGTGAATGCCGACAGCAAGCTGTTTATTTTGACACGTTAAGTGACGGTTGACGGAGGCGAGGCTTACTTTTTTCATGGTGTCTTGGTAAAGCTCCTCTCTCTGTCTTCACAGCCCAATAATGAAACCCATTTCATCGGCATTCCTTATCTGGTATGATAAGCAAGGAAAATAGGGAAAATTAGAGAAAAAGGAAGGTTCCGCTATGACACCGATCACCATATACGACATCGCCAAGGAAGCAAATGTATCTGTAGCGACAGTCTCCCGGGTACTGAATGATACGGCACCTGTGCGTGCAAGCACCCGAGAGAAGATTATGTCCATCATCGAAAAACACCAGTTTCAGCCCAATGCGCAGGCGCGCAGTCTGATCAAGAAAGAGACGGGCACCATCGCCATCATCCTGCCGGACATTACGAATCCCTTCTTCCCGGAAGTGTTCTGGGGTGCGGAGAATGAGGCTCGTGGATTAGGGTACACATTCTTTCTCTGTAATACCGCAGGCGACTACAACAGGGAATCTGAATATTTGTCCATCCTGCGAGAGAAGCGGGTAGACGGGATTATTTTTCTCGGCGGGCGAATCAACATGCAGGTCTGTCCGGATGACATGGCGCAGGAATTGATTGATATGGGCAAACGTATGCCCATCGTACTGGTCAATGGCAATATTGCCAAAGGCGGGTTCCACCGGGTGTACACGGATGAAGGGGCAGGGGCAGCTCTGGTAGCTGAGCATTTGCTTGAACTGGGGCATCGCGATATCGCCTTTGTCGGCGGGCTGAAAGAATTGTCCACCACCATGGTCAAGGTCAGAGCTGTGCAGAAGAAACTGCGGGAGCATGGGCTCGAAATACCGAAAGAACGGCAGCTGCTCGGGAGTTTCTCCATCGACGATGGCAAACGGGAGATGTCCAAGCTGCTGGATCGGGACAATCCGCCCACCGCGGTCATATGTGTGAATGACAACACGGCCATTGGTGCGATCAAGTCGACGATTGAGCATGGGCTCTCGATTCCGAAAGATATATCCATTGTAGGTTTTGATGATACACCTCTCGCTAGTGCCGTTATACCGGAACTGACAACCGTATCCCAGAACACATATCAGTTGGGCAAACAGGCTGTGGACGTGCTGCATGAGCTGATTAACCAAGGCAAACCGAAGAAGCAGATCATTCTGCAACCGGAGCTGATTGTGCGTCAAAGTACAGGACCTGCTTCAAGATAAGGGGGCCTGTAATTGGAAAAGAAAGCGTTGACATTTCCTCGAAGGGTGAAATATAATGAGTGCGTGAATGAAACCCCTTTCATAAAGTGGAACGGGTTTTATGTTTCAGCTTAATGAAACCCATTTCATGAAACGGGTTTCAGTGTGGTCATCCATTCATTAGTTCAAGGGGGCGTAACGTATGAGAAGAAGTTTAAAGGTCATTTCGTTATTGATGCTGGTTATGGTAATGGGTCTGACAGCCTGCAGCAGCGGGAGTAAAAGTGGTTCCTCCGGAGAGTCCGGTGGCAAGGTTGATCTAAGCATGACGATCTGGGGCTCGGAGGATGAGAAGAAAATTTACCAGGAACGACTCGATATTGTGAAACAAACGTATCCCGATATTAACGTGAAGCTGAACGTGGTTGCAGGGGATTATGACCAGAAAGTACAAACGATGATCGCCGGGGGAACAGCACCGGACATCATGATGATCGCCGAGAACTATCAGGCATACGCCTCCAAGAATCAGATCATACCGTTGGACGACATGATTAAGGCGAACAATGTGAACATGTCGGAACGTTATTCCGATGATATTGCAAACCTCATGAAGTATGATGGCAAACAATTTGGTTTGCCGGATCGGGCAGGTGCTATGGTTCTCTTTTATAACAAGGATCTGTTCGACAAGGCTGGGGTGGAATACCCAACCAAAGATTGGACGCAGGACGATCTGATGGCAGCAGCTCAGAAGCTGACGGTGAAAGAGAATGGCAAAACGACTCAATGGGGTTACTACCCTGGCAGCTGGTGGCCGCAATGGATGCAACTCATCTACCAGAACGGTGGCTCTTTGTTCGATGAGAGTGGGAAACCGACCTTCAATACAGAGCCTGTGCGTAAAGCATTACAATTCATGAATGACCTGACTTTCACACATGGTGCGGGACCAACGCCTACAGAGATTGCCGACATGGGGAATATCGGAGCTGATCCGCTGTTCGCTCAAGGCAAGATCGCCATGGAAACGACCGGGTTCTGGAACATCGGTTCACTTGCCAAGGTAGAAGGCATTAACTGGGATATCTCTCCAGTATGGGGTGAAACGAACGCATTCTTTAACGGTTTAACGATTACCAACGCTTCCAAACACAAGGAAGAAGCATTCAAAGTCATTGAAGCACTGACCACACCGGAAGCACAGATGCCAATGGTCAAAGCCGGTCAGGATGCTCCTGCAACCAAAGCAGGTCTGTCCAGTGATGAATTCCTGAATGCTGAATATGGCGGCAAAAAAATCAACATGGCCGCGTTCAGTGAATCGACGATCTATGCAGAACCGTTCAATCCGCAATGGAACGAAATGATGAAGCTCATCAACGATAAGCTGGGTGTGTACTTCAATAACAAAGCCTCGCTTGATGATACTGTAACCGAAATTCAGAGTGGACTGGAAAGACTCTACAAATAGAAGTTTTTTCTGAACATGCACAAATAGCAGCGACAGCAGGACAGGTGGAATCGGCGTGAATGCGGGTTCCATCTGCTCTCTGCGTCATGGGAGGGCTTAACGTGAGAAAAAAGGACGGGAAATGGTTCTACATCTTCATCTCGCCTTGGCTGATCGGGTTTCTGGGGCTGACCCTCGGTCCGATCCTGTTTTCCATCTATATGAGCTTCACGAATTGGGATCTGTTCCAGTCCCCTGAATTCATAGGTATCGACAATTACAAAACGCTATTGACTGATGACCCGATCTTCTGGAAATCCGTCGGCAATACCTTCTTCTATGCACTGATATCCATTCCGCTGGGCATGTCGATCTCACTCTGGATTGCATACTACCTGAACAAGAAAATTAAAGGGATTACCTTCTTCCGTATTCTGTTCTACCTCCCTTCCGTCGTTCCGGTGGTTGCGAGTTCATTGCTCTTCATCCACCTGCTTGCGCCGACGGAAGGATTGATCAACCAGGCACTTGCGATCTTCGGTATTCAGGGTCCAGCCTGGCTTCTTGATCCCAACTGGGTTAAGCCTGCACTGATTCTCATGTCCTTATGGGGTGTGGGTGGTGGTGTGGTATTGCTGCTTGCAGGCATGAAAGGCATTCCGCAGGAGCTGTATGAAGCCGCTGCCATTGATGGAGCGAAGAGTACACAGTCGTTCTTCCATATTACATTCCCAATGTTGACACCCGTCATTTTCTTCAATCTCGTAACCGGGATGATCGGGGCGCTCCAGACCTTCGCGCAGGTCTTCATCGTCACTGCAGGGGGACCTGATAATTCAAGTCAGATGGTCGTGCCTTACCTGTTCCAGAATGCATTCCAATTCTACAAAATGGGATATGCATCAGCGATTGCCTGGGTACTATTCATCATCATCATGGCGTTGACACTGGTTGTATTCCGTTCATCGGCGCTATGGGTGCACTACGAGGAGGGAAAAGCCAATGAGTAATCCATCGACTGTGGAGAAGACGATCTCCTATATTTTTCTGATTCTGGTCGGGGTGCTGCTTGCTTCACCTTTCCTGTACATGATCTCCATTGCACTGGCCAGTGACGCAACAACCGTCAAATCAGCTTTTACCTTCGTTCCAATGGAGTTCCAGTGGTCGAACTTTTATACGATTTTCACGAATAACAATCTCGGAACGTATTTGAAAAACTCAGTCATTATTACCATCTTTACGATTGTTGGATCGGTATTGTCAGCTTCAATCGTGTCCTACGGTTTTGCCAGAATCAAGGCAAAAGGCAGCCGGTTCCTGTTTATTGTGTTGCTCAGTACGATGATGATTCCGGGTGAGGTGACGATGGTGCCGCAGTTCATCATCTTCCGTCATCTGGACTGGATTAATACATTTTACCCACTGATCGTACCGAGTTTCTTCGCCGGGGCGTTCAACGTATTCCTGATTCGACAGTTTGTCATGAGTATCCCCAAATCACTCGATGAAGCCGCCATGATCGATGGTATGGGACACCCGGGAATCTACTGGAAGATTATCATGCCACTGACTTACCCGATACTTGCTGCCATTGCGATCTTCTCGTTTTCCTATAACTGGGGCAACTTCATGGGGCCGCTCATCTATATCAATGATCCGGAGAAAATGCCGCTGGCACTCGGGGTTCAGCTGCTGACTACGGTAGGTGGCGGACAGATGCCGCCTTGGAACCTTGTCATGATCGCTTCCCTGTTCCTCACCATTCCGATGGTGCTGGTCTATCTGTTCGGACAGCGTTATGTCTATGAGGCCAACATTAGCGGCGGAAGCAGTGGAATCAAGTAACACAGATGATGCCTGTAGTGTGTGTTTTCGATCTAACATTCAAGGTCAACGGAGTCATCCAACGTACATGGAGAAAGGATTGTTTAGCCCATGGCGCATAAAGAACAACGCAGCAGAAGCAAACGGAGTTATATCCTCATGGGGGTTGCCCTGATTGCCCTGCTGGCAGGAGGAGGAATTGTTATCAATCATTTTGCCAATGAATCATCCAAAACACTTGTATTCCAAGAGGAACCGGTACGTTTGAAACTGGATCAGTCTTATGATCATTTTGAAGGTTGGGGCACGTCACTTGCCTGGTGGGCCAACGATCTCGGATTGTGGAAGGATCAGGCGAAGGTTAGTGAAGTGATGGACCTGGTCTTTGACCCGGAGAAAGGATTAGGTCTGAACATCGTCCGTTACAATATAGGCGGTGAGGAAAATCCGGAGATGAAAGCCCTTCGTCCCGGCGGGGACGTGCCCGGCTTCCAGCCTGAACCTGGAGAGTGGGACTGGGAGGCCGATGCAGGCCAGCGTGCGGTATTACAGGGATCGATGGAACGCGGGGTGAACATTGCCGAAGCATTCTCCAATTCACCACCTTACTGGATGACGATCAGTGGATCGGTTACTGGAGCCGTGGATGGCAGCAATAATCTGCGTGATGATCAGTATGATGCGTTTGCCGATTATCTGACCGAAGTCGTGAAGCATTATCGGGACGAGTGGGGGATCACCTTCCGCACATTGAATCCGCTCAATGAACCTTCCTCCGACTGGTGGAAGAAAGGCAATATGCAGGAAGGCAGTCATTTTACCAATGAGAAACAGGCCGAGATTATCAAGAAAGTCGCTGCATCGTTGAAGAGCAAAGGACTGGATGGAACTGTCATTAGTGCCGCAGACGATAACAGCATTGATGAGACGGTGTTCAATTTCAACCTTTACGATCAGGACACGCTGGACGTAATCGAGCAGATCAATACCCACTCCTATAATGGTAGCAAAATGGAAGAGCTGCGCACATTGGCAGAACGCCATGGCAAGAAGCTGTGGATGTCCGAGTACGGAACAGGCGGCAGCGAGCCGCACAGTCATGAAGACATGACCTCAGTACAGGAACTCGCAGAGCGCATCATGTTTGATCTGAAAATCATGCAGCCTTCCGCTTGGGTATACTGGCAGGCCGTTGAAGATGAAGGGGCCAATAATAATTGGGGGTTCATCCACGCCAATTTTAACGGAGAAGAGCAGTACGAGATGACCAAACAGTATTACGGCATGGCCCAGTTTACGAAGTTCATTCGTCCTGGTGCAACGATTATTCCAACGGATGATGGTCGCACGTTGGCTGCCTATGACGCAGAACGTCAAAGACTGGTGTTGGTCATTCGCAATGAGTTGTCAGCGGGTACGACGGCATTTGAACTGGAAGGGTATGCGTATGAAAAATCATTCACCGCTCAGGTGTACCAGACTTCACCAGAGCGAAATATGGAGCAACTTGAAGACATTCCGGTGTATGCCAACGGACTTGAAGTGCCTACGGCCGACAACTCCATTACAACCGTTGTACTGGAAGGCGTGACGTTGCAGGCGAAGTAATAACAGCGATCAGAAGGTTGTTAGGTCATCTGAGTGCTGGTGTAGATTGTCTTTTAGTTTTACGGATTTGGTTCGCCTTATATTTTAAAAGAGTTATAGGACATATGAAACTATATAAATTCAACTAAACAGTTATACCAAACGGAGGGGACAGAAAAAACTTGAAGAAGCGAAGCGGTCGCCTACAAGCTTTCTGCAAGAAAGCTACATCGGAAGCATACGCTATCACCGGATTTTCCCTTTGAGGAAAAGGGAATCAAAAAAAATCTGGGGATAACAGCGATCGGAAGGTTGTTCTGTCATCGAAGTGTGCAGTGTAAATAATCTTTAGTTCAATTTATATAAATAAAGAGAAGGAGGGGATATCTTTGACAGAGAAAGCATCCCTTTTGCTGCAGGAACAGGAGAAGAGCACCGCCAGGGCTGAGAACAATGTTCAATCTGAACTAACATACGATGCACGCAGTTTTTTCCTGAACGGAGAGCGTATATTTCTGAACAGTGCCACGATCCATTACTTCCGTATGCCGAGGGAGGAATGGCGTGAGGTTCTGTTGAAGGCGAAGCTGGCAGGCATGAACTGCATCGACACTTACTTTGCTTGGAACGTGCATGAACCGGAGGAAGGGCAGTGGTCCTTTGAAGGGGACAACGATTGCGGAGCATTTCTGGATCTGTGCGCAGAACTGGATATGTGGGTCATTGCACGTCCGGGTCCGTTTATCTGTGCGGAATGGGATTTTGGCGGTTTTCCATACTGGCTGGGTACGAAGGACGGCGTGAAATTCCGGGAAAATAATGAGACGTACCTGCACTATGTGAATCTGTATTTTGACCGGCTTGTGCCCATCATTCGGGAACGCGAGCTATCTGCTGGGGGCACGGTCATTCTGGTTCAGGTGGAGAATGAATACGGGTATCTGATGGATGACGTCGCTGCAAGTGACCATATGAATACACTTAGGGATGGATTATTACAACGTGGCATCGATTCTACGCTGATCACTTGCGTTGGCGGGGCGGAAGGCACGATTGAAGGTGCAAATTTCTGGTCCGGTGCTGATGGGCATTATGAGAAACTCAGAGTCAAACAGCCGGACACCCCGAAGATGGTCACGGAATTCTGGACCGGATGGTTTGAGAATTGGGGAGGGCCTTCAGCCATTCAGAAGACGGCGCCTTTGCTGGAGAGACGCATCATGGAGATTCTGCGTGCCGGGTATACCGGAATCAGCCATTACATGTTCTACGGCGGCACCAATTTTGGCGGATATGGCGGCAGGACGATGGGTAGCAGTGATATCTTCATGATTACATCTTATGACTATGATGCACCGCTGAATGAATATGGACGGGTGACACCGAAATATGCGGTAACCAAGAATCTGTCTTATTTCGTCCATGCTTTCGGGGACCTTCTGATGGAAACAGAGGAGATTCCATCAGAACAGATCGTTGTACGTCATCCTGAAGGCCTATCTGTACGAGGCAGACAGGCGGACAACCAGAAGATTTGGTTCCTGGAAAGTCACAAGGATGAACGCGAGACGATGCACATTACTTTGGAAGAAGGCCGGACTCTTCCCGTATCGCTGAATCCGGGACAGATTGTTCCATTGCTGGATCAAGTACAGATTGCTGATCAGGTATACCTGACTGCGGGTACGATGATTACGGGCAATGAAATGATAAATGGAACATTGACCCTGTTTATTGTGGCCCCAGCAGGGCAGCGTTCCATAGTTGAACTGGAAGCCGTGGACTTGAACGTCTTGGACAGTTCGGTGCAAGTACTGGTCGAGCATGATCCAGCAAGGAACGTACACCGCCTGGATCTGTTTCATTTCCAAGAGCCGGGAATGATCCAACTGGAAGCAAACGGCACACCCATTCGTTTGGTCATTCTGGATCAAGAGATGATGAATCGAACATGGCGATTGGAAGCAACAGATCAGAAGGGACTACGTTATGTGATCGGCTTCGATGACGTGGACGTGTTGCCATCTGGTCAGGTCAAGGGCATGATCACGGATTCGGATCGTACAATCACCCTGCTTGGTGACTGGACAGATGGAGAACGAACGTTAACAGGTCACGAGTTCTATGCCAGCCAGGCGTCCTCTACAGGAGCACAGCAGCAACTTCCAAGGACACTGCCGAGTGAGCCAAAGTTGTCTGATTCTCCTGAGCTGTCACGTATTACGTTAACTGCCAAGCAACGCTCAGCGAGTGGACAGCCGGAAGACTTTTCCCGATATGGACAAGATTTTGGCTATCTATTGTACGAATGTGATTTGGAGAGTCCGATCGAAGGGGCAACTAACCTCATTTTGCCGGATATCCAGGATACTGCCAGCATCATCGTTAATGGTGTTCAGCAGGCATTAGTGCGTCAGGTAGGGGCAGCAGGTGTGCAATTGCAGGTGGCCCAAGGGAAGAATACACTTCAGATTCTGGTGCAGCATATGGGCAGATTGAACTTCTCTCCATATTTGGGTGAGAGCAAAGGTCTGACTGGTGCGGTGTATCTGGGTGGCCAGGTTCAGGATATTCGTCGGAATTGGCATATGGAGAGTGGACTTGTGCATCTCGATGAGGTGAACGCTATACATGGAGCACCACTTCTCAGCAGAAGTTTTAAGCTGGATGGTATGGATCGGGCGATCCTCGTGGGTGCCTTGAGCAAAGGTCTTCGTATCAATGGCATCGAAGTTCCGATGGAGGGATATCAGGATTGGTTTGCCTTCCAGACGTTAGATATTTCCCTGTATATCAAGCCCGGAGAGACGAATACACTGGAAATGCCGTATAGCCGTTCATCACTGAATCGACTGGAACTGATCACGTATCCGAGTCAGGGAGAGCTGAAGGACTGGCGTATGGCAGGGACAGAAGCGTTACTTCCGCAACAATGGGAGAGATCCGAGGCTTTCCAACAAGCGACACATCCTGGTAACGCCGAAAGTGGCAATTGTACTGCCAATCTGGTGGCCCCTGCTTCGGACGATGGGATATCAAGTGTTACGGTGAGCGAGAAGGCTCATTCCACATCCGGTACCATTCGAGCACAAGACTCGTACGGTCAGCCCGTCTGGTATCGCTGGCGTTTCAATATGCCTACTATTGCCGAGCACTATAAAGTGAATTTGATGCTTCGTCTGACGGGGATGAGCAAAGGCACCATTCACCTGAACGGACATCATTTGGGTCGTTACTGGCAGATTGGCCCGCAAGAGGATTACAAAGTTCCAGTAGCCTGGCTACAAGAAGAGAATGAATTGCTTTTGTTCGATGAAGAAGGCAGAACGCCAGAACGGGTACGATTCCTGTTCGATATGCCATCCCGTTATCCGTGGGTTGTTGTGAAGTAGCATCACATAACGCAAAAGTTAACCTTTTACCACAGTCATACCACCTCATTTCCGTAATCGTGATACCCCGGGTTCATGAGTCTTCGAATTCAGTCTGGGGAGTGAATTGGACTAAGGGAATGGGGGAACTGTGGTGATCAGCTATGTACAAGGAGCATAGACAACATTTGTAGCTTTAGTATTTGTAACCGTTTACATAATTGGTGATTGTTCATCCATGATCTGTGAAGGGAGTGATGCTTCATGTAATTGGAATTGGAACAGCTAGTCGTAAGGTAGGCTTATATATGGATGACTCTAAGAAACGTTTAATTCGGCTGTAAGAAACGTTAAGTCTAATTCATTTTCCATTCAATCAAGGATAAGGAGATGACCTGATGTTAACGAAGAGGCAAGACACAGCAAGAGGATTCAGCGGTTTCAAAGCCGGAATGATCCTGCTGCTCGGAACATTACTTCTAGTAACAATGTTATTCCCCAATACAGCCATAGCAGCAACAAGTGTCTATACGATATCAGCCTTTACGAACACAAGTGAGTCCAATATGTACATCTATGAATCGTATAATGCGACTCATTATGGTTTGCTGAAAGGGCCAGCCTATACACCTCCGGCCGATCTGATCCGCGATCCCAGCATCATGAAGCACACAGATGGGCTATACTACATCGTTTACACCACGAATTGGTCAGGGAATACCATCGGCATCGCCTCCAGCCCGGATAAGGTGAACTGGACATTTGTCCGTAACATTACCTTATCCTCACCTACCACAATTGCACACACTTGGGCACCGGAATGGTTCAAAGACAGCAACGGCAGTCTGAACATTATCGTGTCCCTCTCCCCAGGCAACTATGAGAATTTCAAACCTTATGTACTCACAGCTTCTGGCAGGAATCTAGCGTCTACCTCATGGTCTGCACCTACTGAACTGGCAGGTATTGCTCCCAATTATATCGACACTTTTATCGTGAAGACAGGCTCAACCTATCATGCTTTTACCAAGAACGAGACCACCAAATACATTGAATATGCGACATCCACTTCGCTAACGGGTCCCTACACCTTTAAAGGTAAAGGAGATTGGGCAGGTTGGGGATCTTGGGTAGAAGGCCCTGCGCTAGTTCAGCTGGATAATGGTTCATGGCGAATCTACTTTGACGGCTATGCGGCACAAAAATATTATTACAGCGACTCTGCTGACAACTTCCAGACTTGGGGTGCCAAGCAGGAGATTGCGGGTCTTACCGGACTCGTCCGGCATATGACCGTATTGAAAGAGTCTGGACAACCGGGCGATATCCGCAAGCTGGAGTCATTCAATGTACCGGGCAGCTTCATTCGTCATTACAACTATCAGGCACGGATTGATGCAAGTGTTAGTCCGGTAGAGGATGCACAGTTTCGTATCGTTCCCGGGCTGTCGAATGCAACGGGCATTTCATTTGAGTCCATGAATTATCCGGGTTATTTCCTGCGCAATAATAATGGCAACATTACACTCGTGAAAAATGATGGCAGTGCTACGTTCCGAAATGACGCGACGTTCAAACGTGTCAATGGACTTGCTAACGCCAGTTTGACATCGTATGCCTCGTTTAGTAACCCGAACCTGTATCTGAGACATTACAATAATGTACTGAAGTTGGAAGCTGTCGTTACTGCACTCGATAAGTCAGACGCGAGCTTCCGAGAGGTTGCACCATAATGGGTGTTCTTTTGATAAGTTAAACTATACATTTACACGATAACGGAGAGGTCAGAAATAACTTGAAGAAGCGAAGCGTGCGCGTTTATCCCCGGATTTTCCCCTTACAAAGAATAATTAAAATCTGGGGATAACAGTGATCGGAAAGTTGTTCTGACATCGGAGTGCAAGTGTAAATCACAAGGAGTGAAGCGGATGAAGTGGTTAAAACGAATGAGCTCGCTGCTGCTGGCAGGAAGTCTGCTAACAGGCAGTTTGGGTCTGGGCACAGAGGTATCTGCTGCAGGAGCCTACACGGCTGTTGCCGATCCGTCGAAGCAATATCAGACGATGGAAGGATGGGGGACATCCCTCGCGTGGTGGGGCAAAGTGGTTGGAGAATATTCCAATCGGGATGAGTATGTGGAGAAAATGTTCAACGCAAATACCGGACTGGGGCTAAACATCCTGCGGTACAACATTGGAGGCGGGGATAATCCATCATCCAATATCCTTGAATATCGCAAAGCCGTTCCTGGTTACCAGCCTTCTCCCGGCGTGTATGACTGGAATGCAGATGCAAACCAACGATATATGCTGCAAGCTGCCAAAGCTCAAGGCGTGAATGTCATCGAAGCTTTTGCGAATTCTGCACCGTACTGGATGACGATCAGTGGTAATGTGTCCGGTTCGGCGAATGGTGGGAATAACCTCAAGCCAGATTACTATGATGACTTTGCGGATTACTTAGCCGAGGTTGTGAAGCATTTTCGGGATAACTGGGGGATCACATTTGATAGCGTAACTCCACTGAATGAACCGATCTCGACGTGGTGGAAGCAGGGCAATGACCAGGAGGGCATGCACTTTGACCGGGCGGATCAGAATACCATTCTGAGTCAGGTACAAGCTTCGTTGAATGCGAAGGGCCTATCCACAAAGCTGAGCGCACCGGAAGAATACAGCATCGATGATACGAATGTATCGTTTAACAGCTACAGCAGTGCGGTGAAATCAGCAATCACCCAGATCAACACCCATACGTATGGCGGAAGCAATCGCACGGCTTTACGCAACACGGCGACGTCTTCGGGCAAACATCTGTGGACCTCGGAATATGGAGATGGGGATGCAAGTGGACTTACGATGTCACGGACCATTCTCAAGGATATTCGCAATATGGGTGCAAGTGGCTGGGTGTATTGGCAAGCCGTGGATAGTGCAGAAGGATGGGGATTTTTCAAGAATGTGTTGAACAATACGCAAACGACCAGCTACACCGTAAATCAAAAATATTATGTCATGGGCAATTACAGCAAATTTATTCGTCCTGGATACAAGATTATCGGCATGAGTGATGCCAATACCCTTGCAGCCTATGATGCAGTTTCGGGCAAAGTTGTATTGGTCACAACCAATTCGGAATCAACGGATACTACAGTGACCTATGATCTCAGTCGTTTTACGAACACAGGCACGTCTGCTCAGGTCTATCGGACTTCTTCAACGGAGAAGTTGCAGCAACTGACGAATATTTCGGTACAAAACAAAACCTTTACCGCTACGGCCAAGGCTAACTCGGTTACAACCTACGTCATTTCCGGTGCATCTTATAATGGTGGTACAGGATATGAGACAGGGGCCATCTACAAATTAATCAACCGTAACAGTGGACTTGCACTTGATGTTAACGGTGCTTCTTCTACGGGTGGGGCAACGATCATTCAGTGGAATGATAATGGAGCAGCCAATCAGCAATGGAAGCTGGAGTCGGCAGGAAACGGATATTACAACATCCGCAATGTGGGCAGCGGGCTCTTGTTAGACGTGAATTCAAGTTCCACACAAGGCGGAGCCGCTCTGATTCAGTGGCAGGATAACGGGGGCAACAATCAGCAATGGCTGCCGATTGATGTGGGAGGGTATGTGGTACTTGCGAATCGTAACAGCGGCCTGACAGTGGACATCAATCAAGGGTCTCTGACCGCAGGTGCCTCCACGATTCAGTGGGCCGACAATGGCGGAGCCAATCAGCAATGGAGACTCGTCAAAGTGAATTAGTGTAAGTGGGCATGAATTAAACGTTATTACGTGTCCTTCTTTCTTGGAGGTGCAGTGCTCTAAGCAACACTGCACCCTCAAGGAAAGTAGCTATTTTATACATACATGTGTTCATCTACCTGGCTTGTACTTAACGAAAACGGGATAGGGCGAACCTGCTGATATCCTGATCCGTGTACCCCGTTTGCACCAAGTCGGATAATATTTGCCCAATGGCACTGGCGAACTTGAAGCCATGACCAGAGAAACCGCCTGCGAGCCACACACGTTCATGGGCAGGGTGACGGTCGATAATAAAATCTTCATCCGAAGTGAATTCATACTTGCACACACTACCCCGTTTCAATTCTCCAGCAGCCTGCGGCATATGAAGTTCGAGCAGCGTGCGCAGATCACCCTCGTCCGTTTCTTCCGTACCAAAAGGAGCCATTGTACTTCCTGGTGTCCACACCTGACCCGTATCATGACGACCCATCTTCAGACCTGATCCGCCCATGCTTGGAAATCCATAATATGTACCTTCTTTTCCTGCCAGTGTAAAACCGGGGAAGTTTGCCTCGCCATACATGGCTTCGGGTGCATCAAACCACCCAACCGTTTTACGTACAGCCTGGATCGGGAGATTCACGAAAGGTTGTAACGTCTGAAACCAGGCACCCGCGCTCAGGATGATTTGATTCGCATGGTATGTCTCACCACCTGAAGTCTGAACTGTGACGGCATGTGGTCCGTATTCAATATGCTCCACACGAGTGTACGTTAACAAGGTGGCACCATGAGCTTCGGCTGCCTTGCGATAGGCACGAATACAAGGTTCACTATACAGATAACCCGCATCAGGCTCATACATGCCCTCGTAATGTTCAGGTATTGTAATACCTGGCCAGCGCTTCATCATCTCGGCTGCGTGCAATGTTTCATACCGTATGCCGGCATCATCTGCATGGTTCAATCGGTTGCGGAAGGAATGAATCTCCGGATCGACCACATTCAATACACCTGAAGGAACAAACAGTGGATCGCCAGTCGTTTCCTCCAGCTCATGCCATAACTTCTGCGCAAGCAGTGCCATGGCCATATAGTCAGGCCCACCACTGTAAACATGGCGCATCAGTCTCGTATCTCCGTGATGGCTTCCTTCCGTATGCGGAGGGTCGAAGGCGTCTATTAGTAAAACTTTGCATCCACTGCGCGATAGATAATAACCTGCACTCATGCCCATGGAGCCGGCTCCTACAATAATAACGTCATATGATGATCTGGTCACGGTTCCGCCTCCTAGTCTATTTCCCATGTTAATCTTCTAAAGCATAATGTAGTCTCCCCACTAATAATAGTCAATAGAACAGCTTATAGAGGAGAGAGAGATGTTAATAGAACATATTAATAGTAAAATGGACTTCTACAATGAATGTTGCAAAGGAGACCAAGCATGAGTGAACAATTCAGTTTTGATCTATTTCCATTAATTCAGACAGAACGATTCATCCTCCGGTCGGCAGAGGCTGGGGACAGCCATGATCTGCTCGCGTTATATTCCGATGAAGCTGTGGTTCAATATATGCCATTCACTCCCTTTGAATCCGTCGAGGATGCACAGGGGGAGATGAACTGGTATACGAAGATTTTTAAGGAACACACGGGTTTACGCTGGATGATTGAAGACCGTGAAACTCGTAAAGTGATCGGAACCTGTGGGTTCCTGAACTATGAAGATGTACATAACCGTGCTGAGATCGGATACGACTTGTGCTCCTCTTTCTGGGGCCGGGGTGTGATGACGGAAGTGGCTCATGCTGTGCTGCATTTTGGATTCATGAGCTTGCAGCTCAATAAGATCGAAGCGAAGGTCGAACCGGAGAACGAGGCGTCAATTCGCCTGTTACACAAGCTTGGTTTTCAGAAGGAAGGCGTACTTCGACAGCATGAGTTCGAGAAAGGCAGATATATTGACCTTGCGGTGTTCTCCAAGTTACGAAGCGAAATATAGGCAAACTTCATCTCATTTCCAGGTCGTGAACCTTGTCCCCTCGAATTCGTCCGTGCTATATTGGAGAGATGTGAGGAGATGAGGATATGAAGCTGGTGTCCTGGAATGTGAATGGTTTGAGGGCATGTGTGACCAAAGGATTCATGGATTATTATCAGGAGAGTCAGGCGGATATTTTCTGCCTTCAGGAGACCAAATTGCAAGCCGGACAGATTGAGATGGACCTGGGGGAAGACGTTTATCAATATTGGAATTATGCGATTAAAAAAGGCTATTCCGGTACGGCTGTATTTAGCCGCATCAAGCCGATATCCGTTCGTTACGGGATGGAAGAGGACAGCGAGCCGGAAGGCCGGATGATTACACTGGAGTACGATGAGTTTTATCTGGTGAACGTCTATACACCTAACGCGAAGCGGGATCTGACCCGGTTGCCTTACCGTCTGGAATGGGAGGACCGATTCCGGGGATATATCCTGCAACTGGAGCAGACCAAGCCCGTTATCGTCTGTGGTGACCTGAATGTGGCTCATCAGGAGATCGACCTGAAGAATCCGAAGCCCAATCTGGGCAATTCCGGTTTTACCCTTGAAGAGCGCGGCAAGATGAGTGATTTGCTTGCATCCGGGTATGTGGACAGCTTCCGGCATCTGTATCCGGACCGTACGGATGTGTACAGTTGGTGGTCTTATATGCCGAAAGTCAGAGAACGGAACGTGGGCTGGCGCATTGATTATTTTCTCGTATCCAATCAATTGGCACCCAGGGTGGCGGATGCACATATCGACTGCCATGTGATGGGCAGTGATCATTGCCCGGTGGGTCTTACATTGCAACTATAGGTAAGGATCGGCGTGAGATGGATTGAGGTAAGAATTTTAGAATACAAGTATAGATGAACTGCAAGTTTCCTAGATGGGAGATTTGCAGTTTTTTTGGCGTTATGGGTAGGGGATGGAAACTGGACTTTGGTTGGGGAAAGGACTGGACTCCGGATTGTTTCAATTGGGTTAATTCTTGGGTACGATTGAAGCATACATATACAGATGAACCTTTGGGATAAGGGGTAGAGAAAATGAAGAAGGGGTTACGGAGAGGGTTAAAGGTGCTGGGAGGCATAATGCTTGCCACAGGACTTTTGCTGATGGCCGGTACAGCGTATGAAGCGTATCAATCCACGCAGGATATGAAGTCCTATCCCCCGCCAGGCAAGTATTATGAGGTGAGTGGTCGCAACATGCATCTTTACACCGCTGGCAGAGGAGAAGTTACGGTGGTTTTTGCCTCAGGCTGGGGTACACCCAATCCGTACGTGGATTTCAGTCCGTTGTATGACAAGTTGAAATCCAAGGTGAAAATTGCGGTATACGATCGATTTGGTTACGGATACAGCGACTATACGGATGAACCTCGTGATGTCGATACCATCTCGGAAGAGATCCACCAATTGCTGCGAACATCCGGGCAACGTCCACCATACATCATGGTAGGTCACTCTCTGGGTTCGCTGGAGACACTCCGGTTTGCGCAAAAATACCCCGATGAGGTGGCTGGCATGGTCATGATCGATGGAGGCAGTCCTGAATATTACAGTACGGTGGAGATGGATACGCCCGAATGGTATTTTGCTTCAGCTCGATTCCTGGTGAAAACAGGCGTAGCGCGAACATTGCTTCATTCGGATCGGATGATGGCAACGCTGGTCATTGACCCGAAGTTGGTTTCTACACCAATGAAAAAAGCCGCAACCATCTCTACATTGAAGCATGCTTACAATGATAACGTAATGAACGAGATGCGTCACTCCAAGATCAATGCATCACATGTGCTGGAGAACAAAAAGCAGTTTTCTTTTCCTCTGACAATCCTGACGGCCGGATCAGATCAACCAAATGAGGGGACTCGGGCATGGCAAGCAGATCAAGCAAAATTTGCTTCATGGTCAAAACAAGGAAATCAGCGGCTTGTTCCTGACGCCGAGCATTACATTCATAACAGTCAGCCGGATATTGTTGCTGCCGAAATCATGAAATTAGTGAAAACGTCCAGTGACCTATGAGTAACAAGATTCCACAAACACATGAAGAACAGGATGAGGAGGAGGGTTGGATGAAAAAGTTTAAAGTGATCACCCGATTCCTGTCCATTCTCGTAGCCAGTTGTCTGTTGTCTTTAAGTGTATTATCTGTATCTGTGATATGGGTCAAGAATAACGTTCATGCGGTGCCTGTGATCCAGTCATATGAGCTTGATTAGCACATAAAAACGAAGAAGAAGGAGTGGTATGGATGGTGAAGAAAAAGAATTATGTATTGGCCTGTGCAGTACTGGCGATGATGGTGGCCTTGAGTGCTTGCAGCAGCGCAGCAGATGAACCGACAGGTGACGCAGAGAAGGTGGACACCGAGGTTTCCTCCGGAACTGGTGAACAAGCGACCAATGAAGGAGTGAGCGAAGCAACAACAAGTGGAGTGACCGAGACGGAGGGTACAACTGAGCCAGCCGAATCGGATGCAGATAGCGGTGAGGAGGCCGCTGCTGGGACGAATGAGTTGCCAGAGAATTTGCCGAGTGACTTTCCCCTGCCGGAAGATGCAACCATTCGTTTAGCCAATTCCGCTGAAGATGAAGGCAAGCAATCGGCCATGGTGATTTTCACCACGGAACAAGATATGAAGACCGTATCCAAGCTGTATAAAGATTACTTCGATGCCAAAAAGTTGACGGATGCAGGTCAGACGATTGATGACAAAAATATTATTATTCAGGGAACTGACCCGGAAACGCAGGATGTCTGGTCCTTAATTGGAGGGGCACTGGCGTCACAGGAAGGCGTCATTGAACTCACATTGACCTGGACAGAATCATAAGCAAATATAACGAATGAACGCCAAAACACCTTGCATACGGAGCCGCATTATTGCTGCACCGCTGCAAGGTATTTTAATTTCGAACTGGAAACCTGACAGGTTACATGGTATGTTATATCATTATAAAAGAGTAATAGACAACTATAGAAGAAGACAGGAGAGGATTGAACATGATTAGAGTGGGTATTGTTGGTTACGGTAACTTGGGTAAAGGGGTAGAGAAAGCCATTTCCCAGAACGAGGATCTGGAACTGATCGCTGTGTTTACACGTCGTAATCCGGAGCAGATGGTCGCTGAAAGCACAGAAGTTCGTTTTGAGCATATCTCTGCAGCGGAGCAATACATAGGCAAGATCGATGTTATGATCCTCTGTGGTGGCTCGGCAACGGATCTTCCCGAACAGACACCGGCTATCGCCAAGTTGTTCAATACGGTCGACAGCTTCGATACACATGCGAAGATTCCTGAGTTCTACAAGGAAGTAAATGCTGCGGCTGAGCAAGGTGGTCATGTAAGTGTCATCTCTACAGGTTGGGACCCAGGCTTGTTCTCCATGAACCGTCTGCTTGCACAGTCCATCCTGCCAGAAGGAAAAGAGTATACGTTCTGGGGCAAAGGCGTAAGCCAAGGTCACTCGGATGCTATTCGTCGTGTTCCGGGTGTTAAGGCGGGTGTACAGTATACTGTACCTGTGGAAGAGGTTATCAACCGTATTCGTGCAGGGGAGACGCCAGAGTTGTCTACACGTGAGAAACATCTGCGTCAATGTTATGTGGTAGCTGAAGATGGCGCCAATCAGGATGAGATTCGTGAGACGATTGTATCGATGCCTAACTACTTTGCAGATTACGATACAACGGTAACGTTCATTAGCGAAGAAGAATTGAAATCCGAGCATGAAGGTATGCCGCATGGTGGATTTGTGATTCGCAGTGGGGTTACAGGTGCCGGTCAAAAGCAAATTATTGAATTCGGTCTGAAGCTCGACAGCAATCCTGAATTTACAGCGAGCGTACTTGTGGCATATGCGAGAGCCGCACAACGCTTGAGCGTGGAAGGACACAAGGGAGCGAAAACGGTCTTTGATATTCCGCTCGGTCACCTGTCCCCGAAATCGGCTGAAGATCTTCGCCGTGACTTGTTATAATTCTGATTCTTTCCTGTAATTCGTTTCAATAACAAACAGCTCGTCCCTGGATACGCAGGACGAGCTGTTTTTTTTGTTTTTGCTACACCCAGTGCGAGGGAATGTTGAGATGATCAGGTAACTTGGTATTCACATTACCTTTGGCTGCATTAATCTGTGATTGTGTGAGGAAGATGCCACCTCTCAGGTCTGCACCGCCCAGATCTGTATCCCGCAAGTCGGCACCGATCCAATCTGCATTTCGTATATCTGCATTTTGGAGGTTGGCTGCGATCATTAAAGCCCCTCGGAAGCTTGCGCCCCGCAGGTCAGCCCCTTTTAAGTTGGCACCGAAAAAGTCACTTCCGGTACGTTTTTTACTCTTCTTCGACTTCCCTTGTCCATGAGCAGCGGATGGCACATTCGCACGTACCATCTCACTTGCCTGAACCAAGAGCTGATTCACAGTGGACCGGTAATCGGCGATGTCCAGACGGAGGAGGGCTGCAGGCTCCAGATTGCTCAAACGCTCGATCTCCTGGTACAACTCACCGAATGCCGAGTGAAGGGATGATGTCTCGGGTCTCATCATCATTTCCTTCATATAACTGAGCAACTCGTGAAGTTGGCGCAAGGCAGGCAGACAATCGAACATCTCCTTTGCTGATTCTGGATGATCCCGCCAATCCTTGCCCGCGTATGTCACTTGAGACAGCTTCTGTCCAGCTCCGAAACAGTCGTATACCGTGCAGCCTTTGAACCCTTTCTGCCGAAGCTGGGTATGGATGCCGCAGCGATTGTCCGTGCGCAGATTGGGACAGGGTGTGCCGCTGGCCTTTTCAAAAGCAAAGTCAGATGATTTGCCATAGGGCAAGGCAACACAGCACAGGCCAAAACATTGCTCGCAGTCTGCACTCAGATGAGGACTTGCAGTACTGGCAAATGGTTGGTTAGACAATGTAAACACTTCCTTATACGAGTACAAATAGATGGAATTACGTCTGTATCACTTTACCATTGCCCTGCGATTAGAGCAATTAAAGACAATGGAAAAAAGGGCGTTTACCCAAAATAAGTTGGGAACGCCCTTTAATCCTGCAGAATCACGTATTCAAATTAAACGACACCTTGAGCGATCATGGAATCAGCTACCTTGAGGAAACCGGCGATATTCGCTCCGGCTACGAGGTTACCTTCACAGCCATACTCTTCGGCAGCTTCTACACAGCTGTTGTAGATATTCTTCATGATGTCATGCAGCTTGGCGTCTACTTCTTCAAATGACCAGGACAACCGCATGCTGTTCTGTGACATTTCAAGAGCAGACACGGCTACACCGCCAGCATTAGCCGCTTTGGCTGGTCCAAACAGTACGCCAGCAGCGTGGAAGACATCGATGGCAGCGAGGGTGGAAGGCATATTTGCGCCTTCGCCAATGGCTTTCACGCCACCTTTGACCAGAAGGGCCGCAGCTTCTTCATCGATCTCATTTTGCGTGGCACACGGAAGAGCGATATCACAAGGAATCGACCAGATTCCTTCACAGCCTTCGGTATATGTAGCATGCGGATGTTCCTTGATGTATTCGCTGATGCGAAGACGATCCACCTCTTTCAGACGTTTCACGGTATCCAGATTGATGCCTTGTGGATCATGGATGTAGCCGCCTGAGTCACTACATGCCACGACTTTGGCTCCAAGCTCCTGGGCCTTCTGAATGGCATATATGGATACATTACCAGAGCCAGAGACAACGACAGTACTGTCTTGGAAGCTGAGGTCTTTGGATTGCAGCATCTCCTTCACGAAGTACACACACCCGAACCCAGTCGCTTCCTTACGTGCCAAGCTTCCTCCGTACAACAGACCTTTACCCGTCAATACACCTGCTTCATGTCCGCCATGGATACGTTTGTATTGACCGAACATATAACCGATTTCCCTTGCGCCTACACCAATGTCACCTGCCGGTACATCGGTATCCGAGCCGATATATTTGTACAGCTCTGTCATGAAGCTTTGCGTGAAACGCATGACTTCCAGATCCGATTTCCCTTTGGGATCGAAGTCAGAACCGCCTTTACCACCGCCAATAGGCAGACCGGTCAAAGCATTTTTGAAGATCTGTTCGAAGCCGAGGAACTTGATGATGCCCGAGTATACAGAAGGGTGGAAGCGAAGTCCGCCTTTGTAAGGACCAATGGCACTGTTGAATTGCACCCGGAATCCACGGTTAACCTGAACTTTGCCCTGATCATCTACCCATGGAACACGGAATGTGATTACACGTTCGGGCTCGACCAGCTGCTCCAGCAGACTATGGTTCCTGTATTTGGGGTGTGCTTCAATAACAGGAATAAGGGAATCCAGAATTTCTTTGACAGCTTGATGGAACTCGTCTTCGTGTGGATTTCTGGCGACAACCGACTCATAGACGGAATGAACATATTCTGCGGCAGTAACTTGAACGGACTCTGTAGTTTCTTTTGTTATCGTGGACACTTTTTCGATGCACTCCTTTATTGTGTTAAAGTCTGTAGATGCTTATTTGCATAAATTGAATAAAAGTTTGTAGTTAAATATACAGTAAAGCAAATAAAAATACGAGATGAAAATCCATAAAATGTTTTTTATGCAGTAATTAAAATGTTCTATGGATCTACCACATGATGTGAAGAATTAGATTATTAAATGGAAGATATGACCACAAATGATAATAAAAAAGCAAGTTAGACGAATATACTGGATTAAAATATTAGTTTTGGTAAGATGGTAAGAAGGTCTCGTATCCCGGGGTCTTTTAACAATCAGAAGGAGGACAACAAGATGATGAAGAGAAACATGCCCATTAACATGGAGAACAAGGCTTGTATAGGGGGTGAAATCTACTATGAACCATAGGACTTCCCGCCATAATTGCAGAGAGAAGCTGGTGAGCCAGCTATTTACATTCGGTGAAGAGAAAAGAACATTTCTCGACGCCTATTTCGACGTGCGTGATCCGGAAAGGATACAGTTGGAAAAACAACTGTCAGTGTACACGGAGTATGTGGAAAAACTGCTCCTGGGCCCTGATGAAGATCTGGACTCGGCCGTATTGATTGGCAGTCATATTGATTTTGAATATATCGATTTTCATACGTCAGATTCGTTCATGATTGTCATGCCAGAAGATACGAACCCCGATGAGGGACGGATTTCATTCCTCTCTCCAGTAGGGAGTCAATTATTGCTTGGCAGTAAAGGGGAAGTCAGGTCAGTTCATACACCATCAGGTTCCATGCGAATACGCATCACGGGGATTGAGCTCAGGAGCGAAACCTTAAACGGGTCGGCCTTAGGGGGTGCAGATCATGCACTTTAAAGAGACAGACTTACCAGGGATTGGGCGTAAATACTGGCTGCATACCCGCAGCGGTGAGCATTTGGTCATTGTGATTCATAACGACGAGCGCCGTGACCTGTTCCATATGGAGGCAGGAGATACGCCAGAAGAGATGGGCGATATGGTATCTCTTGTCACCTTGGACGATGATGAAGCCCGAGCGGTAGCCGCCATCGTTGGTGGTATGACCTACAAGCCGAAGTTTCAGGATGAGCGTGAAGTAATGCTCGAAGGATTGTTAATCGAATGGTTGCGAATTGAACCTCACGCAGCAAGCGTAGGCATGACGATTGGTGAACTGGATATCCGTCAGGCTACGGGCGCTGTTATTCTCGCTGTTGTGACCAAGGATAAGGAGAAGCATTTTAATCCAGGTCCGGATTATGCTTTTACCGCTGGAGCTACGATTGTGGTTGCCGGTGAACGGAATCAGATCAAGCAACTCAAACAATTGTTGACTGATGGACGGACTTAGCCTATGGATATGCTCATATTTGAAGTGGGAATTGCCGTTGCGCTGATTACACTTACTGGGCTGATATCTTCACGATTACGATTTTCGGTCATTCCTTTCTATATCCTGATTGGTATGGCTGTTGGACCACATGCACCACAGATCGGCATAGTGGATTTGCGTTTTATCGAAAGTTCGACCTTTATTGAATTTATGGGCAGGCTTGGCATTTTGTTTTTGCTATTTTACCTGGGTCTGGAGTTCTCGGTCTCCCGTTTATTGAAGTCTGGTAAAGCCATTCTGACCGGGGGCATGTTCTATGTAGGGCTAAATTTTGTCTCTGGATTACTGTTGGGGTGGTTCATGAATCTGCCCCTTCAGGAGACTCTTGTTGTCTGCGGGATCATGACCAGCTCTTCTACAGCCATTGTAGCTAAAGTGCTTGTTGATCTGAAACGGACGGCAAACCCGGAGACAGAGATTATCATGGGCATGATCATGTTTGATGACTTGTTCATCGCGATTCATATCTCCATCCTGACCGGGCTTGTGCTCAGCGGGGCAACATCATTCTTAAGTGTACTGCTGGTATCACTGTCCGCCCTGCTGTTTATTGTGCTGTTCCTGATTATTGGGAGGAAAAGCATCAAATATATTGATAAGGCACTGAATATCAAGTCATCAGAGTTGTTCCTGCTTACCGTCATGACACTGCTCTTCCTGGTGGCTGGTTTCTCGGAGACATTACATGTAGCGGAAGCCATTGGAGCGTTGATGATGGGTCTTGTGCTGGGCGAATCCAGACATGTCAGTCGGATTGAGCATCAGATCATGCCATTCAAAGATTTTTTTGGTGCCATTTTCTTCTTCAGTTTTGGTCTGACCATCGAGCCTTCTTCACTTGGCGGCGCAATTGGCATGACGGTTATTGCCGTTATTCTGACGATTGCCAGTAACTATGGTGCAGGCATGATCGCTGGCAGATTGGCTGGAATGAGTACTAAGGCCTCGTTGAATGTGGGTTTTACCCTGGTCTCCCGGGGAGAATTCTCCATTATCATGGCGAACATCGGCAAGGCTGGAGGGCTGATGGCGTCCATCCAATCGTTTGCCGTATTGTATGTGTTAATTTTGGCTGTGCTGGGGCCTATCCTGACGAAAGAATCTCCGCGGATCTACGCACAGTATGAGCGACTAAGGAAGCGGGTGAAACGAAGGGAGGCAGGATGAGGCGGTACAGCTGTGATGGGATATCCAGGGAATCCTGACTGATATTTAATAAGCGTCACACCATTTGGAGAGCGACAACACTCCACGGTGTGGCGCTTTTATTTATTATGGGAAACCGATCCAACGGCTTTTGTTACGATGTCCATTTCACCCATTTAAGATTTCAACGGTATAAATGGGCCTGTACAACGATATTGCTCAGTCTCGTATTATTTGCTCTACCTGCATCTGCCGCATGGAACGATACATATCAGGGTTACGCCACTTATACGGGTTCGGGTTACTCGGGAGGTGGATATATCGTACCGGGCAATGTCCAGTTTCCGGATTGACAGATATACGAAGGTGTTATAAAAAGAAGTATGTTCATTGACGTATTCTTAACGAAAAGTCGTACATTGTACGGCTTTTTTGGGTACATGAAAAGAGGAGAAGCAACCGCATGAAAAAAAGTTTGACTTCATATCAGACAACACATCCCTATTGGAAACAGTATCAAGCCTTTTTCCCGGAAGAAGTGAGGCTAGGGGAGTATACAGCTCCTGAGGAAGAATGGTGGGAGTCAAATGGGGTTCATCTGCATATCGATCGTTTACCTGCGCCGGAGTCTTCAATCAAAATTCTGTTCATTCATGGTGCGGGAGGCAATGGCAGGTTGCTCGCTCCGTATGCCCGCATGTTGCAGCGACATGGATACGAGGTGGTATCGCCAGATCTTCCGCCGTATGGATTAAGTTACGCAATGTCTGGTACACGTATTAACTACGAACTTTGGATAGAGCTACTTGTGTCACTCATCGAACGGGAACACAAAAAAGACGGCAAGCCAATCGTTGTATTGGGAAGTAGCATCGGAGGGATGCTTGCCTATCATACCAGTGCACGCAGCAAGCGGATTAAGGGTTTGATCGCAACTACATTTGTAGACACGAGTAATCCGGAAATGCGTGACCAGCTTGCGCCGAATCGTCTGGTGAGCCGGGCGGGAAAACGTATGATGGATATGTTCCCTGGTCTGCTGGATCATGTACGTATTTCGGTCAAACAGGTATCCCGAATGCAACTAATTACTAATAACAAGGACTTAACCCGGCTTATTATGGATGATCCACAAGCGGCAGCTACACGTATTCCGTTGGAATTATTAAGAACATTTCTTAATAAAAAACCGGAGGTAAGCCCGGAACGGTTCAACCAGTGTCCGGTTCTGTTGATTCACCCTGAACTGGACCCCATGACACCGATCAGGTTCAGCCAATCTTTTTTTGATCGTCTGGTGGTGGACAAGGAATGTGTGATCTTGGAAGGGGCAGGCCATTTTCCTATAGAGCAGCCAGGACTGAACCAGTTGGAGGTAGCGGTACTACGATTTTTACAACAAATTCAATGATGACCACAGGCCAGGCTACTACACTGCTTCGCATAAGATATTTTACATATCCTCAGTACGTAAAACACCTCCCACTAAGGGAGGTGTATTTTGATGTTTTCGATATGAACTGCGCTACCGCCAACCTGAATCTGTGTGATTTCATTAGAGCTATCCAGCGTTAATCGGGCTCGGATTTCGGAGGGGCGGTTCATGGTATACCCTTGTCTGATCTTGTACGTGTGATGATGAGGATCTGTGAGTTGGTTGTACTGGGATAAATAACAGAGCATGGCACCATTGGATGTGCCCGTTGCGCTCTCTTCCGGTATATCATAAAGTGGTGCAAAATTACGGCATTCTGCCAGAACGTCCATAACATCTGATTCAAGGGTAAACACGTGATAACCTATGGCATGATGAGCCTTGCTTATTTCCGTGATACGCTGGAGGTCAGGATCGATTTTGGTCAGAACATCAACATCTTTAACGACTATCATGATATCGGGCAGGCCGGTAGATACAATCTGTACAGGAAGTTCGGCATGCAAATCCTCCGTAGAAATACGTAACGAATCGGCAATCTGCTGTCGATCCATGATCTCCCCAAACTCTGGCAACGTCTGAGACAGATAGACTTCTCCATTGACTTCGATAACGACTTTAAGAATTCCAGCCAGTGTCTCCAGTGTATATGTACCAACATCAACGAGATGTTGTGTCTTCATTAGATAAAATAAAGCAATCGTGGCATGCCCGCAGAGATTGACTTCATCACTTGGAGTGAAGAAACGCACTTTGAAATCAGCCTGATCCGATGGCATAACAAACGCAGTCTCTGAAAATCCGACTTGTCTGGCGACCTCCTGCATCTGGGATTCAGACAAATGCGCTGTTTGTAAAACAACACCTGCGGGGTTTCCGCCAAGAGCCTTATCCGAAAATGCATGTAATGTATGTACTTCAACTTCCATATCGTTACCTCGCTTGTTCAGTTATAGGATTTAGGTCTAACATAATCGATAAATGACATTATATCACGATTGTTGAGCGGTATAGTGATTCCCTTGAGTGCTATGAATATTTGAATGAATAGGTCAAGTGACCACTGGGAAAGGGTAATGAAGGGAGAGAGAGCATAATGATAATCCAATGGAAAGGCTGGGATCTCTAATGAAAGCAATTGTAATTGAGGAATTTGGTGGACCGGAACAATTGAAGGAACAAGAAGTAGCCAAGCCGGCATGTGGAGTCAATCAGGTGCTGATCCGAACGCATGCTACGTCGGTCAATCCGGTGGATTTCAAAATTAGACAAGGTGATATGAAAGAAGCAGCGGAGAATTTTCCGTTAATTCTGGGCGGCGATGTTGCGGGGACTGTGGCTGAAGCAGGCTCGAATGTCACGCGGTTCAGAGAAGGTGATAGGGTATTTGCGCGTCCACGTCAATTCGGAACCTATGCAGAATATGTTGCCGTCGATGCAGATATTATTGCGCGTATACCGGAGAACTTGAGCTTTGAGGAAGCAGCAGCGATTCCGCTAGCTGCGATGACCGCCTGGCAGGCCCTTGTGGATCATGGACGTTTAGCCAAAGGGCAGAAGGTACTCATCCATGCGGGTGCAGGTGGTGTGGGAACGTATGCCATTCAGATTGCGAAGTCCCTCGGCGCTGAAGTGGCTTCTACGGCGAGTGAATCAAACGAAGCGTTACTTCGCTCGTTGGGTGTGGATCATTTTATCAACTATAAAAAAGAAGATTTCTCGGAGATTCTCTCCGGTTATGATGTTGTACTGGACACCATGGGTGGTGATATTCAGCGCGACAGCTTCAAGGTGTTGAAGTCCGGCGGGCATCTGGTATCCTTGGTGGAACAACCGGATGAGAAGCTTGCCAAGGAAGCCGGAGTAACGGCCAATGTGTTCATGATGGAGCCCAAAGGGGATCAACTGGATCAGTTGGCTGAACTGGCTGCAGAAGGCAAGCTCAAATCGGTTATTGATGCAACCTACCCGTTAACCCAGCAGGGATTAAGGGAAGCACACGAGAAAAGTGAATCCCATCATACGCGTGGGAAACTCGTTATTCAGGTGCAATAGAGTTCATTAACTCATAGAAGTATGTGGACTCTTGAGTCCGATTCAGATTGTACCAGGCCTGTAAAGTTTCTGGTGTGAAGACATCCAGCTTCTTCAGTACATGCATCGTAAATTCTAACGGAGCTATTCCAGATGCAGTAACTACATTTCCATCGGTTACTGCTGGCTCCGTTTGATAATAAGCTTCTCCGGTATAATCTGGACATATCATCTTCAGGTATTGCAGATCATTGCTTGTATGCTGTATGGAGTCCAGTAACCCCATCTTTGCGAGTCTAACTGTGGCACCACAAATGGCCGCAACAACCGTACCTTTTTCTATAGCGTCAGTAACTTTTTTTAATAGGGGATCATGGATGGTTTCCATCCAAGTATTTCCTCCCGGAAGAATGATGACGTCGTTACCTTTCAACGTACATTCATCAATCGAAATATGGGGAAGGATGTTCAATCCGCCCATGGTAGTTACCGGATGTTGATCTGCACCTACGGTTACAACCTGTAAAGGCTCAATATCTTTCTTAAAATATCTTCCCGAGTTCAGTTCCGCAGTTAAATAACCTACCTCCCAGTCTGACATCGTATCAAATACATATAGATATACGTTCTTCAATTGCATCATACACACTCCTTCTGTTATTCAGGATTGAATGGATTACTCTCGTATTATAAAAAAACTTCACTGACATCTACTGTCAGTGAAGTTATTAAACTTGATAATGGTCAATGAGGTCATATAGAGCTTCAACCAGTTTGTGCTTCAAACTGGTTGGTTCCAGGACTTGAACAGATCGGCCATAAGGCAAAAGTAGGCTCGGGACGTACTTATGCATCTTTTCTTTATCTATTAAAAATACAGCACGCTCAGGAGTCCGTTCCTGGAGATGTTGTCGCATATACCAATGCCTGCATAGGCCATCCAACGTGCTTGACTTCCCCGTAAGTAACAGGGGAATAAAAGTTTGCGAATCATCTGCTTCTGGAAGCAGGCTATTTCTGAAAAATGTACTTGCCGAAAAAAGTGCCGGGCGCTTAAACGTTAATTCTGTTTGGTTCACATGATTGATGCGATCCACTCTAAAACTGCGAATTTCATTCCGAAACTGACAAAAAGCTATAACATACCAGTTACGATTCCAATAGATCATGCCATAGGGGTCCACGGTTCTACGCTTGGACTGCGCTTCATGATTGGTTTGGTAATCCATCTCTACTGACGATTCGTTTAGTATACCTTGCTCCAAGGTTCTCAATATGGGCTCGATCGTTGGTTCTCCAGGTGAACCTATAACTTCAACGCCTTCGAAATGTTGCTTAATCATGTTCTCCTGTTCTGGATTGGAATGCATCCTAAGCTTTGAAGTTGCGCTATTTAAGGACTCTTCTAAAAAATATCCGGCTTCTTTTGCGAAGACAGCGGCATGAAGTAATGTCGTTTTCTCCTCCACATCCAGAAGAAGGGGACTCTTAATAAATTGATTTAACAGAGTATACCCGCCATGATGACCCGTGTCAGAGATTATGGGTACACCACTCGCACAAAGTGCATCAATATAACGGTAAACCGTTCGTATATTGATTTCTAATTTTTCGGATAGTTCTTGTGCCGTAATTTTTCTGCCTGAATTCAGCATCCATAGAATGGCCAACATATTATCCAGTTTAGACATGAGTTTCACCCCAAAGATTACTTTATTATTTATTTTGTGGCGGAATAAGATATAATAGGAGAAATTTATTCCAATCTGTGCATGAGGTGATATGGATGTCCAACGAACTCATTCAAGCCATTCAATTATTGAAAGAAAAAAAGTGGGTGGATCTAACCCATACATTTGGACCGGATTCTCCACATTTTTCTGCTTTTGAAGAAGCGCAATTCGATACACTGTTTGATCACGATCAAGGTTTCTTTGCCCAGAGCTTCAAATTTCCAGGTCAATATGGGACACATCTTGATGCCCCGATTCACTTCGTTCGGGATACCCGGTATCTGGAGGAACTTGGTTTGAAGGAGCTGGTGCTCCCGCTTGTCGTCATTGACCAGTCAGCCGAAGTAGAGAACAATCCGGATTTCACATTGGACGTGGAGCATATTCTTGCATTTGAAAGAGAACATGGTGTGATTGAAGCGGGCAGCTTCGTGGCCCTGCGTACGGATTGGAGCAAACGTTGGCCGAGCCATGAAGCATTTGATAACAAAGATGATGAGGGCAACAGTCATGCACCCGGTTGGTCGGTTAGTGCACTTACGTTCTTATTTGAGGAACGAAAAATAAAGGCCATTGGGCACGAAACCTTTGACACGGATTCAGCCGTGGATTATCAGAAGAATGGGGCACTCCTGGCAGAATATTATGTACTTGCTCAGGATACATACCAGGTCGAGCTGTTAACGAATCTGGATCAGGTACCGGCTAAAGGCGCGGTGATCTTCAACATTGTTCCGAAAGCGGAGAAAGCATCCGGCTTTCCCGTTCGATCCTTTGCCATTCTGCCGTGAATAAGTCGGGCAAGAATGAAGTCTAATAATCTAATATGTAAATAGCAAGGGAGGCGTATTCCGCCTCCTTTTTATGTTGTTACTTTTGATCCGAGTGTGGATCTTGATTAAACCGTTGAGAGATTTTTTTCTCTGTTTTCTTACGCCGAATCCAGCGCTTGAGTAAACCTTCTTCTTTGCGTTCTTGCAGCGTTTCCTTCAAGCCTTGAATCATAAATTCCGATCTTCGTCTGTCATCCCGACTAATCTCGCGTAGTTCTTTAATAAATTTGTCGTCCATATCTGCCTCTCGCTTATTCAGGATAACTCCATTATACCGAACGTACGTTCTTTTATCAAGTTTTACCATTAAGAATGATTTTCGAGACCAATATAGTGAAAAGAAGCACAGGAACAATGCACGGCATGTGTGAGAATGGTAGTAGAGGGTTTATCATAATCCTTCTATGAATGACTGTATGAGGTTGAGAAACGAGAGGATGGAAGGAGCAATTCATGATGAAGCAGCGTGAAGGCAGATCGTGGTTACTCATTTTGATGCATGTATTTCTGGGGATTGGGGCGATCGTTGGAGGAAGCATATTAATCATCGACCCGACTGGAAGTATGGTAAATTTGCCCGAATCTTTGTTGCAGAATTCACCGTTTTCCAGTTTTTTGTTGCCGGGAATCCTTCTATTGCTTGTTCTTGGTGTAATGCCTGTCATGATTGCTATTGCGCTCATCCGCAATGCTCATTGGGGGCTGGGGGAGAGATTCAATCTCTATCCTGACCGTTACTGGGCCTGGACTTTTTCTTTATACACAGGGTTTGCCCTCATCATCTGGATTATGGCGCAGGTGTATTGGATTCAGGATGTCTCTATCATTCACCTGGTCTATTTTGCATGGGGAGTGGGTATTCAAGTTGTGACTTTATTGCCTGCTGTACAGCGAATATACTCGAAATAAACTGCTTGTATATGGGACAAACGGCTGTCGAAAGAATCGTTGAATGATTCTTTCGGCGGCTAATTGTTATGGACATCGAGTGGAAATATGTTGCTGTAGTTGACAAAGAACTGATATCCTCGCATACTTACTTAATATACTTTATAAAGCTTATTTATTAATTAAATAATGAAGCACATGTGAGGAATATCGCAAAATCATAAATCTGCAGGAAACAGGGAGGTGTGCATGAATGGCATATGTTATTATGGCGATTATAATTTGGGCTGGTACCTATGCTAGTATGGCCTTGTCGAAACAGCCGATTGAAGTGAAACCTGTGAAAACGATGGATGATTTATTTGAGTGAATAGAGCAGCTTTGACGATTTCGATTATTGGTGAGCACGAAGGAATTCGTGGGTTCGAGTAAGGTATTGCGTTGTGCTATGATATGGAGTGAAATGACATCCATACCATTGCTTTGGCTCCATTGAACCAGAGTAGAAACGAGAGGATTATGAAAAAAGCCAATGCTACAATGATGAAATACATCAATTTGAATAATGTGCGTGAAGTCATGCAGCAGATTGAGACGGCGACCAAACCGCAATTAGCCTCACTAACCAATCTTAGTGTTGTTACCGTTAATGCACTGATCCAGGAGTTATGTGATGGCGGAGAGTTGTTCCAGGATAAAGTGGTTCCCTCGAATGGCGGTCGTCCTGCTCAGGCATATCGATATAATTATAATTTCAAGCTTGCTTTGGTTCTTTACATCAAAGAGATGAAAGGCCAGGAGTTGATTTCGGCTACGGTCATGAATCTGGAGAATAAGGTTGTTTTGAAGGAAGAGAGCATCCTGCCTACTTTTGATAAACAACATGTGCTGCAACTTATCGCGCGTTTCGTTGCGGAGTACCCCTCCATTGATATGATTGGCATCGGCATTCCAGGACAAGCCGTGGACGGGGACATCACCGTGAGCAGTCATGATGAGCTGATCCATTCCCATCTGATCCGGGAGATCGAGAGTGAGTTCCAACTGAACGTTCTCGTGGAGAATGATGTGAATGCAGCGATTAGCGGGTACTGTACACAGCATGCAGATATGAAGGAACAGAGTGTAGCAGGAATTTATTTTCCGAACCGATATCCGCCGGGTATGGGCATGATGTTGAATGGACAGATGATTCGCGGGAAAAACGGGATGTTTGGTGAAATTAAGTATCTTCCTTATTCACCAGATTGGAAACGTGACATAAGCAAAGATGACTTTGTAGTGCAGGTATGTCATATTCTGCAAACAATCAATGCCGTCGTTGCACCGCACCAGATTGTTATTTATCAGGAACGTGTGGAGAGAGAAGAGCTGGATTTGGCGTGGAAACAGTATGGGGAGCAGCATCCCATGCCGTCATTGCCCGAGATCGTGCATCAGGACTCGTTCCAACATGATTTTGATGCTGGATTAAGGGGAATGGTTCTTCAGGCATTGAAATCAAGCATTCTATCAGAAGCCCTATAACCCCGCAGGTCATGTCAGCGGCTTTTATTTTTATTTTATAAGTGAACTCGTGATGAGGAGGATTCATGATGCGTGAAGAGGAGAGAATCATGAAGGGCATCTTGTTTAGTCCAAGTGATTCGGAATTAAAGACCATCAAAAGGCGGGCCCATAATCTCAGTCAGCGTTACAGTCAGACCTTTGAAGAACAGACTGAGGAAAGGAATGAGATATTGCAACAGCTACTGGGGCAGATCGGTGAAGGTGGATTTATGCAAGGCCCCATCTTCTTTCATTATGGTGTGCATACCCGGATAGGCGATCACTTCTTCGGTAATTACAATCTGACCGTACAAGATGATGCACAAGTGACGATCGGGGACTATACCAGTTTTGGTCCCAACGTTACGATTGTTACCCCCATTCATCCCATGATTGCCAGCGAGCGGAGACAGATGGTGGATCAGAAGGGTGATGTGAAGTCGCTGTGTTATGCCAAACCGGTCACGATTGGTAACGATGTATGGATCTCGGCAAACGTTACCGTTTGCGGGGGAGTTACGATTGGAGATGGATGTGTCATCGGAGCAGGCAGTGTCGTGACTCGTGATATTCCACCACATTCATTTGCCGCAGGCGTTCCGTGTAAAGTGATTCGCAAAATTACTGAAGCAGACAGCATGCGAAATTACCCCGATATTTTGGCAGATTGCCGTGTGCCGGAAGAATAAAAAAAGGCTGTCACCAGGATCGGTAGATGATCCGGTGACAGCCTTTTTGGTAACGTTTATTTGGAGGCGTTATAGTTGCTCAAGAATTCTTTTACTTTTGCAGGATCAGCTTTCAATTCATTCCCCGTCTGAACGAGCGGGCTTACTGTGGAGTATGCTTTGAGTTTGTTGTTCTTGTAGAAGCTCAAAATCTCATCCTGATTAATGGAGTACAGTACGGCTTTTCTCAGGTCGCTGCTCTTGGCAACATCACGATTGGCCGTGTTAAACAGGAGATAAGAAACGGCGTTGCTTGGGATACTTTGCAGTGTCAGCTTACTGTCATTTTCGATGATGTCATACTTGGTTTCAGGTACGCCGTAATATAAGTGAATTTCACTGCTGCGAAGAGCAGAGAGGGCGCTGTCTGCATCCGCGATGAACCGGACATTGACCTGGGCGATTTTCGGCGCATATTCAGTGCCTTTGCGGTATCCCGGATTTTGCAAGAATACAGCTTCGTAGTCATTTTTATAAGACAAAATATAAGGTCCGCTAGTATAGAGGGTGTTATTATATGCTGCGCCTTCAGTTACCGTGTTCTGATCACCGTAAGGAATATCTTTGTTGACGTCAAAGGAAGCTACATCATATGTGTTGATGCTCTCCACCTGTTTTTTGGACACGATCCCGGCAGATTGGTGAGCCAGGTAGTTCAGTACTTGTGGGAAAGGTTCCGTTGTTGTCAGTTTAACGACCTGATATTTTCCTGCGCTATTATCCGCTTTGGTTTTGTCAGTTACGAGTTCTGTAATTTTGCTGCCCAGTCCTTGTTCCAATGCTTCGAGGATTGTGCCGTTACCGCTGGATTGTTTAATGGATTGCAATGCACTCAGATCCGTTACAACCTCAGCTTCTTTGATGTGTTCATGCAGACTGTATGTCCGGTGATCCGGAACGGAATCTTTGTTTTTCGCACGATCCAGGGAGAAGATGACATCATCTGCACCCACACGTTCGCCTGTATCTACAGCTTTTTTGTTATCAATCTTCGCAAAGTTGATATCGTCTCTGAGAATGAAGTAGTAGTCTGAATTACCTTCGGCAATGCTGAAATTATGAGACAGTGATCCTTCTGCTGTCAGTTGATCGTCATCCGTGAGGTTAACGAGACGTACATACATATTCGTATTCAACTGGTTGATGGAACCGTCATTTCCTTTGATCGGATCAAGGGAAGTCAGTACGGATGCGCTTTGCGTCAGAATCAACGGATCTTTGGCATTTTTGGAGCTGTCTTTGAACTCAATCGGTTCCCAAGCCATCGCGCGGGATTTGGAGAGACGCACGGTGTCGACATTCAGAATGTCTTTGTTCACAGCCTGACTTTTCAGGGAAATGTACAGAGGAGCGATGTACGCCTGATCGGTTACCAAACGATCCTCCAATTGTTTATACGTATCCTTGTATTCGTCTGGTGTTTGGGTAGCGGCCTGATCAATGAGCTTATCAATCTCCTCATCTGCGAGGATGCTGTAATCTCCACCTGTTTTGAAAAGGGAACGTACCGCATAGTCGGGATTTCCCGTTACCGTAGTCCAGCTGGACAAGGCAATGTCATAATTCCCTGCATCCTGCTGGGATTTGAAGCTGCCGTAATCCGGCTGCAGGTTCAGCTTCACATTGAAGCCGTTTTTGGTCAGCTGGTCACGGACAATGTTTACATCATTTTCGGAAGAACTCATGGCGAGCAGCTCAATGTCTGCCGGTTTTTGTGCAGTTTCTGTGGTGTCCGCTGGTGCGGTCTCCGCCTGGGATTCGGTTTTCGTTTTTACACTGCAGCCGGAAATCACAATGACGAGAATTAATAGCAGTGAGATCAGTGTCCGTTTTTTCATGGGATTACCCTCCATATCTAGAATGTGTGATGTGTGAATTTTTATATATTTTCTTCATTCAACCAATCATTTAGGCCTTCTCCAGTTTGGGATCAAGCGCATCACGCAGACCGTCTCCGAGGAAGTTAAACGAAAGAACCAGCAAAATAATAGCCAAGCCTGGATAAATGGCCAGATAAGAGTGAGTCTCCAGGTATGTGCTGCCCAGCTTCAGAATGTTACCCCATTCCGGAATATGCGGCTCCACGCCGAGTCCCAGATAACTCAGACTGCTGGTAGCAATAACAGCTCCGCCAATCGTGAGTGTAGATTTGATAATCATGGGGGCAAGGGAGTTGGGAATAATGTGTTTGAATATAATCGTACGATTGTTGTACCCCAGTGCACGCGCAGCTTCCACAAATTCAAAAGTAGATACATAGAGTACACTGGCTCTCATCGTACGGGCGTACGTTGGAATGGAACCCAGACTAAGCGCCAGAATAAGATTGACGGTGTTGGCTCCGAACGCTGCAATAATCGCAATGGCGAGCAGAATTCCCGGAATCGCATAGAGAATATCAAGCAGACGCATGATGATATTATCCGTATGCCTGCCGTAGAAGCCGGAGAGCGCTCCGAGGACTCCACCGATCAACACAGGAATGATCGTCGACATGCAACCTACAATCAAGGAGATCCGTGCACCGAATACAATCCGGGAAAATAAACATCGTCCGAAGTCATCCGTTCCCAACGGATACGCCAGGGAAGGGGATTGAAGCAGAGCGGAATAGTTATTTTCCACAGCCATGCTGTAGTCAAAGGTAAAGAAACTGCAGATGGATATCGAGAACAGAAAAATGATAAAAAACAAACCGGACATGGCCGTCATATTCGGAGCAAGGCGCTCCCACAGATCATTCCAGAAGTTTGATTTTTGTTTCCCCTGTCTGCGAATGCGTCCAATGATGGAAATACCGAGCAATAGTGCAAATACATTACCTGTGATCGAGGTCAGCATCAGCACTGCACTGACACCGATCATCCAGCGAGGAAGGATCGAGGTCGCGTTATATCGGGATACGATAATCAGTACGACCAAGTCAATGACCAGAATAAATATCAGCACCGCCATGGCTGGCAGAAAGTTGTCAGCCACATAAGGTTTGAAGATATTTAACGCGGATACACCGATCACGAACAGCTGGGTTAACAGCATGTATACCGCAAAGGTATAATCCACGTTTCTGGATTTTCGAATCAGATGAAAGGCTGCCGTCACGATAAATATATTGCCTGAAATGATAGCAAGCAGCTGAACCCATGCCAGCCTGCGAGTCAGAGCAGAGACGGTACCGGTGCGAATCAAGTCTTTTCGAATCCGAAACGTGATGACCGTTTGAACCAGTGTGAAAAATAAGTAGATCCCAAGGATCGTTAGCAGAAATGGTTTGAACGTCTGCTCGCTCCAGTCATAACTGTTGAACAGGAACAATGCAGTCAAGAGAAGGGACGTGACCCAAGCGAAGCTAGCCTGACTGTATTCACGAGAAGACTTAAGCCGGAAACGCATTTCTTGTGTTAAGGACGAGTTTGTCATAGTACACCTGCTTTAATATTGTTTCATCTTGGAGCGCACTCTTGGATCAACAAAAGCGTAGAGCAGATCAACCGCTACATTGATAATGGAGATCGTAATGGCAGTGTATATTACTCCGCCCATGATACTCGGAATATCGGGAATGAATTGCTTATCCACAATGTAACTGCCGAGACCGCTGATATTGAACACTTTCTCCGTTACCGCTGCCCCGCCCAACATGGCCCCGAACTGAAGTCCAACCACAGTTACAATTGGAATCAATGCATTGCGTACTGCGTGTTTCAGCATGACTTGACGTTCGCTTAATCCTTTGGCACGGGCGGTCATCACATAATCCTCATGAATGACTTCCAGTGTGGAAGACCGGGTCATCCGAGCCACTGCAGCGGTCAGTCCCGTACCCAGCACAATGGTGGGCATAATGATCGACAGCCAGTTCTGCGGGTTAAAGGTGGCGGGAAGCCACTGCATTTTGATCGAGAAGTTCAGAATGAAAATAAGTCCTTGCCAGAAATTCGGGATCGATAAACCAATCAGAGCAATAAACATGAAGGTGTAGTCGAACCACGAATTAGGCTTAATTGCAGAGATGATACCAATGGGCAATGCAATGACGAGTGCTAATAGCAGGGAGATGACCGCCAGCGTCAAGGTAATGGGAAACTTCCTTGCAATCGTTGCAGTTACGTCTTCATTTCCTGCAAAAGACTTGCCAAGATCGAAGAAGGCGACTCCCTTGATATTGTTCCAGAGCTGTGTAAGATAAGGCTGATCCAAGCCATAGACTTGATTGAATGCTGCAATCTGTTCCTGCGTCGCTGTCTCTCCCAGAATGTTAGCTGCCGGGTTGAACGGAGACAGATACAAAATCGTAAATACGAGTGTGGCTACGCCCAGAATGACAAATACCGTCATCAGTATTCTTTCAAATATGTACTTTAGATAAGGATTACCATACAAAAACAGGATGCCATACATCAGACAGCCTGGAATAATGGATATCGCGAAAAACCATGGTTTATCGATCAATGAGTGGAACGTATCGGCCATTGTAAGACGTTGATTTCCCTGTTCCTGAAGTATGCGGGATGTCCGCTCCTTCAACGCTGTCTGAACACTTTCTTCCAACCAGTCCTCGGTCTGACGCTTGAATTCTACCTCACTGACCTGCTGCTGGAAAAAACGATGTTTGCGACGCAGTTGTTCTTCCACTTCCAACTTCAGCTTGTTCCGGTAGGAAGAAGCGAGCAATTCTTGCTCAGCCGCCTGCCTGGCAGCTACCCAGCCGTCATTTTTTCGATTCGAACGCCATATTAGAAACACGACCAGATTGATCGGTAATCCAAGAATGAACAGAACATATCGGTAAGAAGGATGAAGCAGCATTTTGCCATAAATAAAACTTAAATTGTCCACCAACCGCGAGATCCTGCTGCCTTCTGCAAAATTCAAACCAAACGTACCTCCTTTCATTCAGGTTTAAATTGCATTATTCCGATTGATATAGTATATATTATTTAGGGTCTAAACAATTGTCAAGGTAATAATTGTATACATATGGGTAGGCGAAAAACGGATGAGAGCTGGTGATATCATGGAACCTTTACTGAAAGTTAATGATCTATCTGTCTCTTTTCACTCCGGAGAGAGTGAGTTTCAGGCAGTGCGAGAAGTGAGTTTTGAAGTGCGAAAAGGCGAGACGCTTGGCATTGTAGGAGAATCGGGTAGTGGAAAGAGTGTAACCGCACGTTCCATTATGAGGCTGCTTGCCTCCCCGCCTTCACAGATGAAGAATGGAGAAATTCTATTTAAGGGTGTCGACCTTGCCAATAAAACGCAGAAAGAGATGGAGAGCATCCGTGGACGTGATATTGGCATGATCTTTCAGGATCCGATGAGTTCCCTTAATCCGACAATTAAAGTGGGTAAACAGATCTCCGAGAGTTTGATCAAACACCAGAAGGTGTCCAAAAGGGAAGCCAAGAAACAGGCGATTGCCATGATGGAGCGGGTGGGAATAACTCGCAGCGAAATACGCTACAACCAGTATCCACATGAATTCTCCGGAGGTATGCGTCAGCGGGTTATGATTGGTATTGCACTTGCTTGTCGTCCTGAATTACTCATTGCCGATGAACCGACAACCGCACTGGATGTTACCATACAGGCACAGATTCTGAACTTGATGAAAGATATGCAGGATCAACTGGGCACATCGATTATCCTGATCACCCATGATTTGGGCGTAGTAGCAGGCATGTGTGACCGGGTTGTTGTGATGAAAGAAGGGCAGATTGTGGAGACCGGGACTACGACAGAGATTTTTGCTAATCCCAAGCACCCGTACACAATCAGGCTTCTGAATGCATTGCCACGTCTGGATCAGAAGAAAAAGCCCAAACCGGTATCATTGGTCCCGCGAGATCTGGAAGATGAGAAGCCGCTGCTTGAGGTGAAATCGCTCAAACAACATTTTAATCTGGGCAAAGGGAACACCTTAAAGGCTGTGAATGATATCAGTTTCCATATTCGGCAAGGAGAGACACTCGGTGTTGTAGGGGAATCTGGCAGTGGAAAATCAACCACGGGGCGGGCCATTCTGCGATTGCATGAGCCAACAGGTGGGGATGTGCTGTTTAAGGGAGTTCCGCTTAATCGTCTGTCCGCTTCGGAGATGAAAACGATGCGCAGACATATGCAGATTATTTTCCAGGACCCCTATGCATCTTTGAATCCCAAAATGAGAATTATGGATATTATTGGAGAAGCGCTTGATATCCATCAACTTGCTGGCAATGCCGCTGAGCGGGAGAAGCGGGTAGAGGAACTACTGGAAATGGTGGGTCTTGATCCTACCCATGCGCAGCGTTATCCTCATGAATTCTCAGGTGGACAGAGACAGCGAATTGGTATAGCGCGAGCACTGGCTGTGGAGCCGGAATTCATCGTATGTGACGAACCGCTATCTGCACTGGATGTTTCCATACAGGCTCAGATCGTTCAACTGCTTGAAGAGTTGCAGCAGCGACTCGGATTGACCTATCTCTTCATTGCGCATGACTTGTCCATGGTTAAACATATCAGTGATCGAGTGGCTGTTATGTATAACGGGAAAATAGTGGAGCTCGCTGAGAGTGAAGAATTGTATTCTAACCCGCAACATGCTTATACCAAGGCATTGCTATCTGCTATTCCTGTGCCTGATCCGGCAATAGAAGCGAAGAAAAAGAGGCATGTTGTCAAAGAAGCGGCTAGGGAAAATGTGGACGTAGAGGACCGTTATAATCTGGAACATTCCAGTTGGGTAGAAGTCACGGAAGGACATTGGGTTGCCATATCTGGCTAGTGTTCATATCTGTGTTATTTTATAAAAGAAGCCCCGCCAACGATCTAAGGAGATCGTTGGCGGGGCTTTGTCATGTATAATCGGTACAATCGTAATCTTGGAAATTCAATTATTTGAATTGAACCGATTTCTTGATGGTATCAATCTCGGCTTTGGTCGCATCATCCATGTATGTGAAGATGAAATTGAAAGCATAACCTTCAATAATTGTACTATAGTAGTCCTGAGTAATGGTTGAACCATCACCTGCATCCATCGTAATTTGCATCAGATCCATCTCTTTACCACCGATAGTTTCGGTTGTGAAATCCTTGTAATCGTAAGGGAACTGGCTATCCACCATGAATTTTTTGGTTGCTTCCAGGTAGTCTTTACCTGTACGAATGCCCTGCAACAAGCTTACTTTCTCAGCAATCGCCATTGCGGAAGGACCAACTTGACCTCCATCCAATGGGTACTGTGAAGCCATAAGCAGATTCAATGTTTTGGTCTGAGACAGTTCAATTTGTTTTTTCTTGGTTTCATCATCACCAGCAATCGCTTCGGATGAGGCACTTGTCAGTTCATTCATGCCTGCAGCATCCTGGAACTCCCAAGCTTCCGGGAACTTCAGAGATACACCAAAGTAGTCGTTGGAATAAGATCCTTTTTCCGTAGTCCCCAGCTCAACGTCTTGGGAGTTGTCGGTTTCCTTTGATTCTTCACTTGCTGGTTCTGTGTTATCTGTTTCTTCCGTATTTGCTGTTTCGGAATCTGTGCCAGTTGTTGTTTCAGTCGCGGCAGGCTCTTTTGTTGCTGCGGTGTTATCTGCTTTGTCACCGCAAGCAGCTGCAACCAGCATAATCATAATGAGCATTGCGAATAAAGAAGCTTTCTTTGGAATTGTCATATTACCCTCCTGAAATGTGTGTGTTTTCTCTCTCTACATCTTGCTTGTTACCTAAATTGTAGCACAAACGTTCTCATTTACTACCTATAGGAATCTATAGGGGTCCTTTATAAATAAGACAATCGGCTGGCAATTGAAACAGCTTCGGTGCTGGACTGCACACCTAATTTGTTGAAAATCACTTTTTTGTGATGATTCACGGTGCATTCCTTGATTTTCAATTGTAAAGCAATGGCTTTCACGGTGAGGCCTTCCGCTATCATTTCCAGAATGGTTAACTGACGCTTGGTGAACTCCACTGCTGGTTTCTCACAAGGTTCAGCAGCCTTTTGACTCTGGTAACTGTTCTGCATATATGCGGGAATTAGCTTGGCAATAGCAATCAGCTCACCCTGCATATTCGCGTTAATGGTAGACACATCCAGATAACCGAAATGTTGCGATCCCATATATAGAGGTGCAGCGTAACAATGCCAACTTTGGAAATAGGGGCTTTCGTGCTGCTCGGGCAATAGCAGTACGGGAGTATTGTTGTCCATCGTTACAGATATGGCGTTTACACCACAGCACTCTGCAGTGAAGAACATGCCCGGACGAATGGGGGAATGTTCTACTACATCTTGAAGATCTGAACTGTAATTCATAGAGAGGAGCACACCGTTGGTATCTGTCAGTAGAAAAAGATAAGTGCCCGTTAGATTTTCTTGGATAACCGAGATGCTGTTCTGGAAGGCATGGATCAGGAAATGATTGATTTTACGAAGCCTATCCAGACTGGATTTCGGTAAATATTCAAACGAAGCCGTTCCTGTTGCATGCGAGCAAGAATGGGACTCGTCGTGTCGTGAGACAGATGTAATGGCAGGCATATGGTTTCCTCCTTGCTGCACAATCGTTAAATACTAAACTTCTTATATCGAATCTGATATGTTCTTATCCAATCGTTTGAATGATGTTTCCTTCCTGATCCTTAATTTCTGTTTTAACGATCTGAACGAGCATATGATCCAATGAAGTGATCTGGAATGTTCCTTCAGCCGGACGAAGGTTCTGAGCCAGCTCCTCAACAATCTGTGTGTTCACCGTCACTGTAATTTGTTTATCTGATTCCAGTACTGCAGGAACTTCTCCAGCTTCAAAAAGGATATTAATATCCGGTCCGATCAAGGACAGAGATTCACCTTTCGAGATTCGGCTACGAAGGATGGTACCAACTAATGCGGCTTGTTTGGCACCAAGCTGGAGTTTGGCCGGCACCGACTTTTGAAGTAATTTTTTGTGAGGCGACTCCCAATCCAGTTGTTGTATGAATAAAAACGCTGTGCTGGACCCGTCCTTTTCAATTCCTTGCTCGACCGCTTGTATAACCGAGGGAATATCTGCGTACGAATTTCTCATCAGATCCGTCACATAGTTGGGCATGAATATGGAGGAGGCCGACAGGAAGCCACGAGCATTCCAGCTCTGGATCATTTCCAGTTCCCGACCTGTAATGCCAACCATCTGAATAAATTGCACTGAACCATTAGGCGTAGAGATCGCGGGTAAATCCGGGTCCTCAATGAACGAGAGTGCAGTCAGCAAAGTATCGGAATCCAGACAGATCGGACCATTGGCGTCCATGTAATCTCCTGGCTGAAAGATATTTCCGCTGCTGAAAACGTAACGTCCTACATTTTGTAGCAGATTCAGCGCCCAGGCTGGCGGTTCAGTCTCTTCTTCACTGCGTGTAAGACGAAATGTGAGTTCAAAACCATACCCGCTTTTGGATGTATCCTGTATCTCTTTTTCATATAATTCAGAGAAACCATATGTGACAAAATGCCAGTGAGACATAGGGGTGTTCACCGCATAAACGCTTATGCCATCAAGTGGATCGGGACCTCCGAGCATATAAGGAATGGAGGTGCCATAATGCTTCGGTTCCTGCTCTCCGTACAGTTCTTCGATAGCTTTGTCAATCGCATCCCAACCGGATGTATTTTCTTCGTGAGTCATTTTTGAATCCTCCTTGACTGTTCTTTCCCCCGAAAAACATTTAAAATTAAGTCTACCTGTTACAGAAGTGGTTTCAAGCGGCTTAAGGATGAATTGTGTGATATAGGACCACAGGGTTACAAATGGCAATATGGGGAGTGAAGTTACATGAGTATGAAAGATATGTATTTAAGTGAGTTTAATCAGGCAAACTGGGACTCATTTTCCGAACTGTTTGAAGAACTTGGGCAAGAGCTGGACCCCAAGTGGGTTGAACGTGCGCGATTACAAGAGATTCCGGCGGATATAAGTCGGGTGCTTTTGTGTGAAATGGGGGAATATGCTTTTGAATGGATCGCAAAAGACATCCCGGCTCTAGGGGACCAAAGTCCTGCTGCTTACCTGAAAATGGAGGGAGGAGCGCTGGCATTAAGGGCAGCCATTATGCATATGCCACGCTAATTTTTCCGCTGGTGAGATTGTGCGACGATCATATGATCTAGTGAAGTTGATTTTGCAAAATAGATATGTTACGCTTACATTACAAGAGCGAACACAACAGAATATGCAATAACATCTTTTGATGGATTGTAACTGTGAAGACAGGCAAAACCTAAACTGATGGTGAAATGAAGGCTCCTTTTTTTGGTGCTATTTTACCTTGAGTTTAGGTTTTTCTTGTTTTCTGCTCTTCATTACAGTTCGTTACCTTGAAAAACCAAAATAAATTTCGAAAAGAGGTTGTTGTTCATGACCACGGCAAAAAAAGGATTCCCCGAAAACTTCCTATGGGGCGGCGCTACAGCTGCCAATCAATTGGAGGGTGCATTCGATAAGGACGGCAAGGGCCTCTCCACAGCGGACATGATCGCTCATGTTCCCAAAGAGAAGCGTACAGGCGGACATGCCATGGAAATTTCCTCTTCCCGAATTGAAGAGATCCTCTCCGGCAAAATTGAAGAACGTTTCCCGAAACGTTTTGGTATTGATTTTTATCATCACTTTAGAGAAGATATTGCGTTGTTCGCTGAAATGGGCTTCAAAGTATTCCGTTTGTCCATTCACTGGGCCCGTATTTTCCCGAACGGTTATGATCAAGAGCCGAATGAAGCAGGCTTGAAATTCTACGATGAAGTATTCGACGAGTTGTTGAAATATGGCATCGAGCCACTCGTTACATTGTCTCACTATGAGACACCGCTTGGCTTGACGCAAAAATATAATGGCTGGGCTGGTCGTGAAGTGATCCAGCACTACGTTCGTTATGCAGAAACGGTGTTTAACCGTTATAAAAATAAAGTGAAATACTGGCTGACGTTTAATGAAATTAACGTTATGCTGTTCAGCCCTTACACTGGCGGCGGCATTCTGATCGATAAAGTGGACAACAAGCTGCAAACAACCTATCAAGCGCTGCATCATCAATTTGTAGCAAGCGCATTGGTAACGAAACTTGCACACGAGATTATCCCTGGTTCCCAAGTGGGTTGTATGCTTGCGCGTATGGAAACGTATGCTGCAACATGTAATCCGGTTGATGTTCGTCTGGCTCAACATGAGAACCAGATCAACCTCTTCTTCACAGACATGCATGCTCGTGGTAAGTATCCGAATTACATGGCTCGTTATTTTGAAGAGAATAACATTGTCATTCAAAAAGAAGCAGGCGATGACGAGATCTTGCTGAACAATACAGTAGATTTCATCTCCTTCAGCTACTACATGTCCGTAACCAAATCTGCATCTGCAGACAAGGAAGAAACAGCGGGTAACCTGACTGGCGGCGTGAAAAATCCTTATCTGGAAGCGTCCGACTGGGGCTGGGAGATCGATCCGATCGGTCTGCGCGTAACCCTGAACAACTTCTGGGATCGTTACCAGAAACCATTGTTCATCGTAGAAAATGGTTTGGGTGCCTATGATAAAGTTGAAGAAGACGGTTCGATCCATGACTCCTATCGTGTGGATTACCTGAAAAAACACATCGAACAAATGAAAGAAGCCATCAAAGATGGCGTGGATCTGATTGGATTCACAGCATGGGGCCCGATTGACCTGGTGAGCATGTCCACTTCCGAAATGTCCAAACGTTATGGTTTCATCTACGTGGATCTGGATGACGAAGGCAACGGAACACTCAAACGCTCCAAGAAAGATTCGTTCGACTGGTACAAAAACGTAATCTCCAGCAATGGTGAGCAGCTGTAATTCTCCCGTTTCAAGGATTGTTACCGCATAAAAGCGGGCAAAACCTAACACAAAAGTTGGCATGGAAGGAATCTGATATTCCTGACAGCCCTTTTAGTTGGAGATTGTCCGCTTTTTCATGTCGGCAAAGGATAGAGTAATGCGTTTAGACAAAGAATGAAAATATCGTTAATTAGAGAGGAATGATTGATATGACTACACCATTTCCGAAGGATTTCCTATGGGGCGGCGCTGTAGCAGCCAACCAACTTGAAGGAGCTTATAATACAGATGGCAAAGGCCTGTCTGTCCAAGATGTAATGCCACACGGGATTACAACACCCAGAACGGAAGCACCTACGGAAGATAACTTGAAACTGATCGGGATTGATTTCTATAACCGCTACAAAGAGGATGTTAAACTGTTTGCCGAAATGGGCTTCAAAGTGTTCCGTACATCGATCGCTTGGTCCCGGATCTTCCCTAAAGGAGATGAATTGGAGCCGAATGAGAAAGGTCTGCAATTCTATGATGACCTGTTCGATGAGTGCCACAAATACGGTATTGAACCACTCGTAACGATCTCTCACTATGAGACACCGCTGCATTTGTCCAAAACGTATGATGGCTGGGTTAACCGTAAAATGATTGACTTCTACGAGCGGTATGTAACGGTTCTTTTCAATCGTTTCAAAGGCAAAGTAAAATATTGGCTGACGTTTAACGAAATCAACTCCATTTTGGAAGAGCCATTTATGAGCGGCGGAATCTACACGCCAAAAGCTGAACTGTCCAAGCAGGATCTGTACCAAGCCATCCATCATGAGTTGGTAGCCAGTGCCCTCGCGGTGAAACTGGGTCATGAAATTATGCCTGAAGCCAAAATCGGCTGTATGGTTCTGAGTATGCCTACCTATCCGCTGACTCCGAATCCGGATGATGTGGTTGCAGCGATGCATGCTGAACAACGTAATGATATCTTTGCTGATATTCATGCACGTGGTTACTATCCGAAATACATTAATCGTTATTTCAAAGCAAATAATATCAATATCAAGTTTGAAGACGGTGATGCCGAGATTCTGAAGCATACCGTAGACTTTATCTCGTTCAGTTATTATGTAAGTATCTGTGAGACTGGTGATCCCGAGAAACGTATCGAAGGAAAAGGAAACCTGTTCGCAGGTGTACAAAACCCTTATCTTAAAGCGAGTGAGTGGGGCTGGCAGATCGATCCGCAAGGATTGCGCGTAACCTTGAACAAATACTGGGACCGTTATCAGAAACCATTGTTCATTGTCGAAAATGGTCTGGGTGCAGTGGATGAACTGATCACGGACGAAGATGGCAATAAAACGGTGAACGACGATTACCGTATTCAATACTTGAATGACCACCTGGTACAAGTGGGCGAAGCGCTTGAGGATGGTGTAGAAGTAATGGGTTATACGTCCTGGGGCTGTATTGACCTGGTAAGTGCTTCAACAGCAGAGATGAAGAAACGTTATGGTTTCATCTATGTAGATCGCAACAATGACGGTTCAGGAACATTGGATCGTTACAAGAAAAAATCATTCCACTGGTACAAGGACGTTATTGGTACCAATGGCGCAAGTCTTAAGAACAACAACGCGTAAATACTAGTTCTGAAAGCTTAGTTGTAGAAGCGCCTTCTTATGTCACATTAACGCACATTAACCGCTTTCACAAAAACATTGTCATCTGGATAATTATATGGTAAGATGGGCCTAAGGCTAATGAATACTGGATTGTTACTGTTCAATCAGGCAAAACCAGAGGCAGGGCATGTTTCATGACCTGCTTTGGTTTTGCCTTTTACTACTTTGACGGTGCAAGGTGATGTGAAGAAATGAAAATTGAGAAGGTGCTGAATAACAACGTAGTTACCGTAATAGATCCGGGAGGAAACGAACTGGTCGTTATGGGACGTGGAATTGCCTTCAAAAAGCATACTGGTGAATCGATAGACGAGAGTCTCGTCGAAAAAATATTCTCGCTTGAAAGTAAGGAAGTATCACAGAAACTCAAAACACTTCTGTCTGATATCCCTGTTGAATATGTCGAGTGCTCGGATGAGATTATCCGTTATGCCGAGACAGTGTTAGGTGAGAAGTTGCATGAAAGCATCTACATTTCACTGACGGATCATATTCATTTTGCCATTGATCGACATCGTCAAGGATTGCAGATTCGTAATGCACTTTTCTGGGAGATCAAGCGCATGTACCGGAAGGAATATGCCATTGGACTCAAGGCGCTACAGATTATTGAGGAAACGTTGGGTGTCCTGCTTCCCGAAGACGAATGCGCATTCATTGCGATGCATCTGGTTAATGCCCAGATGAACGGTGAGATGAGGGAAACGATTAGCATCACAAACATCGTTAAGGACATTCTTAATATCGTAAGACGTAGCTTTGTGATCGAGCTTGATGAAGATTCATTGAGTTATTATCGATTTTTAACTCATCTGAAGTTCTTTGCCCAACGTGTTTTGCAAGGAACGGCGATTGAAGATAAAGAAGAAGATAATCCGCTTCATGACTTGGTGAGCAAGCAGTATCCGGAAGCACATGCATGTGCAGTAAGGATCAGTGACTATACGCGTAAGATCTATAATCGGGTGTTGTCCAAGGAAGAAATACTGTATTTGACCATTCATATTGAACGCATTGTCAGAAATGAACAAACAATTGAATAAAGTTGGGATTGTTACTGCTAAAAAGGCAAAACCTAAACGTTGAATAATGATAAGCTTTTCTGCTTTGTCATTATTCAGTGTTTAGGTTTTTTTTTAACCTTCATTACACATAAAAGGAGCAAAACACAATGGATAAACAACAATTGTCCAAGGATATTTTGAAGCTTGTTGGTGGCGAAGAGAATATCGATCAAGTCACTCACTGTATGACAAGACTCAGATTTAACCTGAATGACAACCAAAAAGCGGACAAAGCGACGCTAAAAAATACACCAGGCGTTATGGGCGTGATGGAAAACGGTGGACAGTTCCAGGTTATCATTGGTAACGATGTACCTGTGGTGTATAACGCACTCGTTGGCAACATGTCCAAATCACCAACCGCAGATAATGCATCAGCTGCTTCAACTGGAGAAAAGAAAAAGAGAAATCCAATAAGTGCGTTGTTCGACTTTATTTCAGGAGTATTTACGCCAATCCTGCCAGCGATTACGGGCGCAGGTATGATCAAAGGGATCGTGGCGATCCTTGTAGCCCTGGGCTGGTTGTCTGATACTAGCTCGACCTATATCATCTTGTCTGCAATCGGGGATGGTGCCTTCTACTTCCTGCCAATCATTCTGGCAATTAGTGCTGCGCGTAAGCTCGGCAGTAATATGTATATTGCTGCAGCGCTCGCAGCGGGCATTATGCACCCGACGATTACAGCGTTGCTTGCCAATGGTGACACTACATTTGTGGGAATTAAGGTTATAGCAGCAACATATTCTTCTACGGTTATTCCGATCATTCTCGCCATCTGGATTGCTTCTTATGTAGAGAAAGCCGTTGATCGTGTTACACATGCTTCATTGAAGCTTCTGATTGTTCCGACGGTTACCCTGTTAATTATGGTTCCGCTGACGTTGATGACTGTTGGACCATTGGGTACGGTTCTTGGTAATGGTTTGTCTGGTGGTATTTCATGGTTGTTCGATAACATGTCCATCTTTGCAAGTATCCTGATTGGTGGTACGATGTCACTGTTGATCATCACAGGTATGCACTATGCACTGTTGCCGATCATTGTCGGTTCAATGACAACACTGGGTTACGACTTTATTATTCCACTGATGTTTGCAGCTAACTTGGCACAAGGTGGTGCAGCATTTGGTGTGGGTCTCAGATCTAGAAATAGCAAAACCAAATCGCTTGCCTATTCCACAGGTCTTACGGCTATTATGGGGATTACGGAACCAGCGATGTATGGTATCAACATGAAGTTCAAAAAACCATTTATTGCAGCTCTTATTGGTGGAGCTATCGCAGGCGGATTCATGGGGATTGTAAATGTTAAAGCTTATGTACTTACAGGTCTAGTGGGTCTCCCGAGTATAGCAGCATTTATCAGTCCAGCAATTAGCACACTGCTCTATGCTTTGGCAGGTGGTTTGGTTGCCATCGTAGCTGCGGCAATTCTGACGTATATTCTTGGATTCGAAGAAGAAAATGCATCGGAGCCAGCTGCACCAGTGGCTGAGCCAGCAACAGCAGCAGCAACAACTTCTGCTCCTGTTGTAACTGAAGAAGCAAAAGCACAAGATGAGCAAGTATTCAGCCCGATCACGGGTGAAGTTAAACCGCTGAGCGAAGTGCCGGACCCTGCATTCTCTGAAGAGATTATGGGTAAAGGATTCGCGATTCAACCATCTGAAGGACGTGTGGTATCTCCAATTAACGGTACAGTATTCTCATTATCGAAGAGTGGACATGCTATTGGTCTGGTGAGTGATACTGGCGCAGAGATGTTGATTCATATCGGAATTGATACCGTGAAATTGAAAGGTCAATTCTTCTCTCCTAAAGTTCAAGCAGGTGCGAAGGTTACCGTAGGTGATGTATTGATGGAGTTCGACCGGGAACAGATCGAAAAAGCCGGTTACACAACGATTACACCTGTTATTATTACAAACATGCATCAGTATGAGTCCATTGAGTCTGCTGGTCGCACGACGATCAAAGAAAAAGACTTGTTGTACACAGCGAAAGCTTAATTATACGAATGAAACAGCAGCAGCTTCATCGGAACTTAATCCGGTAAAGCTGCTGTTTTTTACTTATAGCCTTTACACCAGGGGAAGCATACCCTGTACCAATTGCACAAAGTGTTGTGCAGGCTTGGACAGATAACGGTTCTGCAGCCAGACCAGCGCCGAGCCAACCGTGGAATGCTGATCTTGAATGCGGTATACGTGGAAAGGGTGCTCTTGGTATAACTGTAGTACCGTGTGAGGCACGATGGAACTGGCGAAGCCAAGTCGGACCAGCTCCAGCAACATATTAATGTCCGAGCACTCACCCATGATGGAGGGTGTGACCTGATGTTCACGGAATTTGTCCAAAATTAGCTCGAACATACCGAGTCCTTCTGTACTTGGAAGCAGTAGAGGAATTCCTGTAAGCTGGTTGAAATAAGTCCCCATCTCCCGTCCTGGACTCATCTTCATTGGGGCATCTAGCAGTGTTGAAGAAATATAGAAGAGTGGCTCCTGAGGCAGGTGCAGCACCTCATAACGTTCGGTCTGGACAGGCATGCGTACACATGCAAGTTCAACTACGCCATCCTCCAGCAATCGGCATAATTGAGCCGATTCATTTTGTTGAATTTTATAAGTAACCTGTGGATGGGTGGTGCGGAACTGTTGCAGGGCTTGCGGGATCAGACGATCCGATATGGTATTGATGCCGATGGCGAGTTTGCCCCTTATGCCGTCACGGAAACTTTGCATCTCCATTACAGCTTCCTCCATATATTTGGTCAAGGTGACCGCATAATCATAGAAGCTGCGACCGGCCTGCGTTAGTTCCATCATACGTCCTTTGCGTTCAAACAACATCACACCAAGCTCTTCTTCCATTAACTTAAGCTGCTGGCTTAAGGGGGGCTGAGCCATGTGAAGTCTTCGGGCTGCTGCTGTAATCTGTTTCTCCTCAGCAATGGCAATGAAATAGCGACACTGTTTGATATCCAAGTGGTGGTCTCCTTCGTTTGCAAACTATATGTAATTCATATGGAAAGCCAACAAAACATGTATTTTTCATATACTATGTTCTTATGTTACCATACATTAGATTTGCATACCTGACTAACAGGGCTTGGTTTCTCTATGAATGTTACAGCATAAGAAAAACCTTGAATTGGAGGATGAAACAACGTGGCTAGAACAGATAAAACAATACATGATGCCGCTCAAGAAGGGCATACCGATGAGGTCATTCGGTTTATTACACAGGGTAGCCGGTTGAATGAACAGGATGCATTGGGGCGAACACCCCTGATGGCTGCTGTACACGGTAAGAAGATGGACACGGCAAGCATGCTAGTGGAGGCTGGAGCGGACATTAACCTTCAGGATGCACGATTGGATAACATGCTGTTATATGCGAGTGCCGCGGGCATGTATGACATGGTTGAACTGGCTATTGAAGCAGGTGCGGATACAAGGTTAACGAATCGTTTTGGCGGTACAGCCCTTATTCCAGCAGCTGATCGGGGCCATGTGGACATTGTCCAGCTTCTGCTGACACGCAGCGATGTGGATGTGAACCATATCAACAACCTGGGCTGGACAGCCTTGCTGGAAGCAGTCATTTTGGGAGATGGCGGACGGCGTCATCAGGAGATTGTTGCCCTGCTTTTGCAATATGGTGCAGATCCAAAGATCGCGGACCGGGACGGGGTTACACCGCTCGCACATGCGCGCCGGCATCAATATGCCGAGATGGAACAACTATTGACTGAAGTCTGAAGTGACATAGAGTTTTTTATAGATACTGTAGAGCGAAAGGATATTTCTTATACATGAACAGACATCAAGAGCACTTTTTACAAAAGAATATGAAGGACGTATCTTCACTTATTTTGGCAGGCATACAATGGTTTTTCTTCCTGTTCACCAATACTGTTGTTGTTCCGCTATCCATTGGACATAATTTTCATCTGTCCCCGGATGCAATCGCAGCCTCGATGCAGAACGCATTCATACTTACTGGAGCAGTATGTATTTTTCAAGCCGTATTCGGTCATCGATATGCGGTTATGGATGGTCCGTCAGGATTATGGTGGGGATTAACGCTAAGTTTAACGGTATCTGCTTCATCGGCCGGTATGAGTCTGGAACGTATTGGTGGTGGATTGGCTGCTGGTTTTCTGTTAGCGGGACTCACAATGATGATTTTGGGTTGGCTGGGGGCAGCGCAAGTGCTGCAAAAGCTGTTCACGCCCATGGTCAAAAGTGCGATGTTATTTCTAATGACGATTCAATTAACCATGAATTTTTTCAAAGGCATGATTGGATATACGGAGTTTGGCCGCTTTGATTTGCCGGTTGCCGCGCTTTCCGTTGTCATTGCATTTCTGGTCGCCTGGATTCAATTAAAGGGTAAGGGGAAGCTGGGAAACTATGCGATCCTGATTGGAATTGTGGCAGGCTGGATCGCCTATAGTTTATTGTTTCCTGGTCAACATGGTGGACAGCCGAATCAGACTTCGGCAGGTCTCACCCTGTTTCCATGGGGAGCACCTAGATGGGAACCAGGCATTGTTATTACTGCATTTTTCGTGGGGTTGGTGAATATGACGAATTCAATCACCACATTAAGTACGGTAGAGAAACTATATCAGACAGAGACAACAAGCCATCAGTACCGACGCTCTTACGCGTTAACAGGTCTATTCTCGATGTTGTCAGCCTGTGTAGGTGTGCTGCCATTTGGTTTATTTGCGTCATCGATCGGCTTCCTGGAGAGTACGCGAATTCTGCGTCGTGCTGCCTTTGTTATTGGAGCGGGGTTGTTATGTATAATAGGTCTTACACCTTCTGTCACAGCCTTTTTTGCACAAATACCACCAAGCGTTGGCAGCGCGGTTCTGTTCGTGGCGTATCTTCAAATGTTCGGTACGGCATTAAGAACGCTTGAAGGGACGACATTTAATTCTAAGACGATCTATCGTGTAGCCTTGCCGGTTCTCACAGGAGTTGCTGTAATGAATATTCCTGCTGAAGCCTTTCAAACCTTGCCCATGTACCTCGTTCCGATCATAAGCAACGGTCTCGTCATTGGTGTAGTGGTCTCACTGGTTCTTGAAAAAACCGTCAATTGGTCCAAAATGGAACAACCCGTGACAGTTAGTAAAGCGGCATAATAAGTTTCGTCTAGTGACAGTCCAATTTGATTGGGCTGTTTTTTGTTTTTGTTTTTTTGGTTACCGGGCTATAGGGCCACTTCCTATTTCACGATTATTTTACCTTGTCCTGCAAGCATTCGCATCTCTCTCGATAGACGGTCCTGGTTCCCGTCCTGCATTTCGAGCTGAACACCATAATGCCATGACGTATTTTTTTCTTGACCCCAGCGGAGAGTGCCTTCCATATATAAAGGGTCTTCAAAAAGCAGCATATTCATTCCGATCCGAATATCGTTGTTCTCTACGGGAAGAGACAGCGGAAATGACAGCTGACAGCCGGATCGACTGATATCACATAGTTCGGCCTGAATGGGTTTGGGAGGCGCGTTGACTCCGTTGATGCTGAGAATATAGATCTCAAAGCTGATCGGTTCCTTCAACGTGTAGCGAAAGGGTTCTTTTCTATTGTTTATTGACATGGCTTCCTCCATCAAGTTCAAAAAAGTCAGTTATGCTTATATCGACCGTTTGGAGCGAGAAATGAAGAGTTGCGCGAGCAGAGATGGTCCATGGGTTCCTTTTCCACGTGCATCAGGCTTGATATAATGATGGAATATATTTCTGGGGTCAGACCTGATTCAGACCGAAAGGATGGGCGAATATGAGCGGAACATTTCAAATGGTTACCGATACGGCAACATTGTGCCTGTATGATCTGGCAGCGCTAAAGCATCGTGTAGAGGATACTTCGGACTGGTGGTCCATTCCGGAAGATGAGCTGACTGAGGTGAATGCAGGTCATTGTTTGTTCCTGAATATGGGTGCGGACGGAGTATATGAGGTGGAGTGGAGCCTGGAAGAGGATGCAGAGGTGGGTTCAGGTCCGGATTACGTAGCGGAACGGGAAAAGGTTTATCATTTGCAGGTTCCGTCCGGGTATGTCTTTCTGGGAGCAGCAGAAGATGTCAGTGGTGGTGAACTGGAGCCGGATGAAACATGTGAAGGGGTTCTGCTTCAATTAAAGCCAGGGAACTATGCGTGTATCATCTCCAGAGAAGTCAGTCGGATCACGATTGTCATGAAACCAAGTATGCGGGGAAATAACTCGCTGAATGAATTAATCCGGATATAGTGTACACATGTGAACAGGAGGGATTCATATGCAGGATTGGCATGACACAACCATGATGAATGCAGATATCTTGCGTAAGCGGTTGAGAATACTCGCTGCACTGGATATCATCTTTTCGGAGGAAGAATGGCTACGCGTTCATCAATTCGAAAATGAATTTCAGCCAGGTGTGGCTTGGGGGAACATCAATAACGGCGCAGGTGATCATCTGCATGTCTTGTTTACGAACTCGGGCACATTGATCAAGGGATTTGATCATGAGTCACCTTTAAGTCCGCATGCTCGTGAGGATGGTGGGATCTATCCGGGCATGTACGATGAAGTGCCAGAGACTTTAATGGCTGTCCTGCGAGATCAGGAAGAGACATTGGATCTGGAGGATGTAACCTTTTGCCTATGGCAGGAAGGGGACGACTTGTCATGGAAGGTTGGTAACTGGATTCAGAGGGCGTTGGCCGAAGAAGATAAAGCGGACGCCAGCGGTGGCGCAGAATTTTTGTTAGGATATATGAATAAGAACTCGGAAGATTATGTTGATTGGGCCAAAGGGTACTACGATCTGCAGGATGTGTCGTTGGAAGCCGTAGCGGAAGTATATGAAGGAAAGACGGTGACTGCCAGCCTGATTAAGCGGTTGTGTCCTGAACGAGATGTGGCAGCCGCACTGGATGAGTTGCAGCACCGCGGGTACGCGGTAAATCAAACGTAGTAGCGTCGCGAAGGAGGAGCGGTAGATGATGTACAATGTACAACTGGAACGTATGCGTAAAAAGTTAATCAATCTCCGAAGTCTGGACCCGGATCTGGACCTGTTTGGCGCAGAAAACCATGAATATGAGCTGTCAGCTGTATGGACACAGGAGGATATTGCACAGTTCGAACAGAAATGGCGAATTAAGTTGCCGGAAGACTATAAGGTATGGCTTCTTCATATGGGGACGGGTGGCGCAGGACCTTATTACGGACTGGAAAACCCGGATGATGGCGTATATGCTGTGCTTGGTTATGATGATGAGCTGAATGCGATCTCGGACCCTTTTCAATTCACGGAAGCATGGAACTGGAACTATGACTGGTTCGATGACAGTATGGAAGAAGAGGAATGGTATGTGTTAGAACACGAATATTTTGATCCAAAATGGTCGGCAGGCATGCTGCGTATCAGTGATTTTGGGTGTGGCATTTCCATGAATCTCATTGTTAAGGGAGGCTCCTACGGAGAGATCTGGGTTGACGACCGGGCCAACCGAAATGGAATCTATCCTGACCAGTATTGGGGCAATACGAATCGACTGCATTTTCTGGACTGGTATGAATTGTGGTTGGATCGTTCGATTCAGCAAATGCACGAACAAAAGCAACCCTCCGGAACGAACGAAGTCTGAAGGAGATTATACATATGGGCTGGGAATATGGGATTAGAACAACGGAGTCTGTGAATTTACCCGAAGTTGTGAAGCATCTGGCAAGTGCATTAACATTTACCGAGGTGTATAGTTTGGAACACCAAGTCAACGGCTTTGTGCTGAAACGTGAAGATCCGTCCTGGCCTACAGCCCTTGAAGTGTGGATAGAGCAGGCATCCGGGTTGGAAGAGGTTGCGGACGGGGATTCGTATATCTACTGTTTGTTTCATATCTGGGGTGAAGAGGGCCGGAGTTGGATGCAACAGATGGAGATGGAAACCAGGCAGGTTGATGGCGATTTAATCTGGTTTGAATTCTGATCGGTAGAGAATTTGTCTGAAACAGGAGTGATCCTATGGCAAAAAACCAAAGAAAACAATTCCTGCGCTCATATAGCAGTATACTGGTCCTCAAAGGAATGTAGGTTTTGTATTATCCCCTTTATACATATAATCGCGTATTTCCTTTAACTGACCCGCGAACTGGAGAAGAGATGAAAGTGCTTGATCCCTGCCGGGAGAATCCGATTATGAAGGAAATAAATAACCAAGCTCCCTCATGGTGATGGCGGAGCTTTTTTTGATGAGTAAATATGTAAAACCGTTTGCTTCACTCACCCGTCTAATACCAAAGAAAGAAAGAGAGAGGAGGAGGGATGCGGGGTGGAAACAAAAGCAGAGATCAATCAGAGGATCTATGTACAGACCGAGGACGAGACGGCATTCGTACAATCGATTATGGAACATCAAGATACGCTCATGTCCATTGCCTACAGTTATCTGCGTAATCAGCAAGATGCGCTTGAAGCGGTACAGGAGATGACGTGCAGGGCTTGGGTCAAACGTCGTACGCTGAACAATGAGAAGGCGTTCAAGTCGTGGATCATTCGGATTCTGATCTATATCTGCATCGATGAACAGAGGCGCCGTAAGCGGGCGACACCTTTGGCGAAGGAAGACATAGAGAACAGCATTCCAGCCTCTTGGATGATCAGCGTTGATGATAATCGAATCGCGATGGAATCTCTTTTGCAAAAAGTGAAACCGAAATATCGCCATGTATTATTGCTGAAATATTATAACGACATGACACTGGCGGACATCGCCTCCATCCTCGGCAAACCGGAAGGAACGATCAAGACCTGGCAGCACAAGGGACTCCAGCAGTTGCGCAAGTTGATGAAGAACAGGAGGGATTGGCATGACCACTAACCCGGAGGAGAAAGCACTTCTTGCAGATGCATATCAGGTGAAAAGAGAGAAACAGCACTGGAATCCGGCGGACACAACTGCTGCGATTCAACGTGGTATTACAAAGGCCAGAACCAGACGATCAGGCAGGAGCGTTCGTATCAAATGGATTACGGGAGTGCTGGTCACGGTTCTGGCTGCAGGTTGGTTTCTTGTGGGCCCGCTTGGGAGTTACGGGCAAGAACAGGCAACATATACTGAGCCTATAGCCAATTGGGGGGTACTTGAACCCTTTCGCGAGCTGGCAACCGATATGGAAAAAACGATGATAACATCCGCGATTAATAATGGATACGTGCAATTTGTAGATCAGACGATAACATCGGGCATATATACGTTTACGGTGAATGCAGTTATGGCTGATGAGAATCAAATAACGGTATTGTATACTGCCCAAACGGATGGTTCACAGGAAATGTATTCGACTGTCAATATGAAGATGACGGACGCATCAACAGGCAACTTGCTTGACAACGGCAGCTCAGGCGGTGTGTATTTTTCGAAGAATAAGCATAAGGTGTATGGCCGAAGTACAATTGATCGAGATCGAGACAAACCATTGCCTGAGCAAGTGAATCTACAATTCCAGTTGTCCTCAGTTGTACCAGATGTGGTGAATTATGCAGACAACGGGGATAAAGAACGAAAATATAAATTTTCCAAAAAGATGAATGTTTCTTTCCCTCTGGATCCCAAGTTTTCTATCCCCAAAACGGAAATCATCAAGGTTAATCGGACTTTTACTCTTGGAGGCTATGAGGTCTTGTTGTCGGAGGTGGAGGTATCTCCGCTAGTAACTCGGGTCAAATTTGCCCATGCACCTGATCAAGAGATTGATTACAAAACGAGGTTATCGCTCAACGAGATCGTTCTGCCTATCGAGATCATTTCGATCTCCCGTAATGGGAAGCAGACCAAGTTATCCAGGGTAGGTGGGAGCGGAACGGAAGATGAAATGATGTATTCTTTCAGCAGCAATTTTCTGGATAATCCAGAGTCAATGATTTTAAAACTTCATGGCAAACCAGGTAAGGTCTATGATGACTTACAAGAAGCTAAGAAGGATGAACTGGGGATCAAAATTAAATAAGATAGGATCGTATTGGTGAGATGAGGTCATGGCAATAGTCGTGGTTTGATCTCATTTTTTTTGTTTTTTCACGATATCTGATCTGCTGTTGCATAAAAGTGATATTTGTTGTCTTTTTGCAGTTTTTGTATTGTCACAACCAAAGTTACACGATATAATCGACTTGTCTTTAAGGATAATATTATAAAGGATGGTGAAATTTTGAAGAAATTTTCGATGCTTTTACTCGCTGTAACTCTATTGTTGTTAACGATCTCAACCGCTCCTTCTACCTATGGAGCGGCCAGTTATCCGAACACGGGTACGAACGGGTTGACCGGTTTTGCAGGCAGTGCCAAGAATGAAAATGGTGTATCCAAATCAGCCACGACAGGCGGCAAGAATGGTCAGGTGGTTTACGTTAGTAATCTCAATGACCTGAGAACACATATGGCGGGCGCTACAGCCAAGATTGTCGTCGTTGAACAGAATATTTCTTCCTCTACGTTACAGAAGGTTGAATTTGGAGCGAATAAGACACTCGTAGGTTCCTTTGACAAACATACATTAACGAATATTCATTTCAGATCGACAAGCAGTTCAAACAATGTGATTTTTCAGAATCTGACCTTTCAACATTCAGCGAATATTAATGCCAATGATGATATCCAGATGTATATCACTTCAGGCTCCAATTACTGGATTGATCATGTGACGTTTGCTGGACACAGCTACAGTTCTGGTGGTAGTGATCTGGACAAACTTCTGTATATTGGTGATCGCGCAGATTATATTACAATTAGCAATTCCAAATTTGCAAACCACAAGTATGGCGTTATCCTCGGTCATCCGAATGATGGTAACAGCAGTTACAATGGGGTACCGCATGTGACGATGTCCAACAATTACTTCGAGAATTTATATGTACGCGGTCCTGGACTTTTAAGATACGGTTACTTCCATCTCAAGAACAACTATGCCAACAACTTTAATCAGGCCATTACCATTGGTGAAAAAGCACGGATATATTCCGAAAACAATTACTTCGGTGCTGGTGCTGAAAAGGGCGGCATCCTGGATGACAAAGGAAAAGGTGAATTTACGGATACGGGCAGTACACCAGCGCTTAATAGTCCGACTTCTCCTAAAACGAACTGGAGACCAAGCTCCAATTACAGTTATCAGGTAGAGAGTGCCAGCTACGCACGTGAGTTCGTCACCAAGTATGCAGGCTCTTCCAATACGACACTTGTATTCGGAAAATAATAAATTGCTCAATACCCCACATCCGCAATATGCCAACAAAGCCTGTCTTGTACGCTATAACGTATATGACAGGCTTTGTTTTGTCTGTAAAATGATATGGCTGTATATCATTTTACAATTCGTATTCATTTTTAATATTGAATACCGATATACATAAAGTAGCGCTGATTTCATATTTATGAAGTTAATATGTACTATGCTAAGGCGCTGCGTATTTGCGATTTGCGCATAAGCAGGACCAAAGACTAATAGATGTAGTACAGTAAGGCCCTACAACCACATTTAACCTACATAAAAGGACGGGGTATGCATGGATCGTATGGACGAAATTATTTGGAAAAGGAACAAATTAATCGGTATCATTTTGTGGATTATCGTTGCGATTGGCATGGGTCTGGCCTTTATCATGCCGAAGCTACTTGTTTCCAATGGAGTAGCTATAATTTTTGTAGTTTGGATTACATACGCTAATGCGAAAAAGAAACATATTTATCTCATTCCATGGTTGATTACCGTATTGCTGACCATATGTGGAGTTTATGTTGGTTGGGGAACGGTCAACTTTGCGTTAAGTTTGGTTATAACGGCAGTTCTGCTTTTATTTCCTAACAAGAAATTTTTTGTGGTTGGATTTTCGGTCCTACTCGTCAACAGTGTTCTTCAGTTATTTGTTATGAATACCGTTGATTCTGTTGAACTTATAGGTAATATTGTCAATGTGGGGTTATTTGCTCTCACAGGAGCCATTTTAATGCTGGTCTCACAGCTGAATCAAAGGCTCTTTCATGAAAGTGAAGTACGCCAGAATGAGGTCGAACTCGCCAAACAAAGGGTCGAAATCATGCTGGAACGTGTGAAGGAATCTGTCGAAGGATTGTCTCGGTATACAGATCAATTGAAGCAAAAGGTGGATTCTACGGGTTCCATTACCCATGAAGTCACCCTCGGATTCAGTGAAGTTGCCAAGGGCGTGGAGTTCCAGGCGACCAGTGTGGCTGAAATTTCGGAATCCTTGTCTGTATCGGATCAGCATATCAAGGATGTTGCGTTGTACTCCCAGCAGATGAAAGAGTTATCTGCAAGTATGGCAACGAGCACGCAAACAGGAAGCGTACAGATGGACCAGCTGAACCTTCAGATGCAAGAGCTATATGACACGATCAATACAACGGCAAATGACATGCGAAAGTTCAACGAGGAAAGTGAATCCATGACGCTTATGCTGAACAGCATATCGGATATCGCAAGTCAGACGAACCTGCTCGCGCTCAATGCAGCCATTGAAGCAGCTCGTGCAGGCGAGCATGGACGCGGGTTTGCCGTTGTATCAGAGGAAGTACGCAAGCTGGCCGAGAGCTCGGGTCAATCCGCGACTGATATTTCAACCATTTTGACGCGATTAAAGGGACAGACGCAGGCACTGACAGATCGATTCGAACGCATTCGTCTTTCGTTACAACAAGGAAGAGACAGTGTGCAAACGGCAGATGAAGTGTTCCGCACGATCAACAGCAACTCTCAGCATGTGTTAAATCAAGCGACAGATATTGAGATTAGTTCGGCTACAATGAAGGAATCCTCCACCAGAGTAGTGAATGAAGTTTCCGAGATTTCGAGTGTAACAGAGCAATCCAGTGCAGCGACAGAAGAGATTCTGGCGAGCATGGAAGAACAGCGCAACCTGACACAGAAGATGGTGGAGAGCTTCGGAGAACTGGAGCAACTCATTGTGGACCTGAATGAATTAGTCTCGGATCATCAGGCTTCTTCTGTTGAGAATAAACGTTAATCATTAATAGTGGAGGGCCTGTCGGTGCGTATATTGCGTACTGGACGGGCTCTTTTCGTCTGGAGTATATCTTGATGCCGACATTTTTTTCCTATACAGTGTTTTGTAGAGTATGAAGAGGATGGAGGAAAACGAACTATGAATTGGGTGGAGATTAGCAAATCCAAAGATGTGGAACAAGTCAGAGCAGCCGTCGGTGTATTGGATATCAACGAACAGGATAATCGTGGGCGTACACCGCTGATGCTCTTTTTGACAAATCGTATGCCGACTGAAGCGATCCGGTGTCTTCTGGAATCTGGTCCGGACTTGGAAGTAGAGGACAAGCTTGGGGATACCGCACTGAAAAAAGCCGTGAAGTTCAAGCAGATTGAAGCCATTCAGCTATTGCTTGAATATGGAGTCAAACTGGACGCTCCCCTTGGAATTCAGGCCAGTGCCTGGAACGCAGCTAGACGTAATCCGGATATAGCCGATATGCTGCTAAACACCAAAGGTGCAGTCAGACTGAACCTGACTCCGGCGGAGCAAAGCATTGTAGATGAAATTTTGTACGAGGAGTCTCCAGACAAGGCAGCTGCCTTAATCCGTACACTGGATTCAGCTATAATCCTGCATGCTATCGTGAATGGGTACAACTGGGACGACAGCCCTGAGCCGATGATTGCGGCATGCGAACATCCCCAATGTGCAGACATTACGCGATTGGATATGGCAGAACTGTTGGATGCGAACTATTGGATGGAGATGGATGAAAATGAAGTTAACGAGAGGGAAGATGGACCGGCGTATCGTCAGCTTGCAGAGCAATTATCCCGGAGAGGATAGCACTGGAACTGTAAATGGTTGTTAAAAGAAGATGTTATCTCATGGGGGAGTAAAAGGTTGAAGACAACAGTAATGAGAGACAGCTCGGCCTACGATGACCGTACATATGAGCATAGGAATAATAATGGCGCTGAACGCGTGCGTTTTTATGATCAGCATTCGTTCATAGGCATGGACTGGCCTGATACGGAGGACGGCAGATATGCCAGAGCTTATCTGGAACCCATGATGCAGTACGGATCTCAGAGCTATATGTCCAACGTAGAAACGATATTGCTGCTCGCCCGAATCGATGATCTTGTTATTCCGCTAACCGTTAATGATACGGAGTATGACAATGCTTACGTCTGTTCGCCGTATACACATTATGTGAGTTACGCCAAGCAGGAATTGACCATGTTGCAGAAGCCGGTGTTGGAAAAAGGACTTTCTGCGCTGCTTAGCCTAATCGGCTGGGGAATGAAGCGATCACAGATTAACAAAGTCGTGCATGTGAATAATTGGTTGTTGTCCACCAATCTGTATCCAGCCATGTCGGGTGAACAGGCAGCATGTCTGCTTGCAGCGGTACAAGAGCGATACCCGGAGCATGTCATTGTGTTTCGTTCATTATGCCCCGGACTTCATCCTGATCTGATGGCGAGGCTAACAGAAGCGGGGTGTCGACTGATTCCGAGCCGACAGATCTATCTGTACCGAGCGCATGATCCGAATTTTGGCAACTCGAAGTCCCGCTGGTTGTTGAAGCGGGATTACGAATTGTTGGCCAAGCACGGATATGAATTCGTATCCGCAGCAGATATGACAGAATCAGATAACCCACGAATCGTGGAGCTGTACAAACTTTTATACCTTGAAAAATACTCCTATCACAATCCTCAGTTCACCGAACAGTTCATGGCTGCTGCAAAGGCATCAGGAACACTCAGGCTGTACGGACTGCGGAAGGAGGGGCGACTGGACGCGGTCATGGGTTATTTCTGCCGAAATGGAATCATGACAACGCCATTGTTCGGATACGATACAGCGGTGCCCCAGTCCGTCGGCTTATACCGCATGTTATCCGCTTGTCTGATCGGACAGGCTCGTGAGAATGGCCATCTGTTGCATGAGAGCGCCGGGGCGGCGCAGTTTAAGCGCAATCGGGGTGCTGTGGCAGATTTTGAGTATTCGGCTGTGTATGAGCGTCATCTTCCGTGGGGAAGACGCTGGTGTTGGTTATTGCTTGATCAGTTGTTGAATCGTGTTGGCGTGCCGCTGATGCGTCGCATGAAACTGTAAAGAGACACAATAACGTTTTGTGCTGCCCTATGCGGGGGTCTCCCGTACAAGTGACTTCACATCTGCATACACAACTGGGTTAGCGTAAAATGAGCATTATTTACACTGGTCTAATCATACATGTTCTGCGAGTTGCACCTCGAAGCCGTCCGGGTCTGTAATGTAAATAAACCGTAGATGCGGATTGGGCTGGATGGGGCCGCGCACAATCGGAATGTTCAGCTCTGCCAGTCGTTTCATGACTTCCTCCAGCGAGTTCACCTCATAACCGATTGACACGCCGGCCTCTGGTTTAAGAGTGGATTCACTGCCCTCAATCAGTTCCAGATTGGCTTCATTCTCCATGCCGAGCATGGCAATCTGCCGTCCGCGGCTTTCGAATCTGCGCTGAATGGGAAGTCCGAGCATGTCGTGGTAGAACTTGAGCGAAGCTTCCAAATTACTGACTCTCAGCGTGATCCAGTTTAATTTGATTAACATGGATGAATCTCTCCTTTTGTATCCTAATTCTCAACATTACGTCCATTATACGATAAGCTGGAACAGGGACATACTGCTTATCGGAAAACACCCAAATGGCTGCCGAAATATTCGGCAGCCATTTGGGTGTAATCTCCTGTCGTTCTATAAGTTCTGACGAATTATTGAATCAGATCAACGGCCATCTGTGGTACAAAGGCTTCTACACCGTTGTAAACAATGACACCTTCCAAGGCTGTCTTTTTGCCGTTGACCAGAGCAATATTTTTATAGATTTGCAGTTCGAGCTTGGTGTTGCCTTTGGTAACGAGGATCTTCGGATTTTTGGCGTCGGTAAGGTCCAGCTTGTACGTCGCGCCTTTGGCTGTAAATGCCTGTTTGGCAGGTACAAACAATTGTTTGCTCACGCTGTCCAGATCCAGATCCAGTACACGAGCCATATATTTGGCGACATCCGTGTTGTCAATCACACCGAATGGACGGTCATTATTCGGAGCATACGTATACAGCACAACATCTCCACCTGTATGACCACCGGTTGTCCAGCCAATTCCTGCACGTTTGCTGATCATTGGACCGATTGTATAGTTAAGACTGCCTGGCTCGGCCGCTTTAATGGTGGCAATCTCTTCGGAAGTCAGATCGGTAATGCCATAGTACTGTTTCATCACTGCTTTGATGTTTGTGCGTTTCGCATTCAGCTTCGCTTCTACGCCTTCACCTGTCAGCTTGGCCTTTTTCAAAGGTCCGATAAATGTGGACAACGGCTCTTTGTCATACGTGCCAGATGTGGCGTTGTTACCAATCGTGAGTCCACCATTACCATGGTCCGTAACAGCCACCACAGCAGTCTCTCCATCGGCTTTGGCAAAATCCATCGCTACTTTTACGGCATCGTCAAAAGCCAGCACGTCACTGATAATGCCAATCGGATCATTGGCATGAGCTGCCCAGTCCACTTTGCTGCCTTCAACCATCAGGAAGAAGCCGTCTTCGTCTTTGGACAGAACTTCAATGGCTTTGGATGTCATCTCGGCAAGACTTGGCTGCTTCGCAGGATCACGGTCCATATTATAAGCCATGCCCGCTGGCGCGAACATACCCCACAGCTTGTTCGAATCGGATGCTTTCATTGCGGCTGGTGTAGTGACGTAATCATAACCCAGTGCTTTGATGGACGAAACCAGATTCTCGCCGTCTTTGCGTCCCGCAGGCTCAAGGTATTTGCTGCCTCCACCCAACACAACATCCATGCCATTGTAGACTTGTTGTTTGCTGAGTGCATCATAGTTTTTACGGTCAGGGTAATGAGCGGAGAAGTCCGCTGGTGTGGCGTGCATAATCTCGGATGTTGCTATAATCCCGGTCGCTTTACCGGCGAGTTTCGAAGCTTCGAGTACAGAAGCGACCGGTTTTCTTGCGTCTCCAGGTGCAATAGCCTTCTGTCCAGGCATCGTAGCCTTGTCCGGCAGTACACCAACAAATCCGGTATGAGATTTATACCCTGTGGCAAAAGCGGTTCCGGCTGGAGCCGAGTCCGCAATCGGGGCATCGGCGGAGTGTGTACGAACCATGCCGCTTGCCATGGAGTCCAGCGTCAAGGACGAGCCTTTATACCAACGAGCCAGAGCAGTGGCATCGTTAGCCATGCCATCAGGGATGAGAATAATCACATTTTTAATCGGTGATGCAGATGTTGTTGAGGTGGTGCTGTCTTCCACAGCCCATGCTGCACTGCTTCCTCCGAGTGTAGCCGTAACAATTGTTGTCACCGCGAGCATCATTTTGGCTGCACGGACATTAAAACGGTTTAACATGAATGCATCCTCCTAGAGTATATGTATAGTTGGTATCCCAAACCAAGTGTATACAACAATTGCTAAACTAACGTATGAAATGGGTTAACTATATGTAAAATTTACGATTAATGGAGGTATTAGAGTTCGGGTCTGCACATTATCACCCCGAAATGAAAAGGTACTTGGCTTCGTATGAAGAGTGAGAGAATGAGTATTTTTGATGTTACCCTGTCAGAAGTCCTTCGGAGTACGATTCGTAAAAAAGATATTGCGAACGCTTACATTTTGTGCTAACATCACGATAACAACAGGATTGTAACCGTTTTTAGGGCAATACCTGTGTCGGTTCATTCGTTGGTTATTTATTCATCAAACGATTGATTGCGTTTACATTTTTATATGGAATGAGCCTCATTCCTCAGGGTTGTTACTGATTGCAGGCAAAACCTGAATTGAGGGCAGTAGACCACGCTAAAGCGATGTCTGTTTGCCTTCGGTTCAGGTTTTTTTATATAGAAAAATGCCTGATGGCATGATCGCAAGCGCCGTAGCTGATATGTTGAGCAGAAAGGAGCGCAGCAGATTTAAGTTTTCGTAAAATCCCACACACTATTTGACAGCGAGGAGATTTATAACATGAAAACGATTAAACGTTCGATCGCCGTAGCAACAATTTTGGGATTATGTGTCGCCGGTATACCGGCATATGCAGCAGGAAATACAGCATCTTCTGCTTCAGCAGCGATGGACAAGCTGATCCAATCCGAGCTTATTCGTGGTAATGGTCAAGGTGTTAATGCGGCATATCTGAACAAAAAGGCTACACGTATTCAGGCGGCAGTTCTTTACTTGCGTTTGTCCGGACTTGAGAAAGAAGCACTCGCTTATCAGGGAACGGAAACCTATGACGATGCCGTTCAGGCAGGCAAAGTATGGCAACCCGTCGTTGGTTACTTGAAGCAGCATCCGTATGTGGCCGAGATCGTGACAGGAACGGAAAAGTTTGAACCTAATGCACCACTCACAGCGGAAGGTTATGCCGGAATGCTGCTGAAGGTGCTTGGATATGAAGCGGGTACGGATTATGAGCAGGGAGCGGCTTCAACCTATGCGGCTGGGAAAGGAATCAATGCACTTCAAGGTAAAGACGCGAGTGAGCTTACCAATCGGCTGATGGCGGAGGCAACCGCACAGGCTTTGCAAGTACAGCTCAAAAATGGCAGTGGAACCTTGGAGCAGAGTTGGTTGAAACATAAAGAAACGGGAGCATTCAAACCACAAACGTTGCAACAGACCAAGTATGGTGCGATTGATGGCAAAACCTATGAGCAATATGGAACGCTCGGCTGGCTCGGTGTTCCTTATGCGGCACCTCCTGTAGGTGAACTGCGCTGGAAAGCTCCGCAAGAACCGGAGGCATGGACAGGAACCAGATCGGCCAAGGAATTTGCTGCGAACAGCTTGCAGATCTCTGGCAAAAATACAGTGGGCAGCGAGGATTCATTGTATCTCAATATCTGGCGTCCTGACACAACCAGTTCAAAACTTCCGGTGATGGTGTTCCTGCACGGCGGCGGGAATATGACCGGATCAGGCAAAGATTTTCAAGGTGAACAGCTTGCACGGAGCACCAACAGTATCATCATCTCGGTGAACTACCGTCTGGGAGCCCTCGGATTCTTCGAGAATGCAGCGCTGAAAACCGGCAATGCCCTGGATGACTCAGGTAACTATGGTCTGCTTGACGCATTCCGTGCACTGGAGTGGGTACAGGATAATATTGAAGGGTTTGGCGGAGATACAGACAATGTTACATTAGCCGGACAATCTGCTGGTGCGCGTGATGTGCTGGCAACCCTGATCTCTCCACTTGGCAAGGGACTGTATCAAAAAGCAGTTGCTTTCAGCGGAGGATTGACAACAGCAGCACCGGCAGAAGGCGAGCAAAAATCTCAGGATGTACTTGTGAAGCTGCTCGTACAAGAAGGGAAAGCGGCTAACGCAGAAGAGGCAAAAGCGTGGATAAGCAAGCAATCCCCGGCAGAACTGGAGAGCTACCTGCGTGCACTGCCTGCGGACAAGCTGGTCACAGCGTTTGGTGCGACTGCAATCCGTATGGAACCATTCCCGCATCTGTTCCGGGACGGAACCGTGATTCCAAAGGAAGGATTTGACGCCATCCAGAGCGGTAATTACACGAAAGTTCCTGTATTGCTGGGCAGTCTGGAAACGGAGTTCTCCGGATTTGCTTTTGGTGATCCAAACTTCTCTCCATCCATTACGGATGGAACCCTGTTTACCGATAAAACCAAGGCGGAGCAATATGCGGCTGCTCTGAAATACGGTAGCGAAGCTTATGCAGGCTTTAATGCAGAGCGTGTAGCGGAACAATTGACGAGTGAAGCAGATCAGCCGCCGGTATATGCGTATCGTTTTGCATGGGGCACACAAGCTGGCGTCATCTCTGAGCGTCTGCTCACGTTACTTGGTGCACCACATGGTGCGGATATGGACTTCTATACAGGACACGCGGACGGCATTGCTGCTTATTTCCCTGAGGGGTACTTTAGCGAGACAAACAAACCAGGACGTGATGAGTTGTCCACCGCGATGGCAGCTTACCTGAAACAGTTCTTGTACACAGGCAATCCAGGTACAGGCGGGTCCCCTGATCTGGCGGCATGGACACCTTGGACGAAAGATGCCCAAGCACCGATCATGCGTCTGGATGCAAGCAACACAACGGCAGAGATTGGCATGTCCACACAATATAATCAAGGCAAAGACGCCGTTATGGCGAAGATGAAAAAAGAATTGCCTGAAGAAACATACAAGCTGTTGACGGAAAAAGTGTTCGCAGGCCGATTCTTCTGGGAATAAAAATCACTGGGTAGGAAGGAATATATAGATAAAAGGTATATAGATAAATTGAAAGCCAAGGGACCATATTCTCTTGGCTTTTTGTACTGTTCGTCATGCTTAAATATGGTATTGTTGTAAATATAAATTAATAACATATAGAGGGGAGACGTGTACATTATGGATGGAGCTAGCTCTATAGGAATTGCTGGGATTATAACGCTATTGATTTTCTTAATCATGATGGGTCTTGTATTATATCTGATCTTCTATCTTGTGATGAAGAGGTCTGGCGTGAAAGAGGAGGTATCCGCATTAAGGATGGAAGTACGAGTGTTACAAGAGGAAGTAGAGCGGAACAGGCGGGAATTGGAAAATATAAAGTCTCGTAAACTGCCGAAAGGCTAGTTATGGGTCAGTATGTACAACCGCATGAGAGAACAGGGGCTCTTCGCCCCCCCTCCTGCTCAATACAGCGTGTGCTCATTATGCTATAAGCCCTGACCTATTTCTTGGCAAAAAAACTAAGTGTTCCGGTGCTTTCATCTGCACTTACAAACAGGCTGCGGCCGTTAACTCGATGAATTCCTTCTGGTGATTCTCCTGCTGTAGGGATCAGACCCAGGTAGTCCGGATTGACCGGATCAGCAAGATCGAAGAACAGAATGGCATCTGCCCGTTCGGAAGCTACGGCGGCGTATGTTTTTCCGTCCACAGTAGCAACAGTGAGATTCTCTACTTCACTGCCTTTGTTGGGACTGCGATCATCTGGATACAAGCCAACCATAGCGGTTGCCTCGTCAATGAGATTCTGGCTATCGTACATCCGCTTGCCTTGCAGATCCCAGACTGCAATATTGCGTCCACCCGCTTTTACACCATCCTCAAATTCATTCTTGCCCAAGTCCCCTTCATTCGCTGTCAGCAGGTATTTACCATCGGCGGAGAAAGCTATTCCATCCGGTTCATAACGAGCTGTCAATGTTTCTTTAAACTGAACAATCCCGTCATCTTTCAGATCCGCTTGGTGTGAGGTGGTCCCAAGAGCGAAGAGGGAGGTGATCTTTTTTGTTTCTAGATCTACGATGGCAACGACGTTGTTCTCCTGTAACGTGATCGCTGCTGTTTTGCTATCTGGGCTGATAGTGACATACTCCGGTTGTGGATCATGCGGATAGATGGCACCTTCTACATTGTCCAGAGATACTGGCAAGTTGGTAATTTCACCCTCCAATACATTTCCGTCAGCAAAAGATACAACCATAATGCTACCCGGACGTTTGGTATGGGCATAGTCAATTTCATCGGCAGCTTTATTCAACTCTTCATCCTCTATGGCGATCACCGCATGCAGACCGTCAGGTGACAGTGCAATCGAGTCAGGACCAATACCGAGTTCATATGTTTTTACCGTTTTGTAGGTTGTCAGATCCACAATGGCAAGCAATCCTTTGTTTGCTTCACTGTCCGTATCCCCTGTACGAATAACAGCCAGACCGTAATTGCCATCTTTGGACACCGTTACACTGGTGACTTCAGCTTTGGGGGAGAGGTCATGGAAGTTGACCGTCTTCAATATGTTGATGTTTTTCAGGTCAGCAATGTCCAGTACGGAAATGCTGCCATTGTCCGCTTCGGTTACGAGCAGGCGCTGTCCATCTGGCGTAGAGGCTGATATTTCTGCTTTGCCACCAGGCATCTGGAAGGAAGCGGTCCGCTCAAAACCGGTTTTATTTTGTTTCAGGATCAATTGATTCGTGATTAAGTTAAGCGTTTGGGGAGATACATACGTTATCCCGTTGGTGATGTAACTTTTACTGTCCAATGGAGTTTTTATACCGTTGATGGTAGCTGAGGGCGTTCCTATTGGAAGTTGTACTTTAGTATCTGCGATCTGGATATCGACACTGCGACTGCTACCGTTCCATGTGACCGTGCCCTGCATATTTTCGATGGCTGTACGCAGTGCGATGTGTTCGTTAGCGGGTTGAGTTGCGTCAGCAGCATTAATCATTGATGAATAGCTGGTTGCCCCTATGCTAAGAATGGCGGTCATCGACAGAGCGGCAAGCCACTGATTTCTCTTTTTCAATGTTTCCAGATCCCCTTTATCGTTTCGAGTGTAATAACATGTACAACTGCTTCAGTATAGAGAGCTTATGTTAAGGAGAGGTAAGGGGAGTCTGCAATTTGTGTAAAAATGATGTTTTCCAGATATCAATGAAAACAAAGAGCCTATTGGCAGAAAGATTTCTGTCCAATAGGCTTTACTTTGCGTTAGTATGAGTCACTACACGAGAGGGTTATACCTTTTGAAGGGTTAGAACCAGCGGCTCAAGTCCGGATAACCGGTAGTCGCCCACGCGCCATCCACGATCAGACTGGAACCCGATACATAACCCGCATCCTCACTCGCGAGGAACAAGGCAGGTCCTGTCATTTCCTCTGGTTGTGCAGCCCGTTTCATAGGGATGCGTTCCATGTAAGCTTCTTTAATATCTGCATTGGAGAGCAGTTCCGCAGTTAACGGCGTATCGATCAGGCCAGGAAGGATAGCATTCACACGGATACCGTTGCGAGCCATTTCAAGCGCTCCGTTCTTCGTGAGCATTTCGACGCCAGCTTTGGCAGAAGCATAAGCCGATCCGGCATACATAGGCACCTGGGAGTTGAGAGAAGCTACGTTCACAATGGCTCCGCCACCATGTTTGGCCATCTCAATAGCTTCGTGTTTCATGCTTAGGAAGACCCCCTTCATGCACAGGTCCACGGTAAAGTCCCAGTCCTTCTCGGATAGTTCAGTGATTACACCTGCCCGGGATGCACCAGCCACATTAAAGGCTAAATCCAGCTTTCCGAATTGTTTAACCGCGGCTTGAACCATTTCCTCCACATCTGTTTCAATGGTCACATTAGTTTTCACTCCGACAAAACGTTCCCCAAGTTCACCTTGGATGGCTTCCAAGCGTTCCGTATTCAGGTCAGCGGCAAGTACAGAAGCCCCTTCTTGGACAAGTCGTCTTGCAATGGCATAACCGATACCGGATGCCCCACCCGTAACAATGGCTACTTTACCTGCAAAACGGTTCTCAAACGTATTCATATATAGCGCTCCTTTGTCTAGTGAATAATATGATTTCGCTTACATTTAGCTTCTGTTCAAAGTATACTTAATTTTATGATTCATGTATATTTAACAAAAGTGTAGTTAACTTAAATAAAATTAATGATAGAAGAATAGAGGTCGTCTATGAATTTGGAACAAATGCAATATGTACTTGAAGTGGAAAAAACAAAATCAATTACACTGGCTGCTTCGGCCCTGTCAGTAACGCAATCCACCATCAGTCAGGCCATAACACGTCTGGAGACTGAGCTTGGCATGCCCTTGTTCAGTCGTTCCCGGAATGGTGCGTTTATGCTGGAGCAGGCCAAGCCGATTGTGGATAAAATGAAATCCGTCGTGGACATCGTACAAACAATCAAAGAGGATGCCCAATATATTGGGGAGTCGATCCGTGGAGAACTGCGATTGTCAGCCATACCCGGCGGTGTACCCGGTATTATACCTACCATCGCGAGTATGAAGAAGCGATATCCTGATCTGAGATTTGAACTTTCCGAGAGTGCTGCACGCAATATTATCAAAGATGTCCGTAACAAACAGGTGGATCTCGGACTGATTGCCCTTTACCAAGATGATATGGAGCAGCACCTGGCAGGCCTACACTTTGTACCGATTGATGAAGGAGTCATGCGCGCGTGCGTGAATCTTACGAACCGGTTGGCTAATCAAAAATCAATCTCCTTGCAAGAGTTGAAGAATGAGACGCTTGTGTTATTTAATGACGAGCTGGTGGATGATTTCATGAAGGAGCTTTCACAAAGGGTAGGTGAGGTGGATGTACTTTTTCGAACCAATAATTCTGAAGTGGTCAATGCTGCGCTTGCTCAATTGAATGCTGTGACGATTGGGCATGAATACTCCTTTACACATGACAGAAGTGTACTGCATCATGACTTTACCATCATTGAGATTGAGGGCATACAACGTGTTATTTCAATTGGCTGGGTCATGCGGGAGAATCAATCCTCCAATCTTATTATTCGGCGTTTTCTGGATCGGTTTCAGCTTAAAGGGTAACGATCTTGGACTGGACTAGTCGAAAAAAAGAAATTGCGATAGAATTAATTGAGAATTATTATCAATTAATTCAGGTTTTCTTTACTGGACAGTCTGATCAGTTATAAGGCGAGGTGACTACCATGCGTATTGATGATGCACTAGGCGTCATGTATCAGCATTATTTAACCCGGGCCCCCTACAGTCAGCAAGATGAACATACATACATGCTCTCTGCTAAGGCGGGCAGTGGAAGTATAAAGAGAGTGACCACATACAGTGGCATCGAAATTCTATGTTCTCATGTAGAGTACTATCAGCCATGCCCAACATATTTTGCTTCCGAGACACCCGTCGTGGAGCTGCAATTTGCCCTGGCGGGTCAACGGCATGTCGATATTTCTGGACAAGAATATTCGTTATCGATCATCCTTAATGATGGAAGCGACAGCCTTGGAGATCTTGAATCGATTTATGATCCAACTGTTTGATCTGGCGCCAATCCCCTCGGGATTCTCCAGAGAGGACATCCGGAAGTTACATACGGCACGGGAGATTATGGAGGCCTGTATGGTAGATCCTCCATCTTTGCTAGCATTGTCCAGACAAGTAGGTCTTAACGATTTTAAATTAAAAAAAGGATTCAAGGCACTTTTCGGGAGCACAGTCTTCGAATATTTGCGTCAGGTTCGTCTTGACAACGCCATGAAGCTGCTACGTAATCAGGATAATAACGTCACCGAGGCCGCCATTGCGGTCGGTTACAGCAATGTCAGTGCCTTTTCACAGCAATTTTATCGCAAATTCGGCGTGAAGCCCTCTGAGATGAAGAGGATTTATTAATAATCCGGTTAGCCGTGAATTGTTCCGTATAGAGGCAGTGGGGATTCTCTCAGCCTTGTATACTCCAGGTACAGTGAATACTGTACTGAAATATAGAGGAGTGTATGAGTATGAAACGAATCAAAGGAAGTATTTTTTTTAGTGTGTTTGCAGCGATGTTGGGTCTGATGCTTATTGCACCCATTATGCCGCCGCTTATTCGGGAGTTGGGCATGAAAGAAAGTCATTCCGGTCTTATTATCTCACTCGGGTCCATTATGATGGGCGTCATGGCTCCGGTATGGGGCAGACTCAGTGATATGAAGGGTAGGAAGCCTATCATATTGATTGGATTTATAGGGATGTCAATTAGCTGTGCATTATTTGCCCTGGCATTGTATGGGGGATTAAATGCTTGGATTGAAGGAGGCCTATTGCTTACCCTTCTGATTGTGACACGCAGTCTGATCGGCATGTTTATTCCAGCCGTGCTCTCTTCTGCCCAGGCCTATATAGGTGATGTTACAGAAGGGAAGGAGCGGGGAAGCGGGATGGCCATTATCAGCGCTGCGAATGGACTTGGCCTTGTATTTGGACCCGCTATTGCTGGAGCATTTACTATCATTGGTCTCCTATGGCCGCTTTATTTTGGCATTTTTATAGCAATTGCTGCGTTTATTATCGCTTTGGTGTTAATCCCGGCAGCCAAACCGCTCATTCAGGTAAAGCCGTCTAAAGTTAACCCATTCCAACGAGGGTTACGAATGTACCTTGCTGCGGGATTGGTTACGATGATTGGCATTATGACATTGCAGGTTGTCGGAGGATTTTATTTTCAGGATCAATTGGCTCTATCCCCGGCGGCGACGGCCCGAATGGTTTCGTTTGGACTCATGTTCTCCGGGGCAGCCATGCTGATCATGCAGGTCATTCAGATGAAATGGTTGAAATGGCAGCCGCGTCCGATGATTTTGGTGGGTTCACTTTTTCTGATCGCAAGCATGATCCTGTTTCTTGTATCCACCCAATTGCCCATGTACTATCTCTCATTCTTTCTGTTTGGTATGGGTTCGGGTCTGATGATGCCTGGCTTCATGGCAGGTGCTTCGCTCGCGGTTAGCAAAGAACAACAAGGAGGAGCAGCGGGATTGGTAGCAGCGATTCAGGGGATATCCGCCGTCATTACTCCAATACTTACAACGACACTCTATCAGGTGGACAAACATATTCCGTTTATGCTCGTAGCTGTTCTGGTTGTCATGCTGGCAATCACGATACTGGGAATAGGGAAAAATAAATCCAATACTGTTTCGGACCCTATTCATTCAATATAGTCAGACAAAGTCAGAAGATCAAAAAAGGTCAAAATAAAAGAAAAAAGGATCTATTTTAAAATAGTGAACCATGGTGAAAGATAATCGTTTTTTTTCGTCTTTTACGGACTTTGAGCCTTATTTGCACGGGTATTATAATAATCCATGTAAGCAACACCAATAAACCAACCACACAAAAGGAGCTGATTTTCATGTTTGATCTGATTCCGTTTCGTAAGCGAAATGAAGACCCGTTCGGACACATGTTGAAATCCTTCAATGACATGGTTGAGACCTCATTCCTCTCCCCTTTTGGAACTGGCTCCCAGCCATTTCGCACGGACATTCGTGAGGAAGAAGACAAATATTGGGTAGAAGCCGAGCTTCCGGGCATTGCCAAAGAGAATATAGACATTCAAGTTGAAGGTAAAGAATTGATTATTCGTGCCAAACGTCATGACATGGTCGAACAGAAAGATGACTCCAATCGGATCATTCGGCAGGAACGCCGATCCGGCGAATTTATCCGGCGTTTCTATGTAGATCATATTGATGAGGAGAATATTAAGGCCAGATTGGAAGACGGTGTGTTGAAGCTTGAGATTCCGAAACGTCCTGGGGATGATCAGCCTCGCAGACGAATTCAGATTAACTAATATACGAAAGAAAAGAAAAGCATCGTTTTTTAAACAGGGTAAAAAGCATGCAGGAGACATCCGTAGGGATGTTTTCTGCATGCTTTATTTTCATACGATTCGGACGAAATAATGGGATGTCCATTTTGCTTGTTCCGAATTATTTTTCAGCTGCTGCTTGCATCAGGGCGTATATCTTACGTGTCGTATTCACGTTTCTTACGGTCATATAAGCATAGACTTTGGAACCCACGAGCTTGTTCATGCCACTTTTGGATGCATCCTCTCTGCTGACTGAATACAAAATAGCTCTGGGAACATAAATCAGTGTGCCGATTTCCGGTTTAATGGGCAATTGGTCCAGTACGGAGGGCTCATTGATCTCATCCCATAGGAACATTACATCACTTTTGGCCGTGTCATCATTAGTCCATTCTTCTGGCAGTGCTTCAATAACACTCTGGATCTCATCGATACTCCGTACCATCACCCTGATCTGTAAGCCGAAGTCGGCGGCGATAGCCTGTTCCAGCACAAGGGAAATCTCCCTATTTGCATCGGCACGTTCCTGATGATCGGCAAAAATAATATTGCCAGAGTTGATGTATGTAACGACATCAAGCATGCCTGCTTGTTCAAACGTTTCTTTCAGCTGTTTCATATTAATTTTATTGTTCCCGCCTACATTAATGCCCCGTAGCAAAGCCACATAGATCATAGGGATGCCCCTCCAATTCCTTTAGTTCAATGGTTTAGCAAAATGACAGATACTCGAAGAGATGAGCAGTATGTTCTTCTCCCAACAGATCCTGCAATAAAGGCTCCACTTGCTCCAGAACCTCTGGCTTGGTCTCATAGGTCTCTTCATCTTTCAATTCTCCGGCATAGGTGCGTGCCGCTGCAATCAGGATAGATAGTGCATTGAAAAAGTCAGACAGCGAATCGGCAACGCGGTTTGGTTCTCCACCTGTAAAAGCGACATATACGGGAGAGTTCGGTGCTTCCACATCTACAATTAAAGGATCATCGTTAAAGTTTGCGATGACGATATGATTTTTTGGCCAAGTAGGGGACTCCTCATAGGGTTCATTCATGCCAATCCAGCGGAAACCCAGTTGCTGACGAAGCAGATGTTCAGGTGCGACAAAGAAGATCAGTGCAGCATCACCGATCTCAACAGCGGCATTTTTCATTTTGAGTGTACCTTCAGCTTGACCATCTACCATTTCATAGTGACTGTACAGATACTCAAGTTCTGGAGAAAGAGTGATTCGTGTATCTACTTCCACCTGGTAGTGTTGTTCACGAGGGCGCAGATCATGATTTTTGAAAAGTCCATAAGCTTCATTATATAAATCCTGCTGTTCTACAAAACGGTTTAAGGCCGCATCCAGTTGTTGCATGATGGCTGATTCCTCCTGATAATATGATGTAGTATCATGCCAATTCGTTTGATTCTTTTGTTCGCTATAGGCATTATACAATATCAAAGATGAATTAAAAAACAGTTGAATACGTTTACATTCATTGTTGAACATGATATACTTTCACTCAAATAAGGATTGTTACTGCTTCGGGCAGGCAAAACCTGAGTATCATTATGCGTGGACTTTGTGCCATTCATATTGATGTTCGGGTTTTTTTGCATGTTACGGTCCATATTAACGATAGAAAAACAGAGTACGTACCTATCCCAACACTAACATCACGCTGTACAGAAGAAAGGGGAGCATCATGAACAAGAAAACATGGTTAAAAGGATTGGCCGCAGGTTGTCTTAGTTTAATTCTGGTAATTAGTGGATGTGCATCCAAAGCGCCACAGACTGCGAGTGACACACGAAATCCGGCGACAGAGCAGACCGAAAATGAAACCCAGAAACCTGCAAATAACCAAGCTGCCAAAGGCAGAACGGTGATTACAACCGACGGTGAAGTGGATGATATGAACTCGGTTATTCGGTTCCTCTTGTATTCCAATGAGATGGACCTCGCCGGGATCGTACTGACCAGCTCAGTGTATCATTATGCTGGAGATGAGGAAGCAGGGATCAAACCGTTCCGCTGGACAGGAACACAGTGGGTGTACGACATGATTGATGCCTATGGCGAAATCTATCCCAACTTGTCCAAACATGCCGAGGGTTACCCGGAGCCGGAACAGCTTCGAGCAATGACCAAGATCGGTAATATCTCCGATAAAGGGGAGATGGAGAAGGAAACCGAAGGTTCCGAATTTCTCGAAACTCTTTTCCTCGACGATGATTCCCGGGACCTGATTGTTCAGACATGGGGTGGCACCAATACCACAGCCAGAGCGCTGAAATCGATTGAGGAACAGTACAAGGACACGGCTGAGTGGGAAACGATTCGCAAAAAAGTGAGCGACAAACTGGTTCTGTATATCATTTTGGATCAGGATGACAGCTACAACGAATACATTGCGAAAAATTGGCCGGATATCCGCATTCTCAACGACCAATCGAACTTTTGGCATTTTGCCTATGCATGGAAGATGCATGCCGAAGAAGTAAACAGCAAGCTTCATGGTGACTGGATGGTCAAGAATATCCTGAACGGACATGGCAAGCTAATGGATATGTACGCATCGATGGGTGACGGCAAAATGATCGAAGGCGAACTGGCCGAAGAACAGCGGGGAAGTGCTGAATATCTCAAGAACAATCCGCAATATGACAAGTACGATTTTATATCCGAGGGTGATTCTCCTTCCTTCTTTTATCTGATCGATAATGGGCTACGCAGTATGGAAGACCCTTCCTACGGCGGTTGGGGAGGACGCTTTGGCGTTGTAAACGACAAGCTGTTTAGAAACAATGTGCTTGATTACGATCCCTACACCAAACGCTATGAAGCCGAATACTCTCTGATGAGATGGTTTGACGATATCCAGAATGATTTTGCAGCACGTGCCGATTGGGCAGTTGCAGACACTTACGAAGGTGCCAACCACAATCCGTCCATAACCATTAAGGAAGGGCTGGATCTAACTGTAAGTCCTGGGGAGGAAGTTACTCTTCACGCGGAAGGCACGGACCCGGATGGAGATCAACTGACCTATTCGTGGTGGAGATATTTCGAAGCGGACACCTATAAAAATTCCAAAGTAGAGCCGAACCAAGTTCAGCCCGAAATGGCGGGTGATCTGCAGCTTGGCTTGCATCGTGAACTTGCCAAGGACGAGCAGGTGGATACGATAAAATTGCAGGGAAGTGATACCGAAGCGGTGACCTTTACCGTTCCTGATGATGCCAAATCGGGTGATACCCTTCATATCGTTGCTGAAGTACAGGACGATGGAGAGCATCAGTTGAAGCATTATCAACGTGTGATCTTAACTGTGAAATAAAACAAAGAGGGGCTGTCCCAAAAGTCATCAACATGGCTGACGGGGCACCCCTCTTATTGGTGTAGTCTAATCGTAATCAATCCATTAGCGCTGGATGCCTGACCAGAAGACATTCCAAGTGATTGTCAAAGCTTGTTCATAGGATTGCCGTGTCTCATACACGAGCTGAACATCCAGTCCATCCATCACGGTGACAAAAGCTACGGTGGCTTCTTCCGGACTCAGGCGTATATCGGAATGTCTGGTAAATACGGCTGCCAGCTCTTCCTTCAGTGTCCCGAGGTACGTCCGATACTGGGCCAACACAAAATCATGCACCTCCAGAGGTGTAATGAAAGAAAGGATATACATAAAAGCGACATTCGGATGAGTCAAGAAACGATTTTTGTGTTCATGCAAGAAGGCATATAGTTGCTGATCCAGCGTTTGGGTTACAGACTCACTGAAAAATTGACGCACAAACTGTTGTTCCTCCTGCACGACTTCCTCATATAACTCCAGCAATAGCGCTTTTTTGGATGGATAATGATAAGCCAGAGATTGCTTGCGAATACCTGCCTCCTCGGCAATCTGGGCCATCTTCGTCCCCTCGTAACCCAGACGATTGAAATGTTGAATGGCAATGTCCTTGATTCGTTTTTTACTCAATGTCTACCTCCAGTTGGTGAGCGGTATACCTCTGCTGTTTCTGGGAGTATACCAAATATAACAAGATATATACCACAAAAATGCCTATAGAGATAGCATACACCACCGTATAGGAAAATGCAGAAGCCATAACGCCCAGAATCAACGAACCACCACCAATTCCGAGGTCAAAGAAGTTAAAGAAGGAAGCCATCGCATTTTCATGCTCATGTTCTTCTACAAGATTCACACACCAGGTCTGAATCGCCGGGAATATGGCACCAAAGCCAAAGCCGTATAACGCGCCGGCGATCAGGAATTGCACATCACTTTGGGCGATAATCAGAACCAGCAGTCCTGCGATTGCAAACAAGGCAGAAGGCAGCAACACGGATCCCGGTCCCCATCGATCAAACATTTTCCCAGAGAACAGTCGGACGGCGAAGCTGGCGATGGCGACGATGAAGAAAAACCAGGCTATATCCTCGAACCCTCTTTCGGCGGCGAATAATGCCACAAAGGACATGATTGAACCAGCTGCAATGCCAACGAGCATAATGAGAAGGGAAGGGAACAGTACCTTCTTCTCAATCAATTTCACCGAAGGGACATGAGTTTGCATAGACTCGCTACTACCTCCTGTTTTCGGCTTGCGGGATACAAATATCGCCATCAGGAGAGCGAGCAGCAAAATGCACATGCCTCCCATAAACAGGCTCTGATAGTCGTACTTAAATAACAAGCTGGTGCCGATCAGTGGTCCGACGGATATGGCGACGGTCTCGCCTACTCCAAAATACCCCATGCCTTCCCCCCGGCGATCTCTGGGTATGTTTTCAGTCGCAATCGTCGCAAAATATGTTGTTGCCAGACCAAATCCCAATCCATGGATGATTCGGAATACGAGAATCATCCAAATACCTGACGAAAGGTAGTATGCGCCTGTCATTAATGCACAGATGGCAATACCGATAATCAATAAATATTTTTTGTCTACTCGAGCCGCTAAAACGGACGTGAAGGGTCGAATCAAAATGGCAGAAAACATAAAAATGCCGGTAACAAGCCCGATCTGGGAAGCTTCTCCTCCCAAGCTGGATACGAACAGGGGCAAGGTAGGGAGCAGCATTTCAAAGGCCATAAACAATAATGCGTTGGCTAACATGATGAAAATAAATGATCTTCCCCAGAGTTGCTGAGGTGTAGGACTGAATGTAGAAGTACTCATGGTTTTCCTCCGTAATGTTAATCTCTGTCGCGCGACATGTTGAACTGATTTTACCTGACGATAGTCAGATTGTAAAGCGTGTATTCAAATGATATATTTATGACTTTTTGGTAGATGAGAGAAGTTATTAAACATTTTTTATTCATATCCCAACATTTTCCGATATAATAGTCAGATATATTGATTCAAGTGAATACTACCTCGGAGAGGTGATATGAAATGACGATTGATGTGCTTGTAAGAAATAATGTAAAAGTGCTTGGCTCAGGCGGGCAAACGATTGTATTTGCTCATGGTTTTGGATGCGATCAGGATATGTGGCGTTACATTGTTCCAAGTTTTACGGAGAACTACCGTGTGGTTTTGTTTGATTATGTTGGATCTGGTGAATCTCAAATTAACTATTATGATGCTGGCAAATATAGCAACCTCCAAGGATACGCCCAGGATGTGCTCGAGATTATGGAAGCACTCGAACTAAGGGACACCATATTTGTCGGGCATTCCGTCAGCAGTATGATTGGGATGCTGGCATCCATTCGGAACTCCAAATATTTCAAACAAATCGTCATGTTAGGGCCCTCCCCACGATACGTGAATGATCTGCCGAATTATTATGGAGGATTTGACCGGAATGATATCGATGAATTGCTTGAGATGATGCAGATGAATTTTATTGGATGGGCAAGTTATATGGCACCCATTGTGATGAACAATCCGGAACGAAAAGATCTGGCGGAAGAGCTGGAGAAAAGCTTTTGCTCCAGAAATCCGCATATTGCGAGACAATTTGCCGAAGTGACGTTTCTATCGGACTGCCGGATTGATCTGGAGCAGGCAACTGTGCCAACATTGATTCTTCAGTGCTCTGATGACAGCATTGCTCCGGTAGAAGTCGGGGATTACTTGCACGCTCATCTGAAGAATAGCAGGTTGCAACAGATGACGGCTAAGGGACATTATCCACATCTAAGTCAACCGGAAGAAACGATCCGAATGATTAAGGATTATTTGACGAGCGCATAAAACTCGAAAGAAAGGCAGTTATTCATGGATATACAATTAGATCTTGCTCCCTGTGGATACTTCTCTATCTCTGATTCCGGTATCGTACAGTCGATTAATCAAACATTTCTTACGATGCTTGGATATAAACACGATGAGCTGATAGGGCAACATATTGAATCGACCATGTCGGTGAGCAACAAGGTGTTTTTCCATACGTACTTCTACCCCTACATCCAGTTATATGGACATGTGGACGAGATGTATTTCACATTCCGTACCCGGGATCAGCAGGCGGTTCCTGTTCTGCTTAACGGTGTTCGCCAGACCCGTAACGGGGAAAGTGTTATGGATTGTGTCGTTGTTATCATGCGTAAGCGAATCGAACATGAGAAGGATATTTTGCGTACCAAAACCAAGCTGCAGGAGCTGTATCAAGCGACGCAAGAAGCGAACAAAGAGCTTGAACAATTGCATGAGGAATATAAAGTCAAAGAGCAGGCGTTAATCAAAGTGAATGATCAGTTGGAGACACTGGCTTCCACGGACCTGCTGACAGGACTGAGGAACCGCAGGTTTTTCCAGGAAAAAATGCTTGAAAGCTTGATGTTGTTCCGCGAGCAACAGCGTTATTTCTCGCTTCTGGTTGTGGACATTGATCATTTCAAAAGCATTAATGATACGTACGGCCATCCCATCGGAGATCTGGTACTCGGCAATCTGGCAGGGCTGCTTCAATCGTTGTCGCGAAGTACCGATGTGGTTGCACGTTATGGCGGAGAGGAATTTGTTATCATTCTTCCAGATTGTGAAGAGCAGCAAGCGATCGGTATCGCAGAAAGATATCGTTCACAGGTTGCTTCAGCCGACTGGGGTGAATATAACATTACCGTGAGTATCGGTGCGGCCACTGTTGTAGAGGAAGATACGGAACAGTCCTTGTTCCAAAAAGCGGACAAGGCCCTGTATGCCTCCAAAACCGGAGGACGAAACCGGGTGACACATGCAGCTCAGATGGTAAGAAGTTAACGGTTGGATTGCATCAAAAGAAAGCGAAAAGGAGCCTGTGCATTGTGAGGAAAACGATCCCACATCGCACAAGCTCCTTTTATTTGTGTGTAAATAGACGTGCTAATTTCACTTGAGTAGTACCAGATTAACTTTACCGCGGAGCAAGGTAGCCATACAACTTCGCCGGAGAATTAGCCTGAAGACGGAAATCTTCGTTGGAGTCATTCATAAATGCTGGATTCACATATATGGAGTGTGCATCGTTGCCAGATCCCTTCATGTAGGCAGCAATGCCGTAGTAGGCTTTATTTTTCCAGACCCATAGGGCATCTCCCTGTTCTCCTGTTGAGTAATAGACATTATGGTCAAACACATTGCCTGTATTGCTCGTATATTCATTGTATATCAGTACTTCCGAGCTGCCCGATACGAGAATGTTGCGCATGAATGTATTGTTCTTCGTCCGTGACTGCATGAATAACTGTCCGTTGCCTTCATTCAGGGTATCATTCCCCACGAGCGTATTGTACATAATCTTGCTATCCTCTGTAGCTCCTCTTTCCTCGTCATAACCTCCCATGGCAATGCCCGTCAATCTATTGGAATAGATCAGGTTATCACGCAAGGTAATGTTGCTGGTTGAACGTCCGGCATGCTCCGAGGCAATCTCAATTCCGATATCGCTCCGGTATACCCGGTTCTGGTCAATGATATGATCTTTCCCGCCATCTACATAGATGCCACCGGCCGAATGGGTACCATTGGGTAGGTCTGTTCCATAGGAAGGATTGTTATTGGATGAAATATCATAGACTTCGTTGCCTCGTACAATGCCGTTCCGAGCCTGATCGTACGTGTCGTCTTCGGATGTACCCTCGTACCCGATCAGATCAATACCAATATTGTCGGAATCATGGATGATATTGTCCTGTATGGCAAACGTATCGACATTGCCGTTGATGGCAAGGGCCTCGCTGGAGCCAAGGGTAAGATCATATAATTCATTATCCTTAATGATGATATTGCGTAATGCTCGAGGGTGTTCTGTGCCATATATGGCAATACCGTGGGCATCCCTGCCCCTCAAATCGGGACCCTCAGGAGAAGCGTAACTAGCGATCGCATGAATGGTGTTACCCAACAGCTGAATATGCTCACCCGCTCCGTGGACATAGATTCCGGTTGGAACCTGACCCCTGAGTGTGGTTGTGAAGTTACGAATTTCGAGGTTCTGAATCGTGATATAACTGGCATTTTCAATTTCGATCAGCCCTTCGATGCCTTCTGCAGGGAGGTCTTCCCCATCAATGATGACATTCTCTTGCGGATAGCTGGAAAATAGGGTCGGATTACCGGAGGAATGGCCACTCCGGGTGATTTTGACTTTCTGATGATACACACCTTCACGCAGATAGATCGTACTTCCTGGCGAAGCATGGTCGGCTGCGTGCTGCAACGTTTTCCACGGAGACTGAAGGGTTCCTTTATTCGAGTCGTTTCCTTGGGGAGATATGTAATGGATGACTTGAGGATCAGACTTTTGAACAGAAACGGGTGTCTTCATGGACAGGGTACGGTCCTGACAACCAGATGCGAATAACATTAGAATCGGCATAATCAGCAAAACTGTACGAAGCAAAGTTGTTCCTCCTTAAATTTACCTGTGAGCTAGATTATAGCAGATTTGAACGGGTTAATATGCCATGATATGCTTTTTACAAAATCAGTGAGGAGACTGCTCATGAATACATTAACGATAGCTGAATTAGTAGATCGAGAGAATCACGCATGGGAAGAACTTAAGGAACTCCTGGATAGCGGGCAAAATACATATGTGTATGTTCCAGCAAAGCAGGAGGCCGGAGAGGATGTCCTCTATCGTCTGCAAATAAGCACCAAATCCTATTTGGGAGCTGTTGCTTATGAGACAGAAGGTATTGTACTGGACCATGGTTGGATCACGCTGCTTGGTGCGGGTGGTGACAGTACATATGGAAGCTTGACCAGTTGGAATGGTGTAAGTGATCAACCTTGGGTAGATGTTCTGGAAGGTATGATGGTCGTCGCATATGATGCGGCAGGTGGTTTCTTCGGGCTGGATACAGGCAAGTATGGCCGTACGGGACACATCTATTATTTTGCACCGGATACACTTGAATGGGAATCAACAGAACTGACATATTCGGAGTTCATCAACTGGCTGGCGGATGGTGATCTGGGGCAGTTCTATCAGACGTTTCGCTGGAAAGATTGGCAGGAGGATATGACACAGCTTCAGACGGGACAAGTATTCGCATATTATCCACCACTTTGGACGAAGGAAGGTGGCGGCGAGAGCAGCAGCAAATCCCCAATTAGCATCATGGAGGCCTGGAAGTCGGCACTGGACGGGGAATAGTTGTCATGCTGCTGTAGGATGAAATAAGGTAAGTAACCGGTAAGTTCAAGTTCATTGCGTGATTCATTTGAAAAAAAGAGTTTCTGTTCCAAACTAAAAGAGGCTCGCGCTTGGCGCGGGCCTTTTTGTTCTGAACATTAAACATTCAAGTATCAATTGTCCAATGCAAGAGGTTCAATGCCTGAGCGTGAAGCTCTGCTATGCCAGACGGTCAGACCCAGAGAAACAACGCAGACGAGCAACAGACAAGCGTATACCACATGATAAGCTTCCTCTACTGATACTCCCGGAATGCTGTGCAACAGCAACCCGCACACGGCTACAGATACCGATCCACCGAAGAACTGAATCAATTGTAACATCCCCATACCAGAACCAATCTGTGCTTTGGGCAGCACACGTGACGCTTCATTATTCAATGAAGCCATGGATGCCGAGAGTGCCGGTGAGAAAAAGAGATAACCACTGGTAATGATCAGGGCGGATTGATCCAGTCCGAGCATGAATAAGGCAAGTACCGCTGCGAGCAGGATGTGTCCGATGATCATAAATCGCATATTGCCATAACGGTCGATCCAGCGTCCGACGTAACGGGTGCAGAATGCTGCAACAATTGCTCCTGGAGCAATCAGCAAACCAATGGCGAGCGATGAGCGTCCATATAGATCGGCAAGCACAAGCGGCATCAAAAACAGATTACCCAGATTCACGACCAGCACGCAGAATCCGATAAGGATTAACCGGGTGTATCCTGGCGTTCGGAACACGAGTGGATTCACAAATGGAAGACTCGCTTTCCGAATATACAGGAGGTGTGCAACAAGTGAAATCACGCCAATGGCAAACCATAACCAGGACTGCTGGGTGATCGCTACCAGAAGTGTAGTGGCGTTAATGACGGTTAGTATGGCTCCAATAACATCAAATGGCTGATCCGTTTGGACGGATTCACGTGGGAGAAAATAGAGCAGTACAGGCAGGGCGAGCAGCACAAGCACGGTTATGGCAAAAAGTCCGTTCCAGCCCCAGTACTCGCTAATGAGTCCGCCGACAATGGGGCCAAGTCCAAAAGCCATGGCACTGCCTGATGAGATGAGTGCGATGGCAGCTCCGCGCCGTTCCACCGGGATGTAACGGCTCGCGATGACGAGACCCAGACCGGCCATCACCCCTGCACCGGCAGATTGCAGAATGCGTGTCAGCAACAGGATCGCGAAGTTATGCGCGAACAACCCCAGCAATGAAGATAACCCCAGGATCAGGAGCCCAACCGTGAGCAGTTTGCGCACCGGAATACGGTCTGATAATCGACTGTATATCACCGTCGACAGGGCGTAACCAATGGAATAACTTGAGATGACCCAAGAACCCAGGTTCGAGGTAATCTGCAAATCGTGAATAATGACGGGCAAAGAAACATTGAACATGGTGGTGTTCATCACAACGATGAACAGACAGCACGTCCAGAGTGGCATGACAATTTTATCTTTCACGTAACCATTCCTGTCTTATCTATGAATGTGAATTGGGATAGAACTTTGATGAAAATGTGTTGAAAAGCAATATATTATTTTACACTTCATTTTATTATATGGCAATAATGTCATACTATATTTTGCGCATTCTAAGTAAAATTTAAGTGATGCTGAGTCGGATTTATAGACTTTTTCCCTGAAATTGGGTAATGTGGTCGTTGGAATACATAACTAATTTAATTATATTTTAAGGAGATTACAGTATGAATCACTTACTATTAATGTCCCACAGCGTATTTCCGACGTTGGATATGAAGCGAACAGCACAGTTTTATGAAAAAAAGATGGGCTTTCGTGTGGTCGAATACCTCGATGCCACGGAACCTCATATCTGTCTTTATCGTGATCTTACCGAAATTATTTTAACCCAAAGTAATGGACAAAAGGTAATTCCCAACAGAGAATTATATGGTTATGGATATGATGCATATTTTATTACCAAGAACCAGGAAGAGCTTCAAAAGGAATGGATCGACGCAGATGTGAAAATCGTTCGTACCCTCAATCATACAGACTATAATAACAAGGAGTTTGTGATCGAGGATATCGATGGACGATGGATTGCTTTTGGCATAAAACAGGCGCTCCGATAAGGGGCGCCTGTTTGTGCATATGATATCTGCAGAGCTTATGCCGCAGTAACTTGTTTGCCACGATTGCGAATCCACTTGATGACATCCATCAGAATGACGGCAGCAAGAGCGAGTCCACCTGCAATCAGGAACTCATTCCAGCCGAAGGTGTCCGGGATGGCGAAGACACCGCGCACACCTGGAATCAGTGTGATTGCGTAGAGACAGAGACATACCAGGATGGAGCCAAGCACGAATTTATTCGTCATGAAGCCCACCTGGAAGATGGTCTGTGTGTTGGAACGTGCTGCAAATGTTTGCAGACTGCGTGCCAGAATCAAGGTGGTGAAGGCCATAGCTACACTGATTTCCTCCGAGATACCAAGTCCGATATATTGGGACACAATAACAGCTGCACCAATCAGGACACCACGCGTAATCACAGCCTGCAGGGTTCCACCTGCGAAGATACCCTCGTTAATATCACGTGGTTTACGACGCATGACATCTGGCTCGGGCTTCTCTGTACCCAAAGCAATGGCTGGCAGGGAGTCGTTCACCAGGTTGATGAACAGCAGCTGAAGGGCTGTAAATGGATTAACCCAGCCGACGATCAAGGCAAATAAAATGGCGATAATGGCGCCGAGGTTACCGGCAAACAGGTAAGCGATGGCTTTTTTGATATTATCAAATACCATCCGCCCTACACTGACCGCATTCACGATGGAGACAAAGTTATCGTCTGTCAGAATCATGGCAGCCGCATCCTTGGCGACATCCGTACCGCTACCCATCGCTACGCCGATGTCGGCCTGTTTTAGTGCAGGTGCGTCATTGACCCCATCTCCGGTCATGGCTGCAACTTTACCTTTGCGCTGCCATGCACGCACGATTCGGATTTTGTTCTCAGGTGATACTCTGGCGTATACCGAGATATGTTCGAGTTTTTGATCCAGCTCTTCATCGGACATTTTGTCCAGTTCGGCTCCGGTAATGGCAAGATCATCCGGTTCGGCAAGTCCGATATCCACACCGATGGCCTGAGCCGTCGTTTTGTGATCTCCGGTGATCATGATGGTGCGAATGCCTGCTTTTTTGGACTCTTCAATAGAGCTGTATACCGCTTCACGCGGTGGGTCAATCATTGCAGTCAGTCCAACCAGTGTCAGATCATGCTCGTCATCAATCGTAACCTGGTTTTTATCATCAAATTTTTTGTATGCATAGGCCAATACACGGAAGGCGCGTTTGGAGAATGCCTCATTTTTTTCTTCAAATTGTGTGCGAATCTCGGGTGTGAGGGGCTGAACTTCGCCGTTGATAAACACATGACTACAGCGGCTGAACAGCACATCGGGGCCACCTTTGGTCAGCAAAGCCGTCTGTCCCTCAAACGTATGAACCGTACTCATGAGTTTCCGATCCGAGTCAAAAGGAAGCTCGGCTTCACGTGGAAACTGGTCACGGATTTCATTGTAATCCTTGTTCACCCGGTTGCTGAAGGCGATGAGAGCCACTTCGGTAGGGTCACCCAGCTCCTTGCCTTCCTGGTTAATATTCGAATCATTGCAGAGCACTGCAATATGTAATAAACGTCGTTCCTCTTCCGACCACTGATCGGGATCATCGGGGAATTCGTCCTTGGTGCCATGGGGAATGTAATAATCCACGACAGTCATCTTGTTCTGAGTTAGCGTTCCTGTTTTGTCCGTACAGATGATGCTGGCAGAACCGAGTGCTTCCACGGCAGGCAGTCTGCGAATGATCGCATGTTGTTTGGCCATCTTATTGGTTCCGAGTGACAACACGATCGTCACAATGGAGGATAGTGCCTCAGGAATGGCAGCAACTGCAACAGCTACAGCAAACATGAGTGCATTCACGATGGATGGTCCGATATTCTCCGTACCCTCGGTCAACCATACACGACCGGCTTCAATGCCAAAGATGAGAATCGATAAGCCCAGGATGAAAAAGCCCAGTTTTTTGCTGAATGATTCCAACTTGCGCTGTAAAGGTGTGTTCTTGGCTTCGGCATTTTCAATCAGTTCGGCAATTTTGCCAATTTCCGTTTTGAGAGCCGTGCCTGTAATAACCAGCATGCCCCGTCCATATACGACCAGTGAGCCACTGAAGGCCATATTGCGACGATCTCCGATAGGAGCTTCATCCGAAATGGTATCGGCATGTTTCTCGGCTGCTTCGGATTCTCCGGTCAGCATGCCTTCATTGATTTTCAAACTTCCTGATTCCAGAATTCGCCCGTCTGCCGGGACATAATCGCCTGCATCCAGCATTACAATATCACCGGGAACGAGTTCTCTCGCCGGGATGGTCTTTTTCTGCCCGTCACGAATGACCTTGGCTTCAGGAGCCGACATTTGTTTCAGCGCGTCGAGCGAACTCTCGGCTTTTTTGGTCTGCACGACACTGATTACTGCGTTAAGCAAAATAACCAGGAATATGATCAACGATTCAATCAGGTGTCCAAGTACAACCTGTACGGCGGCTGCAATCAGCAGCACGATAACCATCGGATCTTTGAAATTTTCGAGGAACAGTTTCCATACTGGCGTTGCATCTTTGCCTTTTAGCTCATTATATCCTTCCGTTTCAAGTCTCTTGGCAGCTTCAGAAGTTGTGAGCCCTTTGGAGGAACTCTGTACATCCTGAAGGGTTTCATCTGCACTGTGTCTGTAATGTTGCAATTGACCAGCTCCTTGAATATTAGATTTCTCTGTGTATTACCCTTACGGACAAAATCTAGAATCGTTTCATTTCCGTATTTTTTTAAAATTATGGAATGAATACGTTTTTAGCTGTACACAGTATTTTTCATAATGAGCGGAGATATGCTTCTTTTCCAATATTATTATTTCCAGTGATGCACAGACAAAACATGCACCACTGGAATGAATCTTAAAGCTGGTTATCACCAAGCGAAACGTCTAAATCAGACGATACCCTGGAGGCAGGTTTCCTGTACGCTGGATTCTGCGAACCTGTGCTGCCGTTAAACGCTGATTCGAAGCGATTAATGACTCCACGTCACCTCTTCTAAGGATGTCATCCAGTTCGCGAATGCTGCGATTTCCCCGCAAGATAAAGAAATTGTCACGAAAGCGTGACCGATCAAACAGTACAAGCGTAGCGTTTGGATTGGTCGAGAAGAATCGCAGACTCTCAATCCCGGTCAGGACAGCGTCAATATCGGCAATACCCAAGTTACCACGGTATACTCTACGTAATCCTCTGAAATTCTCTTGACTATACACGGCCAGACGTGGATACGTCCGCGAGATCGACACAGGTTTATTCAAAGTACATTCCTCCTCTGCTTATAGACAACCTGGCTGATCGGACAGATTGGTCTATTGAATACTATATGTTGGGAGGAAGGGTGTGGATTGGATGATAGTCTCAGAGAAACATATATAGATGTTAAATCAGAAACTGTGTGCACCATCACACTAGCTCATATCAGGGTCTGTTACGCTATTACATAACGAACTGCGTTTAATTTAAGTTTGGAGGGGAATCCATATGTTTTGTTATCAATGCGAGCAGACGCCGAGTGGCGGGTGTACCGTGGTAGGAGTATGTGGCAAAAACGAAACAATCGCTAGCCTGCAGGATACGATGATCTTTGCGTTAAAAGGAATCGCTGCTTATGCGACACACGCACGCCAGTTGGGATATTCTGATCCTGAGGTGGATCGGATTACACATGAGGCATTATATATGACATTAACGAACTCGAATTTTAATGTGCAGGAACATCTGGAGATGGCGATGAAGGTAGGTAATGCAGCCATCCGTATTATGGACGTACTGGACCGAGCGCACACGGACCGCTTTGGTGTACCGCAACCGATAACGGTTAGTCAGAACCAGATCGAAGGACAGTGTATCGTGGTAACGGGACATAATCTGTATGCTTTGGAAGAGTTGCTGCGTCAAACCGAAGGGAAAGGAATCAACATCTATACTCACTCGGAAATGTTGCCTGCACACGGTTATCCGGCGTTGAAGAAATACGCCCATCTCAAGGGCAATATCGGCAAAGCATGGTACGATCAAAGAAGACTGTTCGAACAATTCCCGGGTGCGATTCTCGCAACCACCAACTGTGTCATGCCGATCAAAGGCACTTATGCAGACCGCTTTTTCTCGTACGAAGTGGCGGGTCTGGAGGGTGTTGCCAAAATTGCAGAGGACGACTTCTCACCCCTGATTGAACGCGCATTGTCACTACCTGCGGCCGATATACAGTCCGAGCAAGTCTTAACGACAGGGTACCATCATGAGACCGTGATCGGGCTTGCGCCCGAGATAATTCAAGCGGTGAAAGACGGTCATATCCGTCGATTCTTCGTTATTGCAGGCTGTGATGCACCAGGCAAAGGCGGCAACTACTATCGTGAGCTCGCAACATCATTGCCGAATGATACTGTAATTCTGACGACGTCTTGTGGCAAGTTCCGCTTCAACGATGTGGATTATGGTACGGTTGGAGACACGGGCATACCGCGTTACATCGATCTGGGTCAATGCAATAATTCCGGTTCTACGGTGAAAATTGCCATGGCTTTGGCGGATGCTTTTGACTGTACCGTGAACGAATTGCCAGTCAGCATCGTGCTGTCCTGGTTTGAGCAAAAAGCAGTTGCGATCCTGCTCGGCCTGTTCAGCCTGGGCATTCAGGACATTCGGATTGGACCCAAACCGCCTGAATTCATATCCGAAGGTGTCTTGGATGTACTCGTGGATATGTTCGGTCTGAAGTTAATTACAACGGCAGAAGAAGATATGAACGCCATGTTGGCATTGTCATAAGGGCATGAATTAAATAGAAGATATGTAAGAAGCCTGCACTTTTGCAGGCTTTTTTGCTACCTAGATAATAACTTAGGTCAATATACCTTGTGCAAATAAACATGAAATGAAAGGGAAATTAGTTTATTTATCCTATTGAAGTTCTTTCGTGGAAATGTCTATATAGATAGAGGCATATTAGAGTGGAACATCACAAAACACGGGTTTACCGTAACATGAGGAGATTGTACATATGCATGACAGACAGATTGAAGATTGGTTGAAACTCGCAGGTGGGAAGGACAACATCAAGCTCGTAGAACATGATAAAGGTACAACAACGTTGGTACTGAAGGATAGCAGCCAATTAGATATGTCGGTTCTGGCAACCACAGTTGATATGGCAGATATTCGGGTAACGGGTGAGAAGTGTCATCTGTCAATAAAAGATGAATCTTCCCTGATCTTCAATGCGCTTCAGGGTGTGGGGGAAGCGGAAGGAACAGGATTGCGGGAAGCAGGACATTCGAAGAAGAATCGATTCTCGATCTTACATTTTGTATCCGATGTGTTCAGGCCCTTGATGCCTGTGATTCTCGGCGCCGCCGTTATTAAGATTGTACTCGCTATGATTACGCTAGTGGATACATACAGTTCAGCGGAATCTTCTGCATTGATGGACAGCCAGACCTTTACGATATTTAGAATCATTGGTGAGAGTGTATTCTATCTACTGCCTGTATTGGTAGCCATAAGCGTATCGTATCGGTTGAAGAGCAATATCTATGTGGCTGCATCTATTGGCGGATTGATGTTCTATCCGGAAATGACCATGCTGATGTCGGGTGAACAAGAGGTGCACTTCCTGGGTCTGCCACTCGTGTCCCAGCCTGCTTTTTACACGACGGCCATCTGGGTCATTCTAACGATCTGTGCAGCATCCTATCTGGAAAGAGTCGTTGAACGATGGAGTCCAATATTCTCCAAAGGGATGGTTGCTCCATTCCTGACGTTACTGATTCTTGTTCCACTAGTATTAATGATTCTTGGTCCAGTCGGCACTTGGATCGATGCGTATCTACCCGAGGCATTGGATTCACTGTTAGCTAAGGCTCCAGTGGTGACGATAATGTTACTGGGAGGGGTATTCTCGCTGATGTTGGTTACGGGATTACATTACTGGTTACTGGCCATCATCATGAATGAAATGGTTATGAATGGTGGTTCCGTGGTGATTGCATCCATGATAGTGGCGATTGTTGGACAAGCAGGGGCTGCGCTTGCAAATGGATTGCGCTCGAAGGAGCAATCGTCCAGAAGACTGGCTCTCTGGGCTACGGGTACAGCACTCCTGGGGGTTGTAGAGCCTGCACTATATGCGGTCAACATGAGAAAGAGATCCTCTTTCTACGCGGCATTGCTAGGTGGAGCTGCGGGTGGACTGTATTTTGGTTTGTTATCTGTTAAGGCATTTGCTATGGTTGGAAATCCGAGCCTGATCAGTCTCCCGCTCTTCATGGAAGAGGGTAGCCTGAATCTGTTACACACCTGCATTGGTGTAGTCATTGCTTTCGCTGTCTCTGGTGGACTGACGTATTGGATAGCGGGAAGAAGACAGAAATAGGGATACACGTCGCCAAAAGTTAATATTGAGTAAAATATAGAAACGTAGTATTAAAAAGGATTGTTACCGTTGTAAGAGAGCTTGTACCTGATGGTACGGGCTTTTTTTGTTTCTATCCCAACAATATATGTATGAAATGTATAGTAGCTGTTCCACCATTTTATCATGCCATAGCTTGTTGGATATGGGGTTGTCATGTATTTTGATATAGTGAAACGTACATTCAGGATGATTAATCCCTTGGAAAGGATAACGATATGTCTGACAACATGGAATGGATCGCTCAGTGGAAGTCGACGAAGGTATTAACCAATGCATGGATAACGAAAGGCGAACTGCACCACTTTCCCAGTCACACGTTGATATTTATTATTGATGGCAAAGCGATCTGGAATATCAATGGACACCGGGTCCACGTCTCCTTTGGCGAATTAATTGCGCTTGAAGAGAACTCCGTAATGGAGGTCATTGAAGGTGGCAACCTGGATCTGGCAGGCTGGCATGTTCAGTTCGATACATATTCGGTGCTGCATGATGGACGAGAAGCTGAGAAGTTCGAATGGTGGTTACCGTCAGGCGAGGCGTACCAGAAAGTGCAACTGTCCGGTGGAGCTCTGGCAAGTATGATTCAGCATTGGAGTGAGTTGCATACAGAGGATCAGAGTGCAGGAAGGGTTAGCCATCAGCAGTTGTTGTATGAGATGTTAAGTAATCTATATCGCAAACAGCCGGATAGCGAGTTGAAGCCAGAACACGGTATACTTCGCTCCATTGACTACATGCAGCAGCATTATGATCAGGTCATTACACGTACACAGTTAGCTCAGATTGCCGGTACGAGTCCGTGGCATTATTCCCGCAAATTTAGTGAACGATATGGTAAGCCACCTCTGGATTATCTGGCCCACTACCGAATCTATCGCGCACAGGAAGAACTCATATTAACCGCAGCAACTTCTCAGGATATTGCCAAAAAGTCCGGATATGAAGATGCTCATTATTTCAGCCGACGTTTCAAACAATTGACTGGCGTATCACCTAAGATGTATAAGCAGACGATGACACAGCGAAAGATCGTGACACTGTCTCCCATCTGCGGCGAAATCATGATTCATCTGGGTGTCATCCCTCATGCGGTAGTGGTTACCCCGATCCTGTTGTCTCCACATCATCGGGAACAATTTACAGCGCATGGAGTAAAAATGTTGGAGGTTACACAGTACGAAGTGGAGATCGAACTTGTTCGGCAAGTTCAACCGGAGATGTTGATTGGAAATGTATTAACCGAAGAGGTCAAAAGGGAGCTGCGCACAATTGCACCGATTCTAACCGGACTTCATCAAGATGTGGAACCGATGCTCGATCAATTGGCAGCCTGGTTTCTTAAAGAAGAAGAGGCTCATGGACTGCATCAGCAGATGAAACACGAGGTCAGTGTGGCTAAGCGACAGTTGCAAGCCATTATTCAATCCGCATCCACAGTTATGCTGCTAAGGGTAGAAGCATTTGGTTATCGATATCTGGGAGGGCATTCTCACGGGGTATCATACTTGTTATATGAACAGCTTGGATTAGCACTGCCGCAAGCACTGCATTCAGGTGCAGCCTGGTTTAATCCATGTTCGCTTGAACTGCTCACACAAGCCGATCCCGACTACCTCTTTGTAGAGAAACGGATCATGCAACACTTTAGTGCTGAAGAGAATATGAGGAAACTATGGGAGAGTCCGCAGTGGAAAGACCTGAAGGCTGTGAAAAATAACCGGGTATTCTACGTAGATACTCATCTGTGGGTGGATGGTCAAGGCATTACGGGACATACTTTGATTCTCAATCAGATCATTCGCCATCTTATGAAATCTCATCATGGAAGAGCACAATAATCCAACTGAATACGCACGATATGCTATGGAACAGACACTTCTTATTTGATAGTATTTGATAATAATTATCATTATCAATGTACATAAGGGGCGAAGTATATCATGTTACGAAGATTCAAAGGGTTGGGCATCATGCTATTGGTGATCAGTGTAATGCTGGCGGCATGTTCTGGTGGAACAAAAGAAGAAAATGAAACAGCTGGGACAGCAGAGGTGCAGACAGAAGGCGCAGCAACTACAACGGAAGATGCAGGGGATGCAAGCGGAACTAAAGTGGTACAGGATCAGTTTGGCGAAGTTACGATTCCTGCCAATCCTCAAAATTTAATGGTGTTCGATTCGATCTATGCCGAGTACCTGATTGAGATGGGGGTTACACCCCAAATGGTTTTGCTAACTCCGGAAGTTGAAGCGGAATACCGGCCTGCCTATTTTAAAGAACACGGAGTTCAGGTTATCGAAGTCGAGCAGTATCAATATAACTATGAGCAATTGCTTGCGTTGTCACCGGATATGATCCTTACAGCAGGCGAAGGTATGGAACAGGGCGTATATGACGAGTTGTCCAAAATTGCTCCAACGGTGGCACTGGATGCCAACAGCGAAATGAAACGTGCCATGCCGAAGCTGGCAGCCATATTCGACAAGACTGAGGAATCAGCCAAAGTACTGGCTGAATTCGATGAGAAAGCAGCCCAAGCCAAAGAAAAAATTGCGGCAGCCCTTGGAGACAAGACCGTATTGGTTCTTCGTGTGGAGCACAATCGTTACCGTTTTATGGGCCCCAAAGGAGGAAGCAGCAGTGTTTTCTTCTATGATATCTTGGGCCTGAATAGTCCTGAAGCGATCAAAGACTCTACAGATTGGTTTAGCCAGTTCTCGTTAGAATTCTTGCCTGAGATGAATCCGGACTATATTTTCCTCGAAGACAGAACTCTCGTAGGTTATGACACGACGAAATCCATGGAAGATCTGAAAGCAAGTCAGGTGTGGGCGAATCTGGAGGCTGTGAAGAATGATCATGTTTTCCCACTGAAGACGAGTGAATTTGTATCTGGTGTAGGCCCGATTGGTTCTGTAAAGTTAATGGACTATGTTGTTGAAAAGTTGGTGCCATAGATGACTACAGCGAATCAACTGGATATTTATGATATTACCATCGTTGGCGGGGGACCTGCTGGAATGTACGCCTCCTTTTACAGTGGCATGAGAGCCATGCGCACCAAAATCATCGAAGCCAAACAGGAACTGGGCGGATTCATGCGTACATACCCGGAGAAGCTAATCTGGGACGTGGGCGGGGTTGATCCGATTCGCTGCGAGCAGCTAATTGAATCGCTGGAAAGACAAGCGAGAACATTCGACCCAACGATTGTGTTTGGGCAGGAAATTGCTGAGCTTGAGCGACGTGAGGATGGAGTATTTGTACTCATCTCCAAAACAGGTGAGCGTCATTACACACGTACCATTATGTTATGTGCAGGCAGAGGCATGACTCAGGTGCAAAAGCTGGATATCGACGGTGCCAATCGGTATGAGCTGACGAATCTGCATTATACGATAACTGATCTGTCCCGATTTGCCGGGAAACGTGTTCTGATCTCGGGCGGCGGTGATTCAGCAGTCGACTGGGCAAATGAAATGAGCAAGATAGCAAGTGAAGTTACGGTAGCACACAGACGCCATGAGTTTACCGGACACGAGTCGCCAGTTGCTCAGATGAAAGCTCAAGCGAACGTCATGACACCATATAGTATCTCTCGCTTATACGGTACAGGTGACCAAATTGATCGTGTCGAACTGGCCCATGCAGAAACCGGTGAGATCACACATGTGGAGGTGGATGAAGTCGTCGTAAGCCATGGGTATGATCGTGATTTTGGCAACCTCGTGCAATGGGGACTGGCGCGGGAGGACTACGGCGTATCCGTTGATCAGCGAATGCGTACCAACCTTCCTGGCGTATTTGGAGCAGGGGACTTTATCACCTATGGAAGCAAAGTCAGGCTGATCGCGGGTGCTTTTAACGATGCGGTACTCGCGGTTAACAGTGCCAAGATGTATCTGGAACCTGGTGCTTCTGATATGGCAGGTGTATCCTCTCACAATGCCCGGTTCTATGAAAAAAACAAAGCCCTCTCCAATACGTAGATAGGTTTGCGCGCATGGAAGGCAATCTGAAGAGCCCGAACAACGTCGAGATTGCCTCGAAATTGCGTCGGGCTCTTGCGTATCATCATATTCAAGCCAAACAAAAACGCCACCTGAATCATTCTGGTGGCGCTGTATCTGTACTTTTTTTTGAACTGGATAAAAAGTCTTGAAACCCAGACTGCCGATCTTGGCGAATGGATAGACCGATTATCTAAGGATGGCTAGATGACTTTCTAAGGAACTCAGGACTTCTTAATAGGCCATCAGTTCCTCTTTTCAAATTTTAAGGAACATCAGACACGTTATCTATCAAAATCTCCTCATAAAAGCACTGAAAACCACTTTTTATTCGAATATAGCGTGTCTCAAGTTCCTTAGATTTCTGAAGTGGCTTCAAATCGTTGAATAAGACGCCTCAGATTCGTTAGCGCTTGCTGGCACTTAAAGCACACGTTCTTGTACATTCAGGATTCGATGCTCATGCTAGTCCGAACACTTTAAGTTTCGCAGGCTTTCCAGCGTTCGCAGGTATCCCAGGCTTCATTAATTTGAGACTCACTCTAATTCAGCTCCGTTTGTCCACTTGCGAGTCGATCTGCGATCTCTTCTGCTTGTAGAATGGAGGTATAGGGATCAGCGGTGAAATATTTATGGATATCCAGTTTGAAGATATGATTGTTCTGAACCGCAGGCAGGTTATCCCAGACGTTAGGCAACAGGGAATGATCCTTCGTGCCTTCCGTAACCATCATCAGCAGGTAATCACCCACGTACTCTCCAAATACCTCTGCGCTAGCCTCCAGGTTTTCTTTACCTTGGTCCAGAAGTTCGGACTTCACCTTGGGTGCCGGAGTCAGTCCCAGCAATTCATAAGCTGCTCTTCCACCACGATTGGCACTGTTGCCGATAATGGCGGGATTCTTCAAAAAGTTAAAATCGGCAACAGTGAAGGTGGCATCGTCAGGAATTACGTCTTTGATTTTGGCCTGAGCCGCTGCGATCCGTTGTTTAAATGTTTCGTTCCACGCGATGGCTTCTGCTTCTCGATTCAGAATCTCGCCCATGGCGGTTACCTCGTCTTCCATGGAATCATACTGATCGGGCACGAATACGACAGTCGGAGCAATTTTGGAATAGGTCTGAAATTTCTCCTGATCCCATGTGATAATCAGATCCGGTTCCAACTCTACCATTTTCTCAAGTGAAACCTCACTATGGTTACCCAGATCCGCGCTATCCACAAGTTTGTCACGCAGAAACATGCCATAATCCAGCAGGCTGCTCGGCACACCAACAGGTGTTACGCCGACAGCCAGAACATGTCCTATATTCCAGTCGACGACAACCCGCTCCGGAGTGAGGGGCACGGTAACGTCTCCCATCATTGTGGAAAGTGTTCTTGTCTGTGGTGCGGTGTTTTCTGTTTCTGTCGCGGCTGGCTCCACGCTCTCGCTTCGGGTACAACCACTCATGAATAAGGCCGTGATCAGTAAAACCGGCAGGGCCATACGATACCAAGCTTTCTTAAACAACATGACGAACCCTCTTTCTAATTGATAATGATTTTCATTTAATATAACTCTAGAGGGAAACATGTGATTGCACAATAACCGATTCGGAAGCGAAAGCATACCCATTTCAGAACTCAATCGACAGGTTGAACTGAGAATGATTATCATATATGATGAGGCAAAGCTTTGGATATGGTAACGAGAAATAATAGAAAGGTCCATGACGATGAACATAGAAGAATACGGGGCATTATGGGAGCAAATAACCATCCGATTACTGGATATTCGAAACATGACCGTTAATATCAATGAAGATCCTGATACGTGGACGCTTCCTTCGAATGCTTTTTTATTGGTTACGAAGGGCAGAGGGAAGATCTGGCTTGGGGAAGCGATGCATCAGATTAAAGGAGCTTATGTTCTGCACGCCTCCAAAGGAACGCGTCTGAATTGTCTGGCTAAGAAACAGATGGAAATACATATGTTGTCTTATTCGTCACCAGAGACAGAGAGGGCCAATAAGGAGAATTCCCTAACCAATACTGGGGCAGATTCTCTGCAAGTCAGTTTTGGGTTTGAACCAAAGTATCCATTGCCTTTAATTGAAATCATGCAATGGATAGGCAGACAGTGGAATGAACTACAGTCAACAGGCCGGATTCAAACCAAGGCGTTGTTCTACGAATGGCTCGCCGAGATGCTGAAACAAATGCAAGAGCAGAGGAAGAACCATACGAAGCTGGATCGGGTGGATCAGGCGGTGCGGTATTTGAACCGTCACTATGGGGAACCACTCAAAATGGAACAGGTAGCTGGCATGCTGGATTGCAGTCCGAGGTATCTGAACCAATTGTTTCAGCTTCAATTGAACACAAGTCCCAGTCGTGTGCTGTCACAGATTCGGATGGAACAGGCGATGAAACTACTGGTAAGTACGAAAGGGACCTTACAGGAAATCGCCGAGAGAGTAGGCTATGAGAACGGCTATACACTAAGTCGCTATTTCAAGAAACATTACGGGGTTTCTCCGGGGGTTTACAGAAAGCGTCAAGACAGTGGCATATCAAATGTAGCCCCGAATACATGCCAACCACTTTCCCTTCTGGAAAGTCATTATCCGGAATGGAGCGAACGAACGGTACCCATAGTTGAAGCTGACCAGACTCGGCCAGCTCAAGAGAATACAGACCAGACAGGAAACCAGATGAGGAAGTACTCGGCGCCTGCGGTGCCAAGAGCCAGAACTCGGGTGTTTGCCTCAATCATGGGCGAGATTACGATACCGGTTAAACCTAGTCGTGTTGTTGTGGACTGGAATTTAGGAGAAGTACTGGCACTGGGTGTGACACCTCTTGGAGCGCCGCATTCCCTGATTGAAAGCAACCAAATGCTGGAGCCTTATATCTGTGACCAAGTACAGGATATCGGCAATCATAATTTTATTTCGGTTGAAAAGGTGCTTGAACTGGAACCGGACCTGATTATCACCTGGAATCCTGCTGCCTACGCTTCCTATGCGCGGATTGCACCTACGGTTGTCTATGGAGGGAGTGGGTACGGCTCTGTCGAGGAGGAGATCCGTGAGATGGGACGTATTCTGAATCGCCATACAGAAGCCGAAACCTGGATTAAGGAATACGGGCGGAGAGTACATGCTATACGACAAACGATCACCAGCAAGTTCTCCACAGAGAAGACATTCACAGTGATTGATCCAAACTGGGGAGAACAGATTACCCTTGTAGGATATACGGGAACTCGTGGAGGTAAGGCAGCCTACGGATTACTGAACTTGAAGCCGGCAGGCAAGGTTCGCCAGGAGCTGCTGGAGCCGGGATTGGAATACCTGGACGTTGCGCGGAGTGCAGTAGGCGGGTATCTGGAGGATTACCTGTTGGTGTTGGATAACGGCCCAAGACAGGGGACAGATAAGCCATCTTCAGTCAAACCATGGCAGAAATCGATCGAGACAGAGCACTGCCGGATTATTAATCTTGATTGGAATAGATATTTTCTGTCCGACCCATTGTCAGCGGTGCTGCAAGCCGAGGAAATGGCAGAGCGGATTATGGCACGTTGAGTATCACCTTACGTAAGAGTATGAACAGATAACTTTTCAATCAGATATTTCACATATGAGTTGTTCGATAATTAGCCAACCATATATGTGAATATCTGGTGAATTCCTCGCCGTATAGGTCCATGATGGTAAGTTCTCCATTATACTTAATGAAAACGGACGAGGAGATGTACTCCAGATGAAAAAACAAATGTGGATCATTGCAAGTATTGCAGTTGTAATTGTGATCGGGACCTACCTGTTTGCAAGCAGTACGGGCAAGGAAGAGGCAGGTACAGCCGATGCACCCAACATCAGAAAAATGGTGGAAGATATCAGCACAGGAAAAGAGAAGCCGGAATCTGCCTCCATTAATGCCAAACAATTAATCGTCACAGATCAAGATAAACATACGACTACATATGATTTGCCTGAGAATGAATTTTTCCTTTCCATTGCACCCTATATGGACCAGACTCATCCCTGTGCAATTCATAGCTTGACCGGTTGTCAGGGGGAAATGAGCAATAAGGAATTCAGCGTTACCATTCATGATTCTCAAGGCAACACTTTTATGAAAGATGAAGTGATCAAGTCTGGTGCGAACGGATTTATGGATTTTTGGGTGCCAAGAGACCGAACCTATCTGATTCGTATTGTTCGAGATGGAAAGGTTGCAGAAACGCAATTGTCTACATACGAAAATGATAATACATGCATCACTACGATGCAGTTAAGTTAATGCAAACAGAGAGGCAATGGAAGGGAAGGATGGGCATTGAGCTCCCCCTTTCCTTTTTTATTGCATAAAAGAGTTGGAATAAGGTACTTTCCATTGACAAAAATCCGTTCCTGCGGCATAATCCAATAGTGATAATGATAATTGTTATCATATAAATACATATATACAGGGGAGATACAGATATGAAAAAAGGGTTGAACGGATTGTTGATCATGCTGGCCTTTGTGCTGGTTTTGGCAGGTTGTGGTAAAACCACGACTACAACAGATACAAGTCAAGGTACTGATTCGGGTAGTGCTCCAGCTGAAGAAACAGCGGGTCCTGTTACCGTGAAGCATAAACGGGGAGAGCTTAAGTTGGATAAGCCTGCAGAGCGTGTAGTTACACTTGAATGGACATATACGGAAGATGTCGTTGCTCTGGGCGTGCAACCAGTAGGTAATGCGGATAACGCTAATTATAAAGTGTGGGTAACATCTGAAGCAGCATTGGATGACAGTGTTACGGATATCGGAACACGCAGTGAACCGAATCTGGAAGCTATCGCTGCATTGAAGCCAGATCTCATCATTGCGAATGCAGATAATAATAATGCGGTTTATGATCAACTGAATGCAATTGCACCAACCATTGAATTCGATCCGTATGATGGTGATGGTTATACTTATGACAAAATGACAGAGATCTTCACTAACATTGCAACTGCTCTTGGTAAAGAAGACAAAGCAAAAGAAGTTCTTAGTGACCTCGATCAGCACTATGCAGATGCCAAAGAAAAACTGGCTGCTGCGGGTAAAGAAAACTTCAACTTTGCACTGACACAAGCGTTCACATATCAAAATGCAGTCAGCCTGCGCATGTTTACCGACAACTCGGTTGTCATTGGTACATTGGACAAAATTGGATTGGTTAACGATTGGAAGCCCGAGAAAGTTGAGAACTATGGCTTCTCTACAGTAGGCATTGAATCCTTATCCGATGTGCAGGACAGTAACTTCATTTATATTACACAGCCTGATGATGACGTCTTTGGCACAGCCATGAAAGATAACTCGGTTTGGAACGGACTGAACTTTGTGAAGGAAAAACGCACCTATCAGCTGGATAGCACAACATGGACATTTGGTGGGCCAATTTCCTCCAAAGTACTGGTTGATGGCGTAGTAGAGGCGATCACCAAATGAGTTCGGTTCAAGGATCTAAGCCAACGATGAATTGGCGCACAATAAGCATATATGGGGGCGGTCTAACCGCTCTCATCGTGCTTTTTTTTGTAAGTCTGTGTTATGGAGAGGCAGCTATTCCTCTGCATGTCGTCTGGGATGCACTTTCAGGAAGACAGGATACATTAGAGCACAATATGGTTTGGGATTTGCGTATGCCGCGTACAGTCATTGGTATTCTTGCAGGTGGGGCACTGGCTATTGCGGGTGCTTTGTTACAGACGATTACTCGTAATCCACTGGCTGCTTCAGATACGCTGGGCATTAATGCAGGCGCATACTTTGTGGTGGTGCTGGGAGCTATTGCTTTTCCAGGCTTGTTAAGTCAGTCACCTTTTCTCTTCGCAGCTCTTGGCGGCCTGCTTGCAGCATTTGCGGCTTATTTCATGGGCGGCGGGCGTACATCTAGCCCGGTTCGGCTTGCATTGTCCGGTATGATTGTATCGATGGTGCTTGGTTCATTTACAAGCGCATTACATATTTTTTTCTCCATGGAGACGCAAGGGTTATTTCTTTGGGGCTCCGGAACACTTGTCCAGAATGACTGGAGTGGTGTGACCTATGCTTGGCCTTGGGTGATCGGCATTACCCTTCTCGCGTTAATCTTGTCCAGACAGTGGGATATGCTGGAGCTGGATGAATCAACGGCTTCATCCTTGGGGCAAAAGGTAGGATTGGCTCGATCGGGTGGCTTAATTCTCGCGGTATTGCTGGCTGCAGTCATCGTCAGTGTGATTGGGCCGATTGGTTTCGTGGGACTGGTTGCGCCACATCTGGTTCGATTGAGCGGCGTACGTTCCAACCGACTACTGTTACCCGGTGTGTTCATATGGGGAGCAGCACTCCTGGTTGGGGCGGATGTACTTGCCAAGATGGTGCGTAACTCCAGCATGGAGCTGCCAACAGGTGCGGTTATGGCAATCATTGGTGCACCATGGCTCATCTGGCTTGTCCTTACACGCATGAAGGCGGCGAACGGCTCAGGCATGTCCACTTCAATGAGCACAGGAGCACCTTCACGTCGCTTTGCATTTGGTCCGATGGCCGCATTATTTTCAGTCGTTACCGTCGCGCTTATCCTGCTCAGCACAATGTTTGGCGGTATGCGAATTCCGCTGGCTGATCTGTTGCCGAGTCTGTTCCAGTCGGATGGACTGTTCTCCGGGTTGATTCAGCTTCGGATTCCACGTACCCTTGTTGCTGCAGGTGCTGGTGCAGCACTTGCAATTAGCGGCGTGCTCATTCAGATGGCGGTACGTAACCCGCTGGCGGATGCTTCCATTGTTGGAGTGTCCTCTGGTGCAGGGCTTGGAGCGATGATGGTTATCATTTTATGGCCGGGTCTTCCAATGTACTTGCTGCCGATTGCTGCAATTGTAGGTGCAGCCGTTGCCGCAGTGGTGGTATTCTCCCTCTCCTGGAAAAAAGGGCTGAACCCGTCTGCTGTTGTGTTGCTCGGGATTGCGATGTCTGCCATTGCTGGAGCAGGTATTCAGATTCTGATTGTTCGCGGTGCTGTATATGGGAGCAGCGGGTATATCTGGCTAACCGGGAGTACCTATGCTCGTACCTGGGAACAGGTGAAGGTTATCGGATTATTTTTAGTTATTCTGGTACCGGTGGCATGGTGGCTGGCACGCCGATTCGAACTGCTGGTATTTGACGATAATAGTGCATCCGGGCTTGGATTGGGTGTGCGCCGTACACGATTATTGGCCATGACAGTTGGTGTATTGCTTGCAGCAGGTGCTGTTGCTTGTGTAGGAACCGTCGGTTTTATCGGTCTGATTGCTCCCCATATGGTAAGGCTGTTGACGGGGAATAAGTTAAGACGATCCATGTTCCTGTCCGCATTAGCGGGTGCAGTGATGCTGGTGCTCGCCGATACCATCGGCAGAACCGTCATGGCACCGACCGAGATTCCATCAGGCATACTCATTGCGATCATTGGAACACCGTATTTCCTGTATCTGATGTATCGTTCTAACTGGCGCAAGTCTGTATAAAATGTTGAAACCGGAAGCCTGCTCCTTGAGCAGGCTTTTTGCTGTCCACAATATACACAGAATCACATCGTGAATGCCTGTATTTCTTCAAAGGCAAAATCCCCTCAGGTCTACAGGGTAGAGAATCACGTGTCCAATCGTGATTCTCTTACTCCCTTCGGACCTTGAGGGGATTATGGGTTAAACACATTCGAATCGTATTCCTGCTAGCTGGATCTCAGAATCCCACTGTGATCGACGGATTCCACAGCTTGCTGCAATACCTCAACATCCTGAACAAGCGCGAATCGAACGTAACCTTCGCCTGAAGGACCAAAGGCACTGCCTGGGGTTGCAATGACACCCGCATGTGTGACCAGATCCATGGCAAATTGCTCCGAGCTGTCGTAGTGAGCCGGAATGCGGCTCCAGACAAACATGGTCGCTTCCGGTTTGGCAATAGGCCAACCGAGTTGGCTGAAGCCCTCACAGAGGATGTCTCGGCGCTGTTCATATATCGCTCTGACGCGTTCAACCTCGGATTGATCTCCGGTAATGGCAGCAATTGCTGCTTTTTGGATCGGCAGAAACATGCCGTAATCCATATTGGATTTTAGTTTTTTCAGCATGGAGACCATAGTTGCATTGCCCACACAAAAGCCGATTCGAGCTCCGGCCAAGCCATAGGTCTTGGATAAGGAATTGAATTCTACACCGACATCCATGGCGCCAGGGTATGCCAGGAAGCTGCCGCATGATGCTCCATCAAATACGAGTTCGCTGTACGCATTATCGTGAAGCACGATAATATCATACTTCCCGGCAAAGGCAATCAGATCGAGATAGAACTGATCCGGTGCCATCGCGGTTGTCGGATTGTTGGGATAGGAGACCAGCATGAATTTCGCTCGATGAGCGATATCTTCCGGAATATCCTGAAGCTGAATAACATATCCGTTTTCTTCTTTTTGCGGCATATAATACAGTTCTGCACCTGCCAGTAGTGGTCCATCTGCGAAGACGGGATAACAAGGGTCAGGCACAAGCACCAGATCACCTTCATCTACAATGGACAGGGATATATGTGCCAGCCCTTCCTGTGAACCGAGCAAGGAACAGATTTGTGTTGCCGGGTCCAATTCGACCTGATAGCGCTGCTTGTACCAGTCGCTTGCAGCTTGCAGCAACTCAGTCTGATCATTCACTGCATAGATATAATTAGCCGGATCAGCTGCGGCCTCGCATAGTGCCGTTATAATATGCTGTGCAGGTGGAATATTCGGCGTACCCACACTGAGATCAATAACCGGCTGGCCGTGCTCCAGTCTGCGGCGCTTGATCTCCAGCAACCGGGTGAAAATCCCTTCGTTGAAATGATCCATTCGTTTAGCAAAGTTCATGATGATGATTCAGCCTCCAATCCTCTTCGTACACATATTCATTAATAATAAATGGACGGCGACTAAAAGAGAAGAGCAGGGGAAAGCTTGCGGATTATGACTCCACTTTAAACTGGCTCAGTTCGTCTTGCAGTTTGCCAGAGAGCAGGTTCAACTGTTTCGACAGATCCGCTACCTGTTCGATACTGTCCAGCTGCTCCTGCGTGCTGGCGCTTACTTCTTCCGTAGATGCCGAGTTCTCCTCTGTGGTGGAAGAAATGATCTCCAGTGCCTGGAATATCTCATCCTTGTGTTTGTGCACATTGGCGGTGTTGCTGGTAATCTGTATCATACGCTGCTGCAGATCTTTCAGGTCTTGGTTAATGCTGAAGAATACCTGCTTGGTATCTTCTACGGATTTGGCATTCTCCTCCGCAATCTTCATACCGCGCATGGTATGTTCGACTGACAGAGTTGTTTTCTCCTCAATCACATTCACTTTTTTGTTGATTTCCTCAGTTGCCTGAGCTGTCTGTTCGGCAAGTTTGCGGACCTCTTCTGCTACGACGGCAAATCCTCTTCCATGTTCGCCAGCACGTGCAGCCTCAATGGAAGCATTCAGTGCAAGCAGATTCGTCTGAGAGGCAATCTGCTTGACCGTATCCACAAAACTGGATATTTCATTCCGGCTCAGATCAATCTCCTGAATAATGGAGGATACCGCTTGGGTGGACTGATGATTCTCCTCAGACCATTTCGATAATTGTTCCACGACCGAAAGCCCTTGGCTGCTCTGATCGGCAGATGTCTGCACGACTGTTTCCATAGCCTGCGCATCCGTAGCAATTTCATCGATTTGGCTGGATAACGAGCCTGTCTTGCGTAAAATATTTTCCGTTTCAATGGACTGATAATTCGTTGCATTGGCTATCTCGTTAATAGCCGTCGATGTGTCATTCATGGTCACAGCCGTTCGTGAAGAGATGGCTTGCAGATCATTCGACGACTGGTTCAAGACCTGCGCCGAGCTGCCGACCATCTGCAGCATGCTCTGAATTTTCTGTACCATGGAATTCAAGCCTGTGGCGATCTGCCCAATCTCATTATTAGACTTGATATCCAGTTTGACAGTCAGGTCACCTTGTTCAATCTGCTTGATCTTGGCCAGCAATTGCGGTATGGAGCGTAACAGACGGCGAAGGGTAATGTAACAGATAATCACAAGCAGAAGGGTGGATGCAGCAAAGCCGCCAAGCGTAATCCACGTAAATGTTTTTAATTCCGCGAGAACTTCTTCTTCGGATATGGTCAGACCAACGGACCATCCCGTATCCTCACTCGTAGCGTAGCCGATATAACGACGTTCCCCATTGTCGTTCATAAGTTGTACGCCGTTCTCACCGGCAAGCATTTTCTTGCCAATTTCCCCCATGTCCCCGGTACTGTCGAGGATGTTCTCCTTCAGCACCTTCTCTTGATCGGGATGGTACAGAATTTCTCCGCTCTTGGACAACAGCATGGAATAACCCGTGCTACCAAGCGAATAACTCTCCATGATGGCTGGAATATCCTTGAATGCAATATCCGCTGCGGCGAATCCGATCATGTTGTTGTTGTCGTCTTTGATGGGATAAAAGATACCCATAAGTACATCGCCTGCTGCAATATCAATGTATGGATCGGAGAAATAAAGCCCGTCTGCATCGATAACTGGTTTGTAGTATGGACGCGACTGGATTTCAAAATCCGGTGCAGATACGACACCATCATTTTGAATCCAGAAGCCTTTTCCATCCAGACCCCCGACCCAGGCATCGGCAAACGAAGGCTCTGCCTTAACGATAGCGGCCAGTGTTGCCTGTGTCTCCGCAGCATAGGTTGAACTCGCCGCATCTGCAGCAGATGCTGTTGTTTCTATGTATTGCTTGAATAATGTGTTAGTGGACATTTGTTTGACCAGTGCGCCCTTTTCCTTGAATAGCGCATCAAATTCACTCACAATGGCTTGTGTCTTGGTCTGGAGCATGGATTCCTGCTGTTTAATCAGAATGTTTCGTGTGCTTGTAAACATAAATGTCCCCAGTACGCTAAAGACAACTACGATAATAACCAGCAGCACAATAGACACCGTATTTGCCATACTGGATGTCCTTGCTCCCGTTTTTCCCCACTTGTTCAACATGTTTGACATATTCCATCTCCCCAGATGTGTAATAGATGCTTAAAACGCCTAAGTTATATGTCGGTATGAGTTATAGTTTTATGTAGATTTCTGTCGAATGATATTGAGAATAAAGATAAGGACCTGGGTGAGAGGAATGGGACGGATGAAAGGGAGGATTGAGGAGGTGAGAGGCACGGGGATCGGTGGTGGTTCATCCAGGCGATGTTGTTTATAATGGGATGAAATGGAATGGATTGATCAGCATGGAGAAAAAGGAGGAATATCTATGAGTGAGAGATGGCACGCTTCGATACAGGGCATTCCATGGAATGTCGAAAAAATGGACCAGGCGGTTAATCACTTGCGTCGCAGGGCGACGGTTCATTTTCGCGTTGGTGCGGATACATACGAAGATCTTGCCGAACTGGATGCCAAGGTGTTCGCAGCCCGGCCGGATCTGATTCTTCATATATCGAATGTAGACCCTAAAGCAGCCTATTCATCGGGATTTCTGGGGCGACTTGCCCAGTTGAAGCATGTATCTGCCCTTCAGCTTGATCTACTGCAGGCCCAAGATCTGACGATCTTGGGTGCGATGGAGCAACTGCAGTTTCTAAGATTGAATTCACCTGCTAAGGCAACCCGGCTCAATTTTATTGAACACTACAACCAGCTAACCTTTCTTGAACTCCGCGGCAAATTCAAAGATTTTGCTTCCATTGCAACATGCCTAAGTCTCAACACCATAATTCTGAACTGCTCCATTGAAACGCTCGATGTGTTGGCGAAACTGCCCATGCTTCAATATCTGTCCCTGGATCAAGGTGAGTTAAAAGGGGAATTGAATGCTTTGACAGAGTCAACCATCTCGATGTTGAAGCTAAGCTCTGTTCGCAAGCTGACGAGTGTCCAGGGACTCGAACAGATGCACGGGCTGGAATATCTGCATCTGTCCTTGCCCAAGCTGGAGCAGTTATGCGACTTCTCCCATATGACCTGCCTCAGACAGCTCGAACTGGACTACATGAAATCGTTGAAGGATACCGAATTTCTATGGACAGCCCGCACTGTAGAGGCCATTGAACTGAAAGAAATCAATACGGCGCTCAAGGCGGATTCTTTTGCTGGATTGAACGGACTGTCGCACTTGCGCCAAATCGATTTTCGTTATATTGATGTTAACAAAGGACGGATTGCAGCTATGCGTGATCAGTTGTCCAAGGCTGGAAAGTCCCATTTGTTATATGAAAATATCCCTGAGCCTGAACACATGAATTCCATAGGGATTGCGCATTTATCGCACATATTAATGTAAACGTGCTTCAGTCCAGCGTATGTACACAGAACGAACGCATCTGAACGGCCGATGGAGTGGGCAGATATTATTGCTATCTAAGTGTTCGTATCCGTTAATGCGGGTATGTTGATCTCTTTTACACAGGCCGCTTTGGACAAGCTGATAATACATCGAACGATGTCGACCATGTCCTGTAGGGGAATACGGGTTCCGTTATACTCGGCGAGTGCATGCTCGATTCCGTCTTCATAAGGGATTTCTGCCGCCAGTTCTCCCGGGTTGATACATGTCACCGCGATGCGGTCCTCTCTCGTATGCTCTCTTAGAGCTTCCGTAATACCCCGTATGGCAAATTTGGAGGCGACAAATGAAACCTGGCTGCTGCTTGCGTTGCTCAAACCGGCTGTTGAACCGATCAGGATGATTTTGCCTGCTTCAGACTGGCGGAGCTGAGGCAGTAAAGCTTGTATGCATACAATCGTTGAAGTCACATTCACATGGATCAGCTGACTAATATCTGCGGATTCATCCCGATCAAACGTATAGTGCTCTTCAAATCCTTCCTTTTCCCAGATCCCCACGTTATAAATAAGCACATCTAACGTTTCGCCTCGAAGCTGGCTGGCAATATGCTCCGCGGCCTGAAGCTCGGAAAGATCGGCCTGAATCCATATTCGTTGGACGCCATCCTCCACAGTCAGACTTTCCGGCTTGCTACGGGAGACCACCCAGACTTTATCACCAGACTGTGGTACACCTCTGACAAAGGCATCGCCCAATCCTTTGCTTGCACCGAAGACAATTATATTTTTCAAATAAAGCCCTCCTTATCGAAAAGAATGTAGTAAATTTAGGTCAATCTATATCTTACTATAGAGGTGGTATATGGAACATGAAGCTTGAATGAGGTATGCTTCATCTTTCTCAAAGAAAAACCACCCCTGTCCCGCAAGCACGGGAGAGAGATGGTTGGATGAATCGTGATGACGTTAACGGTAAAGTTTTAACTCGGCGATGGACCACCACCACTCGGGCGTGTCCGCGGTCAAAACCAGTTTGATGTATCGCGCCGTTTGTTTGGAGAACGTATGTGAGATGGCTGAGCCTGTTCCCAGGGCATCCATAACCTCATTCCAATGCTCGCCATCATCAGAAGTGAAGAACTGGAAACTGCGGGCATAATCGTTACTGCTGCTGCCCGAGTCCATGGTCAAGCGGCTGAAGCTCTGCTTGCTTCCCAGATCAATCTGGACCCATTGATTGGCAAGTTGAGCAGATGAAGAGGTCCAGCGTGAATTCAGATCGTCGTCCAGCATTGCCGCAACATCTTCAGCGGTGGAGGCAGTCGCTGTCCATGATGTCCGATCCAGTTCAGCAGGTAGCAGATGATCCTGTTCCCCGGATATCCAGGGAGTCTGATCAGCGGTATAGACCTCGAATTCAGCCACGGACCACCAATGAGAATCAGTACCCGTCTGTACGACCTTAATATAACGTGCCTGTTGCGTTGCAAAGGGGATGGAAACCAGCGAATATGATCCTTTGCCCGAGGCTAGTGCTTCTCCCCAATGCTCTCCATCCAGGGAGGTATATACTTCATAACCGCGAGCAAAGTCTTCCCGGCTGTGCGCGCTGTCCAGCACAATCCGGTTCACTGGCTGCGAGGTTCCCAGATCAATCTGAATCCATTCGCCGCCGGTTTGAGTCTGACCGGAGGTCCAGCGTGTTTGGTCCGAGCCGTCGAGTATAGCCGCTGCATCGTCTCCGGAGGAAGCGGTCACGGACCAGCCATCTGGCAGCAACCGCTTTTGTTTCCCTGTTCCATGATGATTAACAAACAACTCGGAGATTGACCACCATTGATCGGAATCTCCGGTCTGTACCATCTTCACATAACGTGCCTGCTGTTCAGGGAAGGTGATGGACATGCGTCCAGGCGTGCCTTCGCCGCCCGCAATGGACGTGCCCCAGTGTTCACCGTCATCCGAGACATAGATCCGATACTGTCTCGGATAGTCTTCTTTCGCATGGCCTGGGTCCAATTCTATGGCATCGAAAAAACTCTTCTGGCCGAGGTCGATGGTAATCCATTGTCCTTTGATTTGTTTTCTCCCATTGGTCCATAGGGTATCTGAACTTCCGTCGAGCATATTGGCTGTAACATCGGCGCCTTGAGTAGAGGAGGCGGTTACGATCCATGAAGAGCGATCTGGAAGCCGTACGGGCTCCGGGAGCTCCGGTGTTACTTCAAGTTTGCCAAACCGGGCCAGTTTGAGTTCAGAGATTGACCACCAGCTGTCTGCAGAGGAAGTCAATACAATCTTGACATAACGGGCGGTCTGCATGCCCAATTCCACGGACAGACTTGGAGATGTTCCGGCGCTCTCTGCGATGGGCTGGCCCCAGTTCTCGTTATCTTTGGATACGTAGATTTCGTACCCGTGAGCATAATCACCGCCGTTGTTGCCGGAGTTCATGAATACCGTATCCATAGACTGTTCGCTCCCCAGATCGATATGCAGCCAATCGCCGGGCTGCTGGAGCTGTCCGGATGACCAGCGTGTAGTCAGATCACCGTCCACCATGTGCTCGACCGGCTCCGAACTGGTGGATGCCTTAATGGTCCATTGGCTCCGATCGAGATAGACTACTCCCTGAGAGGCATCCGGCTGTTGAACAACGGAATGTTCCAGCGGGTTAACCTTTACTTGCGCTTTGGCATAAACGGTAGCCGAACCCAAAGCGCCATTGGCATTGTAGAAATGCACTGTTTTGACAGTGTCAGACGGATTCCAGATTTGCGCTGTATAGACGCCGTCTTTTTCATACACGGTTGCTGCCGGATCATCTGCCCATATTTCCATTGTGCGTGTTCCCGTAGAAGCCATGCTGTGCATGAACCAGTAGGCGTTAAAGACTTCATTTTGCTGCATTTCGCTCGTATTCCATTTGGCTAGAGCACCTTGCGGGTCTCCAATGGACTGGAATGGCCAGATGATATGCTGCCATGTGCGTTCCTGCTGACCGCCCAGATCCTTGATAAGGCCATTGTAGAGAGCCTTAGTATTCTGCGGATCACGTCCATAATAGGTCATCCATTCCGCTGGCGGCAGCCAGTGAATACCGTAAATGTGCTCGGCTTCATTCGAGAAGTACGTTCCATACAGGTAGGCGCTGCCGTACACATGACCTACCGTAGCGTGCTGGTAATCCTCCAGCCAGTTATCCCCGTCATAGTTAAACCAGTATTGCTCGGCAGCCTTCTCTTCGGTCACGAAGCCCCAGATCCCGGTGTCGCGATAGGCTTTGTTGCCTGTCACCTCACCCCACATATATTGGCCGACCCAACTAAAGAGGGCTTCACCTGCAGCCTCCTGGTTATTCCCGCTGCGATTATCGGCGTAACCACCTGCCCAGGAGTGACCTGCGTACGCATCGAAATTGCGAAGCCTTGGAAACTGTTCATCTGTCCGTGAAGGATTGGCGTAGTCCCGAATCAGAAGCTCAACCATGTCGCCGTAATCTTGCAGGAATGTCTGGTCATATGTGGCCAGTACAGCTGATGCAAAAACGTAATAGCCGTAGGTGAAATGATGATCTGTCAATCCGGTATTAACACCAAATCCGCTACCGTAAGGGAAAATGGTTCCCCATTCATCCGAATAATAAAAATAATACGAGTGCAAAGGTTCATCCGGCGAATAGGTATACCAATCTGTCAAAATGGTTCGAAGCAGGGACAGATAGTGGTCTCGTCGTTCCGTATCTCCGATCTGGTCGCTGATGAGTACACCCAGCGCAAGCGGATGAAGCTTTTTCCCTTGCCAGTAAGGATCCTCGCTCATCAGATTACCTGCCGTATCCGCGTCAAGCTGATCCAGATAGCTGATTAATTGTGCACGCGAGTAGGTTGGATCATCCGGTTCCACAAATTGCGGGATAATGCCATAGAATCGATCCTGCGTCGTAAACGTATTGCCTTCACTTACTTTCATCATGCCGCGAATGGAAGGGTAAGCAAGCTCCGTTAACGGAGTAGTCGCCAGTTTCCATTGGTGCGGGAACAAGGCCATGAGTGTCTCGGAGGAAAAGCCTGCCCGCTTCGTCTGGGTTACCGAGTTGAAGGTAGTCGTTACCAGTGAAGTGCTCTCGTTATAGTTGTAGTCCACTTGTGTATCGGTAACAAAGGCGTAGGCATGCCGATAATAATAAGGCAGATCTGCCGCGGACGGCAGGGTAGCCAGTGACAGATAGTTTCCGCTCTGGCCCAGCTTGATCTTGAGGGTATTGCCAAGTTTCATAACTACGGTTCCTTCAGGTGCAAAGATCCCGTAGTTTCTTGTAAAGGTCTGAGGCGTGGGCGCTCTGTCCTGATTGGTTACTTCAACGCCGATATGATCGGCCGTTATTGATTCTCCATCCTTCAGAACAATTTCACGGTTCTGATCATCGAAGAGACGTGTGATGCTGGGAGAACGAACAATAATGGTATCCGGGTTATCGAAGGTGTTGTACAGGAAAGGGGAACCCTTCACAAACGTGGTATTCATTTTGGCGGTGTCATCATCGCTCATGATGATCGTTGCAGAATAATCCCCATATCCCGCCACCTTGGTATTGACCTCCGCCGGATTCATATTGCTGGTGGTCATGATCAGATCCGGTTCCCCGTCAGCGTCCATAGAACCGCCATCAGCGGAAACGTAACCCGCTCCGGGATTCAGAAGTTGAAGTCCTTGTTTGGTATATCTGCTTTTGAGCGGGAGTGTGACCAGACTGTTGCCATCCCCCAGATCGGATACAAGAATAGACTGCCACCAGTCATTGGAAGGGAGAGGCGCCGTAATATCAGTCGTACGATTTTTCGGGTTTTTCGGCTGCAGCATCGTGATGTCATTTACAGCGTAACTGCCGGAACCCACCTGTACCGTGGACGGTTCAGGGATATTCGGAATGGTATGCACAGGTTTGGCATCGCCTTCGATATACTCGTAGACATCGAATGCGTACAGGGAATATCCGTTGGTTGTTCCTCTGCCAAGTCCGGCCAATTTCACATACCGTGCTTCGGCGTATACCGGAATTTCATCCCGTCCACCGTTGCTGTGCATTTCCCGGTACAATGTAGTCCATTGCTGTGCATCATTGGATACTTGAATATCGTATGCACGTCCGAAAGCGTTTTCCCATTGAAGAGATACGTTCCCGATCTCCCGGATTAGTCCAAGGTCCACAACAATCCATTCCTGATCCTTGTAGATGGAAGACCAGCGTGTATCCGGGTTACCATCCGTTACATTCCGGGCTTCGTAATTCCTTTTTTCCATTTTGGCTTTATCCTCGGCTGAACGGCTGGGCTCATCGATTTCTTCCGAAGACGCTGTAACCGGTTGTCCAAGCGCAAGGTTCTTTGCTACTGGTTTGGGAGGTGGATTTGCTCCGCCTGTTCCGTATACATTGAATTCGTATACAGAGACGCCATAGGCTTGCTGTGCTCTTTGATGACTGAACAAGCGCACATATCGTGCCTCTGCTGTGACCTCAATTTCGTTCAGTCCGCCTTGCCCCTTTGTTGTGGAGTAAACAGACTGCCAATTGACCTCGTCGTTGGATACTTCCAGATCAAAGCTTGTAGCATACGCATTTTCCCACTGGATGGAGATGTCCGAGATGGAGGCCACCGCGCCTAAGTCAACATAGATCCACTGCGGATCTTGCTGCCATATACTCTCCCAGCGGGTGTTTTTGTTGCCGTCAACCACATGTTCTGCCGTATTGCCGCCCAAAGATGAGGAACTGTACACCGGTCGGTTCAGGGATAACAGATGATGTTCCTCATCTGCGGCGTGCACTTTTGAGACCGTCCACAGCGGGATGCTGCTAATCAACAACAGAACAGATAACATCAAGTTCATGTAGATGTTGCGTGTTTTTCCTTTTTGACGCGTTCGTACCTTCATATGACCACTCCTTTGTTAGCCCTTGCCATCTCACCAGACAGAGCTTCGCTTCTTCTCTTACTCGCTACCGTATGTATCATTCTGTTCTCCCTTGTTGCCTTTGTGAGATGTGAGTCCAATGCTCAACACGGGATATTCAGGTGCTTCCTTTTGTATATCGATCATTTGGTCTGGAATATAAAGTTTTTTTAATCGTTTTCGTGGAAAAAGAGACATATGTCCTACATCATGTATGGGGGATGTGCAACTGTGAAATCAAGATTCGGGATGGTTGTTCTCCAACAATACAACGTCTTCGCCCCGCTGTTGTCTGAGCGCAATATTGTCCTTTCCCCAAGTACACATGACATCCACGATGGTGTTGGCGGTAACGCCATATTCCGTAAGTCCGTATTCCACCTTGGGAGGCATTTGCTGGTAGACATGTCTGGTCACAAGGCCATCCCGCTCCAGCTCGCGCAATTGTTGAATTAACACTTTTTGCGAAATACCCGGAATGCTGCGCCCTAATTCTCCCGTTCTCTTGACACCGGACATCAATAAACAGATGATCAAGGCTTTCCATTTGCCACCGATAATTTCGAGTGTCGCTTCTATGCCCAGATTGTATTGTTTCATCCTGATTCACCTCAAGTTAAATTTTACGTGTTATATAGAGTGTAACTATTTATTTTCTCACGGTTCTGACACTGAAGTCCATACACACTTTGAGGTAACCATCTTACTTCATTGTGTGTATTTTCTTTTGAGCGGATGTGTTCAATAATGATCCATATTCAAGTAAAGAAACCAACACCCTTATGGAAAGAAGGAAGTTACGTTGAAAACCCTTATTATTCTGGCACATCCCGATATAGAAAGTTCAAGAGTCAATCGTCGCTGGAAGGAGGAGTTGCTACAGAGTACAACAGATGATATTGCTCTTCACGAATTATATACGACCTACCCCGATGGAAAGATTGATGTATCCCGAGAACAAGAGCTGCTGGAGACGCATGATCATATTATGTTGCAGTTCCCTTTATATTGGTACAGTTATCCACCGTTGCTGAAAAAATGGTTTGATGATGTGTTCACCCATGGATGGGCGTACGGATCGAAGGGGAATCGATTGAAGGGAAAGCGGATGGGGCTAGCGATGTCCATAGGGGATAAGCAGGAGAACTATGCGCAGGATGGTCCTATCGGATACAGCGTAGAGGAACTTGTTGCCCCTTTCATAGCAAGCATGAATCATGTAGGGGCTCAGGCATTACCGCATTATGCAGTCTATGGTGCCTCGTTCCAGGCCACCGATGAAGAGATTAACCGAAGTGCTAAAGGATACGTGTGTTATATAAAACAGCTCCGGGATTTTTGAAGTTAACAAGGTAAAGTTCTTCATAAGAAATATATTGAAAAGGACCTGCCTCCACACAGGATGGAGTTCCAGGTCCTGATCAGTAACCGAATCAGATCACATTTATTCTACGCGGAAATAATCAAAATCTGCATATCCTCCGGTAGACTTCGTTGCATAATTGAACAGTGCAAACCGGTATCCCATAAAGTGTGGCAGGGTGTAAGACATTTGAAGAGTATTGCCGATGGTTGTCCAGTTGCTGCCATCCAGACTATAAGCAAAGTTGGCTTTGTCAGTCTGGTTCGTGAAATCACAGATGACGCGGAGATAGATTCTGTTCTGGTTTAATGGCACAGTTGCTACTTCGGTCATGGTGCCTGAGCTGGCATTAGCCATAATGATGGATTTGGTGCTGCCTGTCATTTTAACGCCGACAAAACCATATCTGGCCTGAAAAGCAGCGAGTCCGGCATAATCGCCATCCTTCATGCCTGCTGTTTCCAAAGCGGTAATCCCTGTACTTTTTGGACCAAAGGTTCGTTGTGTCAAAGTATTGCGAGCTTCCAACAGGTTTTTGCTGTTTTTTCCAGCAGTTAACCGCATGAAACCTGGCCGCTGGAGAAGGGACCAGTTGAGAGCATCGGGGTTATGATTCCACTGCCAGAATGTGGATAGTCCAGATGTACCGGAAGATGAATTGTTCGTCAGGGAGACGTCATCCACATAAAACGCCATCAGATCATTGGTCGGGTCCGGATTCGAGTTATACGGTGTTTCCACAAAAATAAAGCTTTGGGACAGGTCTGCATTCGACGGAACGGTATAGGTACCTTCAAGAGTGCCCCATTGTCCGCGGGTTAGTGTCGCACTGCCCATAATGGAAATTCCGGTATAATTTGCACCGTTCTGGATGCTAAGATTGAACGTTTTGGTTGCAGGACCAGTCGTGTATTTGATTTTTGCCGAAAAAGAGTATGTGACTCCTGGTACCAGCTTGCCTGTAACCATCTGTTTGGCACCGCCTGCTGTCTGCTGTCTGCCGCTGACGAGCAGGCTCTTGGTACCGCTAAAAGCTTCGGCACTCGTTAAGTTGATGGTTGCCGTATTGTTGCTGGACCACGGCTGAATGGTGCTCTCCTCGAAGCCGCCGTTCACTAACAGTTGCGTTATTGAGGGGGTGCCTGATGTGGTTGTGTTGAACTCATCGGATCCGTAGATTTTGGCAGCAGGCTGACCTTCAACGGGCATATTCATGTTCAGGGGAACCTTGCCGTTCCCCCCAAACACAGGCCAGTTATCCGACCATGTCACCGGAACGAGATAAGGGATGCGCCCAATAGCCCCGCTATCTCGAAACAGTAATCCGTACCATGCACCGGATGCGGTGTCCACGATGCCTCCTTGGGCAATGCCCGAGTCTTTGAGTACAACTTTACCTGTGTATGGACCTGTCAACGTGTTTGCACGATAGGCAAGCTGGATGCGGCCATCACCCGAAGGCCAGGCAATCAGGAAGACATAATACATACCATTGATCTTCTGAATGTGTGCTCCTTCTGCCTTCACAATCATGTTGGAGCCAGCTACACTGCTTGCGTTTGGAATCAGGACCTGATTGAGGCCGCCAGATTTGACGGACTTGGCATCAGGTGTCAGCTCAACGATACTGATGTTGTCACTGCCGTGAACAAGAAAGGTCCGATTCCCATCAAACAAAAGGGAGGGGTCATGGTAATAACTGTTTAATGTGTAAGGTGTCCATGGCCCTGTTTCAATATTGCTGGTCTGGTAAATATACGTCTTGCCGGTGGAAAGCGAGCCAAAAGCAACATAATAGACACCGTTGTTGTACCGCAAGCTGCTCGCCCAGGAACCACGTCCATACTCGTTTTGTCCGTTGTTCAGATTCTGTATATCCCCGTTTCCGAGCGTATCATATACATAGTTTACGATGCTCCAGTTGACCAGATCATAAGACTTCATGACGGGTACTCCCGGATTCATATGCATCGTTGTGCTTGTCATATAAAAGGCATTGCCCACCCGAATGACGTCACTGTCAGGAACATCCGCGTAAATCACCGGATTGCTGAACGTTGCTGCGGAAGCAGATGGACCTGTCAGAGGGAGTGATGCCATAAGCAAAGGAAGAGCGAGCAGAAGAGTACCTATTTTTTTCCACATTTTCTATCCTCCCGATCGATCATGTCCTAGGAATTAAAGTGAATACTCCAGATAATCAATGTACGCATCCCAAGTCCCATTATCCGTTGTTACGACCAGCTTGATTTCCTGATTGCCTGTAGCATGAGTGATGCCGGTAAGTGTTTGAACGGTTGGCTGCGTTCCAGTGAAGTAGAATGAGCCTGCGGTTACACCCCCAATGACCAGATCAACACGGGCCGTATTATTGTTGTTGGAAGCGCCGCGGACAGAGAATTGATGGGTTGGGAATGCAAAATATTGATTGTATGCTGCATAATCATTGTTCGCGTAAAGAGCGACTCCATTAAATGGGGAACTGATTACACCTGCATATTGGCCGCCAAGTGTCATATTCTCTGCTTCGTAACGGGTAACGTTTGGATTGGGATTAGGATTTGGGTTAGGGTTAGGATTGCCGCCCGAACCGGATGTGAACTGCCAGTAGTCCAGATTGAACAGATTTCCGTTACCTGAGCCTGTAAATACCAGATACAAACGATGTACACCTGTTGCGTTGGTAACATTCGTCTCCAGCTCACGCCAAGTCTGTGAACCGCCGGTTGAGCTTACGTTGAGTGTCCCAGCCAGTGGACCTGTCGGACTATCCAGTCGAATCTCGATGCTGCCATTTCCGGTAGAAGCGACATTGGCCTTGAATTTGGAGGCTCCAGCTGATCCAAAATCTACGTTGCCGACTGCGATCCAATCCCCATTATGAATATTAGTCACATTCTGATTGGCTACAGGTCCACCGCTCGCTTGACTCGGTTCAGTGGTAATTCCTGCTTGCCAGCCAATGGTTTCGGCTTCCACCCGGACATACGGATTGAGATTAGCGGTCTGAGGTACACCTGTCATATTTCCTTGAACCTCCTGGATTGTTCCATCCGCATTATGTGTCAGTTTGTTGATATGTGTGGAACGGTATCCTTTGCCTTCGCCGAGAAATGCCCGACTCACCGTTTGCGCATGGTACGCGACATACCATTCATTGTTGAATTGGAACACGGCATGGTGGTTATTGCCGCCTACGCCGAAGAACGTACCTGGATTTTTCAGAAAGTGTCCTTTAAACGTGAAAGGCCCCATCGGGCTGTCGCTGACCATGTATCCGATCTCACCTTTTGGATATGCCGTGGGATGTGTTCCCGCGAAGTTGATGCAGTAGGAGTAGTAATATTTGCCGTTATACTTATGAATGCCGGAATCTTCGAACATATAAGGAGAATCGATCGTTACAGCACTGCCCACCACACTGGTCATGTCGGCACCAAGACGAATGACCCGAGCGGTTTTGGGATTGGCAATGGAAGCAGCATTGGTATCGTTCGGAATGCCGCCTCCAGCATACAAGTAAGCTGAGCCATCGTCATCGACAAGCACAGCCGGATCAAAGAGCCAGGTTACGCCAGACATTCCCGGTGTACTGTGTGTCAGGAGGGCACGCCCCAGAGGATCGGACCACGGTCCAATGGGGGAATCCGCCGTGAGCACGCCAATACCTCCGCCCGAGTTGGCAAAATAGAGGAAAAACTTTTCTTTGCCAGCAATGGTTTTCTTCGCCATGGCAGGAGCCCAGGATTGGGTAGCCCATTTGGCAATTCCTTGACCATTATTGGCATTATTCGCACCCGCTACAGGGATCGAACCATGGTCTGTCCAGTTCACCATATCAGCTGAAGAGATGACGTTAATTTTCCCGATTGTGCTGTACTGGTTCTCTCGGACAGAGCCGTCGCTGTTATACAGGTATGCATCACCTGTCATGTAAACATAAACCCGATTGTTATGGACAAGCACATAAGGGTCGGCCCCAAGTTTATGATCGACGAGGGGGTTGGCGTTTCCAGGGAGTTTGGCAACGGCTGCATTGGCTGCATGGCTTGAACCAACGGGCAGGGTGACAAAGATGAGCAGACACGACAACAACATAATTAGCGGTTTACGAATCATACGTTTCGCCTCCATGAGATGGGATTAGTGGTGAACCGAAATTCAGAATAGCTGAGATGATGAATGTCGAAAAAATGAAGAGTTGTCCCTCATGTCACCCCCTTATTGAATAGGTTATTAGTTTGGCTGCTAGGTGATCTTCATGTTGTCATCTATGGTATAAGCCAGATGACCCGTGAAGCCGCGACTGTAGACGCGGCGGGAAGGGGAGTGGCTATAACCCAAAACAAGCCTGCATCGGGATGTGCGATTAGAAAAGCTATAATCTCTCAGGTTTCTTTTTGTAATCGCTTTCAATAAAATGGGGGAGAAGACTGAAATTTGGCGAAGAAAGACATTTGGTCACTTTAAAATGTAATTATTTTTCAAATTTTCTTTTAAATGTTTATTAACTTGACGATATCATATCACAATTTCGAGATAATACAATATTTTTCTATTCTTTGGTAGAGGATGAAGAAAATCATTTAATGGGAAGAGTCACTATTATGGAGAACATATAGAATGATAGAGAGATATTGCTGGATGAATTTCCTGAAATGATTGCTAGATAAGCTTTGAAAAAGGTTAATGGGAGTATATTCGAAAGAAAGCTCGCGCCATATGGTGCGAGCTTTTCCGGTTATTCTTAACGTTTTGGTTCGTAATAATAGTGCAATTGCCGCATGTGTTTTGTCCACACCGTCGGTTGAGTGTTTGAATACTACTATTGAGTGAGCTTATGCCAAATACTGCTAGAGTATAAGGTTTCATAAAAGGTGGGATGGGAAAAATGTCAATTTTATTAACTGGGCCGATAGAAAACAATCCGGTTTCCGGGATCAGACCAACACAACAGGTAACGATTAGATTGACAAGTCGGGCTAATGTGAACTCTGTAACAGTATCCATTCAGGGTTATGCGCTAAGTACAACAAGAACGCTGTATGTGAATGAAGTGATCAGTATTGCCCCTAATGAAGCAGTGACCAAAAATTATTTTGCAGATTTGGATGCTTTCGAGTTTGTTTTTGTAACAGCACCAGAAAGTGTGGACGAAGTGGGAATTTCAGTGTGGGGCAAGCAATCGTCCGGGCAATTGGTGGATGCTCACCGGGTGGTGGAGCACGAAAAAACAGTTCATAACAACTAGCAGATCAGAAATAACCAAAAGAGGAGATGGAGCGATGAGCTTTTTATCAACAGGGCCAATAGAAAATAATGCGGTTGGTGGGTTAAGACCGACTCAAACAGTTACAGTTAGATTAGATAACCGTAGTGATGTGGCAGCCTCAACCGTACAGATTCAGGGGTATTACATGAGCGGTGGATTGAGGGTTCTGTATGTCAGCGAGTCTTTTGACATCGCACCGAATCAAGTAATAACCAACAATTATTTTGCGAATCTGGACGCCTTCGAGTTTACTTTTACAACAACAACCATGGTTAATGATCCTATTCAAGTATCTGTATGGGGTAAGAGCAGTACAGGCTCATTGGTAACAGCCCATCGTTTGGTTTCTTCCGAATTGTTGGGTGAGATCCCAAGTATCACGGGAGCTACAGGTGCAACGGGAGCTACAGGAGCAGCAGGCACAACGGGGGCAACCGGAGTAACGGGAGCGACAGGCAGCGGTGCAACTGGAGCAACAGGTACGGCAGGTGTAACCGGAGCTACAGGAGCGACAGGCACAATGGGGGCAACCGGAGTAACGGGAGCGACAGGCACAGCAGGTGTAACCGGAGCTACAGGAGCAGCAGGCACAACGGGGGCAACCGGAGTAACGGGAGCAACAGGCACAGCAGGTACAACCGGAGTAACGGGAGCGACAGGCACAGCAGGTACAACCGGAGTAACGGGAGCAACAGGTACAGCAGGTGTAACCGGGGTAACCGGAGCAACAGGCACAGCAGGTACAACCGGAGTAACCGGAGCAACAGGCACAGCAGGTACAACCGGAGTAACGGGAGCAACAGGTACAGCAGGTGTAACCGGGGTAACCGGAGCAACAGG
>NZ_JBQCJX010000002.1:380546-888003 GCF_051967555.1 Paenibacillus sp. SAF-068
CACAGCAGGTACAACCGGAGTAACCGGAGCAACAGGTACAGCAGGTGTAACCGGGGTAACCGGAGCAACAGGCACAGCAGGTACAACCGGAGTAACGGGAGCGACAGGCACAGCAGGTACAACCGGAGTAACGGGAGCGACAGGCACAGCAGGTACAACCGGAGTAACGGGAGCAACGGGCACAGCGGGTACAACGGGAGTAACCGGAGCGACAGGTACAGCAGGTGTAACCGGGGCAACGGGAGCGACAGGTACAGCAGGTGTAACCGGGGTAACCGGAGCAACGGGTACGGCAGGTGTAACCGGGGTAACGGGAGCAACGGGCACAGCAGGTACAACCGGAGTAACCGGAGCAACGGGCACAGCGGGTACAACGGGAGTAACCGGAGCGACAGGCACAGCAGGTGTAACCGGGGTAACCGGAGCAACAGGTACAGCAGGTGTAACCGGGGCAACGGGAGCGACAGGTTCTGGAGCAATTATTCCTTATGCATCAGGACTTCCGGTTGCGTTGACTACGGTATTGGGTGGACTTTTGAATACTTCCAGCCTAGTTGGTTTTGGCAACAGTGCTACAGGAGTAAGTGTTACCGGAGGAATTATTGATCTCACTGGTGCTGCGGGTACCTTGCTTAACTTTGCTTTCTCAGCATCACGTTCAGGAACGATTACTTCACTGGCTGCTTATTTCAGCACGACTGCCGGACTTAGCTTGGTTGGATCTACAGTAACGATAACTGCACAATTATTCCGTTCCACTACACCTAATAACTCCTTCACAGCTGTACCGGGTGCATTGGTAACTTTGGCTCCTGCACTCACCGGAGTTTTGGCACTGGGCACAATATCCAGCGGGTTAACTACGGGACTGAGTATTCCGGTATCGGCAGGTGACCGCCTGCTGATGGTCTTCTCGGCATCCGTAACAGCCGGAATCGATGTGGCTACAACTGTGGCCGGTTATGCAAGCGGTGGGCTTACCATCACTTAATGGAGCATCAGCCTATGTAATAAGTGTACAGACAGGGACCCTTGCCATGATGGTGAGAGGTCCCTGTTTATTTGTGAGCACAATTCGTAGAGCCTTTAAAAGGCGAGGAGCCTTGAACAACCTTGAGTCTACTTCCGCGATAAACTTGATTATTCTGGACAGCAGGGAAGTTAACCCATAAGCACGCGCAAAAAAAACGAAGATCGAGGGCTTTTCTTTTCCAGTCATTTCAGCTTTGTTGCAGCTTTTCATGTTCACAGTTACTGGGGAGTGGCATTTCCACGGCAGCCATTCATCTACCTGTTAATCTCATTCGCGGATTTTGCACCTTGACTTTCAAGCCATGGAATCAGTTCAACCCATGAATGTCGTTTGGCCGTGTCCAGTGGAGTCATTCCATCCCAGGGGGCTATCCAGTTCAGTTCGGCGCCTCGGTCAAGAAGGTATTCTGCTGATTCTCTTTGACCTCCATGACAAGCACACCAAAAGGCAACGGTTACTGCATCGGGAGGAGAAGGGGAGGTGCTCGTTCCCCAAGGATAACATTCCGGGAGTTGAGTTCCTTTAAAGTGTTCTTGTATGGCGCGAATATTTCCAAGAGCGGCTGCATGCCAAAGGGCAAAGACCGCGCCACGCTCAACCAAGCGTCGGGCTGTATCCCATTGTGCGAAAGCAATAGCATCGTCCAGCGGCGTACCACCGGCGATCACCGCGCCCGGCGATTCAATGTCTGCGCCAGCATCAAGAAGGGCATCGAGCACTTGAACGTCATTGGAGCTTGCAGCCCAGTGCAAAGGTGTCTCGATATGTGGACCGACAAAAGGAGCGTTCACTTCCGCACCGAACTTGGTCAATACTCGCACAGTATCCGCTCCATGAGGGAAGTGCCCCGGCCAATCTGTCACCACGTGCAGCAGCGTTCGAGAGATACTAGAGTCTGAATCTATATTGTCAGGCTTTCTTTCCAATATTCTTATCTCTGCCAATCCCGGATTCTCTGCCAGCAGTTGCTGTAACGATAAAATATCTCCAGTGTGAATGGCTTGAATAACGCTCACGGCAAGTCTTTCATCTTCGTACATAAATTCCATGTTTAAATCTCCTTCCAGTCTTATATCCATATTCATGTGTATGGCTCTTATCACATAAGCATCTGAATTGCGCATCTGGCATGATACTTCGCGAGATTTCTAGCAAATTGCTGATCGGGGAATTGTCTATGAAGCAGTTTCAACCCTCCGGATACCAAAGATAAATGATGGCAAAATCGATAAAATGTCATCCGCGCCGGGTCGAGATCTTTATTTTTTAAATAGTGATAAAAGTCTCCAAAGCGAAACTCCAGAAAGCTATGCTCATGTTCGAGATCGAAGAATTCTGCGCCCTCAATATCAATAAGACATGGTTGCATTGCATGATCGATCCATATATGATCCGGACCCAGCTCTCCATGGATGAAACTATAGAGCTCTCTGGGTTGAATTGCGGCTTCCAATTCGTATAGTTTCTCAAGCAGCCTTTCTTCATTTTTTCTAATATCGGTAATATGCTTGGATGCATAGGATAGGGCTTTCTCTGCATCCAACCGCTTAACTTTGTAGCAAGGCTCGGCCTTTTTTCTGTTATCGTTAGCGTTTCCATAAACATTTCTTTGGATATTATGCATAGTAGAGAACATATCCCTGATCCGTTGAAACAATATATCCCGATCGTTGTGATTTTTATGCTGGAAATAGGCTTCGGCCTTCTGTCCATCCACATATTCAACAAGAGCAAAATCATAAGCGTGCCGATTCCTATCGTTATTGAGGTGATACAAGGTTGGTGTTCGAATTCCATGTTTTGCGAGAAAGCGTGTATTGAAAGAGAAAAGTTCGCTGCCATATGAACTGTGAAAAGTGGATTCATTCACGATCTCTTCCTGAAAATAGTTGCTGGAAATATCCCAAACGTACAACATACAAGTAAAACCATTCTTGAAGTCCATTTTGTAAATGACTTTTTGTGCGCCTCCATGAACTCTTGCACTCTGCGTTATGAGATAACCGGCACCAAATACATTGTACACATAATCCTGCAATTCTTCACGCGTAAGATGGTTGTTGAACATCATTGATTTATGCTCCGTTTCATCTGTATTTTGCCGGCCAGCAATATAAATATATAGAACATTTTTCCAAAAAATAGACTGTTTCTTTTCGATCTGTTAAAGTGTTGCTTAAGGTCTGTATATTCATATGTATATTAAAGCAAGGGGGCGGGTACTCACTTTAGTGAGTGATCCGGCCCCTTTTTTGCATGCAAGTTGACTCTTTATTGACATCAACTTAGACACTTCGATTTTTTTGTATTCCCTACTAATCGAAACTTAAACCTCTAAAACAGTACAATGGATGAAAAGCACTTCATTCGGAAAGGAGACATCATTCTTTGAACTATTATTTTCTGGAATCTCAATATCCACGCAGAGGGTTTATTAGTGGTGGAACGACTTTTACTCCCCAATTAGATATGAATTATGTGGCGGTAGAGAATCCTTTGCCAGAGGGGACAACCGCAGAGGTTGAGTTATTGTCTTCGGTGCGCAATCTGAATGTAGATTATTTTGAGACGATCACAGGTACAAGACATGTATCAGATCGTTTTAAAAAGCTGTTGGAGGAAACGAATACAAACGCACAGTTTATTCCGACAGCGGTATGTTACCACGACGGTCGTACGGTGGAAGAAACCTATTGGACTGTACATCACCTTAATCGTCTGGATGTTTTCGATTATGAACGTTCTGAATATGGGCGCAAGGCAGTCATTGCTGCATCTGTACAACAACCTCCACGTAAGATCGTCAAAGTTGCATCTCGGATCTGCCTTCATGATGAGCGAATTGGTGAGAATGAATTTTTTATGCTGGATTATATCAATATCTTCAAACCCATCGTTTCAAAAGATTTTTACGAAGTATGCCAAAAACATAAGTTAAATCTGAACGTGACAGAAGTCGGAAATGTAAGCATCTAGAATGCAACATGAAAATAATAAAAACTAAAGAGCCCGCGCATAACGTGGGCTCTTTGGTTTTTATTTTTCCCCGATTACGAATCAGGTTTTCCTCTAACGTATAATCCAATGGATGTAGTCTTGTATCAATTCTTTGCTTCGTGTTCGATTTATCTTATCCGGCTCCAGATACAAATTGAGCGCCATCCCATTCATAAAGGCATACAGTTTTTCCTGTTCCTTCTCTTCATCGGTAGTGCGCAAAAGACCTTCATTTTTCAAGTAAGTAATGCAGTTTCTTATTGCATTTTGCAGGTCCTCATAATTGGCATCGAACCCTTTTTGCGTTTTTCCATAGCTTACAAATGCAAACCAAACCTCCATTTCCAATAATGTCTGTTCATCAGTCGGCACTAGCTCAAGCAAGTATTCAACAATTCTATCTTGAGGCGCCAGTTCTCTTGCATTCAGATTGCTCAGCCGAGTAAGTACCTTTTCTTTAACTAACTCCATTGCAAATGCTAATAGGCTCTCTTGTTTGGAAAAATAATGTCTTAAAGCGCCTTGTGATAATCCGGCCTCCTTCGCAATTGTTCTTGACGTTGCATGATGAATACCTTTCTCACTAATGATTTTCCAAGTAGCTTCAGCGATAATATTCTTCATTTTCTCATGATCCACGATTTTTGGCATACATACAGAATACCATATTATTTAACTCAACTGAAATAAATAGACGCTCAAGCTGAAATGTGCTAGAGTTTATTTAACTCAACTGAATTAAAAAAAGAATGGGGCAAACGAGACATGCCGCTCAAAGGAGTGCAGGTAGAATGAATCAGCAATTCAAAATAATGCTTCCAGCATGGGGAAAGGCAATCGGATTATTATGCATGATCATGATATTTGCTGCTGTATTGTGGTTAGTGTGGACCGGAAACTTGAATATAAGGTACACGGCTGATCGTGAGGAAGTGATTCCAATATGGCATAGTATGTTGCCGGCATTCCTTGGCATTGTTCTAATCCGGAGGATTCCTTATAAAAGTCAATATCCCTCGTCTTTTCAACAGATGAAGAAACAGCACTTGGTCGTTCAATCGATCGTATTACTGCTGTCAGGTGTTTTATTTACGGTTTCTCTGATAACGATAGACCCGCAAGGATTACATTTCCAGCTATATTATTTGACGTTCAAGTTGACGACATTATTGTTCATCCCATTGATTTTATTACTGATTTATCGAAAAATGACTGGCGGACAGCAAGATATTATCTCTGCAAAGCCTCGCACCCACAGACACGTCATCGCACCACTAATCGTTATTGTGGTGTGGGGTTATCTAAAGTTCTATTCTCCAATTGCACAACCAGAAGCAGCAATCACTGCAACCGATACGACAGAATTACTTCTCCTGGTGTTGATTGGTTTTATGATCAATAGCCTATTGGAGGAAGTTTTTTATCGGGTATGGTTGCAGACTCGATTGGAGGCGTTGCTTGGAAGATGGCCCGCCATATTACTAGTTTCAATACTATGGTCCATCTGGCATGTCGCCATTCAAGGAAGTGGTCAGTGGGATATGGATGTGGCAACAGTGATTGCAAATCATGGGGTTACGGGTCTGTTTCTTGGTTATTTATGGGCCCGCTATCGTAAAATATGGGTGATAATCCTGATTCATGGACTCATGAATGCTTCTCCTCATTTTCTTTTGCAGATCCTGTATCATTAGAGGTAAGAACTACGATTGTTAGTGATCAGCAACACCTGAAGCCTCCTCCAGCGGAGGTTTTTGGTTTTAACGGCTTGGTCCCGCCGTATGTTGAATAATCAGTGATTCGGCGTCAATGCTGGAACATCTTTGCGGTCGATATTAAAGATGCTGCTTGGAAATTGCAAATTCGAATGTATTCCATGATATGACTCCGTCATCGTTGTTTACCTCTTCTTCATGGATCGAGGAGTACCCCTCAATAAGTTTAGCAGGTCTAAATCCAATTTTACCACGTTTAATAGATGACAAAATAAGGGCAACCACCGCATTCCCCTCATAACTGATCTAGTCGCTCCAACTTACTTCATTTTGTTTGTTCAAATCTCTAACGAATGTTCATCAAATTTAGGAAATGTATTTAAGTTTAATACGCTTTTTAAATGTTAGGTATCTTTACGTTTTTTTTATATTTTATAAGTTTATTCTTTAATGCTAGCCTTTTATGTTATGTTTTTTAACAAAAATGATATTGTTGTATATGTAATTTTATGTTAGTGTTTATTTGTGTAAGGTAATATTACATAGTAAAGAGGGGGAGCATTATGTTTATTAACCGGACGATTAGGGAATTTGGGGTTTCAGTAGGGATTATAAGTATGTTTACATTTGCTCTACCTTCAGTGGGCTTTAGTATGCCACTGCAACCAACAACCCTTGAGAGGGTTGAAGGTGATTATTATGTAACGTCTGCGGTTGAGAACATTCGCTGGGGATCACTGCCTAATCGAGACAGCTCTCCGATTCTTACTGTACCATCAGGAAGTGCTGTAACATTTGACACGGTATCGCATGAGGGACTGATGGAGGATCAAGGGAGAAATCCAGTGGAGTACTTCGGCAAATTCGGTATCTCATCCGATGGGGTGTTGAATGATGCGAAGGCAATTACAGCTTCTGGGATTAAGCATGATTTTGTAAAAGATGGACCTCATATTATCACTGGGCCAGTAGCGGTTGAGGGAGCGGAGCCGGGTGACGTTCTTAAAGTAGAAGTCCTTTCGTTGCAAACTCGAGTTCCCTATGGTGTCATTTCTAACCGCCATGGGAAAGGTGCCCTTCCTAACGAATTTCCAGAAAATAAAGGCCCACAAGAGGGAGCTAGCGCAACAAAACCGGAATTATATAATAATGTATCTATATTTACACCCATAGAAGAAATCAACGGCAACTGGTATGGGGTATTACCAACAAAAACTGGCAAAAATGTACGTTTCCCCATTAACCCGTTTCTAGGTGTTATGGGGGTTGCACCGAATACCAGTGAAGTTGTGAGTTCGATCCCACCTATTGAAACGGGAGGAAATATGGATATTAATGAGTTGGGTGTTGGTGCAACTATTTATTATCCGATCCAAGTTAAAGGGGGGCTATTCTATACTGGAGATCCACACTTTGCTCAAGGGGATGGAGAAGTGGCGTTAACTGCATTGGAAGCTTCCTTAAGGGGGACAGTTCGGTTAACGGTGTTAAAGAAAGGTGATCCATCACTCCCACATAGTGGAGATTTTACACAACCCTTTGCTGAAACGGAGGATTATTGGATTCCAATTGGCTTGGACCCTGATTTGGATGAAGCAATGAAAGAATCAGTACGAGAATCGATTCAATTCTTATCCGATAAGCTTGATATGGATAGAAGTGTAGCTTATGCGTACCTATCGGCGGCAACGGATTACGAAGTATCTCAGGTCGTGGACCGAACAAAAGGCGTTCATGGGCTCATTCGAAAGACCGATTTCCTTGAATATGTTGACGTTGCAATGAATGTAAGTGGTACGACAATCAAACCGGTTGTTCATAACGATGAGTTCTACGTACCGATTCGAACCATTTCGGAGCTATTGGGCGGCACAGTAGAATGGGATCATAAGACGCGTTCCACGCAAATCAAATTAGGCACGAAAAATATAAGTGCTCAAATTGGTTCAGATGTGTATTCAATTAGCGATAAATTGGTGTTCAATAGTAAAGTACCTAAGCTTTTAAATGGCGAGACCGTAGTTCCGGTTTCTGTTATTAATGAAATACTCGGTGCTTATGTGAACTGGACGACGATCGACAAGACGTTAACAGCAAATGTATCTTTAAGTAAAAAGCAACAATAGAATTGGTTATTCAACCGTGGTGGACGGACGTCCATCACGGTTTTTTCTGTTATCATGAATTCAAAAAAAAGCTACCCCTTGATGTCTACTTCTGTGCGCTTGTAAATACTTACAGGGTGGTGTTGTTAACTCGATGTTGACTCCGAACATAGAAAAATACATCGCCGGGGCAGATAAGCTGCCTGGCGATGTATTCAACATCGATATACTGATACGTCTTTGTCAGCTTCCGCATTACCGGTAGCCACCGGATTCTCCTCATAACTAATCCAATCGCTCCAGCTCCCGGAGTACAGCTTCACATTTGAATACTCGGCTTCTTCCAGCGAGATTGCCTGTGGAGGTGTTTTAAGTACCGTTATGGCAATGATAAACTGATAAATTACATTAATAAGTTTTATTATGCCGCAGTAATTTCATATCACAAAAGAACTAACTGGTTGTGATTGTTGTGAGAGCGATTTTTGAGGCGGAATAGTCAGGATTAATTAAGGAGAAATTAGTCTTTTTTGATGTTGAAGTAGGATAGAGGCGGGAACTAGAGATTTAATGAGTTGCACTGATGTTCCTCAGAAGTGATTAAGGTTTTTAAAAGTTTAGTATTTATACTTGGAAAGACAAAAAGAGAAATCTTTTAGTATAATGTATTTTAGATAGTGTGTAGTAAATTTTGTGAATGTGATTTGAGAATGATCCTACCTAAGTATTGAAGTGAAATGTTCAAAATCTCATCCTGAATTAAACCATATAAAGACAAATTAATTATGTGGTATATTGTTGAATAATATTAGAATAAGATAAGGATTTGATTTTATGGGGGTTAATGTGTGCATAGAGATGTTCCCGAGTTCCTATGGGGACTCATTCTTAATCAATTATGGAGACAAATATCAGAATCATATTATTGTAGATTTTGGATTTTCAAGTACATATTATAAGTTTTTGAAAAAGAGACTTCAGCTTATTAATGAGAACAATGAAAGGCTAGCACTTGCTGTCTTTACTCATATTGATTCTGATCATATCAACGGCGCAATTCCGTTTCTAAAAGAAAATGAATCATCAGCATCCCCTAAAATTATTGGAGTTGATGAGATATGGCATAATAGTCTATTAAATAGTTCCGATGATGAGTTGTTTCCTGCTGATGAGTCAGATTTAAAAGATAAGTTAAGATCTATACTTGCTCTGGGGTATCCTCAAGATGAAGAAGAGATGATTCTGTCTAAACCCATTGGTGTAGTACAAGGTTCAGCAGTTTGTGACTTGCTATTGAAAGGAGGCTATAACTGGAACAAAAGTTTTGGTAATAAAGCAGTTGTTGTTTCCAAGCATTCAAAAGATTTACCAATAGTGCAAATTGATGAGGATGTAACTATAACAATTTTAACCCCAACAACTGACAAACTTACCATGTTGAAAAAAATATGGAAATCTAAGTTATTTGAGCTAGGAATTGAAAAAAAAGGAAATAATATGATCTTTTCTGAGGCATTTGAGTATTGGATTGCGCAAAAGGCTGCCTCCGACATGGATAGCGATAGAGTAAGACCAATCAGTCAAAATGATGGCATAAAGCATTTAATTGAAAATTCTTTCATAGAAGATACTGCTATTGCTAATGGTAGTTCTATATCATTTGTATTGTCCTTCAAGGAAAAATCAATTCTATTTCTTGGAGATGCACATCCTTCTGATGTTGAACAGAGTTTGAAAAAATACTCCGAAAGTAAAAAAATATACTTTTCGGCTATTAAGGTTTCCCATCATGGAGGCAGTGGCAGTATGAGTCCTGCTTTACTTGAATTAGTGGATGCAAAGTATTATATTTTTTCAACGAATGGTTTTAAATATAATCACCCTTCTAAAGAAACTATTGCACGAATAATTGCTAGACCTATATCGAACGATGTGAGAGTCCTAGTGTTCAATTATAAGACAGACAGCTCAAAGTTTTACGAGAATATGGATTACCAAAATGAGTATAAATATGAAATTGAGTATGGAAACTCTTTAAATACTTTAATAAATATATAGAAATAGGGTGTGTAGAAATGGTAGATTTTTCACCAACTTTTATTGGACAACTTGAATGTGGTGAAAAACGAGGAACGGCGTTTATGATTTCCGATTCACTTGCCCTTACCGCATATCATACTCTTGAATATTATGATTCAGAGGAAATTAAGATCTCTTTTCCCTACAATGAGAATTTACATGTTACTGCTAAATTAATTAATAAGATAAATGATGTAGCACTTCTTTCCATTGATGGCTTATTACAAATTGAAAACTCTTTCCTATTAGCCGGTGAAAAAATTCTTCCTGATAAAGAGTGGAGTACTTTTGGTTATCCTGCGAGTCGAGAACCGACAGGTGGAAGATTTACAGGTAAAGTAACCTTAGATAATCTAGTTGGTGATAAAACATATAATATTGACTTGAATGTTAATGAAGGGAAAAATGGATTGGTTTTTGATGGGCTCTCAGGAGCTCCTTTAATAATAGATAACCATATAGTTGGCGTCATTACTGTCGAAAAAAATGGGAAAGCTTTAGGTGCAACTTCACTTAGTAGTATTAATGCTTTATTAGAATCTAATGATATTGCAGTCTCAAAGAGACTAATTCGTGACGAAGAAAAGTTTTATTTAAATGAAATGATGAGTCTTAAGAATATTAAATGTGGTGATGATGAAAATTTACCATATCAACCCACAGTTGCATTTTGGGAAAATATTGAGTCATACGGTGACGAAAGAAAGTTAAGTCGACCAAAGCTGCAAATGATTGAAGATTTGATTCAATCATTTTTTCCGCTTTCTTCGAAAACATTTCACGGAAGATTATTGTTTACTTTCGCTGAGTTCGGTAAAGGGAAATCTTCCTTTTACAAGTATGCAGCTTCCAATTTGGCTCAAAAGTATATGTACAGCGAAAGTGATTTTTTTCCTATTTATGTGAATTTGAAAAATGTCGCGGAGAAATGGGAGAGATATGCGGAGCATAAGTTTGGGTGTATAGGTGGTTATTTAGAATTTCGATATGGTATTAGTTTGAATGAGGATTACTATAAACAAAAAACTTATATTTTTCTAATTGATTCATTAGACGAATGTGGTGAAATAACAGAGGAAAATATACAAAAGGTTCTATTTTCTATTGAGAGATTAAATTTATTGAAGCCAGAAGTTTCGAATAATAATCGAATTCTTATTTCTTCAAGACCTATTTACTTAAACTGCATTAGGAAAGCATTAAAGGAAAATGCATTCATTCCTAAGGACTCTACACAAAAATTCTATTTATCTATATATGGTTTCTTACCACAGCAATTTGATATGTATTTTAGAACTTTATTTATGAGGCAAGAAAGCGAATCAATAAAAAAAAATAATAAAATGAACCAGAGATTGATTTCGCTAACTTTGTCTGGAGATAGTCCATTTCGTTTCATGGCTCAAAACTCTGGTTTAAAGCAAGATGAATTACTACGACCGATAATAACATACATGCTTTATAAATTAATTATTTCGAATGTAAGTTTTTCGTTTAACAACCGGGTGAGTATTTATTTATCATTTCTTAATCTCCTTACTAAAGAGGCAAAGTATATGGGTGACGAAGAGATCAAGGATAAATACTCCTTAGAAGAAGAGTTAAAGCACAGAAACCTACTTCATGCCTCGGCTGCATTGTGGATGTATAACCAAAGGGACAATAAACAAGGTCACCTCAAACAAATTGATTTAGTAAGAACAATCTATGGCAAAAATATTGTCAATGAAAAAGACGATGTACTTCACTATCGTTTCTTGTCGCATTCTTACTTTGGAAATAAAGAAGATACGTTCTATTTTCAACATCAATCGTTTGCAGAAATGTTACTTGCAGAGTATTACTTGAAAATATTAATAACTAATAGTTTGGTTAAAAAACCAGAAATTTCAAATGCGCGACTGAAATTAATGCTTGGATATCCCACTAATCAAACTATGGCTTTTTTTCAGGGATTACTAGAATTATTGAACTTAGCATCAAAGGATACATCTGCTGATTTGAAAATACCGAAAAAAGTGAAAAAGGCAAGAGAGATGCTATTTCCAATTATAGCGTCAATTGGTCTATATGATACGAACTCTACATTTTTTAATCACGAAATAAAAAGTTCTTGGTTGAGTAAAGCTGAAATACATTCAACCAATTATATTATACCTGAGGTTTTACTAAGCGAGTGGCCGATAAACCAACACGTATTAAAGAAGATTGTAAACTTGTGTATAGAAATACTTTCGAATGAAACTAAGTATTTGCTTACAAAAGCACGATTTGAGAGTAGTCTATTTGATAATGAGGTTCTTGTTATTGATGAGGATGGAGACTTTACTCATCATAATACAGATCGATGGATCGCACTTTTTACTTTACAGGAGATAGCGAAAAGGCCTTATGGTTTAAGATTCTCAGATAATACTATTAATACTATTGTGGAAATGATTCGCACACATCAACATATGTTTGGAGTATCCCACCCAACTTGGTCTAAAAATTTGATTTCAGGACTAAGACTAAATGAGTACTCAACACTATCAGGATTTGACTTATCAGATTCTGAATTAACATTTATTAAATGGATATATAGTAGATTAGATGGTGTAAACTTTTCAAATTCAAGAATAGTAATCTCCTCTATGTCTAGTTCGAATTTGAATGGAGCTAATTTCCAAGGGGCTGAATTAAGTTCAGTAACGTTTAGAGATGTAGAATGCATTCGGAGTAACTTCGATTCTGTTCTAATGAAGGGGAACATTTTCGCAAATTCAGAGTTATCCATGTCGAATTTTGATAATGCAACATGTAAAGAAACTGATTTTAGCGATTCTGACATTAGCGGTGCAAAATTTACTTATGCTCATCTCTATGATAATAATTTTTATAGAGCACATTTGAGAAATGCAGACCTGAGATATTCTACTTGGATTGATTGTGATCTCAATGGTGTTGATTTTCAAGATGCGAATTTATATAACATGCAAATTGATGAACATAGCTACAATCGATATCAAGAACAACTATCGTATGGAAAGCATTTTGATAAAATTAAAATATTGTTTAGCTGGGAAGTGGATGAAATTCTTGAAGAAATTTTTTATTACTAAATTCAAAGTATAGTCTTAGTTTTTAAAAAATGTAAGTTATTAATGATCGATAAAGAGTTGAATATTTTATAGTGCAAAGAATTTTCCTATAAGCCCAAACTCTTAAAAAAGTGAAATTCAACAACGTAAATTAGTAATGTGAAAAGGCCCGTGTCCTAGCGGGCCTTATTTTTTATATTGTTTTTTTATTTTGCCCCTGTCGCCACCGCATTCTCCTCATAACTGATCCAGTCGCTCCAGCTCCCGGAATACAGCTTCACATTCGAATATCCCGCTTCCTCCAGTGCAATCACGTTCGGGCAGGCCGAGACGCCAGAACCGCAGTAGACGATAATGGCATCATCTTTCCCCAGCTTCACGAAACGCTCTTCTAACACCTCAGTACCTGTCCAACGTCCATCCCAATCCAACACATCTTTCCAAAAGTAGTTCAACGCACCTGGAATATGTCCAGCCTTAGCATCAATTGGTTCTTCCAGACCCGCATAACGGCGGGCATCGCGGGAGTCGATCAACGCAGCGCTGCCAGTTACCGAGGCTTGTTGCACATCTTGCACACTTGCCAGCATGGCTGGCTGCACATTCACCTCAAAGGAAGACGGGATCTGCACGGGCACATCCTGAGTCACCGGGAATTTGGCATTTTGCCAAGCGGAGAAACCTTCGTCCATGATATACACCTGTTCATGACCGATATAGCGAAGCAACCACCACAATCGCGAGGCATTCATACCGCCTTGATCATCGTAGGCAATAATGCGTGCATTGGAGCCGATCCCAGCTTTGGATAGGCGACTTGCGAGAACAGACGGATCAGGAAGCGGGTGACGTCCTCCGTGCGCAGACACCGGAGAAGACAGGTCTTTTTCCAAATCGAGATAGACAGCCCCTGGAATATGTCCGGCTTCATAAGCTTGTCTTCCAGCCTCCGGCTGACCGAGCAAGAATCGGCAATCGGCAATGATCACATCCGGTTCATACATTCTGGCGAGCAGCCAGCGCATGGATACAATATTTTTCATCAAATTACACCGCCTTAGGAAAGTGGGAGAGTCGTTTATAACTATGCATTACGAAAAAATACGTTATACCGTGGTAGGTTCAACAGGCCCTTTGCCAGCGATCGGAGCATCAGCAGGAATGGGTTGAGGTTTGGTTTTGCCATATCGAATGAAGATCCATACCCCGAATATAATGACGACCCCGGCAGACATCTGTATAGCACTGAGCGATTCGCCGAGCAGCATCCAGGCCAGTAATGAAGAGAATACGGGTTCCCCAAGTACGCCCATGGATACCGTCGTGGCATTCATATATTGAAGCAGCCAGTTGAAGAGATAATGTCCGAAGATCGTTGGCACAATGGCGAGCAGCAGGAAGATTCCCCACTCTGACGCAGCGTAACCCCCGAATGGGTGGCCCATAATCAGATTATATACCGCCAGCGTACAAGCAGCGACAAAGAATACCCAGAAGTTATACGAAAATGCACTAAGTCCCGCTCGCAAAAATTGACCCAACAGCATGTGTACAGCGACTGCAATTGTGCCAAGTAAAGACAGGATATCCCCTTGCAGGGCAGTACCTGCCAACTGGAAATCTCCTGCGCCAATGACGATTGATCCAAGCAGGGCGATGCCCATGCCGATGATCATCATGCGGTTAATTTTGGCTTTGAACAGCCACACCGAACCTGCAAGAATCAGTATAGGCTCCAGCGCAAGAATAACGGTGGAACTGGCAACACTGGTGAGCCGAAGCGAACCCATCCAGAGCAGGAAATGAAGGGCCAACATCACACCGGATGCAAGCAACAAGCCCCACTGCCGCAAGCTCAGACGCATCATCTCGTGTCTATATTTCCAGACAAAAGGGAGCATCAGCAGGTTGGTCAGAAATAGACGGTACATGGCAATAACCGCAACATCTGCGGTAGACCAGCGTACAAAGATCGAAGAAAAAGAAATAGCGATAATGCCGACAAAGAATAACAGATAGATGGATCTGCCGGCACGGTTCAAACTTGTCATCGGTGTAGCTCCTTCTTGAAGTCTGATGGCGTAAATCACTTCATTATACAGGAGAAGGTAACCGCAGGAAAGATATATAGAACAAAGAGATAAGTAGATTGTAACCGGGCTTGTAACTATTCTGTCATTCTCCCGAATCATTTTTCTATTAATCTTCTATATAGAGACATGAAACGAGATAATATACCAATAATCGGGAAAAAATGAAAGTAAGGAAGTGGCATGACAGTGAGAGTCCAACAAGAGAGAGCGGGAGAACGTGGCAGTATTCCGCACAACACAAGCCGCAAGAAAACACATAAACGAAGAAAAATCCGGTATGGAAGGATCAGCATAGCTCTAATGCTCCTGGTGCTTTTCGTTACCGGTATAACCTATATATTCCTTGGCATGACGCATTGGATCAAAAGCGTTGTGGCACCGCCTCCGATGACTGTAATTGAACAGCCCGCCAAGCTCGGCATGATACAAGTTACTCCGGATGCGAAGGAGGAGCCGGCACGGTTCCAGGGTCAGGTTCGCAAATTGGCATACATAACGTTTGATGATGGCCCGACGGAGTACACGGAACAACTGCTGGATATTTTGAAGCAACACGAGGCGAAGGCTACCTTTTTCATGATTGGACGACAGTTGAATCAGCATCCGGATGCAGTGAAACGGCTGTTGAAGGAAGGCAGTTATCCTGGACTCCATAGCATGACGCATAACTACAAAAAGCTGTATAAGAGCGGCAGTTCTGCGAACTTTGTGAAAGAGTTCAAGAAAGAGCAGAAGATGGTACAAGATTTGATTGGTTTTACACCTCATCTGATTCGCGCACCTTATGGCAGCAGTCCGCAGATCGGTGAGACGTTCAGAGGTGACATTGCTGCGGCCGGGTTCAAAATGTGGGACTGGACGACAGATTCACTTGATTGGAATCTTCCCGGTCAGCCTGACAAGATTGTAGCCCGCGTGAGCAAAAGTGTACATCGGGATAAGGAAGTGATCCTGATGCATGAGCGGGAGCAGACGGTGCAGGCTCTGCCACGTATTCTGAAGCTGCTCGAAGATCGGGGTTACGAGTTCGAAGTATACGATCCGAATGCACACTGGGTAGCCAATTTTAGCGGAGATAGCCGCTTGTAATAGATCAACAAGATGATGCAAGAGAGGAAGGGCTTGGGTGCTAACGAGTAAAAAAGTAGCGCTCGCAGCAGTGAGTGTATTGCTAATTCTGCTGGCGAGTGGTTGTGGAGATCCGCAGGAGCCTGCGGCAAATCAGGTGAACCAATTGGTGCTCGGCGGTCAGGAGATCGATCAGAGTTTGAAGACGCTGGCCAGTCATGAGCAGGAAGATATGAAGTTATACAAGTCTATTTTAGACAAAGGCAAGAACAAAAATAGTGATCTCGAAGCACTGCTGGATCAGGCAGCAGGTCATATTCATGAGCGAAGAACGTTGCTGAAACAGGCGGAAGAGGCCATGCAACAGACCAACGAGAAGACGGTGGCCCTGCGCAGCTCCCTTAAGGAACTATCCTTTGAAAAAGAAGAAACATTGGCGCAAGCTGAGAAGGTTCTGGATCAATATGAAGCAAGGGCACGTGCATTGGGGAATTTTGTTGCCTCGTATCAGCTGAGTCTGAGTGCCGATGAGCAGTTATATGATCTGATGAGAGAAAGTGCAGAACCTAATCTGGTTAAGATCAAACGAGCCATTCGGGTACGCAATAGCGAATATGCGAAGCTTGCTGAATTCCGCAAGCAATTTAACCTCCAGACCAAAGCTTTTAACGGAGCCAATGCCAAACTGGTACAGATGGATCAGGCCGGTTAGGTAGAGACTGCATTAATCGTTCGGACATTTTGCATGATTGAGCCGCCTGTCTCCCGTGTAAGTACTAGTATACAGCCAAGCCAATGGATGAGAAGCAACATGGACAAGCATCATTGCGTATAAGCTAACGGAGGTGTTCATATGCGAAAAGGAAATACAATGAAAGTCAGTGCATCGCTCCTGGTTTTACTTATGGGATTCTCGCTTGTGGCCTGTGGGAACAGTAGTCCTGCTACACAGCCAACTGTGAATAATACGGAAGAACAATCACCAGCACCCGAGCAAAAGCCGGATGAAAGTGCTGTAATAGAAGCGGAAGGCATTCTCACCGGATGGGCTGACCCGCACACCGTCGAGATTCGTGTAAATGAAAAACCGATGTCTTTCCAGGTGGGCGAAAATCTGCAGAAGTCACTGGACGATATGGATGATGAAGATTCCGTTCGGTTCAAATATGTAGAGAGAACCATTGATGCAACAACAAAGCAGCTGGTACTTACAGAGATTGCAAAGATTGAATCGAGTGATGACAATAACGGTTCCAATACCGCCGGTACGGTAACGTCCAACCGTCCGAAGACTGCGGAGCTGGAAGTGACGGTAGAAGGCATGAGCGAGAAGCGCCCTGTGACACTGGCACAAGCGAAAGGTTATTCACTTTATGTGTTTGAACCGATGGCTTTTGACGCGGAAGACCATGAATTAACGATGAAGATTGATCCGGATTATGAGGTGGAGATTGAGAAGCTGCCTGCGGATTTTAATCTGGATATGTTGAAGATGGATGCCAAGGAAGAGTTGTCCGAGACCGGAGAAGTGAAGCAATTGACAGCTGAACAACTCAGTAACGGGCCGATGAAGGATGCAAGATTGTACATGATGTCCCAGAATGATAAGAAAACAGAGTATTTTATTGTGAAAGAACTGGACGGCAATGGTTTCGTTTTCCGTATTCATGCACCGACTGGAGAACCTTCTGAAGGTTTCCTGCCCATGGCCTATGCATCCCTTAATTCCATTATGAATGAGTAGAAAAAAATCCCTAAACAGCGTGTTTCCTTGAGAGAGGAGATACGCTGTTTTTATTGAGGGTACATGCGTTATCAAGCGTACCGTGCCTATGCACAGACAAAGAGCCGGAAGGAATGATGTCATGTCCATACATAGGTTCCTCCCGGCTTCTTCACCGTGTTTTTATTTAGTTTGTGGGATCGAACCAATAACATTAATAGGACAGACAGGCATAATCAGGTTAATATAGTTGATTCCTTGCGCCCTCTGAGTTCCTGATAGCTGGCGATTATATTCTGATGAACGGAATGTTCGTCGGGAATTCCCATATGTTCACGGATGAAGGCAGAGACGCCATCTTCGCGAATCAGGTGTTGTAGCTTCATGGCTTCCTCGTCGCGTTCGTCATCGAACAGCATTGCGGCCGCCATAGCAGAAGTTAAATGAGGAATTTCAATTCCGAATTCACTGGCCTGAATCGCTGGACGAACAAGCCGATCATGAGGCGAGAGCTTGCGAAGGGGGGAACGCCCGACCCGGGTGACCTGATCTGTCAGGTTGGGATTGGCGAAGCGCTCCAGTATGGTGTCGATATATTTGTTGTGCTTCTGTGCGTTGAATCCATGCTTGTGAATGAGCATCTTACCCGTCTCTTCCATAACATGGCGTACCTTGGCCCGAAGGGTGGAGTTGCTCATGACCTGGCGGATCGTTTTGAATCCTTCGAGATAGCCGAAGTATGCGGCGACACAGTGGCCTGTATTTACCGTAAACATTTTACGTTCAATATAAGGTTCAAGGGAATCCACATAGTGGACACCATCAATTCTCTTAAAACCATCCAGAAGTGCTGGCCGATGAACGACCCATTCATAAAAAGGTTCAACCGTGACCTGCAGCGGGTCCTTGTGGTTTTGGGCCGGAACAATCCGGTCCACAGCTGCATTGGGGAAAGAAACATAACGTTCCGCTTTATTACGGGTTAGTTCATCCAGGAATGGATAGATGCGTTTCTTCAGCCGGGTACTGCCACCTATAGCATTCTCGCAAGCGATAATATGCAGTGGCGCCTGGTTATTGTTTTTCATGCGAAGTTGAATTCCTTTGGCGATCGGCTCAGCGATATCTCCAAGTGCAGATACACCCACGGCGGTTGTGATCAGGTCGGCTGAAGCGATCTCTTCAGCAACCAGATTCTGCTCATTTACGTTGATCGCCGTCACGTTGTTGACAATCGTTGTATCCTGTTCGCTATTGGCAAGTGTAATCGGATATTCCTGTCTTTGTTGAAGCATGGAGATTTTCTTCGGGTTACGTGCGACAAAGCAGACTTCGTAGTCGGAAGCGGACAACATATGACCGATAAAACCGCGGCCTATATTGCCCGCACCAAAATGTACAGCTTTCATGTGTGAACTCCCCCTTTAAGGATTAAATCGCGAAATTCGTGCAGACCTTAGACGGTAGTGACGAGTGGCTTCGAAATCAAATCGTTAAATGCAAGGTCGGTCAAGCAAGACAGCCGTTGGTGAGGCATATCGAATTCCAGTGTTCCAGTGATGGTATTCGAGATGACTACGCAGTGCATACCAGCCGCAGCAGCTGCACGCGCGCCGTTAGGTGAATCCTCAATCGCTACGGCTTCGTCTGCAGTTACTCCAAGGGCTTCAAGCGCTTGATTGTAGAGCTCCGGGTCAGGCTTCACATTCGCAACATCATCTGCAGTACGAATGACTTCAAAATATTCTTTCAGTTTCAGTTGTTCCAAATGCTGTTCAACCCACTCCCGTTTGGAGCTGGATGCTACAGCGAGTTTCAATCCGGATTCACGTGCTTGTTCAAGATATTCCTGAATACCAGGACGCACCTTCTCTTTGTTCATCAATGCAGCGTGCTGCAACTGAACGGACTCCCTGAACGCTTCCCGATCAATTGGAAGATTCAAATCTGTAATGAGGTACTCATATGGATTAAATGTTTTCAGACTGGTACCGATGCATTGTGAATACATCTCCAGGGTTAAATCTACGCCGTGTTCCTTGTAAGCATCACGAAAAGCAATATACCATGCTGTCTCTGTATCAATAATCGTTCCGTCGAAATCAAACACCAGTGCCTTAATCATAAATTTGTTCCTCCTGTTTCAGAATTAGTTTGGGAATAAAACAAAATGAAAATTTTCTGCAAATTCATTCTCCGTATTCATTAACCTGCGGGATATTAGTTGACGCAGTAGATCGAAAATGAATATTAATTTGGGAAAAAATATGCGTTAAATGCTAATAAAACCGTAACATAGGACAAACCGAAGGGTCAAGCGCGTCATGATTATTTACATTGAAAATTTTCACATGTATGACTTGCTTTCAGAAAATGCTGAACGTTGCAAACCGTTAAGCCTTTTGCATGTAAGCGGTGTACTGAATAAACTGTTTTTACAGACCAAAAAAATAAAACTTTTTTTATGAAAATGTGATGATCTGGCCGTTCAACAGCTTTCGACACTCTTATAATAGAAGAAATGGAGCTTCATTGATTGGATTTTATTAGCTTTACGCCACATCAGGCCCTGTGGGAGAATGGAAGAAAGATCTGAAAGTATATGGATTAAGGGAGGAAGACAAACATGCTGCAAAAGGACCGTTTCAATGGCTGCTTCATCGGGCTTGCCGTGGGTGACGCGCTCGGAACTACCGTGGAATTCAGCAGTCCGGGTACATTTGAACCTGTGACGGATATGGTGGGAGGCGGCGTATTCGGGCTAGAACCAGGGCAGTGGACAGATGATACCTCCATGGCTTTATGTCTGGCAGAAAGTTTGGTACGCAAGCCTGACTTTGATCCTGCGGATCAGATGCGCAGATACACGAATTGGTACAAGGTCGGGTATATGAGCAGTACAGGTGATTGCTTCGATATCGGCGGGGCTACGCGAAGTGCCTTGGAGAGGTTTGAGATCACTGGTGAAGCCTACAGCGGATCAACTGACCCGATGACGGCGGGCAATGGCTCTATTATGAGGCTTGCGCCTATCGCGATGGCTTATGCCAATCAACCGAACGAGGCGATCCGCTATGCCGGGCTGAGCTCTCGGACAACACATGCTGCAACGGAAAGTGTGGAGGCATGTGAAGTACTGGCTGCGATAATCGTTGCTGGTCTGCGCGGAGCGGACAAAAACGTCATGCTTATGCCGGAGACCTGCCGACAGTGGAGGAAAGAGGCTTCTTTTTCACCCGCCATTGAAGAGGTTGTTAGGGGTTCCTATCAGAGCAAAGAACCGCCCGAAATTAAGGGCAGTGGATATGTGGTTCGTTCACTCGAAGCAGCATTATGGGCATTCCATAAGTCGTCAAGCTTTGAAGAAGGCGCATTGTTAGCTGTTAATCTGGGTGATGATGCGGATACTACTGGTGCGGTGTATGGGCAGATTGCAGGTGCTTATTATGGACTAAGTGGTATTCCTGCACACTGGCGGGACAAGCTGGCTATGCGTGAGACGTTCGAACAACTAACAGAAGCCTTGTGGTTGAAGGCGACAGAAAATCGTTGATTAAGAGACAGGAGAAGAGAACATCTATGAGCACGACTGGACACAAAACAGAATTAGAGGATTTGCAGTCCGGTAAACGAGGGGCATTTCCATTGTCCCTGTTATGCCTGACGATTGGAGCTTTTGCGATTGGTATGACTGAATTTATCATTATGGGCCTGCTGCCCAATGTGGCAACAGACTTGAATGTAAGCATTCCACAGGCAGGACAGCTCATTACGGGATATGCGCTTGGTGTAGCGGTAGGGGCGCCGATCTTAACCGTATTTACGCACAAGATTCCACAGAAGAAACTGTTGGTATTGCTCATGTGCATTTTCATTATCGGGAACGCATTGTCTGTCATTGCTCCGACATACGGGTTGTTAATCTCAGCACGGATATTAACGGCATTTGCCCATGGTACATTCCTCGGTGTAGGTTCAATCATGGCAACGCGGCTCGTTGCACCCGAGAGAAGGGCAGGAGCGGTATCGGTTGTTCTCGCGGGGCTAACAATTGCCAATATCATTGGCGTCCCGTTTGGTACATTTATCGGGCAGCAACTTGGATGGCGGTCATCTTTTGGGGCAATTACAATCTTGGGTATCATTTCGTTGATTGGCATCATTCGTTTTATTCCCGTTCTCCCGCAAGGCGCACCAGCGAACCTCGCACAGCAATTTCGGAATTTGGTTCGTCCCCAAGTATTATTGATTCTGCTTGTTGGCGCGATGGGCTGTGGCAGTCTGTTTGCCGTGTTCACATATATCACGCCGATGCTTGTGGACATTAGCGGTTTTGCCGAGCAAAATGTGACCTGGATTCTGGTGCTGTTCGGGTTCGGTGTTACGTTGGGCAACATGGTTGGCGGTCGTCTCGCGGATTGGAAGCTAATGCCTTCGTTGATCGTCAACTTTGGAATCCTGGCTGTCCTTCTGGCTGCACTAACGCTTACCCTGGAGAATCCATATCTTGCGGTGATCACGATATTCTTCTGGGGTGTTGCGGCCTTTGGCATTATGCCAGGATTGCAGATTCGCATCATGAATATGACCCGTGAAGCGCCGCTGCTGGCGACAACATCAAGTCACTCCGCGTTTAACCTGGGGAATGCAGGTGGTGCCTATCTGGGTGGGTATGCAATTACCCACACGGGTCTTATATCCGTACCTGTATATGCAGCAGTTATTGCCGGATTGGGCTTGCTGGGACTGCTCTACAGTCTGTTCATGGAACGTAAACATCATGGACCAGAGGTAGTCGAGGTTACAGAGGCCGTGTCGGCAAGCTGATCATGAAATGCTTTCACCTCAATTCTTCCATTGAATATGGAGAGTTGAGGTGTTTTTTTTATGTCATGATGAGATCCGGAGAGTTCGGTAATCGAAAGGTCGGTCTGGGGGTGTGCAGAAGTATAATTTTTTAACTAAAAGGTATAGTTATTTAAGTTTTTTGGTGATGTACAAGACTTGCGAGGTGATATAATGAAGAGGTAACTGGGATTGTTTGTAAATTATGGATAGTTGATGTTGGCATCTGTATTAGGAAAGGTGATGAACAGCAAGACGTATTGGAACTTGGAAAGGAGGAACTTTATTTTAAAATGTAAGGGCTTTCAATTAATGTTTGTTTGTATCTGAAAGACCTGTGATAAGTTGGTACACGGTTTAAAATCATATTCCAAAGGAGATTGATTTTGATGAAAAAACGTCTGTCCAAGATTCTGAGTCTCTCCATCACAGCAGCACTCCTTGTACCCACGATGACGTCTGCAGCCGATATGCAGGAAACGGTAGCTCCGACTCCTATTCAGGCGGTAATAGATCAGGGAGCGTCCGGGACCATGGATAACTCGGGGCAAAATGCGCTGGCTAACACTCCGGTTGTGCCTGCACCGCCGGGTTATGATGCCTATCGAAACAATATTCCGCACGGCAATACCAATCTGATCTCCTATTATTCCACAACGGTAGGCAATACACGGAAAGCGACGGTGTATACACCGCCAGGATATTCACAGAATAAAAAGTATAACGTCCTGTATCTCTTGCACGGCATCGGCGGTGATGAGCATGAGTGGGTAAACGCCATGAAACCGAAGAACATTCTGGACAACCTGTATTCGGAAGGCAAGCTGTCAGATATGATCGTTGTCATGCCGAATGGCCGCGCCATGAAGGACGACCGTCCAATTGGTGACATTTTTGCTCCGGACAAGGTGGCTGCGTTTGAACGGTTTGAGCAGGACCTGCTCAAGGACCTGATTCCTCATATCGAGGCTAATTATCCGGTGTACAAAGACCGCAATAGTCGTGCGTTGGCCGGTCTGTCGATGGGTGGTGGGCAGTCACTTAACTTCGGATTGAAAAATCTGAATACCTTCGCCTGGGTAGGGGCCTTCTCGGCTGCACCGAATACACAATCTGTATCGCAGCTGGTGTCCAACCCGGGGCAAGTGGCTAGCCAACTGAAATTGTTGTGGATCTCCTGTGGATCGAGTGATGGCCTGTTATGGGTCAGCCAGAACTTCAAAAACGGCTTGAGCAGCTTGAACATTCCGCATACCTGGTATCTGGATGTAGGTGGACACGAGCCATCTGTCTGGAACAGCGGCTTGTATCAGTTCTCTCAACGCATTTTCAAGTAATTAACCGGTATTCCTAGGGATTCTCAGATATCTGGAATTCATATTGGATGAGCTGCAACCTCAGTTCTGTTTCATACAGAGCTGGGGTTGTTTGTTTTTATGATGAATCAAGTCATCTGAATGAAGCATATGAGGTATTATTAATTTTGGAGATGGGGTTAATGAGAGTGTAAAGATTGGTTTAATTTATTATTACATACGTATAGGTATTGTGATGAAGGAGTGGGATATGATGTTTTATTACAAAGGTGCGTTCCGTGAAACGGACAATGTGATCTATTTTAAAAGTGATGTTTCATTAGTCCAGAACGATGTTGTCCTATTTGGTGAAAAGAAGTATTTTATCGAAAGTGTGGAGAAAGAATTTCTCCTGCTTCAGCGGGTGGGCTCCATCGTTTCTGTGAGTCTGTGAAATCTTCGCAAGATCATCCCCTTTTTCGAGTGTACGTGCACTTCTGGGCCTCTGCCTACATACAATAGATCGACCCTGTTCCCATAAGTGCTCAGGCCAGATCGTTGTAAAACTGCAGGAGGTGTCATCTGTGCCCGGATTATTTACCGCAATTGCTCTGTTCATTAAAGAGTTAACGTTACTCGTCTCGTATGTCAAAAATAATGCGTTCCCCCAGCCACTGGCTGAGGATGATGAAGCCAAACATTTGCGCCTTATGGCTGAAGGCAATGCTCACTCCCGCAATCTGCTCATTGAACACAATCTGCGCCTCGTCGCGCATATCGTCAAGAAGTTTGACAATACGGGTGAAGATCAGGAAGACCTGATTTCCATCGGAACCATTGGTTTGATCAAAGCGATTGAAAGTTTTCAACAAGGCAAAGGAACGAAGCTGGCCACATTTGCCGCGAGATGTATTGAAAACGAGATACTTATGCATCTCCGTTCCCTGAAGAAAACACGCAAAGACGTATCCCTGCATGACCCCATTGGTACAGATAAAGAAGGCAATGAAATTACATTGATCGATATCCTTGGCACAGAAGCTGATGATGTCGTAGATCGGGTACAGCTCAAGATTGAAAAAAGCAAAATTTATCGCAATCTAGACATCCTGGATGACCGGGAGAAGGAAGTTGTCATCGGTCGCTTTGGCTTGGAGGCAGGCGGGGAGGAACGAACTCAACGCGAAATTGCAAAGGAACTGGGTATCTCACGCTCCTATGTATCACGGATTGAGAAGCGGGCGTTAATGAAGCTGTATCATGAGTTTTATAAGCAAAAATAGTTGTTGATTAGACCTGAGGGCGCCTTTATCGGGGCCCTTTTTACTGTGAAGCTTAAAATTGGATCTAATAGTATTTATTATTTGGGTTTATAACCTAAATAAAGGAATTTATATCTACGTTAAAGAATATCTTGTACACAGACCGATTTATTATATAAGGAGTACATCATAATGAAACAGCTTTTTCAGAAGATCCCACTTTGGTTTTGGTTCATCTGGATTATAGGGATGATTATGATCGTGTTTAACTCGATTCATTCGTATTCGAGTGTTATTAACTTGCTTGCGTTATGGATGATTAATGTTGCTAATGCGATTCGAATTTGGAAAAACGAACGACCATTAGCGATTACCTCTTTAGTCGTTGCCGTTCTATGTTTGGTTTATATTTTAATATATTTTCTTAGGTATGTATGGTAAACATGTACATAATCAGAGGTCATCTTCTACAAAGGTGGCCTCTTTGCTGTGCAAAAAAATATATAAAGAGGGATATGTATTCTGGGCAGATTATTATATGATGAGTAATAATATTTTACACCGTAGAGCGCATTTGCAGAAAGAGAGTGGTGGTTGATCATGCAGCAAGAAACGTTAACAAGGGGATTAAAGAATCGACATGTGCAATTGATGGCGATCGGAGGTGCGATCGGTACAGGTCTGTTTCTCGGAGCAGGCAAAACGATACAGCTGACAGGGCCATCCATCTTGCTGGCCTACATCATTACGGGTGTAGTGCTGTTCCTGATCATGCGTGCATTGGGGGAGTTGCTGTTAAGCAACTTGCAGTATCATTCCTTTGTCGATTTTGTACGAGATTACCTGGGAAATATGGCCGCATTTATTACAGGCTGGACCTATTGGTTCTGCTGGATATCCATTGCCATGGCTGATATTACGGCCGTTGGATTATATACGCAATTTTGGTTTCCGAACGTACCGCAGTGGATGCCAGGGTTAATTGCGCTGGTTATTTTGCTAATCATGAACTTGGCGACAGTAAAGTTGTTTGGTGAGATGGAATTCTGGTTTGCCCTGATTAAAGTGGTGGCTATTCTGGCACTTATAGTGGTTGGTTTATATATGATCTTCAAAGGTTTTACAACGGATCAGGGTCCTGCGAGCTTCACCAATCTGTGGAGTCATGGGGGATGGTTCCCGAATGGACTGCATGGCTTCATCATATCGTTCCAGATGGTGGTATTCGCCTTTGTAGGCATGGAACTGGTGGGGCTCACAGCGGGGGAAACGGAGAACCCCGAGAAGGTGATTCCGAGAGCAATTAATCAGATTCCGATTCGGGTACTGCTTTTCTACGTTGGCGCATTGCTGATTATTATGAGTATCTACCCGTGGAACGCCATTGTGCCTACTGAAAGTCCGTTTGTTCAGGTATTTGCCGCTGTGGGAATTGCGGCTGCCGCAGGCATTGTTAATTTCGTGGTGCTGACTTCCGCTGCGTCGGCTTGTAACAGTGCCATTTTCAGTACAAGCCGTATGGTGTTCTCCATGGCAAAGGATCGCAACGCACCCGAGTCATTTGCAAGACTGAATAACAGGAAGGTTCCTTCCAACGCGCTGTTTTTCTCCACAATTGTTATCTTGATTGCGATTGTTTTGAACTATATCATGCCGGAGGGCGTATTTACGCTGATTACAAGTGTGTCGACGGTATGCTTCATTTTTGTCTGGGGCATCATGGTGATCTGTCATCTCCGATATCGTCGTACTCAGCCGGAACTAGCGAGTCGGAGCCGCTTCAAACTGCCATTTTATCCGTTCTCGAACTACTTGATTTTGGCTTTTCTTGCGTTTGTGCTGGTCGTATTGGCATTGGCTGAAGACACGCGAGTGGCATTATTTGTCACGCCGGTGTGGTTTATCCTGGTTGCAGGAATTTACCTCCTCAAAAAGAGAAATTTGAGCAGTAACAGACCGTAGAACTTTGTTAACAAGTAGACCCGCCCAATCAGATTGGGCGGGTCTACTTGTTTATATTCCTGCAGCCTTTTTGCTCTCACGAATGCCTGCGTAGATCGCATCACAGATATCGGTAGTATACTTTCCCGACATTCCTTCAAGTGCCGTATTGGTGAATGCGGCAACACTAAGTTCTTCTTTTGGATCAACAAACCAGGAGTGACCATAGGTTCCGCCCATCCGCCAGGTACCCGGGGATTCCGGTGTACCAGCTGTAACAGGATCTTTAAGTAGGGTAAAACCAAGGCCGAACCCTCTTCCTGGCCAATACGGCATGTCGAGTTCACCGATTTGATTCGTGGCCATCTCGGTGGCAACAGCTTCCGTAAGAATAGGCTGCCCCCCTTGCCGCAATGTCTCAAGTAAAGTGAGAAAATCTCCGGTACTCCCAACCATTCCCGCTCCGCCTGATGGATAAGCCGAAGGTTGATTTGCACGGTTGGGGGCGAGCTGGAAACCGGCAGTACCTTCAATAAAAGGGACCTGCTCTAACTCATTATGGAGAAGACGTGGTTCTTCGGAACCATTAGCATATGCAGCGGTCAGCCGATTTGAATCCACTGCCACAAAATCGGTGTCCGTCATGCGAAGTGGATGAGTAACCAGCAATTGAACAGCTTCTCTTAGTGACAATCCGGTGACCTTTTCAATAACGGCTCCCAGTACATCTGTCGCGATGGAGTATCTCCACATGTTTCCTGGCTCATATAACAGAGGAACAGAAGCAAGCCTGTGGAGATTCTCCTCCAGACTGATTCCAGATAGATCCATTCCGTCCGAGACCCCTGCACGTTCATAAGTGCCTTGGTCTTCTTGGAAGAACCGATAGGTCAACCCAGCGGTGTGCGTCATCAAGTGCTCAATGGTTATTTCAGCATCCTGACCCTGGGCAAGCTTGGGCCGGAATGCAGGTAGCCAGCGAGTCACCGGATCATGCAGATTCAGCTTTCCTTGTGAGATCAATGCCAGAGCTGCCGTTGACACAATGGGTTTGGTTACGGAAGCTAGTCGAAACAGAGCGTTCTCATCCATGGTACGCTTTTGCTCACTGTCTGCGAAACCGGCAGCTCGCTTGTATATCACTTCTCCTCTTGATGCAACTTGTACAACGGTTCCCACAATTCTATTTTCGCTTATAGCGCGGTCTATTGCCTCATCCACATAAGCATGCAATGTGGTTATGTGTTCTTTTTCCATTCTGATCTTCCTTTCCTTCGGGGATGTGATTGATTCATTATTGTGACTGTGTTTATTATATAAATGATTATTCTTGTATTACATGGATTACTATAGGTATTATAGTGAATTATCGAATATACTTAAGGTTATTCCAGCGTATATCTTATGTATTTAAAGGGGTGTATTACATGGACGAAATAGATCAGCATATTCTGTTTCATCTGGAGAATCAGGCGAGATTATCCATGACCGAGTTAGGCAAATTGGTCGGATTATCTCAACCGGCTGTGACTGAACGAGTCAAACGAATGGAAGAAAAGGGGATTATCGAGGAATATCGTACGGTGATCTCCCCATCCAAATTAGGCAAGCAGAGCACGGCATATGTTCTTTTTCGTACAAGAGATTGTTATCCCTTCCTGGATTTCTGCCGTGCATCACCTGAAGTCGTGGAATGTTACCGGATAAGCGGGGAGTATAATTATTTGCTGAAAATCCTTACAGACACGATTCAGGGACTTGAAAAATTCGAGAACAAGTGTGACCCGTACGGTACGTACATGACCTTGATTACGATGTCTTCTCCGATTGCACATAAAAATCTGGTGGAAGGGCCGAATCTCCTGGTACAGGCAGAATAAGGTTGAAGTCTACAAAACTTTAAAATGAAATGCAGAAGAGGAGTCCACATCAAGTGAACTCCTCTTTCGTTCTGCGGGTGTCTCATGCAAAATGCCTTCCTGTTATTTTACTTTGGAAATCCATATTTAGAAGTCCGCATAGTTATGAGCAATGCAGGAATGAGCAAGATAAAAAGCGACCCGGCAAGGTAATCTGCCCCAAGTACTTCAAGAAGGACGCCCCCGATAATGCCTCCTCCGCCAATGGCCAGATTCCATGCTGTAACCAGCATCGATTGGGCGACATCCGCACTTTTGCCTCCGGCTTGAGCAATGGCAGTTTGCAGCAGTGTGGCAGCCCCGCCAAACGTAAGTCCCCAGATCATAATGCCAAGGATAATTATTACAGGTTGATGAATAGCGATTCCCATCACCACAGACGTCAGGCCGAATGCTGCCAGGCTGATGATTACTAATCTCCTCAAAAACCGGTCAATGAGCATTCCGGTCAACCAAATTCCCACAATGGAAGTGACACCGAAAATGAGCAAAATCAAGTCTACTCTGTTAGCAAATACCGTCTGGGCAAGGTACGGAGAAATATAGGTGTAAAGGATATTATGGGCAAGCATCCAGGCCAAAACAACCAACAGGATGGGCCTAACGCCCGGAATTACAAATACTTTATGCAGGGGAAGACGTTCTCCGGCTGGCTCTCCTGCAAAATCCGGCATTTTCCAGAGAACCCATACGATTAAAGCTGCGGTCAAAAGCGATACAATCCCGAAGATGAGGCGCCAGCCAATATAAGAACTGAGAAAACTACCGATGGGGACACCCAGGGCTAACGCCACCGGAGTGCCGACCATAGCCACCGCCATGGCCTTGCCTTTTAACGAATCCGGGACCATCCGACGAGCATAACCTGCTGTCATTCCCCATAACACACCCGCAGAGACTCCAGCCATGAAACGAGCAGCAAGCGTCAGGATATAATCTGAGGAAATGGCGGTAACAGTGTTAAAGACAAGAAACCCGCTAATGCATGCCAGCAGCAGAGGTCTGCGTCTCCATCCACGTGTAGCCGCAGTCAAGGGAATTGCAGCAATAAGTGATCCAATGGCATAAAGAGTCACCAACTGTCCAGTGAGGGCTTCAGTGACCCCCAAGTCTTTTGCAATTTGCGGCAGTAGTCCCGCAGGCAGGCTTTCAGTGAGGATGCAAATGAATCCAGCCATGGCTAAAGCAAGTAGTCCAGCCCACGGAAGACGTTCTGAAGATATGGAAGGCAGCTCCCTTTGCTTGGGGAGGGGTGTGTGAATGGCCATGAATAAAAACCTCTTTTCTTATCGTTTAATTCTATCCAGAACTATGCATATAAGCTTATCTGAAAAAAACAAACTTTTGCATACAGAATTAAAGGTGAGAAAGAGGCATTAACATGATATTTATTTTATTTTGTAGGTTTTTCCGTTAATTCAAAAGGATGCTGTCTGTTCAACCATTCCAGAATGAGTTCGACAGATTCCATGTACCGTTGGCCTACCAGCAAACCCGTATGGGTCGTATCCCACAGTCCGGCATATGCAGCGCCCAGCTGCTTGGCAGTTAATTGGCCTCGCTGATCTTCGTCTTCGCAGGAAACAGCCTTGATTACCAAGCTGGGGCAATGGATCAGGTCGCCATTAATGGATATTCCATTGGCTCCACACAGAATTGAAAAGGTAGCAAATGCCTTCGCAGATTCCGTTTGCAGATATTTACGCTGAAAAGCAATGTCTTCTGCCGTCTCATCGATGCTTGCAAGTTCCTGCCGGGCAGGTGCAGGCATGATGATGTCCGATACGGTCGTTCGATCTGTTTCAGGATAAGGTACGGCGTCATGGACTTCCTTACTCAGACTGGCGTCGATCACAACCAGGCCTGCGAGAGTAACGGTTTGTGCAATCTTCTGACTGAGAATCCCACCCATGCTGAAGCCGATAAGAACGGGAGGTTCGTTGATCCCGGCTAACACTTCACGAATATCCTCCAAATAATCGTCAAACGTAATCTTGGTCATGTCCATGACCCGACTCTTGTAGTGGCTTCTCAGGTTCATGACATAACAGGTCCAACCGTGCTGGACAAAATGGGGGATATATTTGCTCCACATCCAGCTGCCTGTGTATGCACCGTGAAGGAACAGCAGTGGGGGCTTCTTGGTCGTTGATTCTTGGTCATGAATCGGGGATGCTTCGAAAATCTCCAAGTGCAAATCATGTTCTCCGATTTTCTTGACCTCATGTTCCGGTAATAATTGTGTGTAATCTGTCATACCTAAAACCTCCGTTACTTATATTGATTTGATATCAAACTATTTCTCCAAAAAAAATTAGAAGTTGCCATAAATTTTGATTAAAATTCGAAGCAACTCTTTTTTCTCCGCTTCCGTCACGTCCGCATAGAAGGCGTCCAGCATGCGCTGCGAGATCTCTTCAAAGACCGGCTTTAATTCTTCGCCTTTTGCAGTCAAAGCCACATGAACAACGCGTGAATCGGTTGCATCTCGCTCCTTGACGACGTATCCTGTGCGCACCAGTTTGTCCACAAGTGCAGTCACCGTGGATTTATCCTTGCCAATTTTTTTGGCGATTTCAGCCATGGTCATCCTGTGATTGGTGCACAGGGCATAGATAATATCCCCATGGGACGTGGCGAGATCCTGAATTCCCTGCTCAGCCATCTCGGCCAGGATGAAGCGGTTGACCTTTTCTTTAATTTTGGATATGAGTGAAATAGCGTCTCTTGTTTTCATATGTGTAATATAGTTTGTTGTCAAACTAATGTCAAGCTTTGATTCATGATTTATTACATGCGCAGCATAGCAAAAGAGCAGTGAGATTTTCTTCTCCTGCTCCTGTGCTACAGTGGCTACTTGATTGGATGGGCACTCATTTCCTGTCCCATTTTCTCAATACCATCCAGAATTTGATATCCATAACCCCAGAACTGGCTGAAATCTGTGACATAGATCTGTTTGTTCTTGATTGCGTTCATACTTTGCAGGGCAGGGTTGGCATACAGATTTTGAATCAGCTTGTCAATATCCGGTGAACCGGCGTAGGCAGACAAGAGCAGGTAGTCCGGGTTCGCTGTGATCAACTGTTCAACACTGACCTCACCTTGCACGCCATCAAATGTATTTTTCAGCTTCAACAGGCCAAGGGCATCAAGCTGATACGTATCGTTCTGCATGCTGCTTACCGTAATGGTGTCTTCTGTAGCAGGTACGATGTAGGCAAAAGAATGCTCAGGCTGATCGGCTACACTGGCCTTAATGGCTGCAACACGATTCTTCAGACTCTCTGTGAATGTTGCGGCATTTTCCTGAACGTCGAAGATCTTTCCAAGTTGTGCAATATCGCTATAGAGGCTGTCGAGTGTGCCTTTGTGATTCGTCGTTTGCAGGAAGGTGCGGATATTCATGTCATTCAAACTATCGACGGTACCCACACCCCAGTCTGCATCTGCGAACAGGTCACCCCGTCCGAGTACCAGATCCGGACTTGCACCTACAACCAGTTCTTTACCTACATAATCCTTGGACAATACCGGAATTGTGGCAAAATCATCAGCCACATCGGGAGTAACGGAACCGTATAGAGCAGCAACACCGACCATTTTATCGGTCAGACCCAATTTGATGAGCATCTCGGCCGCAGATTGGGTATTCGCAACCACACGTTCCGGTGCTTTATCGAATACTTGCACTTTCGGTTTCCACTCGCCGCCCTCACCCGGGATTGTGAAATTCTCAATGGTGAGCGGGTACGTCGTTTTATTTATATTCTCAGCAGGAACTAAAGTTTCTGTCGTGTTAGCTGTTGAAGTTGTTTCTTCGGCAGGGGAGGAAGTGGAAGCATTCGAACAGGCTGCAAGCAGCAGTAACAGGAGACTTAGAGCAGCGAAGCCAATGGTTCTGGATGTGAATTTCATGAAAGGATGAACCCCTTTTCTATGTGTTTTAAATTGACAAAGATAATCATTCTCAATTATAATCCGAGAAAATGCTTTGTAAATAGCCAAGATTAATTTGTTCTACATTTTACGCGAATTGATGGGGGAAGAGATGGCACAGACGGTTCAGGTTAAGACACAGCGCATGGGAAAAAGAGAGTCTCTGATTCATAGTAAATCCGGGTTTGTTTTACTTATTGCAGCTTTAATCATGATTACGATTATCTCTGTAGGGATTGCGGTTTCCATTGGACAGGTTCGTATTCCGCTGGCGGAGTCATATCGTATTCTTTTATTCAAATTAACAGGTTTTCAGTGGGGGGCAACACCCATTGAGACAGGCTCCTTTACCGATATCATCTGGCAGATTCGTTTCCCTCGTGTGCTGATGGCGATGTTTGTTGGTGCAGGCTTGGCCTTGTGCGGTGCTGTTATGCAGGCTGCTGTGCAGAATCCGCTGGCTGATCCGTACATACTGGGTATATCCTCAGGCGCTTCACTTGGAGCAACCTTTGCGATTCTCATTGGATTCGGTGCGATTGGATGGCTTGGTCAGACGGGGGTGGCTTTCTGGGCCTTCGCCGGAGCGATGGGTGCGTCCTTACTGGTCCTGACTTTGGCAGGGATTCGGGGAAAAATGACGTCGGTCAAGCTGGTTCTTGCCGGAATGGTAATTAACGCGCTATGCAGCGCTTTTTCGAACTTTATTATTTATTTTGCCAACAATGCTGAAGGCATCAAAACGGTGACATTCTGGACCATGGGCAGTCTGGCGACTTCCGGTTGGAGCAAGCTTCCACTCGTTGGGATCGTCGTACTGGTGGCGATTCTATTCTTCCTTTTACAGTCCAGAGTTCTCAATACGATGTTATTGGGGGATGAAGCAGCCGTTACACTGGGGATTAATCTGAGTGTGTACCGCAGGGTGTACATGCTGTTAACCGCTTTGGTGACAGGTGTCATGGTGGCGAGCTGTGGCATGATTGGCTTTGTGGGACTAATCATTCCGCATATTGTAAGAGGTCTGGTGGGTTCCGACCATCGTAAAGTGATGCCTGTATCCGTGCTGTTTGGAGCCATTTTCCTCATCTGGACGGACGTTATTGCACGATCCCTCATATCCAGCGTTGAGTTGCCGATCGGGATCATTACGGCCATGATTGGTGCGCCGATGTTTATGTATATGCTGGTCAAAAAAGGCTACGGTTTTGGAGGGAATTAACATGAAGCTGAACGTAGAAAATGTATCCATCTCTGTGCTGAATACGGACATCATCAAGGACATATCATTACAGGTGAATGGCAAACAGTTCGTCGGACTGATCGGGCCGAATGGTTGTGGCAAGTCAACGCTGCTCAAGAGCATCTACAAAGTGATCAAACCGCAGCAAGGCAAGGTTTTCCTGGACAATACCGATATTCTCAGATCCAGTCCCAAGGTTGTTTCCAGACATATGGGCGTTGTCGGCCAGTTTAATGAATTGAGTTTTGATTTTACGGTGCGCGAGATGGTCATGATGGGCCGTACGCCACACAAAAAACTGCTGGAGACGGATAATGAACGTGACCACGAAATTGTGGAACAGGCTCTGGAAAAAGTACATCTGACTGGACATGCAGACCGCAATTACGTGTCTCTGTCTGGTGGAGAGAAACAGCGTGTGGTACTAGCGCGTGTTCTGGCTCAGCAACCTCAATTCCTGATCCTGGACGAGCCGACGAACCATCTGGACATCAAATACCAACTGCAGATTCTAAATATTGTCCGTGGACTCGGCATTGGCATATTGGCAGCACTGCATGATCTCGAACTCGCCGCAGAATATTGCGATTATCTCTATGTGGTGAAAAAAGGTCAGATTGTGGTCCATGGCAAACCCGCTGATATCCTGACCCGTGAAATGATTGGCGAGGTGTTCGATGTAGACTGTGAAATCTATGAAAACCCTGTTACGGGTGGCTTGGGTATTGCTTATCTGAGTACACGGTGACGATTGTGGTTCAATGTTATGGGAGTTGCTGCGGGATGACGTAGATAACTCACTATGGCAAAAGTTGCAGAAGAAATAGACCGTACCCTGTTAGAGCACTGTTGTTAAGTGCTCACAGGAGCGGTCTTTTGTTTTTTATGTGCGGAAATTCTATTGAAGCTTGGGATCGACAGGCTGAGCGTGAGCGCCTTCACTGACTTCTTCAAAAATATCTGTGGCGTTATCCCTAGCCGTGGAAGACTTGCTACTGTGTTGTTGTTGTTGTTGGGTGTATTCTTCCGTTGATGAGCTACTACCGGTAATCGCATAGCTTCGCAGCATCTCTTCCAGATCTCCAATTGTCACGGGACGAGCATGCCGTTTCAGAACGTAACCAAGTTGGCCATTGGGTTCCACCGTTGCCGTCTCCAGATCGTCTACACTGGTAATTCCGTTCTGCCGCATATGCATCTCCAGCTGATCCATCGTATAACGCATTCGTTTCAGGTTCGGAATAATGACCTTTCCATCCTCTACCACAATTTTGGAACTGCCACTCATTAACCGTTCGAAAAAATTGAATTTCAACTGCAGTTGTTCCACCACCAGCAATGTCGCAATAAATACCGATGCCGATCCAATCGCTTTGCCAAGCTCATGATTCGCAATGGGTTGCACAATCGTTGTTCCGATGGAGATCATGATGACCGTTGTGGCGACACTCATCTGCGAGATTGACTTGCGCCCTGCAATTCGCAGCAGAATCATGCCGATAAGTACAAGTAAAACAGATTTCCATATCCAGTCCATACGTATATTCCTTTCTATTCCAGTATGCTCTTTGCTTCTTAGGCTGTTCTGGAGTTGGAGGAATTATGCAGTTGGCTGAATCCATAACTATCATTCATCCCATCGGATCGTATACAATAGGGTATTGATGAAGTAAACAAAGGAGCGGGTCACAGTGGCAAAACAGAAATACTATGTTGTCTGGGAAGGTAAGAAACCGGGCGTGTACGGTACATGGGCAGAATGCAAAGCGCAGACGGATCAATATACCGGAGCTAAATATAAATCGTATGAATCGAAAACGGCCGCAGAAGAAGCATATCGTGCCGGATGGAAAGGGAACTGGGGTTCAAGTGCCGGCGGAGCGTCGAAGAAGAAATCAACGGGTAGTGGAAGAAGCGCAGGCATGGAAACGTCGGAAGAAGTGGATTACGACAGTATCTCTGTTGATGTGGGTACACGCGGTAACCCTGGACCTGTAGAATACAAAGGGGTAGACACCCGCACCGGTGAGATTATTTTCTCTGTTGGACCGATCTCCAAAGGCACGAACAATCTGGGTGAATTCCTGGCCATTGTACATGCTCTTGCACATCTGAAAAAAGAAGGCAGTACCAAAACGGTGTATACCGACTCGGTCAATGCCATGAAATGGCTGAAGCAGAAAAAAGTAGCCACGACGTTACCAAGAGACAACTCCACAGAAGAGATCTGGCTGATGATTGACCGTGCGGAGCAGTGGCTACTGACGAATACGTATAGTAATAAAGTACTCAAATGGCAGACCAAACAGTGGGGCGAAATCAAGGCCGATTACGGCCGAAAATAAGTATTTCTCTTTAAGATGAGCCCTTTATTTCTGGTCTATTAGAATCGTTATTTACAATTTCCAGTTTCCGCTCTATAATCATCTGAATATGATTAGTTAAACATATGGAGGAGCCTGTCATCTGCAGGCCCTCTTTATCTTTTTGGACCTTCGATTTACAGGTCAAGTTTACGAGAATCAGTTATTTTGAGTATATATTGCAGGAGGCAGACATGAGTTCCATTTATAGAAGTGAAGAAGGCAAGAGCAGCATACTTGAAGAGTATGAGATTTATTTGAATGAGTTGGGTGAGGAGTTTACCCGGGAGTATGTAGAGACGCGTTTTGGTAAGACGCATGTTCTACTGACAGGACCTTTGGATGGCAAGCCGTTATTTATTCTCCAGGGCGGTAATTGTGTGAATCCGATGACCTTGTCATGGTTCTCTTCTTTATTTAAAGAATACCGGATTATTGCTCCTGATACGATTGGTCATCCTGGTTACAGTGAGGAAGCGAGTATCTCGACACGGTTTGATAGTTTGGCATTATGGGTGTCGGATCTGCTTGACCACTATGATATCGAGAAGAGTGCGTTTATCGGCCCATCGTTTGGAGGAGGTATCATCCTCAGATTGGCTACCTATATTCCCGAACGCATTTCATGTGCCGTATTGGTTGCTCCTGCGGGTCTCGCGGTTAATTCCAAAATCAAAACAGCTCAGGATATCACGCTGCCGCTCGTCAAGTATCGTATGACGTCTTCACCATCTTCTTTGCAAAAAATTACAGACACCATGTCGTGCAACTGCATGAAAGAAATGGATAAAAATATTATCGGCAAGCTTTTCAAATATGTCAGTATCGATCAGGATCTGCCCAAACTCACAGAGAGGGAAGAACTGAAGAATTATACATCTCCAACCTTGTTATTGGTAGGGGAGAAGGATGTGTTTTTCCCTGCGGATAAGTGTATTGAACGTGCGCAAAAGATTATTGCGAATGTGCAAGCCATCAAATATGATACCGGCCATTTTCCTTCACAGGACGTATTGGTTCAGATGAACGAGGAAATCGGGCGTTTCTTACAGAAGAATTACTAAAAAGATGATAAAGATGGACTCAGAAATGTTTTTATCCAGTTTAATTAAGTAATTCGTCCTATCTGTCGATAGAGTATATGAGCGTGATTTTCTTCAATAGAAAAATGAGAATATGAATAAGGAACAAATTATAGAAGTTTTGATATCAAAAAAATTAACTATTTCGCGTTAAGGTGTTTCAAAATGTGTCATTTGGTTTATATAGATGGTTGGCGATGAAATGCTTACTGGTTGAACCAAATGATACATTTACGCGGAAAGTCTTCCGATCGACAAGGTTGAAAAGAGGTCTGTTATGAGAAAAGACAATTGCAAAATGGCATTGCAACGCAATGTGATTATAAATGATACATATCAGGTAAGACAGGTATTAGCCAGTAGCGAGTTGGCTATTGTATATGTAGGGCGAGATCGTAACACAGGTGCCAAGGTAGCCATTAAGGAATTCTTCCCACAGAGGCTGGCTGAACGAAAGGCAGACAAACGTGGGGTGTTCTGTTCTTCGCGAGGATACGGCGGGCAATATCAGGAGTTATTGACTGCATTTCTGCTCGAAGGTGAGCTGTTATCGAAACTGGACCATCCTCATATTGTTTCGTATTTGGACCATTTTGAAGCGAATGATACAGGGTATCTGGTTATGGAATACTGTACGGGGATTACATTGACCGAATATCTGAATGAACGCAATCATGCGCTTGATGCAGCCTTCATAACGGAGACGTTGCTTCCGTTGGTGGATACGTTGGATTACATACATAAGCAAGGCATTCTTCATCGGGATGTGAAACCTTCCAACATTATGGTCATGGAGGATGGTACACCCAAACTTCTGGACTTTGGCTCAGCTACCCGTTGGCCTATGCAATCCGGAGAGAAACAGGTGATATTTACATCGGCTGGGTATTCTCCGCTGGAATTCTATTCGGAGAAATCCAGTCAGGGACCGATGTCGGACATCTATAGCCTGGCGGCTCTGCTCCATTATTGGACGTGCGGACAACCCCCTATGGACGTGAAAAAGCGATTGTTCCAGGATGAATTGCCATCTGTTCGCTCACATAATGAGTATGTGAATCCTTGGCTCGCTCGTGTTATTCATTGGGGGCTGACGGTTCGTTCCGAGAAACGCTGTGCTTCCTTGGCCTGGGTCAGAAGCTCGCTGCGAGTTCAAGCCTGGGTATGGAAAGTGCGTAAGCCAGGTACAGTGGAATGGTCTTTAGCCGAGAATGAACATACGCAGGTCTATGAAGTAGAGTCGAAAAAGCAACATGAGACGGCTTGAGTAATCACATCGATCTATAAATGGGTATGCTTAATGAGCATATTCCTACATCCAATTCAACCAAATCGACTTGTAAATGAGGAGATTTGGTTTTTTATGATGAATTTGAAAGAACACTCTACCTCCGATACAATATTCTCATAGAGTCTGAGAGAATGGATTAAATACGGTGCAGAAATGGAGAACATCAATATGACTGAATTTATTAACGCTGACGATATTAATGACGTAATTCTGGCCGCGGCAGCAAACGAGCTGGAACAGATGGTGGACAAAATGTGTGAGCTGATAGGCACACCTCTGGAACAGACGAGTGAACTGGAGCGTCAGGTAATGGCTGCTTTTGGTTTCGGTGCGGTATATGGAATCACTCATCGGGATCAGCTAGCGGAGCCACAGGCCCATGCCTTGAGCATTCGAATGCTGATCAAACCGTTTAATTACAGCGAGCAGCAGGCGGTTGATTTTGCCGATGATCTGATTCGGGTGGCTTCCGATCGTGAGGTTCATCCGGTGATGAATACCATTATCCAACGTGGTATTGATGGACACCGCCAGTTCAATCAGGAAGACGATGAAGGATTGGAACGCAATATTCAGGAGATTTTAACTGCGGTTCAATCGCAGCAATAGACGAGTTTTATTAGATGTGGGAGATGATCACAATGGACCTGATGAAATTAAGCAAGGAACTCTCATACGCTCTGCGACATGCACCATGGGAGTATGAGCTGGAGCTGGACGAAGAGGGTTGGGTGGAAATTTCACAATTGCTGGTGGCATTACATGAAAGTCCGCAGTGGAAGGAAGTCACGCAAGCCGATCTGGAGCAGATGATCCAAGCTTCGGAGAAAAAGAGACATGAAATCCGTTCTGGCCGTATCCGGGCATTGTATGGACATTCGACGCCGCATAAGATATCCAAGATAGCGGCTGAGCCACCGGAAACCCTTTACCATGGGACCCCGGCACGTGCCGTTAATTCTATTATGGAACATGGCTTACAGCCGCGGCAACGGCAATATGTACATCTGTCCGCAGACATCGATACAGCCAATCAGGTAGGACGAAGACGTGATGATCAGCCTGTCATTTTGAGAATCAATGCTGCACAAGCGTTCAGAGATGGAATCCTCTTTTATCATGGCAACGAAAATATCTGGCTGGCCGATCAACTTCCTTCACGTTATATCGAGCAATAATCACGATTTCTATCTCCAAGCCTTAGCTGTACCAAAAAAAAGGGACACATCCAACATTCGTTGGTGTGTCCCTTTCTCATATTCAAAACTTACTTGCCTACAATCGCTTTAATACCTTCGCTTAGTGGCTGAGCCGGACGGCCAAGCAATGTCTCCAGTGTATTACTTTCTACAGCCAGCGCGCCTTCACGGATGGCACTTTGCATATCAACGAGCATCGATACGACAAAGTCCGGTAGACCTGCACCTTTCATGATGTCAGCGTAAGTGGCATCGTCCACGTTCTGCACGTTGATATCCTGTCCAAGCACTTCACCAACAATGGCTGCCAGTTCTGCTTGCGTAAGCAGTTTGCCGGACAACTCATACACGGTATTCTCATGTCCTTCACCTGCAAGCACAGCTGCAGCAGCATGGGCATAGTCACTTCGGGTAGCCCAGCCGACTTGGCTGTCGTTGGTAGCATGAACCCAAGGTGCGCCTTGCGTAGCGGCTTGCACACTGCCTGCTTCATTTTCCAGGTACCAGTTGTTGCGCAAGAAGGAATACGGAATGCCGGATTCACGAATTGCTTTTTCTGTAGCGCGGTGAACTTCCGCCAGGGAAAGAGTGTTTTGGTCTGCATTCACAACGCTTGTATAAGCGATGAATCCAACGCCTGCTTTCTTGGCAGCGTCCACGGCAGTCTGATGTTGGCGAATACGCGTTTCATTGTCACCATCGGTAGAGATGAGCAACAGACGGTCTACACCGGCAAAAGCTTTCTCCAACGTCTCTGGTTGATCGAAATCACCTTGACGTACGTCAACGCCTTGAGCGCGGAGTGCTTCCGCTTTCTCCGGATTACGTACACTTACGGCCAAATCCTTGGCAGAATCGTTTTTTAACAATGCCTCTACAACCAATGAACCCAATTGACCTGTTGCGCCAGTAATCAAAATTTTCATCTTCTATTTCCTCCTAAGGTATGTGTTTTGCTTGCATATGGATGTAATCAAAAATGTTATAACAGATGTGATTACAACGAAAGGGTTAAAAAAAGCTCGCAATGAGCTTTTTTTATTCAGAGACATGAATCTGATCCATCATCTGCTGTATGGTTACACGATTCAAGCGCTGTTCCATAGCCGTCTGAGCCTCAATGAGTTCAGCACGCAAGGTGTGTTCAATCATGTTGCCGACCGGACATTTCGGATTCGGATGTTTGTGAAAGTTAAACAATTCGCCATCCTCCACCACTTCAAGCGCTCGATATACATCGAGAAGGGTAATGTCCGCCGGATCTTTCAACAAGGAAGCACCGCCCACACCGGGTCTGACGTCGATCAGACCAGCCTGTTTCAGCTTGGACATGATTCGGCGAATAATCACGGGATTGGTGTTCACACTCTGCGCGATCACATCTCCGGTGCATTCATTGGGCATAACAGCGATCAGGGACAGGGTATGAACCGCAATGGAAAAGCGACTGCTGATTTGTCTCATGGAATGATCACCACCGTTGTAACTATAATAGTTACAAACAAAACGAATGTCAACTAGATCTTTTACCCCTTCACGGCCCCTGAAGTCAGTCCACCCACAATATACTTTTGCCCAATAAGGAACACAATCAACACGGGCAGGGAAGTAAGCACAATATCGGCACTAACCAGATTCCACTGGGCACTGAATTGTCCGAAGAAGTTATACACAGCCAGCGTCATCGGCCACATCTCTACCGTGTTGAGCATATAGAGGGGAGCAGTGAATTCATTCCAGACACTCAGGAAATTCAGGACAAATACCGTCACCAGTACCGAGGTTAACAAAGGCACAATGATTTGCAGGAATAACTTAATTCCGTTACATCCGTCCATGATTGCTGCTTCATCCAGCTCCTTCGGGATGTTAGACACAAACGCATACGTAATGAACAGCGAGATCGGAATGCCCATGGCCGTGTAGAGCAGAATCATGCCGACATGTGAATTGATCATGCCCATCGACTTCATGACTTCCATCAGCGGAATGTAGTTGAGCGGCAGTGTGATACCGAGAATCAGGAAGAAGTACAGAAACTTGCTGAGCCTCGAATGGTTACGAGATAAAGTGAAGGCAGAGAAGGCCACAACAAACACCAATAGCAGAGAAGAAGCCCCGGAATGCAGCAGACTGTTGAAAAAGGAACCGCCCAAATGTCCCTGTTCATAGACAATTTTGTAATTTTCGAAGATAAACTTCTCGGGCAGCGTCAGCTTCAGCACTTTGGCCTCGGCGTCCGACTTGAATGAATTCAGTACAATGACGACAAAAGGAATCAGGACCACCAGGCTGAGCAGCCAGGCGAGTGCATTTAACCCGATCGAAGCCAATCTTTTTCTCAATCGCATGTCAGTATTCCACCTTTCGGTTCATCAAACGAATGATGAAAAAGGAGATGATCGCCATGATGACAAACAGAATGGTAGATAGCGCGCTTCCGAGTCCCCAGTAGCCTTTGGCAAAAGAGGAATAGACCGCCGTGTTAATGACATCTGTCGCGTTACCGGGGCCGCCATTGGTAAGCACGTATACGGCATCGAATACTCTCAGTCCATACGTAATATTAAGCACCGTGGCGATGGTAATCGTAGGCATCAGCATCGGAATCGTGATCCGGAACAGCTTCTGCCCGAACCCGGCGCCGTCAATGGATGCTGCCTCGTAGTAATCGCGAGGGATGGCGAGCAGTCCGGCGATGAACAGCACCATGATGTACCCCATGCCTTTCCACGTGTCCACTGCCATGATGGATGGCATGGCCCAGGTTAGGGAGCCCAGCCAGTTTTGGGCGAGAACATCCAGCCCTAATGAACGCAGGGTTACGTTAACGAACCCGTTGTTGGGGTCAAGCAGACTTTTGAACACAAGCCCAACAATCAGGAACGACAGCACCTGCGGGGAGAAAATGATCATCCGGTGCAGATTGGCGGCCTTTACACCGCTAACTAGGAGTAGAGCCAGAAATAAGCCAAGAACGGTCTTGGCGATGGATGTCACGAGGGTGAACAGGACTGTGTTTTTGATAAAAAGAAGATAAGTCGGATCACCCGCCAATATGGTACGGAAATGCTCCAGACCGATAAAGTTCTTCTCCGAACTATAACTGTTCCAGTCGGTGAAGGAATAATAGATGCCCAGGAGAGCGGGGGCAACGATGAACAGCAGGTATAATATAATCGCTCCAGATGAGAAATACCAGGGATAAATTTTGTTCGCATTCATAACCGGTAACACCTTTCCTTCCTGCTCTAATACATGAGCGGGCAAGTGCCCGCTGCATGTAAAATGGATCAGCATTTATGTTTTATCTGCTCCATGCGCTGTTACTGCCACTTCTCGTCTTTCAGCACTTTGGCTTGTTCAGCCCGGCGTTTATCAATATTTTGCAAAATCTGATCCGGTGTCATGGCTCCGGCAAACATGCCTGACAAGTCCTTGCCGATATCCATCCATTGTGGATCAATATATTTTACAGCGGCTTGCATGACTGTACCTTTTTCATGGGTTTTCTCATAATCAATGTAATCCTGTGTCAGCTTTGGTTCGATTTCCGGCCAGCAAATGGTCAGGTTACCTTCACCTTCATCGAACACACGTTGCAGATGATCATGCTCGGTGATCCAGCGGAAGAATTTCAGCACTTCTTCGGGATGTTTACTGTTTTTGTTACCGAACATCGCAGCTGATCCACCCGGATTCACGCCAATCGTCTGATTGTCACCCCACGGCATAACGAAGAATCCCATATTGTCTTTCATGTCCGGATACGCTTCGGAGACTTCCTTTTCCGTCCCAGGAACCCGCAGCAACATCGCTGCTTTCTCCTGACCAAATGCTTCAATTCCTGCTTCTACCGTATTGGACAGGAAGTCTTTCCCGAAATAGCCAAGATCCGCAAATTCCTTCAATTGTTCAATGACCGTCTTAAGCTGCGTCATATCTGCGATTTTCATCTCATTGTTGTTTAATTTCTCGTAGGTTCCCGCTGTTGTTTGCTCATAGTTGGGTCCCGTCTCGAACAAAGGCAGAACCTGATACCACCCGCTGGCAGGTGCCTGATAGAACGGAATGATATCTTTATCCTTAATTTTTTGGCTGATCGCCTTGAATTCTGCATAGGATGTAGGAGGCTCTATGCCGAGTTCTTGGAAGATGCGTTTGTTATAGTACACATACCAGATTTTCGTTGGCGCAAAAGAAACCCCGTATACCTTGTCATTGTGACTGACGGTTGGCAAAATCTCTTCGGACATCCGGCCTGTGAACTCCTCATTGGTCAGATCAATTGCATTTTCCTCCGGTCTTACGTTAGCTGGCATGCTCAGTGGGTCCACATCGACATTGAAAATGTCAGGTGCCTCGCCAGAGGCCAGCTTCACCTTGATCAGGTCACGCCACTGTGCGTCAGGTACGACCTGAAAGTCAATTTTGACACCCGTTTCCTGCTCATATTCCTTGGCCATCGTCTGCATGATGCCTGTACGCGGAATACCGGATTGGCTTGTTCCAAACGTGAGTGTCACCTTACCCGAACCTTCCGTACTTTTCCCCGAGTTGCACCCGGCAAGCAGCAGAGTGGAGAGCAGGAGCACACTTGCAAGCGAAAATAGAAATCGTTTTCTCATCATTGAACCTCCCGGAATATAAAGAAAATTGTCACTTGCCGAAACGCTTAATGTAAGCGTATTCTTATGTGGATAACTTTACTGTGAACAGCGAATACGCTCAATAGACAAAAACGTTCTGTTGGGTGGACATTTTCGAATGGTGGGGCAGATATCATCATAGGACGAGGTGTATGGGGATTGCGGTATCGATTTGGAACGCTTCAGCAAAGTCTGTTTGCCTATTACTCTGCGGTATTTATTGTCTTTTCGCTCATTGTGGCAGGAATCCTGTATGTTTTTCTTGCGAGTGACATCCGTCACCGAAGTGAAGAACAGCAGAGACAACTGGGGGTATCGATCGTCAGTAATCTGGATCAGGAAGTGGTGAAAATGAACAACTTTTCCATGAATATTGTGTACTCCAATCTGGTCAAAGAACACTTCAGTCACTATTTGACACCAGCGGAAGGCAGTGAGCAGACACTGACGAGTGATCCGACATTGTATAAGGATACAACCACACTGATTGATGTCATTCTGGCAATCATCAGCAGTTCCAATACAGCCAAGCAGGCCAATATCTATGATGTGAACGGCAAGATGCTGGGAGCAGGTGCATTCAACGGTCAACTGTCGGTAGACCTGACTCAGCGACCGTGGTACAAGGAAACCTGGGAGCGGAGTGGCTGGCGGGTGATTCAATTGTTAGAGGGGGGAGCTTTGCCCATGCCAACAGGTGAGGGGAATTCAGATCAACCCTTCATATCTCTTACCCGGGTATATAAAGATGGCAATTATGTCAGTCAGGGCGTCGTTGAGATTTTGCAGGATGCCGGAATCCTGTTTCAGCATTTGAATGATTTGCAGGCGAGTAACGAGGATCTTCGCATCTATGTGATGGATGAGCAAAATATAAGCATGTATCCACTCTCTTCGGTTGATGATGCTTCTCAAGCAGGCCACTTCAATGATGTGGACTTGATTCAAAAACTCTCATTTCCACCTGAAACGATGCAGGAGATCACCGATCCTTGGAGTCATTCCAAACAAATGATGACGTACATCACGTCACAGGAGACGGGATGGACCGTTGTTGTCATGCAGTCCAAGCAGTCCCTGTTCGCGAGTCTCAACCGGATGGCCGTGATGTTTATCAGTGCCACGTTAGCTACGTTGATGCTGATTCTGGTTCTCTCGTATCTGATCTCCAAAAGGGTCACTTTGCCGCTACATCGCTTGCAGCGCATTATCCAGAAAACGGGTGAGAATGATCTCGTATCAGGACAAGATTCGGCGCATTTGTTCAAGTTGGAGCATCCGGGTTCCATCCGGGAGATGGATGAGCTGAATCATACGTTTATCCGGTTGAATCAGCAGCTGGTGCAATCTTTTCAGGACAGACTTGCGATGAAATCGCAGGAGACCGAGGCGAGATTACTCGCGTTGCAGTCCCAGATGAACCCGCATTTTCTCTACAACAACATCACAAATATCAGCATCATGGCAGAGGAGGGCATGAATGAGCAGATTGTCGCGTTCTGCGGTCATATCGCGTCCATGCTTCGTTATATCTCCAATTCAGGCAAAAACGGGGTTCCACTGTCTCAGGAACTGGATTACTGTGAGCGATACCTGGAGTGTATGAAGATTCGGTTCGAGGATGATCTGCACTACGAGTTCCACATTCCGGAAGAGATGCAGCATATTCAGGTTCCGTTGTTGATGATACAACCACTACTCGAAAATGCCATGAAATATGGACTCGGTGATACCCCTCCATGGAAACTGAATATTACTGGAAATATGGATGCGGTAGAGCAGATCTGGCAGATCCATGTGGAAGACAACGGGCCTGGCATGGAACCCGAAGCACTTGCCAAAATCCTGCATTACATCGATCAATCACAGGAGTGGGAGCGTATGCCTGACCTCGAAATTAACGGAATGGGACTCAAGAATATATGGCTTCGATTGAAATTATGGTATGGCACGGCAGCCCACATGCAGATTACGAACAAGCCTTCCGGCGGTGTCCGGATTACCATAGGTGGTTCCATTGGAAAGGAGCATGACTGAACCGATGACAATCAAATATAGAACGATTATTGTGGAAGATGAGGCCCTAATTCGCCGGAATGTCTCCCGCAAGTTCAGAGAGCTCGGTACCCGGTTCGAGGTGATTGGTGAAGCGCGGAACGGTCAGGAAGCGTTACAGCTCATCGAACATGCCGTGCCTGATCTGGTTGTAACGGATATACAGATGCCGGTAATGAATGGACTGGAACTCGCCAAACATCTGTATTTTGCCTATCCGCACGTGAAAATTGTCATTCTAAGTGGTTATCATGAATTTGAATATGCACGGCAGGCAATCAGTTACAAGGTGGAGGATTATTTGCTCAAACCATTATCGGAAGAGCAGCTTCGCACGCTGCTGGATGCGATGGAATTGAAGCTAGGGAGCGCTGTGGATTCGCTTGCCCATGTGAGTGCCGTGCTGGATGAGCAGGTGAAGCCAGAGGATATCGCAGAAGCCGTTAAGCTGTATTTGAAGCAGAATTACATGCATGAGATTACACTCCAGGACATGGCTGGACAGATGCATTTTAGTGTGGACTATCTAGGAAAGTGTTTTAAGAAAGTAACGGGGGAGACTCCGCTGAAATATATGACAGGTCTGCGAATGAATGAAGCGAAGCGCATGCTCGTTACTCACGAGAATATGGATATCAAGACCATTGGTGGAGCGGTCGGGTATAGTGATTCCCACTATTTCAGCCGGATTTTCAAAAACAAAACAGGCATGTACCCCAGTGAGTACCGACTGCAATTGCAGGAACGAAAAAAAGCCCTGTCCATGGATGATGAGAACCATGTTGACTTGAGCTGATCACTGGGCCAGAGCTTCTTCGGTTATTTTGCGGATATCAAACGGGGAGCGAATACCTTCTTCAATCATGTCGGGGAGAATCTGTTCCAGAAAATACTGCACACAGTGGAGGTTGATATTTTTGATTTTGACCAAGGCATAACGGTACATGACGATAAATTCTTTCTCCGTATTGCCACGTTGGAGTTCGGCAAAGGCTTCATATACCTGATCCATCTTGTCTGCGACTTCGAGAATCAGTCCTTCGACCGATTGGTCTTTGCCCTCACGCAGCTGTCTGCGGAAAATAGGCTGGAATTCTTCAGGAATATTTTCATTAATAAAATGTTCAACCATGCCTTCTTCCACCTTTTGCAGCATCGATCGCAGCTCCAGTGAATAATGTTTGACTGGTGTTTTGATATCACCGATGAAGATTTCGCCATAATCATGACTGCTCGTAATCTCGTATAACTTCTTCCAATCAATGGTGACGCCATGCTGCTCCTCAATATCTGCGAGTGTTTTGGCGTACTGTACCACTTTCCAGGAATGAGCAGATACGCTGTGTTCCTCGAATTTGAATTTGCCAGGTGTACGAATGATACGTTCAAGATCATTCAGAGACCTGAAGTACGTATGAATTCCCATATAAGCGATCATCCTTTGCTTGATTGAGTATAAAGTCTGTGTATCCATCGACAATACACCAGTGATGTCAACTGTGGATTAACACGGATCGCGACCAAGGTAAAATGAGAAGACACAGGAGAAAGTACGCAGCTTATGGAGAAATCATAAAAGCCACGATGTGTGACTGATCGTGAGTTCAGCATCCATCGTGACTTTCGTGTGTAGAAGTTGGATTACCTAGCGCTACATAAGTGCAGTTGAGCCAGGAATTATGATTTTTTACGTACCGGTGAAGTATACCAGTATGCCATGCCGACAAAGAGGGCGCCGCCGATGATATTACCAAGCGTTACCGGAATCATGTTGTGGAACCAGCCTGCCAGTGTAATGGTATCCGGGTGGTTTGGCAACAGCCAGGATAGGGACAGCAAAGTCATATTGGCCACACTGTGCTCATACCCACTTGCAATAAAGGCGTAAAGACACCACCAGATGAGCGCAATTTTGGCGATATCCTCTTTTGTGCGAGCAGCCATCCAGATCGCCAAACAGACGAGCCAGTTACAGAGAATGCCGCGGAAGAATAACTCCGATACGGGAGCGGCCATCTTTTTGGCAGAAGCGACGAATAACAGATGTTCAGGCGCAGCCGTTTTGAACAGGCCGCTGCCTACAATAAGCAGACAGAGCAGGATCGCACCTAGCAAGTTGCCGATGAAGACGAGTCCCCAATTTTTCAGTGTATCTTTAACTGTGGTCCGGCCTGCAAGCGTGCTCATGGTGAAAAACATGTTGTTACCTGTGAACAGTTCTGATCCGGCAAAAATGACTAACGTGAGCGCGAGTCCGAAGGACATGCCCATCAACATGGTTTGCAGTGGTGACTGTGCCGCAAGAAGCGGGGCACCGATACTGAAGATCAGCACGATGCCAAGTCCTACATAGGCACCCGCCATTAAGGCAGCAACCATGTAGCGTGAAAGATTTGAATTCATCTGATCCCGTTTTTTAACCGCAGCTTCAATAATTCCCTCAACACTTGGTGTATACATCACGGTTTCCCCCATTATTTTGCATCAATCTTTGAATATTTCAATGGAGCTATACAGCAATCCAGACCTGGCCGTTCTCTACCTTGACTGGATACATCTGTACCTGACCATTGTCCGGTGCTTGCACAAGACCGGTCGTCAGGTCAATTTTCCAATCATACAGTGGATCGTACAGATAATGACCGGACACGATGCCTTCTGCAAGCGGCCCACCCTTGGGGTGGGGGTTGTGATTATCCGCAGCGAAGATGGTACCATCCGATGCAAGAAAGACTGCAAGCTGGTGATTCTGAATCTCAACTACTCTTCCGATTCGTGGCAGGAATTCTTCAACTCCTCCGGCAGGAAAGTAGGTGCCTGATTGTTTTGTCGTCATCTTAAACCACTCCTTTTATCTATTTAACGTTCCGCCAGTGTTGATCATGCGGGCTTGCTTATGGACGAGCCGACACTTCGATGCCGTGAAACATTTTGCTTTGGCCTTCCTCATTGCGAATCGCTTTTTGCCAAGGTTCTTCGACATGTTCAAGTGCGAATTCAATCCGCTCCATCAATGCTTTACGTTCTTCGAGATTATCGACAACAACCGAGCGAATATGCTCCAGGCCCATGCGTTCTACCCATTCGGAAGTCCGTTCCAGATAGTTACCTGTCTCGCGGTAATATTGCATGATGGCTCCGCACAGTTCGATCAGTTCTTCGTCCGTTTTCACTTTGCACAGGGAATCAGCCAGTCTTGCTTTAATACCGCCATTACCACCGATAAAGATTTCCCAGCCGCCGTCGTTACCAACGATACCGATATCTTTGGTACAGGCCTCTGCACAGTTCCGTGGACAGCCGTTTACAGCGTATTTGAACTTGGCTGGCAGATCCAGACGTTCGAATTTACGTTCAATGCGAGCACCCATTGCCATGGAATCCTGTGTACCGAACCGGCAGAACTGGGAGCCGACACATGTTTTAACCGTACGCAGCGATTTGGCGTATGCGTAACCTGATGGCATATCCAGTTCCGCCCATACTTTAGTCAGATCTTCTTTTTTGACACCAATCAAGTCGAGACGCTGACCGCCGGTAACCTTGACAGCTTTCACATCGTATTTGACCGAAACGTCAGCGATGCGTTTGAGGTCTGCTGGTGTAGTCACCCCGCCATACATCCGAGGTACAACCGTATATGTTCCATCCTTTTGAATATTCGCGTTCATGCGTTCATTAACAAAACGGGATTCTTTCTCATCTTCATGCGTGTCCGGTGCAATCATGCCAAGATAATAGTTGATTGCCGGGCGACATTTGGAACAACCCTCAGGTTGGCTCCAACCCAATACATTCATGACCTCTTTGGTCGTTTGCAGTCCTTTTTGTCGGATCTCGGCTACGATTTCATCTCGCCCCATAGAAGTACATCCGCATATTCCCTGTTTGGCTCCACTGCTGAAACCGTCTCCCAGCACATATTGCAGAATCTGTTCCACAACCGGTTTACATCCACCGCAAGAGCGGGTTGCACCGGTACAGGCTTTGATTTCATCTACAGTAGTCAGGCCCTGGTTGGTAATGACATCAACGATAGTCCCTTTAGTGACCCCGTTACATCCGCAGACGATTTCGTCTTCCGGCATCGTCTCAACAGAGGTTGTTTTCTTATGACCGCCGCAACCTGTACCCATCAGTGAACCATACAGTTCTTCAGTCATTTCGGTCTGTTGTTTAATTAATTTTTGCAATTCGGCAGAATCCGTAATGTCACCGAAGAGAACCGCGCCGACCATTTTATTATCGCGAAGCAGAATTTTTTTGTAGGTCCGTTTCCAGTCATCTTTATGTGAGATAACGGTGTGCTCCGGACTGTCAATGAATTCACCGGTTGAGAAGACATCAACACCCGAAATTTTCAATTTCGTGGATACAACAGAACCTTCATAAGGAGCCGTCTCAACACCGCAGATATGTTTGGCCAGAATCATGCCTTGCTCGAACAATGGGGCAACGAGGCCGTAACATACGCCGCGATGCTCTGTACATTCACCGACCGAATATACATTCTCAAGTGAAGTTTGCATGTAGTCATCCACAACAATACCCCGATTTACTTCCATACCGCTTTCACGGGCTACAGCAGTATTAGGTTTGATTCCTACAGCCATGACCACAAAGTCAACATTCAGAACGGAATCATCGGCAAAACGAATACCTTCAACTCGTTCTCCGCCCAGCAGTTCGGAAGTCTGTGCACCCATTTTGAAACGGATACCCTGACGCTCCAATTCTGCCTTTAACATGGCTGAAGCTTGCGGATCAAGCTGACGTTCCATCAGATCTTCCATCAGATGTACCACGGTAACTTCCATGCCAAGTTGTACCAGACCTTTGGCAGCTTCAAGACCCAGCAGTCCGCCCCCGATAACGGCCGCTCTTTTGTACTGTTTGGCAGCGTCAAGCATGACGTTACAATCGGCGATATCACGGAAACCGACTACGCCTTGCTTGTCATGTCCCGGTACCGGAAGAATGAAGGAGTTGGAGCCGGTTGCTATAATGATTTTGTCATAAGGGAAGCGAGTTCCATCCTCCGTTACAACTTCCTGCGTCTCGGCATCGATTCGTGTAACTGTTGTGCCTGTGTGCAGTGTAATACCATAATCCTGATACCAGTGGAGATCATTCAGTACGATGTCATCCAGTGTTTTGCTGCCTTCCAGTACATAGGACAACATAATGCGGTTGTAGTTAGGATAGGGCTCTGTGCCAAAAACCGTAATATCAAATCGCGAAGTTAATTTTAAAATTTGTTCAACCGTACTGATTCCTGCCATACCGTTACCAATAATAACGAGTTTCTCTTTTTTTCCGTTCATGTGTGTATGCCTCCTTGGATAGACGCTGTACATTACCTGCAATTTTAGTGGTTTATATTTGAAATTATACAAGGTGTTAACGATAATTTATGTGATTTAATTCACTAATAAAGATAGAAGAGTCATAAATTTAATAGTGTGAGCCCCATCACAGAAAATAATATTTATTTTATATAAATAAGAAATACGAACTATTGTTCTTGTTTTGGTTTCGTTGTACTATCAAAAGTGGGCTATGTATGTTCCCTATTTCTTCGAAAGGACGTTTTTGCATCATGATGGGAAGATCCCACCTTATGATCGGGACAGGCGTATCGCTATCTGTACTTCAGTTGGCTGGTATGCCGGTGACTGCACCGGCAGTTACGGTTGCCCTGATTGGTTCGTTATTGCCTGACATCGATGAGCCGAATTCGCTGCTGGTATCGAGAGCTTTGCCTAACAGTCTCATCAGGCTGTTACAGACCGTTCTTTTGCCAACAGCTGTATTTGTGTACTTTTATGTTCATGCCAAACCATGGAACCTGTTGCTCGCGATTCTCATTGCGCTTGTGTCATTCCTGCCTTCGCGTTCTCTTCGCAAAGTGTTGATGTTCGCCATTGGACTCGGCCTGGTGTTCTACGGTCACGCATTTGCCCCGTGGAATCTGATTGCAGGCAGCCTGCTTATGCTGTGTACCACGCTTACTCATAGGGGATTAACGCATACCCTATATGGAACGGCGATATGGGCTGGTTTACTCTACAGTACGACCCATCAGCAGGGACCGGAAATTTGGGTGGCGGGAGGTACGGCGTATGCCATGCACCTGTTGGCCGATTCGCTAACCAATCGGGGGATTCGTCCGTTACCACCGCTAAAGTGGCGCATACGGGTGAATCTGATGAGTACAGGAACCAAGCGTGGGGCCGTTGTGGAGAATGTCTGCATTGTGCTTACCCTTATTTTGGCCTGGATTGCATTCTCTCCGTTATTTCTGTAGACATCCCAAAACGCCAGTCCAATAGACTATGGACTGGCGTTTACAGGTATGCCAATTCAGGATTGAGAAGGCGAATCGGTAAGGCTGTCGATATCCGAAGAACCGAATACAAATAAAACAATAAGAATGACAATGATCAATAGCTCAGCGAACCCACTTCCGTCAAAGTCAGACATCACTTCAACCTCATTTCTTGGCGTTAAGAATTGATTCTCTGTTGGAAAGCCCGTATAACATCATTCAAAGTCATGTCCCCACCAATCTCATCCAGGAATTGCACCAGTTTGTCTTGATTAGACGGTGTAATATTCTGTAACGTTTTATATTGCCCGACCAGTTCAACGACCAGTGTAGCTTCTCGAAACAACGTGACCGCATCCACTCTTAACTTCCCACTTACCAGTAATGCTGCAACAATAAGTTCCAGATTTTTTCCTTTAAGGTTGCCATTGAGAAGGGTGTTTGCGGCATTTGATTTTTTGGAACCTTTATTCGATTTTCTATTCCTTCTCACTGCCATAACAGGTCCCCCGCTGCTTGGTGTTTGAATCATCTACCGTTATTGTATCTTATGTGTAATTTCCTATAATGTTCGGCCTATTAATCTATAAGAGGATATAAAAAAGAGACCCCCTGATATCGTGAGGGGGTCTCTTGTCCAATTAAAAATAATATCAATTTAATTGTTATGCATTATTAATGATGGTATTCATCGTTGTCCGATCCAGACCCTTCACAAGCTTTACAATCAGTTCTTTGGCCGCATCGTAGTCATCCGTATGAATGATGGAAGAAGAGGTGTGGATATAACGGGCACAGATCCCAATCACGGTTGAAGGTACACCGATACCACTTAAGTGAACTTGACCTGCATCAGTACCCCCTGGTGAGATGAAATACTGCATTTTGATCTGATTGGATGAAGCCGTATCTTGAACATATTCCACCATTCCGCGATGAGTGAACATACCCGGGTCAAAAATACGAAGCAATGCCCCTTCTCCGATATGTCCAAATGACTGTTTGTCACCTGTCATATCATTCGCCGCACTACAGTCAAGCGCGAAGAAGATATCCGGCTGGATCAGATTGGCTGCTGTACGTGCACCGCGAAGCCCCAGTTCTTCCTGAACTGTTGCACCAGCATAAAGTGTGTTAGGCAGTTTTTCCTTATGCAGCGCTTCAACCAGTTCAAGCGCAAGTCCTACGCCATAACGATTATCCCAAGCTTTAGCCATAATTTTCTTCGGATTGGCCATGGGTGTGAATTCACAGATCGGCACGATTTGCATGCCCGGATGAATGCCCCAGGATTCTGCTTCTGCCCGATTGTCCGCTCCAATATCGAGATACATGGTGTTCAGATCAACAGGTTTGTTCCGTTGGGACTCGTCCAGCAAGTGTGTAGGTGTAGAACCTACAACTCCGGTAATCCGACGATCCGGTGTGATAATTTCCAGTCGTTGAGAAAGTACAGCCTGACTCCACCATCCACCCAGTGGACGGAATTTGATCATACCTGTTTCGGTGATGCCCGTGGTCATGAAACCCACTTCGTCAAAGTGTCCGGCTACCATAACTTTAGGACCGGATTCCTCCCCGCGTAATACACCAAATAGACTCCCCAGGCGATCCTGGACGAACTCATCGGTATAAGCGGACAGTTGCTCTTTCATCCAGCCGCGAAGCTCACGTTCAAAACCGGATGCGGAGGGAAACTCCGTCAACGTACGAAACATTTCCATCGTTTTTTCATTCATGTGTCAACAACTCCTCTGTCGGTATGTATTTCAGGTCACAGTAGAACGGCTACCCGCCTGTTGTCCCTTAAGATGTAGTTCAAAAAGTCCACTTTTTGAATACTCACTTTAAAATGCTGAGGACTTGTTATTTAACCACTGGTCACATTACAGTATGAACCTTGCGCAAGTGATTGTCCATGTTTATGTCACGTATTTAAGGCATGTTTTGGGCCTTTGACATACGCATGTTTCGTGACTATATCCGCTGCAGCCGCAGTCCTGATGCCACTTCAATGAATATGAATATATAGAGGGGATGTCATCATTTTGTGAAGTTTTATATACTCTTTATTTCCTTGTCTTCACACAGGAAGGAGCTAAATATCAAATGAAGCCTCCAGAAGAGGGCACGGAAAAGGTACTGTTTATCGTTCTTTTTATCTTGCTCGTGATTGTTCTTCTTTATTTATAGAACGTAGCAAAATTGCTTCAGATCCGGCGTATCCCATTCCCGTTTCCGTTTCATGATCTGATTGGAAACATATGCTGTTTGTCGCCGGATACATAACCTTCCCATGATTAACAAACAATGAATATAGGATTACACACATTGGCATAGAGCCGTAGCTTTGAACCATTTTCACATAGAGGAGGTCTTGTATCTTGCCAGCTCAATCTGCATCCGGAAGCGAAAAAAAATCGTCGTCTCTGTCCATGGATGAAAAGGAGTACAAAAAAGTTGCAAAAAAACATGAGCCGCCTCGTCCAATTCTGAAAAATTGCCTCAAGGCATTTCTGGTTGGGGGCACCGTCTGTTTAATTGGACAGGCCATTCAAGAGGCTTTTATGGCCGGTTTTGACATGACATCCAAGGAGGCTTCCAGTCCTACGGTGGCGGTCATGATTCTTATATCGGTTATTCTAACCTGTCTCGGCGTTTACGATAAAATGGCTCAATGGGCAGGAGCGGGAACGGCTGTGCCGGTTACCGGATTCGCCAACTCCATGTGTTCTGCTGCATTGGAACATCGTGCGGAAGGCCTGGTGCTCGGTGTAGGGGCGAACATGTTTAAACTTGCTGGTTCCGTTATCGTGTTCGGTGTTGTGGCAGCATTTGTCGTAGGGATCGTTTACGCCTTTTTGGGATTTGGAGGTGGGCACCTATGAAGCGATTGGGTCGCCAAACGTGGCAGTTTGAGAATCGTCCGCGAATTATCGGTAAAGCAGCAGTTGTAGGACCCGATGAAGGCAAGGGCCCCTTGTCTTCAGATTTTGATTACGTCTATGACAACCTCGAGATCGGTGAGAAGACGTGGGAAAAGGGAGAACGCAAGCTGCTCGAACAGGCCTCCCAACTAGCTTTGGTTAATGCCAATATCACCAAGGAAGAACTTCACTTTTTTGTTGGTGGAGATCTGATGAACCAGATTATCAGCAGTTCCTTTTCAGCACGGAAATTGGGTGTGCCTTACTTGGGTGTCTTTGGAGCCTGTTCTACTTCCATGGAAACATTAGCGTTAGCTTCCATGATTGTTGATTCCGGAGCTGGCGATTATGTCCTTGCAGGAACGGTCAGCCACAATTGCACGGTTGAGAAACAGTTTCGTTATCCGACCGAATACGGCTCCCAGAAGCCGCCTTATGCGCAATATACCGTAACAGGTGCAGGGTGTGGCGTGGTCTCTCGTACTGGTGATGGTCCTGTAGTTACCGCAGCCACCATTGGACGAATCATGGATTTGGGTATCAAAGATCCCTTTAATATGGGTTCAGCGATGGCTCCGGCAGCAGCCGACACCATCATCTCTCATTTCCGGGATACGGGATTGGAACCAGGATATTATGATCTCATTGTAACTGGGGATCTGGCATCCGTCGGTCTGCCGATTACCAAAGAGCTTTTGCAAAAAGAAAGCATTCCGATGGAACAGACCGTTTTCAATGACTGCGGACTGATGATCTATGATCGGGAGAAACAGCCTTATGTTGTTGCCGGGGGAAGTGGGTGCGGGTGCTCTGCCACAGTAACCTATGGTCACATTTTGAATCGAATGCAGAAGGGCGATCTTAAGCGTGTACTCATTGTTGCTACCGGGGCGCTGTTGTCTCCGATTTCGTACCAGCAGGGTGAAAGTATTCCCTGTATTGCTCATGCAGTAGCCATAGAAAAGGAGGGATAAATGGAATGCAGTTCTTGTGGGCATTTATCGTTGGCGGTTTGATCTGTGTCGTAGGACAGCTTCTAATGGATGGTGTCAAACTGACACCGGCTCATACCATGAGCACATTAGTTGTGGCAGGAGCGGTTGCTGATGCACTCGGCCTGTATGATCCGTTGGTCAAGTTTGCAGGAGCGGGTGCTTCTGTACCCATCACAAGCTTCGGTAACTCTCTGGTACATGGGGCATTGACTGAACTTGAGAAAGAGGGATGGATTGGAGTTATTACCGGGATCTTTGATCTGACAGCGGCGGGAATATCATCAGCGATCATCTTTTCTTTTCTTGCGGCACTGGTAGTACGGCCAAAAGGTTAACATGATATGGAAGATTTAATTTGAAAATCGTGGATTCAGCAAAGGCTCCGGATAACATTTATCCGGGCCTTTTTTGTCGTATTCATGCGAGAACTGCGGTGAATCTGACGGGCTGGAAACAAATTGTGAGTTCCTTCGAGTGTACTCACGCCCGCGGATCATGTACAATAAAAGGAAATCTGTATGCTTTTTTAGGAGGTTAGACCACATGCCTGTGCGCAAAGAGTCGATCCAAATCATATCCGCAGTTCGTACGAATCTGGAATCCTGCATTATGGGGAAATCCTTTGAAATTCAACTTTTACTTACAGCTTTGCTTGCAGGCGGGCACGTTCTGATTGAAGACGTACCAGGAACTGGAAAAACACAGTTGATTAAGGCACTTTCGAAATCCATGCGCGGTGAATACCGACGCATTCAATGTAATCCTGATATTTTACCTAGTGATATTACGGGCGTATCTGTGTTCCATCCAAAAGATGAGCGTTTTTATTTCCGGCCAGGTCCTGTTATGACCAACATTTTGCTAGCTGATGAGATTAACCGTGCCACAACGAAAACCCAATCGGCTCTGCTCGAAGTTATGGAGGAGCGCAGCGTAACCGTTGATGGGGATACGTATGATCTGCCACATCCGTTCATGCTCTGTGCAACTCAGAATCCGATTGATTTTGAAGGTACGTATACATTGCCGGAAGCGCAGCTCGACCGGTTTATGTTGAAAATCAGTCTCGGTTATCCCGATAAGGAAATTGAGAAAATCCTGTTGAAACAGCATCAGCTGGGTCAGCCTGTAGATCGCCTTGAATCCGTGACTCATATGGACCAGATCTCGGCAATTCAGCAGGAGATTAAAGAAGTGTTTATCGGTGATCCGGTTATGGATTATTTGCTTGATGTTGTACGTCAAACCCGCTCCCACCCATCTGTACTGCTGGGTGCCAGCCCACGGGCAGCGATATCGTTCATGATGGCCGTAAAGGCCTTTGCTTTCTTGCAGGAACGTGATTATGTGCTGCCGGATGATGTGAAAACGATGGCCCCTTATGTGATCTCTCATCGTATTGTGCTTCGTCCCGAATCGAGACTGGACAGCATGAGTTCCGAGGCCGTTTTGAATGCCGTACTTCAGCAAGTACGTGTGCCCGTCTCCATGGGGCAATAGTTCATGAAGCCGCTTTTGAGAACTGTCAATAGAGGACTGCGCCACCCACGCGTATGGAGCATCGCAATGGTGTGGATGTGCTGTCTGGCTTATGTTTTGTTTCAGGGCGGGAAGACATCCCTTATGCTGCTGTCGATGGTGACCCTGCTCTGTGTGTATCTTGCCATTGCTGGATTTAGCGGAGTAAGACGTGCTCAAGGCGTGCGCAAGTTATCTTCTGGCCCGGACCACGAAGAATTGCTGCATGCGGGTGATCAGGTTCAAGTACAGCTGAGTCTGACTATTCCGGGATTCCTTCCGCTTCCCTATGTGGTTGTACGTGAAATGCTGCATCGGCATAACGGGGAATCCTGGTCGTTCAAGGAAAGCTTGATTCCCAATATGCGAGGTAATGGCGAGTTGTCTTTCCAGACACCGCCACTTGAGCGGGGAAAGTATGTTTTTTCAGAAACGGAATGTGCCAGCGAGGACATATTTGGACTGATTGAACATCGAGGGAAGTTTAAGGCCAAAGGTGAGTTTCGCGTACTGCCAAGAACGGTATTTATTCCATATTGGCAGCTCTACGACCGCAAATCACGGTTATCCGGTCCTCAGACGGCTTTAACCCGTTCACGGAGAGAGACCACTCAGATTAATGGTGTGCGTGACTACGTATACGGAGATCGACTTTCCCGCATTCACTGGAATGCAACGGCAAAGACAGGGAACTGGAAGTCCAAGGAGTTTGAACATGAGTCTGTGCCCAAAACCATTCTGGTTCTGGATGCGCTGGCATCAAGTTATGAACATGGGGATGCCTTTGAAATCGCCGTGTCCACGGCTGCCTCTTTGCTGGAGTATGGTGCCAGGGAACGAATGGGGATGGGATTGTTGACATTGTCAGACGAGACATCCTTCATGGCCCCCAGTGAAAGTCAACTGGAACGACAGAAGATGATGCATCATCTGGTCGATGTTCAATACAACGGTCAGGATACTCATCTGTTGCCTGGTGTGGAAAGAATCGCACGTCAGTTGCCTCAGGGAGCTTACTTTGTTGTGATTTCTCCCCAGAAGGATGAAAAAATATTGGAACTGTTGCGCTGGGCTGATACGCGGGGCATGACTCCATGTCATATACTGATCGATACCAGTGAATCCCGCCGGAGTGCGGAGTGGAATGCCATGTTGCGTGGAAGAGGCACAAGGTCATTCACGGTTTCTCACTTGCAGGAGCTTCCAACGGTGATGGGGGGAGGTTCTGTATGAGCACAAAAGGAATTGAAAGTGTTACAGGCAAACGATCCTGGTATCATGCAGCGTCTTTGCTCTGGATTTTCCTTATTGGAATGCAATGGATTTCATTTACGCAGGAATCGTGGTATACGGAGACGACTTCTCTGGTGTTATGGACATTAGCAGCAGTCAGTGTGCTGGAGGTCATTCTGCCATTCAAAACGATGTATCGCGCAATGATCAAGGCGGTCGTTGTAGGTTACATTTTGCATAAAACCCTGATTGATTATACAGTGTACATCCCTTATGGCTCTTTAACAGATCGAGCGGAGCAATTCATATTGCATATGACGCCGTACATCTGGTTCTCCCTGTGTGCATGGGTGATGCTTGAAGCCGCGCTTCGACTTGTGACCACAACACGTCGCATTCTTGTTTTTCTGGGTGTCAACATCATTTCGATGGGGATTCTCGATTCTTTCACCCAGATTCCACTCTGGATTGAAATCGCCTGGGTCATGTTTGCGGGGATGGGATGGCTCGTATGCCAGCATTTCCGTAATTATCAGTTACAGTATCCGCAAGGTTGGAAACGAATCATCCGTTATCCTTTTAAAGTTCTGGCCAATATTGCCATTATTTTTTCTTTGATTATTGTAGCCAGCGTCAATATGCCGGAGATTCCACCCACCTTGACGGACCCTTATACCGCTTGGCGTAACTACACCGGAACTTCCACAAGTCAGGCTGGTAACGGAAACCTTGATATTCCGGCAGCTACTGAATCGGGATACAGCAGGGAAGACAATCAGCTTGGTGGAGGATTCAACTTCGACTATACCCCTGTCATGTCTGTCACGACCAATGAACGCAGTTACTGGCGCGGTGAGACACGTGCAGAGTATACAGGCACGGGCTGGGATGACCGTGGACGGGGTGCGACAGAGAATGTTGAAGCCGGACAGCCTCTGGAGAACGATGAATCCGGAAACGTGAATACCAAGCAAGTGATCCAGAACGTAACGATGCTGAATGACAATGTCTATCCGATTCTCTTTGGTGCCTATTCGATCTCGGAAGTGAGCTCGATTAACGGGGAGGACAGAACGGAACGTATGCTGTGGAATGCCGAACAGGCTGAACTGCATGTGGTGACAGACCGTCAGCAGCCGCAGTATCCCAAGACGTACACGATCGTATCGGAAGCCCCTGTAATTGTAGAAGATGAGCTTCGTACAAAGTCTTTTGAAGATCTGTACAACAGTAATCCTGCAGATGATATGTACTTGCAGTTACCATCCCGTTTCCCTGACCGGGTCTCGAATCTGGCAGCCGAGATAACGGCATCTGCGAATACGCCGTATGAAAAAGTGGCATTACTGCAAAACTATTTACAAACTAATTTTGAATACACGAACAATCCGGATTTATCTCGAAAAGTAAGCAGTGACTTTGTGGAAGGCTTCCTGTTTGATATTATGGAAGGCTACTGTGACTACTTCTCTACTGCGCTGGTGATGATGGCGCGTTCGGAAGGCATTCCTGCTAGGTGGGTTAAAGGGTATGCGCCTGGACAACTGTCCCTGAATTCGGACATGCAGGCTCCGCGTCAACCTGGCGCGGAGATTGAGACGACCTACACCGTTACCAATGCAGATGCACATTCCTGGGCTGAGGTCTACTTCGGTGAATATGGCTGGATTCCTGTAGAAGCAACACCGGGCTTTGATATGCCGCTGCTTACGGAACAGCCTGATGTACAACCTGTAGATGAGCCTGAAGAACAGCCAGAAGAGGAGCCGGTACAAGAGGAAGAGCAGACCCCTGCACCTGAGCAGACTTCGTCTGCCATCCCGACTTTTGTCATCTGGGCTGCAGGAGCCATCATTGTATTGTGGGTAGCATACATGTTCTGGCGTAATCGTTTCTCCATGCGATTCTTCCTGCTTCGTCTGCGGACAGGTGGACCGCTCACCCCTGAACAGAAGGTAGTGGCGGAGACCGAGCGTTGGATTCATTATGTGAAACGCAAAGGATTGACCCGGAGCGGAGATGAGACACTTCGTGAATCTGTAGCTCGCTGGAGCCAGGCAAAACCTGCTGCAGAAGCTACATTGCATGAGCTTCTCACGAAGTTTGAACAGACTCGCTACAGTCCTGCGTCTGTAAAAGCCGACGACTGGAAGGCCGTATATCAGACTGCCTTGAAGCTGCGGAAGGAACTGAAAGCGGAACGGGCATAGTTGTTGCCCGTCCCGTTTTTCCTTTTTTCCTATGCCATCAGGCGCTGTATGCATTTTCAGGAAAGACGGATTTGTGATATAGTGTGTCGTATGAAACTGAGGTGACTTCTTTGTTTAAAATGTTAATGCCCAAGCTGCGTGTAGACACGGTTTTTGACATTAATTTGGAAGAGCTGTACGCTCAAGGCTACCGTGGAATTATAACTGATCTGGATAACACACTCGTTGGAGCCAAAGCCCCTGACGCTACGCCCGAACTGATTGAATGGTTTGCGCGTGTGAAAGAGGCGGGTTTCAAGCTGATGATTGTGTCCAATAACAATTTGAATCGTGTATCCCTGTTTGCGACCCCGCTGGATATCCAGTTTGTGCATAGTGCACGCAAACCATCGAATGTACCGTTTCGTAGAGCAATGAAAATGATGGAGTTATCTCCTGAAAACACGATTGTAGTAGGCGATCAGATGCTTACGGACGTCTATGGAGGGAACAGAATGGGGTTATATACCGTTCTGGTACTGCCAATCTCCATTGGGGACGAAGGCTTTATGACTCGCTTCAATCGGCGCGTGGAACGGATTGCTCTAACGAGTTTACGCAGGAAAGGCTTATGGCTTGAGGAGGAAAAGAAGAAATGACAGAAACGCATAACGGCAATCTTGCCGTAAGGTGCAGCGGATGCGGCGTGCATCTGCAAACAGAAAATTCGGAATTACCAGGGTTTATCCCCGAGAAGGCATTGGATCGTGAACCGGTTATATGCCAGCGCTGTTTCCGTATCAAAAACTACAATGAGTCATCATCCGTTACGGTGGATCAGGACGAATTCCTGGCTCTGCTTAGCAAAATCGGGGATAAGGATGCACTTGTCATCCATATCGTTGATTTGTTTGACTTTGATGGCAGTATCATCTCCGGTCTGCAACGTTTTGTAGGCAACAATCCGGTATTGCTTGCTGTGAACAAAACGGACTTGCTTCCCAAAGTAACCAACTGGAACAAGGTTCGCAACTGGGTGCAAAAGCAAGCCAAAGAACAAGGTTTGCGCACCGTGGATGTGGTCTTGTGCAGTGCGAAGCAGAATCAGGGCTTCGACCGATTGCTTGAGCTTGTGGGAACGTATCGCGAAGATCGTGACGTGTATGTGGTTGGCGGTACCAATGTAGGCAAATCCACATTGATTAACCGTCTGATCCGTGATTACAGCGATCTGGAGCAGGAACTGACTACATCCCGTTATCCTGGCACAACGCTGGATATGGTGAACATTCCGCTGGATGATGGGAAATATATTATTGATACGCCCGGAATCGTATATCCATGGCGTTTCAGCGAGATTGTTTCACGTAAGGATCTCGCCGCCATCATGCCGGAAAAGCCGCTTAAACCGGCTGTGTATCAGTTGAATTCCGGTCAGACGCTGTTCTTCGGCGGCATGGCTCGATTCGACTTTGTGGAAGGTGATCGCCAGTCGTTCACTTGTTTCATCAGCACGGCGCTTGATATTCACCGGACGAAGCTGGAGCGTGCAGATGATCTGTACCGCGATCACCTGGGAGAATTGTTATCTCCGCCAACACGTGAGAATGCAGCAGAGATGGCTGAATGGACCAGACATGAATTCCGCATCAAACGCGGCAGTCAATCGGATGTATTCATCTCCGGTTTGGGCTGGATTAAGGTCAATGGTGATATTGGAGCACTGGTTGCTGTTCATGCTCCAAAAGGCATTCGTGTACAGATCCGTCCATCGTTGATCTAATCAATTCTCAGAACCTGTACATCAGATGGATCGGAGGCGGACCTATGTCTGAGCAGAAAAAGTTCAACTCTTCACTTCCCGTGTTGCTTGGTGTCATGGGTGATCCTATTGCCCACTCCAAGTCTCCGGCAATGCACAATGCGGCTCTGCTTGCTGCAGGAGTGAATGGAATGTATATGCCACTGCATGTTCATCCGGATCAACTGGAAGCGGCAGTTCGGGGAATTGTGGCACTTGGCTATCGTGGTGTCAATGTCACCATCCCGCACAAAGAGCAGGTCATGCAGTATCTGGATGTGCTCGATGAAAGTGCTCGCCTGATTGGTGCGGTGAATACCATCGTCAATGAAGGTGGAACACTGACAGGGTACAATACGGATGGGATTGGCTATGTCCGATCCCTGAAGGAAGAGGCAGTGCCTGAGCTTGCGGGTAAACACATTGCTGTACTGGGAGCAGGTGGAGCAGCGAGAGGTGTCATATACGCACTTGCACTGGAGAAGCCTGAGCGGATCCACATTCTGAACCGGACAGCGGACAGGGCCATTGCACTTGCTTCGGATTTACGGGGCCATGGTCTGGGAGAAATCTCGGGCAGCGGCATGGAGGATGTTGCAACGGTATTGGCTACGGCGGATATCGTTATTAATACAACGTCTGCCGGAATGCATCCACATGTTGATGACGTACCGGTTGACCCTTCATTGATTCGTGAAGGAGCAGCGGTAAGTGATCTGATCTACAATCCGCTGGAGACTCGTCTGCTTCGGGAGTCACGGATGCGCGGATGTACGGTGCACGGTGGTCTGGGGATGTTTGTGTACCAGGGCGCAGTGGCCTTTGAACATTGGCTCAGCATTCCGGCTCCTGTAGAGACGATGAGACGAGCGGTTTTAAACAGTTTTGAAGTGTGAAAATATAATTGAATGGTCAGGTCCGGACAGTTTTTGTGCTGTCGATTAGGGCCTGCTCAACATAAGGAGTATGGAGTATTCATGTTAAACGGTAAACAAAAGCGCTTTTTGCGGTCACAGGCACATCACCTGACCCCTGTATTTCAGATTGGTAAAGGTGGAACGAATGAGCACCTGTTCCGTCACATCGAAGATGCGATTGAGAAGCGCGAATTGATGAAAGTGCAAGTGCTCAACAACAATGATGATGACAGAAAAGAGATGGCAGAAGAAGTTGCCCGTGAAACGGGAAGTGAGCTTGTACAACTCATCGGTAACACAATCATCCTGTACAAAGAATCGCGCGATAACAAACAAATCGAACTACCTAGATAAGGGAGCGTGACGCGGGTGAAGATCGGCATCATGGGTGGTACGTTTGATCCGATCCACATGGGACACCTCCTGGCAGCTGAAGCGGCAAGGGATTCGCATGCACTGGATGAGATCTGGTTCATGCCTTCCCATGTTCCACCTCACAAACGGGGAGCCGGAGCTTCGGGACAGCAACGTCTCGATATGACGGAAGCGGCTGTGAAGGGTGTGCAGCAATATGAGGTGCTGGGTATCGAGATGGAACTGGGCGGAGTATCTTATACAATCGATACGATGAAGGAACTGTGGCGTCGCCATCCGGAACATGAATTTTATTTCATTATTGGAGCGGACATGGTGAACTATCTTCCCAAATGGGAGCAGATTGAAGAACTTGCTGAACGTCTAACCTTTATCGGGGTTGGTCGGCCAGGCTTCCAGTTACATCTGGATGATCTTCCAGACGAGTTACAGGATCGGGTCCTGCTGGCCGAGATGCCCTTGGTGGATATTTCATCGACAGCCGTTCGCAGACGACTTGCCAAAGGACATTCGGTACGCTTCATGATTCCTGATGAGGTGCACCAATACATTGTAAGGAGCGGTTTATATGGCACTAAGCCGTGATGAACTGATTCAGGCCGTATCCGGACAAATGCCGGAAAAACGCTGGAAGCATACACTGGGCGTGATGGAATCGGCAGTGAGGTTGGCTGAAAAATACGGTGCTGACCCTGTAAAAGCGGATTTGGCCGCGATATTGCATGATGTGGCAAAATACTGGCCGGTAGCAGAGATGAAGACGGTCATCCGCGATAACGGATTAAACCAGGAACTGCTGCAGCATGACAAACAGCTCTGGCATTCGGAAGTCGGTGCTTTTGTAGCCGAGCGCGATTACGGTGTACAGGATTCCGAAATTATTCATGCCATCCGGTGGCATACTTCAGGTCGGGTAGGCATGAGCCTGCTGGACAAAGTGGTATGTCTTGCCGATTATATTGAACCGGGACGAGATTTCCCGGGAGTGGATTACATTCGCGAACAGGCTGAACACAGTCTGGAGGAAGGGTTGATTGCCGGATTCGATTCGACGATCAGCTTGCTGATCTCGCAGCGCCGTGTTATTTATCCTTTGACCGTGTTGTCACGCAATGACTTGATTACTCAACTATAGAGGTTGTTCAAAAAGTCCACTTTTGATTACGAAGGATCTTTTTGAACACACAATTACAGATTATGGAGGTTGGTTCATGACAGTATCATCGAAAGAACTTATGAATATGGCGGTTGCTGCCGCTGACGACAAAAAGGCATCCAATATTGTAGCTTTGGATCTGATTAATGTTTCCTTGGTGGCGGACTATTTTGTTATCTGTCACGGGAATTCCGATACACAGGTACAGGCCATTGCCACTGAAATTCGCAAACAGGCTCATGCAGCCGGAGCGACGATCAAAGGTATCGAAGGTATGGATTCCGCGCGTTGGGTACTGATGGACATGGGTGATGTTGTTGTTCATATCTTCCACCGCGACGAGCGGGAATACTACAACATTGAACGTCTATGGTCTGATGCCAAAGTGGTGGAAACGGTATGAGTTTGATTGCTGGAACAGTCGTCTCTTTGCCGGTGTCACGTGAAGTGTCTCCGTTTGGTTTCTTTTTGACGACAGGATCGGAAGATGTACTGCTTCACTACACCGAGTTAACTCGGGATATTAAGATTGGCGAGACGCTTGAGGTATTTGTATTCTTTGATACAGAAGATCGTCTGGCCGTAACGATGAAGAAACCTTATCTCATGCTTGGCGAAATGGCACGACTGGTTGTGGCTGATGTTCACACACGACTGGGCTGTTTCCTGGAAATGGGACTTGGACGGCAATTGCTGCTACCTATTCGTGAACTGCCTGAACTGGAAGAACTGCGTCCTCAAGTGGGGGATGAAGTCTTTGTAATTATGGAACATGACAAGCAGGGACGTCTGCGTGCCAAATTGGCGGGGGAACGTGAACTTGCGCCATTGTCTTTCCATGCGCCAACTTCATGGTTAAACGAGTGGGTTGAAGCGACGGTATACAAGCCATTGCAGATGGGTACTTTTGTACTTGTAGAGGGCGGTGTACTGGGCTTTGGCGCGATTGGCATGATTCATTCATCTGAACGTAGTCATATGCTGCGCCTTGGTGAAAAAGTGAAATGTCGGGTGACACTGGTACGTGAAGATGGACGTGTGAATCTGGCCATGACTCAACTTAAACAAGTTGGACGTAACGAAGATGCAGACAAGCTGCTCGCCTTTATGAAAGAACGTCCTATGGGCGGCATGCCTTATTCAGATGCAACTCCGCCGGATATCATCAAGCAGCGCTTTGGCATCAGTAAGTCTGCGTTCAAGCGTGCCCTGGGCAAATTGATGAAAGACGGACTGGTGGTTCAAAAGGAAAACTGGACGTATCTGTCCGAATCTGCTCCTGCAGATCAAAGTGAAAACAAATAATTCTTTTGATTGAATATTTCATAATATGAAACTCGGAGAAGGCAGGGATAGGCTGGGTAAACACCGGATGCCCCTGTCTTTACTTTTGTTAGATCAGGATTGGAAAATGAAATTGAAAGTGCGGTGCCTGACATGTCTTACCGGAAATTTGCCTATGTCTATGATGAATTAATGGAAGATATGCCTTATCCGGACTGGATAAGGTTTGCAAGAACAGCGTGGGAAAAGCATGGAATGCCCAAAAGTGTCGCTGAACTTGGCTGTGGAACGGGCTCCATTACGATCCCGCTCGTGAACTCCGGTTTCGAAGTTACAGGTATTGACCTGTCAGCAGATATGTTGTCGGTTGCACGCAGCAAGATGGAGGCAACGCCTCAGGGCCACCGATTGTATCGGGAAGGCAGCGTACGTTGGGTGCAGCAAGATATGCGTGACTGGCGAGTTCCGGAACCTGTGGATTCAGTGATATCTTTCTGTGATTGCGTGAATTATCTGCTTGAACAAGAAGATGTTGTTCGAACATTCCAGCGGACATATGAGATGTTGAAGCCGGATGGAACGTTTTTGTTTGATGTGCATCATCCCAATACCCTTATTCGTTATGATGAGGAGCAGCCTTTTGTCCTGGATGAGCGCTCTGTATCTTATATTTGGACTTGTGATCTGGACCAGGATCGTTGTGAGATTGAACATCATCTCAGTATTTTTTCGCGTGTGGAAGATGGTAGCAAGGATATATACCAGCGGTTTGAAGAAGTTCATGTCCAGCGTGCATATAATCCGGACTGGATGAAGCTGGAGTTATCCAAGGCAGGTTTTAGAGATGTGAAGGTATATGCGGATTTTGAATGGAAAGAGGCCGGAGACAGCGCACAACGCTTGTTCTACGTTGCTGTGAAATAAGAACAAATCTCGAGAACTGTCCTTATGTTTGGTACATAAGGGCAGTTTTTTGGTTTTATTCTCCATATCAAGTGAGTGACGTGTTTCCGTAATCGGGGAAAGAAATGTTAGAAGAAACTTATGAGCGTGACAAAAAGTATTGCCAGTTAAAGTAAAGGAGGCGATAATAGTCGGGTAGAAAGCGTTTTCTGAGAGATCAATAGTCGAGATGAGGTGTAGAAGTGGAAAGTACATATAAAACAAGGCTTACGTCAGAACAACTGAATGCCATAATCGAGCAGCATCTATCTGCAAGTATACAGGACTACAAGGAAATGGTGGATGGCTGGGCCAATCATGCATATCTCATTACATTGAGTGACGCACAGCGAGTGGTACTCAAAATTGCCCCTGCGGCTTCCACCAATCTGATGCGCTGCGAGCAGGATCTGATGATCGCCGAAGTTGAGGCAATGCGTCTCATCAGCAAGTTACAGGATGTCCCTGTACCCCATGTATTGGCTTATGATGACTCGTTAACCATGGCTTCAGCGCGTTATTTCATCATGGAGTACATGTCTGGAACACCCTACAATCAGATCAAGGATCAGTATTCTGCGGAAGAGCAGGAGGCCATTGAACAACAACTGGGGCGTTACAATCGTCGAATTAATGAAATCAAGGGCGAGAAGTTTGGATATTTCTCGGAGCAAAAACAGCGATATTCCACATGGAAAGAAGCATTTATGAACCTAATGGATGACGTTCTTGCCGATGGGGAAGAAGCCGGTATTACATTTTCGATGGATTACCCAGAATTGAGACGCTTGATTGAAGAAAAATCGGATGTGCTGGACGATGTAAAGGAACCTGCGCTTATCAGTTGGGATCTGTGGGATGGCAATGTTCTAGTGAACGATGGTCGTATCACAGCAATTATCGATTTTGAACGTTCACTGTGGGCAGACCCTCTGATGGAGCATTATTTCAGTCATTTTAACTATACACCAGGGTTTGTGAAAGGTTACGGGAGTTTGATTACCACCCCAAGTGAGCTAAAAAGAAGAAGTCTGTATGACTTGTACTTTGATCTGGTATTGCGTATTGAGTGCGCTTATCGCCAATATGATAATCTGGAACATGTGAATTGGACTATTCATAATCTGGAGGAGGGCATTGAGCGTTTTCGGTTATCCTGAACAGCAACCAGCGTTATGAAGGATACAAACTGTGATCTTCAAGAAGGCGATTATAACGTGTCATATTGACTTTGGCCTTGCTTTTTTATATAATGGTCCCGATATTGTATACATATTTCGATGATAAGGATCAGTAGTAATTCCTGTACATAACAGAGAGCCGGCGGTTGGTGCAAGCCGGTTGACAGTGATTTGCGAACTCGCCTTGGAGAAATGCGGTGATTACACCATTCTGGTCAACTTGCTTGTATAAAGCTTGGTTCAGGAATGGAAATCCGCATCGGTTAACCGCCGTTACAGGTCCAAAGGGAGTGGATGACGAAGCACGTTCGTCCGCTAACTAGGGTGGTACCACGGGAATTCAACCTCTCGTCCCTAGCGCTGCAAACGCTACGGGATGCTGAGGTTTTTTTGTTGCAATTAAAGCTAAAACGAACAACCAGAAGGAGGAACAATAGATGAGTGAGAATAACCAGCCGAAGCACGGCTATCAGCCACAAGTCATGGAAAAAAGTTGGCAACAATACTGGGATGCAAATAAAACGTTTAAAACGGGTGAGGATCCTGCCAAACCAAAATTTTATGCACTGGATATGTTCCCTTATCCATCCGGTTCAGGTCTGCATGTAGGTCACCCGGAAGGATATACAGCAACGGATATCGTTTCCCGTTACAAACGTATGCGTGGTTACAATGTTTTGCACCCAATGGGTTGGGACGCTTTCGGTCTGCCTGCTGAGCAGCATGCATTGGATACAGGTGAACATCCACGGCATATTACATTCCGCAATATTGACAATTTCCGTCGTCAGATCAAATCGCTCGGGTTCTCCTATGATTGGGATCGTGAGATCAGCACAACGGACCCTGAGTACTACAAATGGACACAATGGATCTTTATCCAGTTGTACAATAAGGGCCTCGCTTATGTGGATGAAGTCGCAGTGAACTGGTGCGAAGCACTTGGAACGGTACTGGCTAACGAAGAGGTTATTGATGGCAAGAGTGAACGTGGTGGGCATCCGGTTGTACGTAAACCGATGCGCCAATGGGTACTGAAAATTACCGAGTATGCAGAGCGTCTGTTGGAAGACCTGGAAGAGCTGGATTGGTCGGAAAGTATCAAGGATATGCAGCGTAACTGGATCGGTAAATCGACAGGAGCAGAAGTTGTTTTTGCCATTGAAGGTCGCGAGGAAGTTATCAAGGTGTTTACTACCCGTGCGGACACATTGTTCGGTGCAAGCTTTGCAGTACTTGCTCCGGAACATGAATTGGTAGAAGCGATTACAACGGATGACCAACGTGAAGCGATTCAGGCTTATCAGGAGCAGGCTTCTCGTAAGAGTGATCTGGAACGTACGGATTTGGCCAAAGACAAAACAGGTGTATTCACTGGCGCTTATGCAATCAATCCCGTTAATGGTGCAAAACTGCCGATCTGGATTGCTGATTACGTTCTTGCAGGTTACGGTACTGGTGCGGTTATGGCCGTTCCGGGGCATGATGCACGTGACTGGGAATTTGCGAAGCAGTTTGGTTTGGATATCATCGAGGTTATTCAAGGTGGAGACGTTACACAAGAGGCATATTCCGGTGATGGCGCGCATGTGAATTCCGATTTCTTGAACGGACTGAACAATGAAGAAGCGGTTGCCAAGATGATTGCCTGGTTGGAAGAGAACGGTAAAGGACAAGGGAAAGTAACCTACCGTCTGCGTGATTGGCTGTTCAGCCGTCAGCGCTACTGGGGTGAGCCAATTCCGATTCTGCATCTGGAAGACGGAACGATGAAGACCGTACCGGAAGATCAACTTCCACTGCTGCTTCCTGATATCGACCAGATCAAACCTTCGGGTACTGGAGAATCGCCACTGGCGAATGTTACGGAGTGGGTGAATACGGTAGATCCGGAAACGGGGATGAAGGCACGTCGTGAGACCAACACCATGCCACAATGGGCGGGTAGTTGCTGGTATTACCTGCGCTTTATCGATCCGAACAATGACAAGGAACTGATCTCGAAGGAGAAACAGCAACAATGGCTGCCGGTGGATCTGTACATTGGTGGAGCAGAGCACGCGGTGCTTCACTTGCTGTATGCTCGTTTCTGGCACAAAGTGCTGTATGATCTGGGTGTTGTGGATACCAAAGAGCCTTTCCACAAACTGGTGAACCAAGGTATGATCCTGGGTACCAACAATGAGAAAATGAGTAAATCCCGTGGTAATGTCATTAACCCGGATGAAATCGTGAATGAATTCGGTGCAGATACATTGCGTCTGTACGAGATGTTCATGGGACCATTGGAAGCAACAAAACCGTGGAATGCGAACGGGGTTGAAGGCATGTACCGCTTCCTGTCACGTGTATGGCGTCTCTTTATTAACGAAGACACAGGAGCCATCAATGACAAGATTACGGTGGACGGCGGAACGGATGAGTTCAAGCGGACTGCTCACAAAACGATCAAAAAAGTTACGGAAGATCTGGAACACCTGCGCTTCAACACATCCATTAGCCAGCTGATGATCTTCATCAACGATGCTTACAAAGCCGATACACTGCCTCGTGAAGCGATGGAGAACTTTGTACAACTGTTGTCACCACTGGCACCGCATATGGCTGAGGAACTTTGGAGTCGTCTGGGTCATGAAGGTGGAATCTCTTACGTGGCTTGGCCTGAATATGATGAGTCCATGACAGTGGATGCTGAAGTAGAAATCGTTGTTCAGGTGAACGGTAAAATCGTAACTCGTGCTACGATCGCCAAGGATCTGGATGCACAGGGCATGCAGGACTTTACGATGGAGCTGGCACCTGTTAAGCAGGCGCTGGAAGGCAAGACCATTCGCAAGGTCATTGCCGTTCCAGGCAAACTCGTTAATATTGTTGCCGGTTAATCTCACCGGCTCGGAATAGTTCATCCAGCTTTAACAAATCTTCATCATATTTGTCATGTGTCGTGTGGATCAGGCTGTCGAAAACACCGTCGAGACTCACCTTCAGTAGTGCAAGTGCCTGAGCGGTAATACCGCCAGGTACAGCGACACGAGCCTGAAGTTCTTGCGGGGTGTATCCTCCTTCGGTGAGCAGCTTGCCTGTTCCCAGGAGCATTTCGCCAGCCAGGGCGCAGGCATCTGCCCGTTTGATACCCGTCAGCTTCACTGCACTTTCGATCCATTGTTCCAAAAAGAACGATATGAATGCAGGTCCGCAGCTGGAGAAGTCGGATGTAATTCGTGTACAGGCTTCATCCACTTGGTACGGCCTGCCTATATGACTAAGCAGACCTTCCAACACAGCACGGTCTTCACTGGTCATTCGTTCGCCGTGTATACACAGGGACGCGCCGCTGCCAACCTGATGTGTGACGCTGGGAATAACCTTGGAGACTTTGCAAGGAAGTGAAGATTCCAGATGGCGCAACTGCACGGGACTGGTGATCGAGACAATTATATGATTGGGATTCACGACAGGCAGGATGTCGTCAATGACATGTTTGAATTCAAGCGGCTTCACGCACAGGAAGATGATATTACTTCGGATCACCGTTTCCCGATTGCTCTGGGATTCATGCAGACCAGGGTAACGCAGAGATAACTGCCGTACTTTGGACGGGGTTCGATTGCTGGCGGCGATCTGCCGCGGCTCGAGTGCACCCGATTGGATCAGGGCATAGATCAGCAGGCTGCCCATGCTGCCGGTTCCGATAAATCCAACCTTCATTGTTTCAGGCCTCCTTTCATGCTTTACGGTACTGGCGCAGTCCATTCCCTCTATTCTATGCGTGAGGACCTGTTTTACATGACATGAAAAATATACATCTTGTTTCATCAGGGAAGTTCAACGGTTCGGAAGCACCGCCCGTGTTCAAATGAATGATTTTGAATTCAGGGAGAGGTGTGGAAGAAATGAGATGGAACAAGGGAATGACCATTGCTGCTGCAGTGGTTGGAAGTGTACTCATATTATGGTCGGGCAAAAGTGAACAACCACCTAGTGGCTGGGAACCCTTGCAGCTCGGCACCGAGAAGCCGACGATAGAGCAGGAACTCCCTGCTGTGCAGTCGGCTGCTTCGGTTCAGGGCAATACAGGAACATCTACAGGAACGGATGCAAGTGGGATGCAGACTGGGAATGATGTAAAGGCAGATAAGTCTAAAGAGCTTGTGAGCGTTGGGGTTGAAGGTAATTCGGAAGTTCAAATCCCCAATCAGACAAACGATAATTTATCGGATACTGCTACTTCGACTGAACCGGTAATGCAAGGTGCGAATTCCAATTCTTCGGTTACCTCCGAGACGGCATTAAGCAGTAATCCATCTGTAGTTCGTGAAGAACCTGCCGACAATGGCAAGATTGATGTGAATACAGCACCTGTCTCCAAGCTTACGGAGCTTCCCGGAATCGGGGAGAAGAAAGCTCAGGCCATTGTGGACTATCGGAATGCACATGGTCCTTTTGCGAAAGTTAGTGATCTGACAAAGGTCAAGGGAATCGGCATGAAGATGCTGGAGAAGATGGCACCCTATGTGCAGATCCGGTAATATTAGAATAAAAAATGTGTTGAGCGGGAGGAAAGCAGCATGAGTACAGGAGAGGTACGCAAGGACTGGGATACGTATTTTATGGACATCGCGTATATGGTTTCCACCCGTTCCCGCTGTTCGCGTCGTCACGTCGGTGCCGTTCTTGTTCAGGGAAAAAAACTGCTGGGAACAGCCTATAATGGGGCACCCACCGGTGTTCCGGATTGTTCTGAAGCAGGCTGCATGATATCGGAGGAGTATGAGTTGGTCGTGACCGATGGGCGAGAAGAAATGGTGAAGAAGCAACGATGCATTCGCACAATCCATGCGGAGCAAAATTTGCTTTTATTCACAGATCGAATTGACCGCGAAGGCTCGTCTGTGTATGTGACCGACGAACCTTGCTGGACATGTGCCAACATGCTGGCGAATAGCGGGATTACAGAAATCGTCTTTCATCGTTCTTATCCTAAAGATACCGGCAAGGTAACGAATATGATGAATCAGAAGGGCATAACATTCCGCAGGTTGGAGAATTATCAGCCGCCGCGGGAAACGATGATGACTGTGAGCAATTAATGTGAATATGGTCGAATATGCGAGGGAGAACCTCCGGCAAGCCTGAATTGGCTTTCCGGGGGTTTTTCTGCATTCAAGAGTAACAGGAAGGAGGGAGCAAATGAAGGGCAGACCGTTGTTAAGTTTTACAATTTGCTGGTTATGCGGTAGCGGGATGGCTTGCGCGTTAACAGGCTGGACGTTAATCTGGGGGATGCTTGGGGCGCTGGCATGTCTGCCACTTCTGCTTCGTTTCATAGATGTGCGTGGATGGTCCATTTTATTGTTGCTCACCGCCTTTATTGGAGGTGCTATGCATTGGGAATGGAATGACGTACGCAATCATAGCAGACTGTCCGGGGCTAGCCATATCGCTACTAAAGAGTTAGACGGTATGGCAGCGGAGATTCAGGGTCAGCTTGTGTCAGATGTACGTATTGATGGAGATCGGGCAGACTTTAAGATACAGATGTCTTCCGTATTGCCCATATCGGCTTCGTCAGCAGATACAGATCTGGCAGCATCGTCTGCACCATCTGCATTCCGGATAGATGAACAATTGATGGTACAAGTCAGACTGTTGGAGGAGGAAGAACAACAGGTAGCAGCGGGGTGGCAGAGGGGCGATGCGATCACGCTCCATGGTTCTTTTGCTCTTCCTGGTGAAGCCAGGAACTTTGGCGGGTTTGATTATCGCAGTTATTTGCAAACCCTCCATATCCACTGGTTGTTCAAGGTGAAGGGAGCCGGCTCTGTTCTAGCTATGCCTCCGGAAAGGCTTGGACAATTCAACATACTACGGTGGACGGATTGGACAAGACATATGTTGGGTTCAGCGGTCGAGCAATTATTTCCTGAGCCTCATGCAGGATATATGAAGGGGCTAATTATCGGGATGGCTAACGATATCGATCCTGGCACCTATGGTCAGTTTTCACAACTGGGTCTAACTCATATCCTAGCAATCTCAGGAACCCATGTGGCTGTATATGTAGCTTCTCTTCTCCTTATTTTATCCTGGTTAAGGCTTACCAGAGAGACAGCACTCACGATTGTTCTGATCCTGGTGCCTGCATATGTACTATTATCCGGTGGTTCACCTTCAGTCATTCGGGCAGGCATTATGTCCATGATTGGTTTGTATATGGCGCGTCGCGGCCTCGCCAGAGACGGTCTTCAAATGATCAGTGCAGCAGCATTGCTTATGATGTGGTGGGACCCGTACTTTTTATTAAGCGTGAGCTTCCAGTTATCCTTTCTTGTGACTGCAGGTTTGATGATCTACATGCCATTGATTAACCGGCTGTTTAGCAGTTGGCCGAAATCTCTGGCTGCAACAGCATCTGTCACAGTGACCGCTCAGTTAATTTCGTTCCCAGTAACCATTCTGTATTTCAACCAGTTCTCATTGCTCTCATTTGTGGCTAACTTTCTACTGGTTTCTCTGATTAGCGCCATTGTATTACCTCTAGGGACGGTCGCGATGCTATTATCATTTATATGGGTTCCCTTAGCGAAACCTCTCGCATGGATTGCGATTCAATTGAATCAACTGACATTTGTAAGCGTGGAGTGGATGAACAGTCTGCCAGGTTTTGTGTTGATCTGGGCAACACCTTCCCTTCTGTGGATATCCGCATATTATGCCGTTTTGTATGCCTTGCTCTACCTGTTGCATCGTGGCAATGCTAAGCAGCGAGAAACAGCGTTTATTGAGGAGGATACGGCTCCTCTTGTGAGGCGACAGCCTTCTGTTGCCATGGAAAATGTGGGCATTCGCTCTTCGATGTCTGCCGTGGCACAGGATCAAGGTAAGAACGGTGTAGGTGAAAAAGAAACTTCTTTAACGACATTAGGAGCCAGTATTGCCTGGCCGGAGTATACAAGTGCATTTACCGCACGAGGTGCAGGATATTATGCACATGAACGAATGAGTAAAGCTCAGCAATGGTTGTGCGGGTTGCTCGCGCTCAGCTTTATTGCTGGATTGTGGTGGGCATACCAGACTCCGAAGCCTGCTGGAGCTGGCATCGTGCAGTTTTTGGATATTGGGCAAGGGGACAGTACATTGATTACAACCCCGGAAGGCAAACACATTTTGGTGGATGGTGGTGGAACGGTGAACTTTGGGAACACCGAACAATCATGGAAAACAAGGCGTGATCCGTATGAGGTAGGAGCCAAGGTGGTTGTTCCTCTATTGAAAAAGAGAGGCATCCATCAACTGGACGCGGTCATTGTCACACATGCCGATCAGGATCATGCCGGAGGGCTACAGGCTGTACTGGAACAGCTTCCGGTTAAACGTTTCATGTTTAATGGCACAACCAGTGGTAAGGCTAACTTTGATAAGTTACTGAGTACAGCCATGGAACGGAAAATCCCTCTTTACGCCATTCAGCAGGGAATGTCCTATATGGCTGACAAAGAGACAAGTTTACATTTTATGGCTCCAGATCTGGCACAGATGGATGTAAATGCATCAGGTAATCTGCCTGTGTCTGAACACCAGAATCATGATTCCGTTGTCTTTTTGCTGGACATGGCGGGGACTTCGATGTTGTTCACAGGGGATATGGATGCAGCAGCCGAGCAGGACCTCCTTTATATGATTCAGGATGGCTCACTAGCTGCCCGGTTTGAACAGAAAGGAGCAGATTTTGGAGTTACAGAGGGAGTTGTACAACGTGTACTTACACAACATCAGTTGCAGGTTAATTTAAATGATGTTTCAGCATCTATCTCCATTGACGTGTTAAAAGTCGCTCATCATGGTAGTAAAACGTCGTCAACTGAAGCCTGGCTCCAATACTGGAACGCCAAAACCGCCGTGATATCTGCAGGAGTTAACAATACATATGGGCATCCCAATCCAGGAGTGATGGAACGTCTGGAAGCTACCGGGTCAGAGATTTATCGAACGGATCAGATGGGGGAGATACAGATGAAAGTGAAGGATGGAAAGATCGATATCCGGTACAAGTTGGTTGGAGTTGAGTGACGTTGTATAAGACTGTATAGGTGAGCAGGTTGAAGAGCTTATAACAACGGATACGACGGCACGTAGTCTATTTATCGGTTTGAAGATAAGTGAAGATAACTCCGATTGAATACCAACTGGAAGGATAACAAGACAAGAGAACTTACAATAATGTGGATAGTTTGAGCAGAAAAAGTATTAAAGTTAAGTGTAAATATCGAGAAAATAATCCCACCAATGAAGCCTAATAGAACATATGCGGCAATAGCAACGAGCGATCTCACATACGTATTAACTCTTTTTCTGTATAAGAGCAATCCATCCACCAATATGGACAGTGGCGTAATTAAGAAGAGTAAAACAGCGAGGTTGATCAATAATCCAACTACAAATTTATACCCGAATGAATAATAGTAAGTATTCTCTATTCTTTCATGCAAAGGGACATAGTGATATATCCCCATTGCCAGTGAAATGAAAATTGCAGTGAATACAGCTGCAATTATTTTTCCGCGCGGCCTATTTATTCTATGGGTGTTTGTCATTTAAATAATGACCTCCATCTTAAACAACTATATTAACAAGAGATAGACTAAGGCAGTTACTATATTTTAACATACGATGTTGGAGGAAAATAAGTAAAATGATTTTATTCTGATCGAGATGACAAATTCCTTACTTCATTTGATTGCGAGTTACAGCACAGCATCCCAGTACAGCACAAAAAAGCCCGCTTTCCGTTACACTCCACGAAGGAGAATATCGGAAAACGGGCCATTTTTTCGAAATGGTAGATAAAAACGAACTATTCCACGCCATCCTTAAAATGTTTGTTCCAGTGCTTGTCGCCTTTGTGCAACAGATCTTCTACCGTTTTCTCAAGAGTCATCAACAGTTGTGCTCTGACATCAAGTACAGTTTCTCTATACAAGCGTTCTTCCGATCCAACGATTTTATCGCCGTATAACGCCTGTGCTGCTACGTACTTGCGATGTTCCTCGACCAGAGTATCAATGGACTCCAATGCATGTTCCACAAAGTGGGAAATGCTTTGATATTCTTTGGGCATTTGTTCTTTTAAAGCTTGAATTTTCGCTAGAGCTGGCATGCTCATCACCTCGTGTTTTATGAATGTAAATTTACAATACACTATTTTCATGAAAATTGCATTAAAAATAGCTTAAATTTGGACAAATTTCGACTTTTTTTATTTTAGGGAACCAAAAAGTGCTTCGCTATAATGTATGCCATTGCATTTGAATTGAGTCGTGTAAGTAATGGAATCCCTTTTGGATACGTTTGGTGACTCGTTATGCAATTTCTGTTATTCTAAGAGAAGATTTCAGCGGCCCTAATACATACGCCGTTATTTTGTTATGGCAAATTAAAAAAATACTTAACTTTGCAACAATTTTATTGATGATCACGTCTGTAAGGTTGCAGGGAGAGGGGGATCCTTTGTGGTAGAGCCGGAACTCATCAGAGCCGCTCAATCGGGCGATCGCGACGCTCTAATTACCCTATTGCGGGAGATTGAACAACATGTCTATCGGACCGCATATTACATTCTAAATAATGAACAGGACGCTTTGGATGCTGCTCAGGAAGCGTTGATCCGAATTTACACCAAAATCAACTCATACGAAGAAAAGGCCCAATTTAAAACATGGGTACAACGCATCGTCACGAACATCTGTATTGATAAATTCAGAAGAACCAAACCGTCCGTCTCCATTGACGAACATGACATGGTTTTTCAGGATAATCAGGATGTGGAGTACGAGGTCATGTCTACATATGTGGCCCAAGACATTCAGGATGCGATCAACAAGCTTCCCGAGCATCATCGTACCGTTATTGTTCTAAGATACTTGCAGGACTTATCCTACAATGAAATTGCGGATTGTCTCGATCTTCCGTTGAATACGGTGAAGTCTTATTTATTTAGAGCCAGACAGCAATTGCAGAATCTATTACAGGAATATCAGAAAGGTGGTGTGACAGGATGAAATGCGAAGAGGTGGTGGAATGGATGCACCGCTATCTGGATCATGATCTGGGCGAGGCCGAAACCGCGCAGATGCTACAACATGTGGCAAAGTGTCCGGAATGCGCCGAGAATTTTAGTTTACTTAGAGCTCTTTCCAGAGAATTGGAAGAATTACCGCAAGTAAGCCCAAAATTTAGTCTGGTTGATGCGATTATGCCACAGCTAGATGCCATTGACGAAGCGCGGAAGGAACAAAGTAGCACCGTACAGGAAATGAATCCTGTCCCCGCTACATTTGAGAATTTACAACGTTCAAGTGAGCGGAAAACGAAGCAAAAATGGCTTAACTCGATGGCAGGACGTATGTCCATGGGGGCAGCGGCTGCGGCAGTTGTATTGGGATTTGCCATCTGGGGATATCAGCCTGAACAGATTGAGAATGCCGATTCCATGCTGATGAGCTCTGGAGCTTCTCAAGAGAGCGGTAATGTGGATGAAAATCCACTAAGCAAGAGTATAGAAAATTATGATTCGTCAGCTTCTTCCACGCCAAGCAGCAATGATGTATTTGTGGATCAATCGAATATTTCACCAACTGAACCGGATAATCAGGGAATAGAAACAACTCCTGAAGAGAATGGTGGAGAGAAGGTGCAGGTTCCTGAGGTTCAGTCAGATCCGACTCCCCAACAACCGGCTACCGAAGCAACGCCTTCTTCGAACAAAGGAGCACAAGACAATTCGTCCAGTTCTCCTTCGACGGATAATCAGAAGAGTCAGCCTCAGAACCAAGATTCCGAGCAGAAGAATCCAGATTCAGGAAGTGTTCCTAGATCTCCTGCAGATGGGGAAGAGAATGGAGTAACTGAAACAGATAATGAAGATTCCTTCACTTCTCAGATGATTGTACCGAATGGAAATGAAGATGCTCCAGTGGAAGGCAATTCTGCTCCTGATTCCGGTGCAGGTGCAGACGCCTCTGGAGGAAACAAAGGATTTGCAGCAGGATCGGATCAGGAAATGACTACAACGGCAGCACCAAAAGAATGGAAATCACCTGACGGCTCTTACGTAGTTATGCTTCTTGGTGATCAGATCAGCATCTACTCCAAACCTGTGGGCGAACCGGATGTTCTAAATTTGGTTGAACAACGCAGTATAGAGGGGACGCTGAAGTCAGCAAGTTGGTCGAAGGATGGCACTCTATTTAATTACGAAACGGACAAGGACGGAACAACGGCGAAGAACTCGTTTAATGTACCTGCTGTTTCAGGTGGAGCTCCTGCGAAATAAATAAAAATTGGGGAGTGAGCTCCTCTGAACGAAAGAACATTTTCAGTATGACAAGCATATATTGGAACTAACAAAACGTCCTATCTCAGTTCAAACAACTGACGTCGTATGACCGCACACCGGCTTTTTCTAGAACTGCTGGTGCCTGCGTTTATATAGATGTAGGACAGGGGACCTTCATCCATAACTGGATGTAAGGTCCCTTTGTTGTCTTGTGTGTTTTCTGGTACGATAAAAGGGATAAGGGGGCACCGTGAATGGATGTGAAAAGTGCAACAAAGGCTATACGGAGTGGAGAAACGGCTCCGATCTATGTGCTGTATGGAACGGAAAAGTACCAGATACAGCAATTTACGGATATGTTAAAAGAGCAGGTTATTGAAGAAGAGCATCGTGATTTTGCGATTATTCCATATGATTTGTCTGAAACGGCTGTGGAGGTTGTTATTGAAGAAGCAGAGACCGTACCTTTTTTGGTTCCACGCAAATTGATTATTGTAAGGGACGCAAGCCTGTTCACTGCAGGTAAAGAATCCAAGATTGAACATCAGGTTGATCGTCTGCTTACATATATGGAAAATCCGGCAGATTACAGTACGATTGTTTTCCTGGCCCAAGGGGACAAGCTGGATGAGCGTAAGAAACTGGTGAAGGCTGTCAAGAAACAGGCAGTTGTTCTTGCTTTTGCTCCACTTAGTGGAGATGAACTGCTAAATTGGATTGTGAAACTGGCGAAGAAGCGGGATGTTTCCTTGGAGACGGGAGCAGCGGAAACACTGATCAGTTATGCAGGAACAGGTCTCCAGACCCTGTCTGCTGAAGTAGACAAGTTATGTTTGTTTGCAGGGAATGGGGGTACAATCCGGCGTGCTGATATCGAGTCGCTGGTTGCCCGCAGCACAGAGCAAAATGTATTTTCACTGGTGGAGGAACTTGCTAATTTACGACTGGAGAAGGCATTGGCTCTGTTCTATGAGTTGCTGAAGCAGCGGGAGGAACCGATTAAGATTGCAGCTCTAATTGCGCGGCAGTTTCGGATCATGATCCAGGTGAAGGAGTTGGGCCAACAAAGCTACTCCCAACAGCAGATTGCCAGTCAGCTTGGTCTGCATCCTTACGCGGTTAAGATCGCCGGAGAACAAGCGCGTAAATTCCAGCCGGAACGTCTGCGAATGATCCTGAGTCACCTCAGTGAACTGGATTACCAGATGAAAACAGGAGCGGTGGATAAAGTCCTTGGTCTGGAGCTTTTCTTATTGAGACTTGGTGCATGAATGAAGAACTAAATTTAATAGCTTACTAGCTTAGCGTAAATAACAAACAAAGCGACCTTTGCTCCATGATGATTAGATCATCGGAATAAAGGTCGCTTTGTCTGTGTCTTATACTTATCGAATCAGATACTAAAAAATCCTGAAAGCCTATGCTGTTCAGGATTTTTCCATTGGATCGTATAAGTAACGCTTCTTACGCTTGTGCGGAAAGAGCGTTCAGTTTTTTCGCCAAGCGAGACTTTTTGCGTGCTGCAGCATTTTTATGAACCAGACCTTTAGTTACAGCCTTGTCCAGCTTTTTGGAAGCAGCTTGAATCGCAGCTTTTGCAGTATCAACTTCGTTACTTACCAGAGCAGCATCAGCAGCTTTAACAGCTGTACGGAGTGCAGACTTCTGGGAAGCGTTGAGTGCGCGGCGCTTGTCGCTCGTTTTTACGCGTTTAACAGCGGATTTGATGTTTGGCATTACATTCACCTCCTGTAAGGCATTTGCATGAATACAAACGTTTCACAACTTAAAATATTCTATCACGCTAGCATGTAAAATGCAACAGATATTCCTACGATGTTCGACATGCTGCATAAAGTAACTCTTTTTCCCACACAATATGCTCAAATGCGGTAAGGGAGGCAGGGACAGAATGACACTGGATTTGCAAAACTATACAGTTCGTACCGATTTGGCGATCGACTCCAAGGAAATGGCGCAAGGTGGACAGAAACAGACGATTCCCGGATTAAGGGAAGATGTAGAAAAAAAAGAGGGCATTACAATTACACGTATTGATGTCCTGAATGAAGAAGCAGCCAAGGCCATTGGGCGAGTGAAAGGTCACTATGTCACATTGGAGGTGCCTTCACTGCGGAATGGTGATACAGAGTTACAGGAGCGAGTTGCCGCCGAATTCACACGTGAGATGGAAGATTTTATGGTGAAAGCCGGAATCAACAAAACCTCCAAAGTATTGATCGTTGGCCTGGGCAACTTGAATGTCACTCCTGATTCACTCGGCCCACTTGTTGTGGAAAATCTGATGGTGACCCGACAGTATTTCGAATTGGTGCCAGATCAGGTTGCACCAGGGTATCGGGAAGTCAGCGCGATCGCTCCCGGTGTGCTAGGTACAACGGGCATTGAATCCAGTGACATCGTACAAGGGATTGTAGACCGTACCAAGCCAGATGCCATTATTGCGATTGATGCACTGGCCTCACGTTCCTTGGAACGTGTAAATACAACGATTCAGGTAGCGGACATAGGTATCCACCCGGGATCCGGTATCGGGAACAAACGACGTGGCTTGACCCAAGAAATATTGGGCGTTCCCTGCATCGCCATCGGAGTACCGACTGTATGTTATGCGTCTACCATTGTGAACAATGTCATTGAGATGATGCGCTCTCACTTCCGCCAGGAAACGGATCAGACGAAACAGATCATGGGCATGCTGGACGACATCGGTGAGCAAGATCGTCTGAGCCTGGTCAAAGAGGTACTGGAGCCCCTGGGTCATGACCTCATTGTTACCCCAAAGGAAATCGATGAGTTTATTGAGGGAATTGCCAATGTTATTGCTACAGGACTTAACGCCGCACTTCATGATGCAGTGAATCCGGATAACGTAGCCGCCTATACACATTAAAACTTAAAACTGCTGAGAAGAAGGTCCGAATCTATCGGACTTTCTTTTTTTTGTTTTTGGAATCTTTCATTTTCCTGTTCTATCAAATTGGGCGGGCTCATAGAGTTGAAGTATAAGAGTTGTCCAGCAGGGAAGGAGACAGCAGAATGAACAAGATATTGGCCTGGAATATTGGAAAGTGGAAAAAAAGATGTCTGCACGTGCTGGCCATGGGCCGTACGTTGTTGTTGCTTATGATCATATCTGCCTTGTTTTTTGTTGTACTGGGCCTGGGGGGCATGGCAGAGAAACGCTTGAATAATTCCCCCGTTTCTTCCATGAAAGGATTTGCGAGCGCTGTATCAAGCCGCTTTTTCGTCGATATGCTCGGTATGGAGGTACCCCATCTCACCCAGAAGGAGCAGACCTCTGCCATATCGGGAGAGAACCTCACCTCTTTTGTTTTCCAATTACTTACGAATGTTAATCCGCAAGATCCCAAGAGCCTGATTGCAAGAGAAATGCCGGGCATGGGTTCCAACCAACCTGTACTACTCCGGCCTGGCTCTGGTAACGAAAAAGCCGAGGCTCCCGAAGATTATCAGCCCGGTCCTGGTCTTACAGATACGGCTTCTGGAGGGAAACCCGGTAGTGAGTTACATGTTCCACCAGGTCAGGACAATACGGATCCACCTGATTCGAGCGAACCTGGAGATGGAGAAGGTAAGGAAGATCCCCCAGCGAAGAATGGCGAGAAAGATAATTCAGGCTCACCCACAACAGGCAAAAAATCGATTCTTATCTATCATTCCCATCCACGGGAAGGCTACAACCCATTACTAGGTACGAAAAGTGATAATCCATCATCAGGCAAATCAACAGGCAATGTGTTTCAAGTGGGAACTTATCTCTCAGACAGTCTGGAGAAGCTCGGACTCGGCGTAGAACACGCCAAAGACGATTATCCAACCAAAGTAAAGGACTATAACTGGAACTATTCCTATAAATACTCCCGTCAAACGGTAAAAGCGGCACTCGCTCAAAATGACGATCTGACGTATCTCATCGACATTCATCGCGATTCACAGCGTCATGGCAAAACAACAACGACCATTAATGACTTGGGCTACGCCAAAGTGTATTTCATTATTGGACATGAAAACCCGAATTGGCGGCAGAATGAAGCCTTTGCAGCGAAAATTCATAAGAAATTGGAAGCCAAATATCCAGGTGTATCCCGAGGTGTCTGGGGCAAGGACGGCGGAGGGGCCAACAACGGAGAGTATAACCAGACCCTTTCACCCAACAGCATTTTGATTGAGATTGGCGGGATCGACAACACAGGAGCCGAGCTACAACGGACATCGAAGATTCTCGCTGACATGATTGCCCAAGTGTACTGGGAAGATCAGAAGGTGGACAAAGCTAGTGCGAAGACCTCTTCGCAGGGTGGATAAGACTATATATGTAAGAAGAACAAAATAGCAGAGCGTGACAGGAGGCAAAGAATATGTCCAGATTCGGTAAAAGATTGTTATCCATCGCTGTATTAATGTTGCTCGGGGTGCTGTTTGGAATGCAGCTGGCTGGCAGCAACTTTCACACGGGCACTCCAGCAGGAGGCGCGTCAACCGTTGTGACAACGGAGCCAACTTCATCGGTTACCGAATCTGTTCCAACTGCTCCTGTCCAAAAGGAAATCAAAGAACCGCCGTTCGTGCCTGTTCAGTCACCAAGCCAAGTGCTTGGGGCAGATCAGAGTAAGGCTCCGGTTGATGTGTTGGCAGACAAAACGGCTGGACTATTGCAAAATCTCTCACACAGTGGAATCAAGTGGGTGGTCTCCCTTTTTAGCGGTGTTGCTGAATAAAATACCATAAATTAAAGGTACAATAGTACCTCAGGGAGTTCATGATCACACTTTATTATCAAAGTTGAGACATCACGGGATTGATGCACTCTGCATCAACTGTTATAATGAAGTGATTGACACTAGGCTGTTTCTGGGGGTAAGGAATGACTGACATTCGGGCAAGACAACGTAAAATTCGTAACTTTTCTATTATTGCACATATAGATCACGGCAAATCAACACTTGCGGACCGGATCTTGGAGTACACAGGTGCGCTGACAACACGAGAAATGCAAGAACAAGTACTGGATCAGATGGATCTTGAGCGTGAACGTGGAATCACAATCAAACTACAGGCAGTAGCCCTGACTTACAAGGCAGATGATGGCGAAGAGTATCTATTGAATCTGATTGATACGCCTGGACACGTAGACTTTACGTATGAAGTTTCACGTAGCCTTGCAGCATGTGAAGGCGCTCTTCTTGTGGTGGATGCGGCTCAAGGAATTGAAGCCCAAACACTCGCCAACGTGTATCTGGCATTGGACAATAATCTTGAAATTTTACCGGTTATCAACAAAATTGACCTTCCGAGCGCAGACCCTGATCGGGTGAAGCAGGAAGTGGAAGATGTTATTGGTTTGGATACAAGCAACGCTGTTCTGGCTTCGGCCAAGGCAGGTATCGGAATCAAAGAAATTCTGGAGCAAGTGGTGCAGAGTGTTCCAGCACCAGACGGTGACCCGGATCAGCCGTTGAAAGCGCTGATTTTTGACTCACACTATGACCCGTACAAAGGTGTAATCGTATATGTACGTGTTGTTGATGGCAAAATCAAATCCGGTTCCAAAATCAAAATGATGGCAACGGGTAAATCCTTTGAAGTCATTGAAGTTGGAGCGTTCAAACCACGCATGACTATTGTGGACGAGCTGAATGTGGGTGATGTTGGATTTATTGTTGCGGGTATTCGGCATGTAGGCGATACACAAGTCGGGGATACGGTAACGGAGACTAAAAATCCAACACCTGAACCTTTGCCGGGTTATCGCAAAATTAATCCTATGGTATATTGCGGTCTCTATCCGATCGAAACATCGGACTATGTTGATCTGCGTGAAGCATTGGAGAAATTGCAATTGAACGACGCTTCGCTCAGTTTCGAGCCGGAAACATCCAGTGCCCTTGGTTTTGGATTCCGATGTGGATTCCTTGGACTACTTCACATGGACGTGATCCAGGAGCGGATTGAGCGTGAATTCAACATTCCGTTGATCACAACTGCACCAAGCGTAATCTACCACGTGACTCTGACCAATGGTGAAGTTATGCAAATTGACAATCCATCCAACTATCCTGAGGTAGGCCGGATTGATTATGTTGAGGAGCCATACGTGAAAGCAGCCATCATCGTACCGAATGATTATGTAGGTACCATCATGGAATTGTGTCAGAACAAGCGTGGCGAATATGTGAATATGGAATATTTGGACACAACCCGGGTTACGATTACGTATGAGATCCCGTTGTCCGAGATTGTATATGATTTCTTCGACCAGTTGAAATCAAGTACCAAAGGCTATGCATCGTTTGACTATGAGCTGTCTGGTTATCGTCAGTCCAATCTGGCGAAAATGGACATCTTGCTCAATGGCGAACAGGTCGATGCGTTGTCCTTTATCGTTCACCGTGACCGTGCGTATAACCGCGGACGCATTATCTGTGAGAAACTGCGCGAGCTGATTCCACGGCAAATGTTCGAGGTGCCAATTCAGGCATCTGTAGGTACTAAGGTTGTTGCTCGTGAAACGGTAAAAGCGATGCGTAAAAACGTACTTGCCAAGTGTTATGGTGGTGACATCTCGCGGAAACGGAAACTGCTTGAGAAGCAGAAGGAAGGTAAGAAGCGGATGAAGCAGGTTGGTAACGTTGAGGTGCCACAAGAGGCATTCATGGCGGTACTGAAAATTGATGATTAAGACGTTTGCTTGCAAACGTCACGTGAATCCTTTCGGTACATCAATAATTTGTGTATGAAAGGATAAACGATATTTTTTCTCAGGTACATCACAGAATGTGTGTATCAAAATTGAATTGTAGGACGTTTGCTTGCAAAATGGTTAACACAGAATATTAATAACTAAGCTGAAAGGGAAGCCGGATGGCTTTCCTTTTTTCAAATAGAGGGGGACTTGCCATGACATTGGCAGCACATAGCCGGAAGACAGGTGCGCCCCAAGCGGTGTATCTTCACATTCCCTTTTGCACAAATAAATGTTTTTATTGCGACTTTAACTCTTACGTTCTGAAAGATCAGCCCGTGATGCAATATCTCGAAGCGCTGGAACGAGAGATGGAACATACAGTGAAGGCAAACCCACCGGGTGAGATCAAGACCATATTTGTAGGTGGGGGTACACCAACGGCTCTGAAACCGGATGAGATGGCAGTATTTCTTCGTTCCGTGAAGACGTATTTCCCGAATTGGGCGGACGATATTGAATTTTCGATGGAGGCCAACCCGGGGACAACGGATGCGGAGAAACTCGCTGCGATGAAAGAAGGCGGCGTCAATCGTGTCAGCTTTGGCGTACAGGCGTTTCAAAATGACCTGCTCACAGGCATTGGCCGTATTCATAATACGGATGATGTATATCGGAGTCTGGAGAACGCTCGGAAAGCGGGAATCAATAACCTGTCCATTGACCTGATGTTCGGCTTGCCGAACCAGACTGTAGAGATGTTAAATGAGAGCATCGACAAAGCGCTGGAACTGGATCTGCCGCATTACTCCATCTACAGTCTGAAAGTGGAAGAGAATACCCTCTTCCATACACTGTATCAGAAGAACCAGCTACCCCTTCCTCATGAAGATGACGAGCTGGAGATGTATCTTCTATTAATGAGACGTATGAAAGAAGCAGGCTATGGACAATACGAGATCAGTAACTTTGCCAAGCCAGGCTTCGAGAGTCGTCACAATATTACGTACTGGCGTAATGAGGACTACTATGGTCTGGGTGCAGGTGCACATGGATATGTAGGCCGCGAACGGCATATGAATATTAAAGGTATAAATCCTTATGTTGAAGCTTCGCGAGCAGGACTGCCTCGTCTGGATCATTTTGAGATTGCTCGCCCGGAAGCTATGGAAGATTATCTGATGGTTGGGCTGAGAATGTTGGAGGGGGCTTCAGCCTCACGGTTTAGCGAACAATTCGGTGAGTCCATGGAAGAAGTGTTTGCGAAGCCTTTGGGCAAAATGTTGAACGCAGGATTGCTTGAGCGTACGGCAGACGGTTTCCGACTGAGCGAGCAGGGTATCCTGTTCGGAAATGACGTTTTTGCGGAGTTTATCGGGTCCATATCGCTGAATTCGTAGCTTGAAATTCTATACGCTCTGTTGTATATTTATTCATATTGATTTTACAGGGCGTGTTAATTTAACAACTACGAAGTCAGCTTTCCTCTGGAAAGCTTGGTAATAGGAGGAGAGCAGGATGTCGGTAATATGCAGAAAAGCCGTGCCGGAAGATGTTGAACCACTGTATGAAATGATTAAGGGCTATGCAGAGCGTGGGATCATGCTTCCGCGATCACGGGAAATTCTGCATCGGCAGCTGGAGCACTTTGTTGTAGCCGAAGTGGATGGTGAAGTGGTGGGTTGCGGATCGCTTTGTCGTCTGGGGAGTGATCTGGTGGAAGTCAGATCACTCGGTATCTCGGAAGGACACAAAGGGCTCGGTATTGGCTCCAAATTGCTGGACCGACTGGTAGAAGAAGCGGAGAAACAACAGATTCCCAAGGTTATGGCGTTGACATATGAAGTATCCTTCTTTCTCAAAAACGGCTTTGCTGTCGTGGAAAAAGAGATTTTTCCCGAGAAAGTATGGACCGACTGTGTTCATTGCAGCAAGCAGGATTGTTGCGATGAGATCGCTGTATTGAAAGAGCTTAACGTTTCGGCCTAACAACTGAATGGACTGCATGGATTGAGCCGAGTTAGCCTCTGCCCACATGCAGTCCTTTTTACTTTAAATGATGTACAATAAAGTTGTTAGGACTCGCCAACATTGGTCTATACTATAAATAGATGAGCCCACTCATCAATCTCACTTGACAATGTTCACGTCAGTTTGGTATTTTTGTATTACCGCTTAGCACTCATCTAACCGGAGTGCTAACGACATGGGACAGTACAGTCAGAAGGAGGGAATACTCACCATGTTAACAGAGCGTCAACGAATGATTCTGAACGCTATAGTGGATGACTATATCCGTTCAGCTGAGCCCGTAGGGTCCCGGAGCATTTCCAAAAGGGGAGATGTTGGATACAGTCCGGCGACGATCCGTAATGAAATGGCGGACCTTGAAGATATGGGTTTCCTGGAACAGCCACATACATCGGCAGGACGCATTCCTTCCCATAAAGGCTATCGATATTATGTCGATCATTTGGTTCCCTGGAATCAGGTGGAGCCTCAAGAGTTGGATGACCTGAAGTCGTTCTTCGCCGAAAAGCTGAACGTTATGGAACAAGTTATTCAGCATGCATCCAATATTTTGTCACACATGACGAATTATACTTCGATCCTGCTTGGACCTGAAGTATTCCACACGTCCCTGCGTCACTTCCAATTGCTTCCGCTGAACGAGAGTGAAGCTGTGGCAATCATCGTGACCAATACAGGTCAGGTGGAGAACAAGACGGTTCAGATTCCACCAGAAATCTCGGTAGCCGAGATGGAAAATGTGGTTCGCTTGTTAAACACCAAGCTTGTGGGCGTACCAATCTACAAATTGAAATCCCGTCTTTATACCGAACTTGGGCAAGAGATGGAGCGGCATATTACACGTTACGAGGAAGTTATGCAGGTACTGAACAGTGCCTTTGATAACGAACATGATAATCGTCTGTTCCTCAGTGGTGCCACCAATATGTTGACTCAACCGGAATTTAAAGATATTGAAAAGGTAAAAGATATTCTTGACCTGCTGGAAGAGACACCAACACTCATGAAATTGATGATGCCCGTGCCGGGTGGATCTGGTATTCAAGTGCGAATCGGCACTGAGAATGATCATGAAGCCTTTGCCAACTGCAGCCTGATTACAGCCTCCTATTCATTGGACGGTGAGGCTTTGGGTTCGATTGGTATTCTGGGACCCACGCGAATGGATTATGCACGTGTCATTCATATTCTAAATACACTATCCCGTGACTTGACGGCGATGCTGACGCATCGTTTCAAATAAGATTCGGGAATGAACCATTTCATTCGTATAAGGAGGTGAACATCTTGAAAGAGGAGCAATCATTCACAGAAGAACAAGAGGTAACAACAGCTGAGCAGGAGCCTGTTAATGAAGCAGGCGCTGCAGAAGCACAAGCTGAAGAGATCGCTGATCAGGAGCAGGATGAGCTTGCACGTCTGAAGGCAGAAGCTGAGGAGCAACAGCAGCGTTATGTCCGTGCACAGGCTGATTTTGACAACTTCCGTCGCCGTACGCAGAAGGAAAAAGAAGAATTGGCTAAATATGCTTCGATGAAGCTGGTCACCGAACTGGTACCGGTTATTGATAACTTCGAGCGCGCCATGGCTACTGTACCGGAAGGAGCAGAGGTCGAATCTTTCTCCAAGGGCATGCAAATGATTTTCCGTCAATTGGAAACGGTGATGAATAACGAAGGTCTGACAGCTATGGAATCGGTAGGACAACCGTTCAATCCTGAATTCCACCAAGCCATTATGCAAGTGGAGAGCGACGAGTACGAAGAAGGTATCGTTGTGGAGGAAGTCCAAAAAGGCTACATGCTGAAAGATAAAGTGCTTCGTCCAGCTATGGTTAAAGTCAGCTCATAATTTCCTTATAGGAAGGGACGAGTTGACTCCTTGGGTTGAACAATGTGGGCGAGGTTTAATATAAAGATTTGTACACATAGAGCACGATTAGCAACATGAACATCGAATAAGGATCAGATTGATCCATTCATTTTAAATTGTTGAGGAGGAAATTTTCGGATGAGCAAAGTAATCGGTATTGACTTAGGAACAACAAACTCATGCGTAGCAGTAATGGAAGGCGGCGAGGCTGTCGTAATTCCAAATCCGGAGGGCGCACGCACAACCCCATCCGTAGTCGGTTTCAAAAAAGATGGAGAGCGTGTTGTCGGTGAAACAGCAAAACGTCAAGCGATCACCAATCCGGATCGTACGATCATGTCGATCAAACGTCACATGGGTACTTCCCACAAAGAAACAATTGATGGCAAAGACTACTCTGCACAAGAGATCTCTGCAATCATCCTGCAAAAATTGAAATCCGATGCTGAAGCTTATCTGGGTCAAACGGTAACTCAAGCCGTTATTACTGTACCAGCTTACTTCAATGACAGTCAGCGTCAAGCGACTAAAGATGCGGGTAAAATTGCAGGTTTGGAAGTTCTGCGTATCGTCAACGAGCCTACAGCAGCAGCTTTGGCGTACGGTATGGAGAAATCCGAAGACCAAACGATTCTCGTATATGACCTGGGTGGCGGTACGTTCGACGTATCCATTCTTGAATTGGGTGACGGCTTCTTCGAAGTTAAAGCAACTAGCGGGGACAACCAACTGGGCGGCGATGACTTTGACCAAGTGATTATTGATTACCTCGTAAGTGAATTCAAAAAAGATCAAGGCATTGACTTGAGTAAAGATAAAGCAGCGGTTCAACGTTTGAAAGATGCAGCGGAAAAAGCGAAAAAAGAACTTTCCGGCGTATTGACTACAACGATCTCCTTGCCGTTCATCACGGTAGCTGATGGCGTTCCTCAGCATATGGAGTTGAACCTGAGCCGTGCGAAATTTGAAGAAATCTCTGCAGGTCTGGTTGAGCGTACGCTTGAACCAACTCGTCGTGCATTGAGCGATGCAGGTATGACGGCTAACGATATCGACAAGATCGTATTGGTTGGTGGTTCCACACGTATTCCTGCAGTACAGGAAGCGATCAAAAAACTGACTGGTAAAGAGCCTCACAAAGGCGTTAACCCGGATGAAGTTGTAGCTTTGGGCGCTGCTGTACAAGCGGGCGTACTGACAGGTGACGTGAAAGACGTTGTATTGCTTGACGTAACGCCTTTGTCCCTCGGTATCGAAACAGCGGGTGGCGTATTCACGAAAATGATCGAGCGTAACACAACGATCCCTACAAGCAAATCTCAAGTATTCTCCACGTATGCAGACAATCAACCAAGCGTTGAGATTCATGTTCTGCAAGGTGAGCGTGAGATGGCAGCGGGGAACAAATCGCTTGGACGTTTCATGTTGGGTGATATTCCACCAGCTCCACGTGGCGTTCCACAGATCGAAGTTAGCTTCGATATTGATGCCAACGGTATCGTTAACGTATCTGCAACAGATAAAGGTACGAACAAAACTCAAAAAATCACAATCACTTCTTCCAGCGGTTTGAGCGATGCAGAAGTTGAGCAAATGATGAAAGATGCTGAGTTGCATGCTGAAGAAGATAAAAAACGCAGAGAACTCGTTGAAGCGAAAAACAGTGCAGATCAATTGATCTACTCTGTTGACAAAACGATCAAAGATCTTGGCGAAAAAGCAGATGCTGGCGAAGTTGAAAAAGCGAATGCTGCCAAAGAAAAACTGCAAGGCGTTTTGGCTTCCGACAACCTGGAAGATATCAAAGCTGCTACAGAAGAACTGACAGAGATCGTTCAACAACTGTCCGTGAAACTGTATGAGCAAGCTCAGGCCCAAGAGCAAGAAGCACAAGGTGCTGAAGAGCAACAAGGTTCCGCAAAACGTGACAACGTCGTAGACGCTGATTACGAAGTTGTGGATGAAGATAAAAAACAAAACTAATTCGTAGTTCTACGCGAATTAAACATCGGTGACGTTCGAATTAGAGGGAAAGTCATAGCCGGGGCTCCCGCGCTTTGGCTTTCCTTTTGTCACGATGTGCGATATGGTGAATGATATGGGGGTGGAAGAGTGGCTGAAAAGCGTGATTATTATGAGGTGCTTGGCGTTAGTAAAACGGCTAACGACGATGAGATTAAAAAGGCTTACCGTAAGCTTGCCCGTCAGTATCACCCTGACGTAAACAAGGCTGCTGATGCGGAAGCTAAATTTAAAGAAGTTAAAGAAGCTTATGACGTAGTGAGTGACGGTCAGAAGCGTGCACAATATGACCAATATGGTCATGTCGATCCGAATCAGGGTGGATTCGGTGGTGGCGGTGATTTTGGCGGCGGTGGATTCGGCGACATCTTCGACATGTTCTTTGGCGGCGGTGGCGGTGGACGACGTGATCCAAATGCCCCGCAGCGGGGGAATGATCTGCAGTACACCATGACGATTGAGTTCAAGGAAGCCGTATTCGGTAAAGAAACCGATATTACAATTCCGCGTACTGAAGGCTGTGATACCTGTCATGGCTCAGGTGCCAAACCTGGAACGAAACCGGAAACCTGCTCGGTCTGCCAAGGTAGCGGTCAGCAGGAAGTCGTGCAAAATACACCGTTTGGTCGTATGGTTAACCGTCGTGCATGTTCGAACTGTAGCGGTTCGGGCCAAATTATCAAAGAAAAATGTACAACGTGCAGTGGCAGCGGCAAAGTCCGTAAGCAACGCAAAATTCATGTTCGCATTCCAGCGGGTGTGGATGACGGCGCACAACTGCGAATGACAGGTGAGGGCGAGGGAGGCCTGCGTGGCGGACCAGCCGGAGATCTCTATATTGTCATTCGCGTGAAATCACATGATTTCTTCGAGCGTGAAGGCGATGATATTTATTGCGAAATCCCACTTACCTTTGCTCAGGCAGCTCTGGGAGATGAAGTTGAAATCCCGACATTGACCGAGAAAGTGAAGTTGAAAGTACCAGCGGGTACACAAACGGGAACGTATTTCCGTCTCAAAGGCAAGGGTGTACCACGCCTGCGCGGTATGGGGCAAGGGGATCAGCATGTGAAAGTGGTTGTGGTTACACCGAGTAAGCTGAATGACGAGCAGAAAGATCTGCTTCGCCAAATTGCTGCGCTGGATGGAGAGCAAACACATGAGCATGAACAATCTTTCTTTGATCGAGTGAAACGTGCCTTCCGCGGCGACTGAGAATAAAATAATGCAAGACCAAGGACACCACAGCGTTTTTTTAACGCAGGGTGTCCTTTTTTTTGCATCTTTTTTTAATGCCCCAGTGGTTTTGGCAACATCCACGGATATATGCTGCGAAGACGACAGCAATTTGTGGGAGCATTTCGGTATATTCTGAGCGAACTTGCGGAAAGATAGCATGGCGAGAATGATATGCATAGCTGATATGCGAGAAATTAGGGAAGCAGGTGAAGCGAATGACCGAGAAAAATATTTTGGCATACTTTCACAGCCCGGAGCAGGCTCAAGGGGCAGCCAAAAAACTGGAGGCATTGCGAGTGGAGGACCTGTCCATTAATCGATTCAGCCGATATGCGGGTGTAGGACCAAGTGGGGCTTCCTACAAGCCGGGCGTTTCCGGCAGTTTTTCATCATGGGTGCCCGATTCGATGCAAACGAATGCCAGTGCTGGAATCATGGCTGCGGCAGACCCTTCTGCGAGCGGTATGAGTGATGGTGGGCAAGGTGGGCCCACAGGCAGGGATGTATTACTCACTGTCATCGTAGATGAATCGGTACATCACCGCGCGATGTCCATTATCGAACAAGCCGGTGGGATGATCTAGTTTCAGAAATCTATATTTAGATCAACAATGTAAGATTCAATCTAAACATTTACACGATAACGGAGAGGACAGAAAAAACCTGAAGAAGCGAAGCGTTCGCCTAAAAGCTTTCGCAAGAAAGCTACTTCGGAAGCATACGCTATCCCCGGATTTTCCCTTTGCAAGAAGGGAATAAAAAAAATCTGGGGATAACAGCGATCGGAAGGTTGTTCTGTCATCGAAGTGTCAGTGTAAATAGGATTTAGTTGAACTTATACAATTTGAAGGAGGAGCATTACAATGGCAGAACATGAACGTCCAGGCAAAATTCTAACGAAAACGGAAAAGATGAAACGTATGCAATCCGCAAAAAATGAAGACGTGGAATTCAGCGCTGAAGCTGCGGATCATGAAGATATTGAAGCATTACGTCGCAGTGAAGCGGCTGATCGACGTCAGGGACGGGAGCTTCATGACTGAAGATCGCTCAACAGTGATCCTGGAAGCTGTTTTTACAAGCTGGACTGAGGCCGAGTCTGCACGCAGAGCCCTGGAATTGTTGCACCCGAACCAATTGAGTATTGAGAGCCTTGGCAATGAAGCGTCTGCCTTGGACTCACACGATGTTACAGGCTACGATAATTCTCCTACAGCCATCGTCGGAGGATTCAGTGGCGAACTGAATGTACTTGCCCTGATCAGTGATGAAACGGAAATGCTGTCCAATGGTCAGGTGTATGATACACCCGAAGAGGTCTCGGCAAACAGGCTAAAACAAGAAATTTTGCTAACCGTGTCCGTATCCAACGATTCACTCCCGCAAGCCGCAGAGATGATCACGCAGAATGGTGGACGTTTTTGCTAAGTAAGATCTGAATTATGCAAAATGCTGAAACAAATGAACAGATATGTATGTATAGATGACAGGATATTCGAGCAGTCAGGCTGCGGATATCCTGTTTTGTTTTTCTTTTACTGGTGCGGCTTTGTACTCCGGCTCGCTTGTGTAGTACAATAGTTGGGATGTTTGAAAAATGAGGAGGAAAAACCAAGTATGTTATGGCATGAACTAACAATACATACCACAGAAGAAGCTGTGGAGATGATTTCAAATTTTTTACATGAAGCGGGTGCTGGAGGGGTTTCAATAGAAGAGTCCGGTACTTTAAATAAAAAACGGGACACGACATATGGTGAGTTATACGACGTTCCTTTGAATGATATTCCGGAAGGCTTTGCGGTCATCAAAGGGTACTTCTCCGAAGGTACGGATATGGTTGCATTACAGTCAGAAGTTAATCCGAGAATTGAGGAACTCCCCGAATTCGGAATTGATACAGGTGAAGTTCGTTATGAGACGCGTACAGTAGATGAAAATGACTGGGCAACAGCCTGGAAGCAATATTTCAAGCCGGTACGTGTATCGGAACGTCTCACGATTAAACCAACGTGGGAAGAGTATACGCCAGAAAGTCCGGATGAGAAAATTATTGAACTTGACCCAGGCATGGCCTTTGGTACAGGAACACATCCAACGACCTCCCTCTGCTTGCGCACACTGGAAACGGTTATTCAGGGCGGCGAGGAAGTTATTGACGTAGGTACAGGTTCTGGAATTTTGGCTATTGGAGCGATAAAACTTGGCGCAAAACATGTGCTGGCGCTCGATCTTGATCCGGTTGCGGTAATCAGTGCCAGGGAGAATGTGGAACTGAATGGGCTGGAGCAACAAATTACGGTTAAAGAGAGTGATCTGTTGTCCGTCCTCGGGAGTCAGGACCCTGCACTTGGTGTGCAATTACCGGTTAAGGTCGTGGTTGCGAACATTCTGGCTGAGATCATTTTGTTGTTTGTAGACGATGTGTACAATGCACTTGAGTCTGGTGGCACCTATATTGTTTCGGGCATTTGGAAGAACAAAGAGCAGGTTGTGCATGATGCATTGGTAGCCTCCGGGTTTGAAGTGAGTGCCATCCACCGCGATGAGGATTGGCTGGCGTATGTAGCCAGAAAGGGGTAACGTATGGACTTTTGGAATTCGTTCTTTCGTTATCCAATCGATCAGCTTCCGTTTTTCCTGCTGACTATCCTGATCGCATTTACGGTGCATGAATTCTCGCATGCGTATTTTGCCAACAAATTCGGTGATCCGACAGCCAAGCTATTGGGTCGGGTCACACTGAATCCGGTAGTACACTTTGACTTGTTTGGTGTGCTGTTGCTCATTATTGCCGGCTTCGGTTGGGCACGTCCGGTCCCGGTAAATCGTGCGAATTTCGACAAGCCGAGATTGATGGGCATCATTGTATCCGCAGCAGGGCCTCTGAGTAATTTGTTGCTGGCCATCATCGGTACAATCATCTATGCTTCACTGGTTGGTTCGGGGGCACTCGGCGGTATTGATAATGAACGTTTGCTGACAGCAATCACGACGTTTTTCGCTATTTTTAACTTAACCAACTTTTTCTTGTTCCTGTTTAACTTGATTCCGTTACCTCCACTGGATGGTTATCGGATTCTGGAAGATGTACTGCCACCTTCAATCAGCCGCAAGCTGCAAGGGGTGGAGCAATGGTCCGTTTTTATCTTCCTCTTGATTCTTGTTATTCCTCCGTTGCAAAATGTGACGATTCAACCTTTGTATGAGTTTGCGCAAACGATGTATGTGGATCTGGCAAAGGTAATTATTGAATTATATCGCTAAAAGCGCATCTGGTAATGGGCCGGTATACTGGTCAGAAACACGTAAAAGTTGTATGATCATCTGTGGCGACTGGATTCATGCCTAACATCAGGCGGGGTGAATTCCAGTCATAACAGGACAGAATGGGTGGATTGACTAATGCAGCGATATTTTGTATCTGCAGAACAGTTTAATGAACACGCTGTGATCATCACAGGTGATGATGCACGTCACATTGGCAAGGTCATGCGTGGTAAACCTGGAGATAAACTGATTGTCAGTGACGGAAACGCCAGAGAAGCACTCGTGGAAATTGAGACTATTGAAGTTGGCCAAGTGACAGCGAATATTGTGGAACCTCTCGAGATGGACCGTGAAGCACGGATTCGTGTAACCGTGGCACAGAGTTTGCCCAAGGGCGACAAGATGGAAACAGTCATTCAGAGATGTACGGAGATTGGGGCGGTATCATTTGTACCGTTCCTATCAGAGCGTACGATTGTGCAATATGATGCCAAGAAAGAAGGCAAACGGCTGGAGCGATGGCGGAAAATTGCCAAGGAAGCTGCCGAGCAGAGTCACCGGAATCGCATTCCATCCGTGGAGCAGCCTCTTTCCTGGAAAGGGCTGTTATCTTCTTTTGAGGGCTATAGCCTGGTATGTTATTGTTATGAAAAAGAAAACGGTAAACAGCTGAGAGATGCGCTGAAACCGTTTGTGGAGCAGCTTGCACCTGGTGCAAGTGCAGAAGTACTGATTGTTGTTGGACCGGAAGGTGGATTTTCTGAGAAGGAGACGGCAGAAGCCGATCAGGCAGGTGCTGTATCTGTTGGACTGGGCAAACGCATATTGCGTGCTGAGACAGCTGGAATGGCAGCACTAACTTGCGTGCTATATGAATCCGGAGAAATGGGAGGAATGTAATTATGCCATCCGTGGCGTTTTACACCTTAGGCTGCAAAGTTAATTTCTATGATACAGAGGCGATTTGGCAATTGTTCAAAAACGAAGGTTACGATCAAGTGGACTTTGATGAACAGACAGCGGATGTATACTTGATTAATACTTGTACAGTAACCAATACCGGCGACAAAAAGAGCCGTCAAATTATTCGTCGTGCCATTCGGCGCAACCCGGAAGCGATCGTGGCTGTTACAGGCTGCTACGCGCAAACTTCTCCGGCAGAGATTCTGGACATTCCTGGGGTGGATCTGGTTATCGGCACACAGGACCGTGACAAGATTTTGCCATATGTTAATGAAATTCAGGAGTCCCGTCAACCGGTCAACGCGGTGCGTAATATTATGAAAACCCGTGTATTTGAAGAAATGGACGTACCGGATTTTGCTGACCGTACCCGCGCATTCCTGAAGATTCAGGATGGTTGCAATAACTTCTGTACATTCTGCATTATTCCGTGGTCTCGTGGTCTCTCACGCAGCCGTGAGGCGAACAGCATTATTCAACAGGCGCATCAACTCGTACACGCCGGATACAAGGAGATTGTTCTGACTGGTATTCATACAGGCGGGTATGGTGATGATATGGAAAATTATGATCTGACCGATCTGCTGTGGGACCTGGACAAGGTAGAGGGCTTGGAGCGTATTCGAATCAGCTCGATTGAAGCCAGCCAGATTAATGACCGCATGCTCGACGTGATCCAACGTTCGGACAAACTCGTTCGTCACTTCCATATTCCCCTGCAAGCGGGGGATGATACGGTGTTGAAACGCATGCGCCGCAAATATACGACAGAAGAGTTCTACAATAAGATGCTTCGCATTCGGGAAGCAATGCCGGATGTGGCGATTACGACAGACATCATTGTGGGATTTCCGGGTGAGACCGATGAGATGTATCGTAATGGCTATGAATTGATGCAGAAGATCGGATTTTCCGAAATGCACGTATTCCCTTATTCCAAGCGTACAGGTACGCCAGCAGCGCGCATGGAAGATCAGGTCGACGAAGAGGTCAAAAATGCACGTGTGCATGAACTGATTGACTTGTCTGAGCAGATGCAGCTGGATTACGCTAAACAGTTTGTCGGCCAGGTACTGGATGTTATTCCCGAAGGTGAAGCCAAGGGCCGCGAGGGAAGCGGCAAGCTGCACGGGTATAGCGACAACTACATTCAACTGGTCTTTGATGGAACCATGGATATGGTTGGTAAAGTGTGCCGAGTCAAAGTGGTTGAAGCTGGTGTCAACGAGAGTCAGGCTACGCTGGTGCGTGTGTTGGAAGAGAATCTGAAGTCCGCCGCGATGTAATCGAGGCGTCAGAAACAAGGATTTCATTTCCTTGGGGAGCTTACCCGGGGAGATGGGGTCCTTCTTTTGCAAAAAAATAAGATTAAAGATATTGAATTCGATGGGGGAGAGCACGATGAACAAAAAAGAAATTTCAGCAGGCGGAGTTGTCTATAGAACAGGGGAAGACGGACATCTTCAAATTCAGCTTATCGTAGATCGTTATGGTAAAACAACTCTCGCCAAGGGCAAAATGGAAGATGGAGAAACAATCGAACAGACAGCACTGCGCGAGATTTTGGAAGAAACAGGTATGGTGGGCCGCATTGTAGAGCCCGTTGATATCATTGCTTATACGTACCAACATGCAGATTTTGGTCCGGTGGACAAGGAAGTTCATTATTATCTCGTTGAAGCCGAGAGTGGTGATCTGCAGCCTCAGATTGAAGAAATCAAGGGTGTGGATTGGTATGCTCCGGAAGAAGCATGGTCCAGACAGCAGCAGAGCGGATATGACAATAACGATGATATCTTGCGTGTAGCCCTGAACAAGTTAGGCATTAACGTATAACGCATTATAGTCCTGGTCCGTTAGCCGCGCGTACTGTGGGCCTGGACGGGCAGCTCATCAAGTCACGGGTGACTTCGCCGCGGGAGCGTGGACTGGTGGTTTTTTGTGCCAGATCGGCAAGTAACAGAATGGCAAAGCAAGTAGTGAACTAGTGATGTTAAAAAGAGTCTGGGCATGTGCAATCTGTGCCCCGTTGTCCGCTGACAGCCAGGCCGAAGCTGCATGCAGCTGGCCGATCAGCGGCATAAACAGCAGCGCTCCCGCAATGTTTAATACCACATGGGAGGCTGCGACAAATTTGCCTGCGGATGCTCCGCCTGCGGCAGCAATCACAGCGGTGATGCAGGTCCCCACGTTGGACCCGATCACAATGGCGATGCCAATCTCCACAGGCAATACCCCTGTGGCCGCGAGCGTAATCGCCATGCTAATGACAGCAGCGCTGCTGTGAATGAGCGCTGTCAGACAGGCACCTGCCAGGAAGCCCCACCACAAGCTGTCGGCCGAGCGGTCGAGAAACCATTGAAATACGCCCATGCTTCGCAAGGGTAAGGAAATGGATTGCATCACCTGAATGCCTGTCATGACAAGTGCAAATCCCGCAGCTGCCAGGAAGCTGTACTGAATGTTAAACAGAGTCCGGCGCGTGCGCTCAGGAGCGGCCAGATTGCGTTCACCAAGCACAACAAACATGGCCCAGCCCGTCAGCGACAGGACAAGCAACGGCAGGGAAGCACGTCCGATCTGCAGTCCCACCAGCTCCGTCGTCAGGCATGTTCCGATGTTGGTGCCGAGGATGATGCCGAGTGTGCGTCCATAGGTAATTAATCTGGCATTCGCCAGTCCAATGGTGAGTACGGTGACCGCAGTACTGCTCTGTAACAAGGCCGTTGCACCTGCACTGAAGGTCATGCCTTTCCATGGAGCAGAGGTGGCGCGATTGAGCCAACCTGCCAACATGGGCCCTGCCATGCGTTGCAAGGCCGTCTCCATCAGCTTCATGCCGCCAAAAAAGATAATAAGCCCATAGAGTAGGGGCAATATTACATCTCTAAACATAAAAACATCATTCCTTCCGTCCGGTTCCTTACCTCATCCTATGAGTAAATAGAGACAACCATGACAAGCCTAAAGGAATTCGGAGGTAGCCAGCCTCCCTCAATTCAAAATTAAGGAAATTACGTCTCAATTGCCGCACCCCAATTCGAAAGATACGGTGATTCGTGCAAACGTAGTGGAGGGGACGAAATCGAATCTGAGGAATCAAGCCGCAGTTGTATGGCGGTTATTATAGATTGTTGCTTTTGAGTAGGATAGTCCCCAAAAAAAACTCAAAATAACAGCGTCAAAGATTCGTGACCACTACATTATTCGTCCGTCGCTTGAAGTAAGAATTTAGCGCCGAAGTGCTCTTAATTGCCGCACCCCAATTCGAAAGATACGGTGATTCCTGCAAACGCAGCGAAGAAGACGAAATTGTTACCGAAGAAGCGAAGCGCTCGCCTTTATCCCCGGATTTTCCCTTTAAAAAAAGGAATCAAAAAAAATCTGGGGATAACAGTGATCAGAGGAACAATTCGTCGCCGTAGCGTCTCCTTTGCACCAAACCTATCTTTTCAACTAACTATGAAAGAAGTGGATCTACCTTGCCATCAGTTACACTCGAACGCAGTCGCAAAAAGCGGCTTGAACATGCACATCCATGGATTTTTAACAACGAAATTGCCTCGGTTGACGGAAACCCGGAGCCGGGAGATCTGGTCAATGTATTGAATCATCAAGGTCGCTATCTGGCGACAGGTTATTACAATCCCGCATCTCAGATCACGGTAAGGGTTGTAGCTTATCAACCCCTGGAGTCCGAACAGATGGATACGGCATTCTTTGCAGCGCGTTTCCGCGATTGCCTGCGTCATCGGGAGCGTTTTATCCAGAATGGAGAGGCGTATCGTCTCGTTTATGGCGAAGCTGATTTTTTGCCAGGATTAATCGTTGACCGATTCGGCAGCATCCTCGTTGTACAGTTGCTTACACTTGGCATGGATCATTGCCGTGAAGCCATCGTACAGGCACTCATTGAAGTGATGCAGCCGGAAGGCATATATGAGCGCAGTGATGTCTCGATTCGTGAGCTGGAAGGTTTGGAGCAGACCAAAGGCCCATTGTACGGAGATTGCCCGCGGCATGTCACTGTTACCGAGAATGGACTACTCATTAAAGTGGACATCGTGGAAGGACAGAAGACAGGTTACTTCTTCGACCAACGTGAGAATCGTGCAGCGATCGAACCGCTCATGAAGGGTTGGGGTTACAAGAGTGGAATCACACTTCAAATGACCGAGCAGGATGGCACAGAGCAGCTCTTGCCTGTGAATAAAAGCGGTAAGGTAGTTACATTCCCTTATTGGGATGGTGCCACCGTACTGGAGTGCTTCTCACACACGGGCAGCTTCACGCTAAATGCCTGCAAGTATGGAGCCAAGAAAGTGACTTGTCTTGATATTTCGGAGCATGCCATTGAAAGTGCACGAACGAATGTGGAACTGAACGGTTTCACCGACCGGGTCGAATTCGTAGTTGCTGATGCATTCCAGTACTTGCGTGAACAAGTGAAAGGACTGGACGAGCGTACCGCACGTGCGCGTGCTGGCGAACAAAAAGTAGATACATCCAAAGCGCTTGCAGCTGGCGGTAAAACATTTGATGTAGTGATCCTCGATCCTCCGGCGTTTGCCAAAACGAAATCAGCAGTCAAAGGTGCATGTCGTGGATATAAAGATATCAATCTGCAAGGAATGAAGCTGGTCAATGAGGGCGGATATCTGGTAACAGCCAGCTGTTCGTATCACATGCGTCCAGACCTCTTCCTGGATACGATTGCCGATGCCGCGGAAGATGCAGGCAAAGTGCTTCGTCTGATTGACTGGAAGGCAGCTGGTAAGGACCACCCGCAAATTTTGGGTGTGGATGAAGGACATTACCTGAAATTTGCTATTTTCGAAGTGCGCAGCAAAAAGAATTAGAAGAGTTTCTTTTCACATAATCTCTTGTGGGATAAAGTGAACGTTTATATGAATGATACTTTCGGTTAAAAGTCCACAGTGTGAACAGCTGCGGGCTTTTTGCCGTGTTAACGGAGAGAATCTCCGGATTTACCGGATAGTGGCAAACGTATGTTCCGAACCAAGTCAGATATGTTATACTGGGAATTAAAATCTTGTACGTGTGGTTTGGAGGATTAGACATGTCCGTTCGTTTTGTTATTGGCCGGGCAGGCAGCGGCAAAAGTTCGCTGATTACCCGGGAAATTACATCCTTGCTTCAAAAGGAGCCGCAAGGTAAACCTTTGATTTTACTTGTTCCCGAACAGAGTTCTTTTCGAACAGAGCAGGCATTGGTGTCTTCTGGAGCAATTAAAGGTACCATGCGTGCAGAAGTGCTCGGTTTTCGCCGATTAGCCTACCGTATAATGCAGGAAGCAGGCGGTTCTGCTCGTATTCCGATCGGAGCCGAAGGCAAAAAGATGTTGCTCTACAAAGTCATCCAGCGTCGTAAGGAAGAATTGAAGCTGTTTGGTGCATCCGGCAGCCAGCTGGGTTTTATAGGCGAATTAAATGACTTATATAGTGAGTTTAAACGTTATGAAGTTGATCCATCACTGCTGGAAGAAGGGCTGTCTGGAGGGTATACCTCATCCTCTTCCCCAATTCTGGAGGACAAGTTGCATGACTTGAATCTGATCTATCGTGACTATGAACAGGAACTGACCAATTTATATATTGATGATGAAGATACGTTGACCGAACTGACAGAGCGTTTGTCGGAAAGTACATTGCTGCAGGATGCTCAGATCTGGATTGATGGTTTTCAGGGATTTACGCCACAGGAGATGAGTGTGATCGGTCGCCTGATGTTGCAGTGCTCTTCCGTGACGATTGCACTGACATTGGATCGTGTATATGATCATGGTGCTCTGCCTGGAGAACTGGAACTGTTCTACCCCACGGCGAGTGCCTACGCGCGTCTGAAAGGAATGGCTGAAGAACTGGGTGTACCGAGCGATATCACCGTGTTGGATTCAGAGACTCCACCGAGATACAAGGATCGTCCGGGACTTGCTCATCTGGAGGCTGGCTTTGACCGTCGAATCCGGTGGAAAGGTGAGGGTCTGGATTCCGGAATCCGCCTGATTGCAGCGGAGAACCGTCGAGCTGAGATGGAGGGAGCACTTCGTGAGATGCGGCGCCTGGCGCAAAACGAAGGTGCGCGATATCGGGATATGGCGGTACTTGTTCGTCAGCTGGATACCTACGCGGATATAGCTGAACCGTTATTCAGGGACTATGGCGTACCTGTCTTTCTGGACCGCAGAAGAAATGAACTTCATCATCCATTATCCGAGTTTATCCGTTCCGCACTGGATATGGTTCGTCGCCACTGGCGTTACGAGGATGTATTTCGCTGTGTCAAAACGGATCTGCTGCTTCCGCGAGATGGCTCCATCACCCGTGAAGATATGGACCAGCTTGAAAATTATGTGCTGGCTTGTGGTATTCATGGATATCGCTGGACTGACGGCAAGCCGTGGAAGTATGTACCCAGCCTGTCGCTGGAAGACAACAGTCAGGATGGCCGTAGTCGAGGACGGGATCAAATGCTTTCTTTAATGGAGAGCTGCCGAACAGTCATTACAGATTCTCTGGGTGCTTTTGAGAAACGAATGAAAAAGGCAAAGACAGCCAAAGCCCAATGCGAGGCACTATACAGACTGCTGGAAGAGGCTGAGATTCCATGGAAGCTGGAACAGATGTCTGCTGAAGCTAAGACTCAAGGTGACCCAGAACGGTCGAGAGAACATCGGCAGATGTGGGGAGCTGTGCTGGATCTGTTGGATCAGATGGTCGACATGATGGGCAATGAACGCCTGGATCTCTCTCTGTTTGCCGGGATGATTGAGACCGGATTGACGGAACTGAAGCTGGGTCTGGTACCACCAGCACTTGATCAGGTTTTGGTTGGTTCCATGGACCGTACACGTCTTCAGGATATCAAATATGTATTTATCCTTGGTGCAGTTGATGGTGAATTGCCAGCTGTACCTCAGGATGATGGCGTATTAACGGAACTGGAGAGAGCGTTACTGACGGAAAGAGGTGTAGCGCTTGGACCAGGTGCAACGAGGCAAATGTTGGATGAACGTTTTCTGATCTATACGGCACTTACAGCGGCTAGCAACCAATTGTGGTTGAGTTACCCGGTTGCTGATGATGAGGGAAAAGCACTGCTTCCTTCCGAGATTGTCCGCCATGTACGGAAAATGTTTGGTCTACAAGAACAACCATTGCTTGCCCAACCACCGGTTGTGAACTCGGAAGAATCCCATTGGTCATATGTCACCCATCCGGGTCAGAGTCTGTCTGCGCTCATTGGACAATTGCGTAAATGGCGTCGCGGAGAAGACATCCCTGAAATGTGGTGGGCGGTCTACAATTGGCATGTATCTCAGGAGACAAGCAGACCTCAGCTGGAACGGTTGATGGGATCGATTTTTTATCGTAACCGGGCATTGCCACTACGAACATCCACCAGTCGCAGATTGTATGGCACAGAGGTGAGGACGAGTGTTTCGCGAATGGAGCGGTTCGTAGCTTGTCCGTTCTCCCATTTTGCTTCGCACGGGCTGCGTCTCAAAGAACGGCAATTGTACCGCCTTCAGGCTCCTGATATCGGACAACTGTTCCATGCTGCACTAAGCCAGCTGGCTATGCGTTTGCGTGAAGAAAATCGTAGTTGGGGCAGCTTGACCCCAGACCAATGCCGTAAGGAAGCCGAGCAAACTGTGGAGCAGATTGCACCACAGCTGCAAGGGGAGATCTTGCTAAGCACCAAGCGATACGGTTATATTTTCCGCAAATTGAAGGATATTGTTAGCCGGGCTTCCGTTATTCTGGGTGAACAGTCCAGACGTGGAAGTTTTGAACCGATTGGGCTGGAGCTTGATTTTGGGCCGGATAAAACACTGCCGCCTCTGCGTTTTGAACTGGAGAACGGCTGTGTGATGGAGATTGTGGGTCGGATTGACCGTGTGGATGTGGCAGAAGGAGAGAATGGTCTGCTCCTCCGTGTCATTGACTATAAATCAAGCCAGACGGACCTCAAGCTGCATGAAGTGTACTATGGTCTGTCATTGCAGATGCTCACCTATCTGGAGGTGCTGCTTAGCGCGTCCGAGGAATGGCTTGGGGAAACGGCGATGCCTGGAGGAACACTGTATTTCCATGTGCATAACCCGCTGTTGCAATCCGCAAACGGTATGACATCGGAGCAAGCCGGACAAGAACTGCTGAAACGGTTCAAAATGAAAGGTCTGCTGCTGGCGGACCGGGATGCTATCGCGCAAATGGACAATACCCTGGATAAGGGGTATTCAGCTATTATTCCGGTTGCCCTTAAAGCAGATGGCAGCTTTTATAGCAGCGCCGCTGTAGCTACGCCAGAGCAATGGGATACGCTGCTTGCTTCGGTTCGCAGTAATATCCGCGAGATTGGTACCCGGATTACAGATGGGGATGTGGCGATTGAGCCTTATCGTATTCAGCAGGAAGTGGCATGCACGTTCTGTCCATATAAGCCTGTTTGTCAGTTTGATGAGAATATAGAAGGAAATGAATATAATCTGCTTGCCAAACCGGGCAAACAGCAAATCTGGGATATGTTATCTCACACCAAAGGAGGGGAAACATCATGACGAATATGCCCAAACCGGAAGGAAGCTTCTGGAGTGACGATCAGTGGAGTGCGATCTCGGAAAGCGGAGAGGACATTCTGGTTGCGGCTGCGGCAGGATCGGGCAAAACAGCCGTATTGGTTGAACGTATTATTCGCAAGATCGCAGATCCCTCCCAAGGATTCAGTGTGGATCGTTTGCTTGTAGCTACGTTTACCAAAGCGGCTGCCGCCGAGATGAAACAACGGATTCGGGAAGCGCTGGAACGTGCGCTTGAAGAACAGCCGGGAGAAGAACATTTGCGTAAGCAACTGTCCCTGCTTGGGCGGGCATCCATTACCACATTGCATTCATTCTGTATGGAGGTCATTCGCCGGTACTACCAGCAAATTCCGTTGAACCCCGCTTTCCGTATCCTGAATGAAAATGAAGCGGAAATCATGCGGCAGGAACTGCTGGAAGAACTCTTTGAGGAAAAGTACGGCGAAGAAGATGAAGGGAGTACGTTCCGCGAATTGGTGGACTGGTTCAGTGGAGAGCGAAACGATGATGCCATGCATCGACTGGTGCAACGGTTGTATGACTTCTCCCGCAGCCATTCCTGGCCGGATCATTGGCTTTCAGAGATGGCATCTGCTTTTCAGGTGGAAAGTGTAGAGGCACTTGGACATTCAGCATGGGTTCAGAGTATTTTGCGTGATGCGGCCCTTGCTCTAAGTGGTGCAGCAGGGCTGCTCCGTCAAGGCATCCATATTTCCATGCAGCCCGAAGGACCGGCACCTTATGCAGACACGTTAAAAGAAGATCTGGTGATGGTAGAAGAGCTGTTGTCTGCGGTCCAGGTTATGCCATGGGAAAGCCTGCCTGAAGTGTTTCAGCCCGTTGCTTTCGGCAAACTGAAACCCTGCAAAAAAGATCAGACAGACCCTGCTTTACAGGATCAGGTGAAGGAACTCCGTGAGGCTGCGAAAAAGGCAGTTACCGACCTGAAAGGCTCATTGTTCGGAAGAACTGCGTTTTCTTTCTGGCAGGAGCTGGAGCAGGCGGCACCACTCATGCAGGAACTTTCGAGACTGGTAAGTACATTTGGAGAAAGATATCGGCAGGCCAAACAGGAACGTGGGCAAGTTGACTTTAGTGATCTGGAGCATTACTGTCTGCACATTTTGCGACATGAGGATTCAACGCCTGAACTGTCAATGCCTTCCGACGCGGCTATGGAGTATCGTTCGCGATTCGATGAAGTATTGCTTGATGAGTATCAGGACACCAATACGGTTCAGGAAGATATCGTGAAACTGATCTCCAGAGAAAACCCGGGGAACCGATTCATGGTAGGTGATGTCAAACAAAGTATCTACCGCTTCCGGTTGGCCGAGCCAGGTCTGTTTATGAACAAGTATCGCCAGTATGGAGCGAGCACACGTGATGATGGGTTGGTGGGAAATCGAACAGGTCAACGTATTGATCTTGCGCGGAATTTCCGCAGTCGTGCGGAAGTCGTGCATTCGGTCAATATGATATTCCGGCAACTCATGAACGAAGGTGTGGCTGAGATTGCTTATGATGAACGAGCTCAACTGGCATATGGGGCCACGTTCCCGTCAGAAACGCTTGGCAATGAGGCGTATACACCTGAACTCATGTTAATCGATCGACAGGGCAGTGGGCCTGATCTGACAGAGAGTACGGATGAGAACGGAGATGCAGCGGTCTCCGCAGAACTGGAGAGTGCCGAACTTGAGACAGCCCAGCTGGAAGCACGGGCGATCGCAAGGCGTATTCGTGAGATGGTTGGAGATACGGACAAACCAGCCCTCCATGTATACGACAAAGCCCTGCAAACGATGCGCCCGGCACGTTACGGTGACATGGTCATCTTGCTGCGTTCGACCTTGATGTGGGCTCCGCTCATGATTGAGGAATTCAGACAGCAGGGAATTCCAGCTGGAGGAGAACAGAGCAAGGGTTATTTTCAGGCTACGGAAGTGGAAATCATGATGTCTTTGCTTCAGCTTGTTGATAATCCAAGGCAAGATATTCCGCTTGCTTCCGTGCTTCGTTCCCCGATTGTCGGACTGGATGAAGAAGAACTGGCACAGATTCGGCTTGGTGACAAAAGACAGTCTTTCTACGATGCAGTTATAACGGCTGCTGGAGAATGGGGCGATTCATCCATTAATGCCGTACAACGATCCCGGCAGGAGAATCATCCTGATTCTCATATCGTCCAGTTGCAGTGGCCGGAAGCCTGGTCAGAGATGGAACAGGGACAGCGGGAGACAGCAGCTTCTGTCGAGGCAGAGATTCTTGACCATGGATATGAATTCGATGTGCATACAGATGGAATTCAAGATGCTGGTTTTACTGGATATCCAGGCGAGGCTATAGGTGTTACGGAGATTTCAGGCTCTGAGTTGCAGCAAAAGTTAATTCGCTTTTTGCGTCAATTGGAGCAGTGGAGACTTGAGGCAAGACAAGGCAGTTTAAGTGAACTGATCTGGCGTATGTATCGGGAAACCGGGTATTTGGATTGGGTTGGTGGTCTTCCCGGAGGACAGCAACGTCAAAGTAATCTTAAGGCATTGTACGATCGCGCACGACAATATGAGGAATCAACTGCAAATCGCGGCTTGTTCCGTTTCCTGACCTATGTCTCAAGATTGCGGGAAAACGGGGGAGACCTCGGGACTGTAGCAGGTAGTTCTGGTGAGCAGGACAATGCCGTACGTATCATGACGATTCACCGGAGTAAGGGTTTGGAGTTTCCGATCGTTTTTGTCGGTGGCATATCCAAGATGTTTAATCAGCAGGATCTGAACGCACCCTTCTTAATGCATAAGGAACTGGGATTTGGTCCGAGGTTTGTCGATCGTGAGAACCGGGTTGCGTATCCTACACTGGCCAATCTGGCGATTCGTCGTCGGGCGCAATTTGAACTGCTTGCTGAAGAGATGCGTGTGTTGTACGTTGCATTGACCCGTCCCAAAGAGAAAATGATTCTGCTGGGTACTGTAAAAGATGCGGCGAAAAAAGCGTTGGCGTGGTCTCAGGTCAAGGACAGCCCTGAACTGGCATTGCCAGATTATCTGCTTGCTGCGGGACGGAGTTATCTGGACTGGATTGGACCCTCCCTGATGAGACATCCAGATGCGGCTGTGCTGCGTGAACTTGCCGGAAGCAATGATTCGTTCTCAGCCTGTCTGGAAGAGGATGAATCTCGATGGGCAATTTCTATAATCTCTGCTGATCACGTTTCCCGTGAACATGTGGTGGATCTGACACTCGGAGAAGAAGACGGGATGACTTCGGTGCGGAAAGAACGTATTGCTGCACTAAAGGCGATTCAGCCTGTGAAGTTGGTTTCATCCTCAACTGTAGAAGAGCTGACGCAGCGTGCACAAGATACGGCTAATCAAAACATTCAAGCTGCAGGTGCAGATACAGTTGCTCTTCAAGAAGAAGAGACACGCCTGGTTCGCGAAGTTGATCAACGGCTTTCATGGACATATGCCTATGAAGCAGCAACTCAAGTGGCAGCCAGTACATCTGTCACGGAGTTGAAAACGTTACTTGCGATGCAGGATATCCAGTCCGTAGAGGTAATGGAGGAACTGGGAGAGCAATCCGAGACATTCTTGGATTACAACACACCAGGCATGAATTACACCAAAGATGAAGCAGGCCGTGTGGGACTTGGCTTATCCAGTGACCTGAACAAACATGAGACTGGGTCAGGATCAGATTCGAGCGGTACGGTGAATATTCCGGATACGGGATCTGCGGGTACGGCTTTCAAATTGCATCTGCGTCGCCCCAAATTTATGGGAGAGAACCAACTGACAGGAGCAGAACGGGGGAACGTGTATCATACGTTGATGCAGCATCTTCCTATAGATGGATCGGCTATTGATTCAAAGCTTATTGAGCAGACCATTCAGCGACTGGTGGAGCTCCAGATTTTGCTGTCCCATCACGCGGAGGCTATCGAACCGGAAGAGCTGGTCGGATTTTTTGATACAGAACCAGGGAAAGAACTGTTGCGTGCAGTGTGGGTGAAACGGGAGATTCCGTTTGTGTATGGTCTCCCGGCACATCAGTCCCCTGTGGAGTGGCTACATGGACAGGCAGCGAACTCAGCTGTGCAGACGATAAATGAAGATAGCCAAATACAAGCTTCAATTGAAAATGAAACCGTGCTTGTACAGGGGATTATCGATTGTCTGTATGAGGTTGAGGGCGAGCTTGTCCTGCTCGATTACAAGACAGATCGGGTGTTGGAGCATCGTGGCGGGTTGCATGAACTCACCAAAAATTATCGCTTCCAGCTGGACCTGTATGGACGGGCTATTGAAGATATATTAGGTCGGAAAGTGAACCGGAAATGGCTGTACTTTTTTGATGGTGGACATGCAGTGGAATTATAAAAAAAAATGATCGGAATCAAAATCATGAATTTCATATGGGAGAGGGGTGGAACGGACGATGCGTATTTTGCATACAGGGGATTGGCATTTGGGAAAAACGCTGGAGGGACGAAGCCGACTGCGTGAACAGGAAGATTTCGTTGATGAACTCGTCAGACTGGCGGATGAGCAGAAGGCGGATGCCATATTGATGGCTGGGGATGTGTATGATTCGGTGAATCCTCCCGCAGCGGCGGAGCAGCTTTTTTACGAAGCAGCAGCGCGTCTGACGGAGTATGGAAGGCCTCTCGTTGTCATTGCAGGCAATCATGATCAGCCAGAGCGTGTAGCTTCTGTCACTCCTCTAGTGAACAGGCAGGGTATCACACTCGTAGGTATGCCTACTTCAGAAGCAGTGACTATCCATGCCAAGCGAACCGGAGAGACTGGACAGATTGCGGCATTACCTTATCCTTCTGAAGCCAGATTGAATGAATTGCTGACAACGAATGGAGACGAAAATATACTTCGTCAGGCATACAGTCAACGGGTGGGCATGTTAATGCAGCGTCTGGCAGCTTCTTTCCGCCCGGATACCGTGAACTTGGCCATGAGCCATATCTATGTACTCGGCGGACTTGAAAGTGATTCGGAACGTCCGATTCAGATCGGTGGGGCCTACACGGTGGATCCTTCGTCTTTATCGACTGGTGCACAATACACGGCGCTTGGGCATCTTCATCGTGCACAGGCTGTCAAAGGTGACGGTGTGATTCGATATAGCGGTTCTCCTCTCGCCTACAGCTTCTCGGAAGCAGGACAGAGCAAGTCTGTCACGATGGTTGATCTGGCACCGGGCGGAGTTGCACAGGTAGAGGAAGTTTTGTTAACGTCCGGGCGGCCGCTTGTGCGTTGGAAGGCACGTGGTGGTCTGGCAGAAGTATATCGCTGGCTGGACGAGGGACGTGACCCGCAGGCCTTTATCGACATGGAAGTGTGGCTGGACGAGGCGATGTCCCTGAAGGAGATTCAGCAGCTGCGCAAATCACATGAGGGTATCATTCATATTCGACCGGTGTATCCCGAGATGGCTGCAGCAGGACTTTTGGAGCAACGATCCGAGCTGCCGGTTCACGAACTTTTCCGTAAATTCTATCAGCGTCAGACGGGTGGTGCTCAGCCGGAAGACAGCCTTGTACAGCTTTTCCTGGAACTTGTGGATGAAGACGAGCCGGGTGTGCGTGAGGAGGTTGAGGAAAGATGAAGCCAATTCTATTAAAAGTTGCCGGACTGCAAAGCTATCGCGAGATGCAGGAAATTGATTTTACCGTGCTGACGGAGACGGGGCTATTCGGTATTTTCGGTCCTACGGGCAGTGGTAAATCTTCCTTGCTTGATGCCATCACACTCGCCATGTATGGCAAAGTGGAACGTGCGGTGAACGGTACGCAGGGCATCATGAATCATGCAGAAGATTCGTTATCGGTTGCTTTTACATTCGAACTGATGTCGGCGGAAGGTACGCGAAGGTTTCGAGTTGAGCGACGTTTCAAACGAAATAATGAAGTGTCGGTAAGTAACACGATCAGCAAATTCATAGAGACGGTCCATGGCGAAGAGCAGGTACTTGCCGACAAATTGGCAGATGTGAATCGCTGCGTTGAAGATGTGATCGGTTTAAAGATGGATGATTTTACACGTGCAGTCGTGCTTCCTCAAGGGAAGTTTGCCGAGTTTTTGTCACTCAAAGGCAGTGAACGTCGCCAGATGCTGCAACGATTATTCCATTTGGAGAAGTATGGGGACCAACTGGCCATCAAATTAAGTCGGCGGGTCAAGGATAATGATATGGTTCATCAATCTCTCGCTGCGGAGCAACAGGGACTTGGCAATGCCAGCAAGGAGACGCTGGATGAAACGAAACGTCTTCTTCAAGCTGCTGTTCAGCAGTCTGAAATATCCCGCAAAGCGCTGGATGAAGCTACCAAGGAAGCCGAACAGCTTGGTAAAGTACGTGAGCTAAGTAATGAACGACAGGTCCGTATGGATGAACAGCAGAAAATGAAAGCACTGGAGCCACAGGTTGAAGCAGGCGAACAACGGCTGAAACAATCCGTTGCGGCAGATGCCATACTGCCTGCGTTGCAGACGGTTCGAGATGCTATGGCTACGCAGAAGCAGCGGCAGATTGCTGCCGAGACTGCTCATCAGCAAGCATTGGAACATGAGCGTTTGGCAGTTCAGGAAGCGGAGAAGGCTGAGACGGCGCGTAAGCAGGTGACTGAGGAAGAACCGAAACTTTTGCTGCGCCTGGAACAACTTGAACAAGCGAAAGAACTGCAACGCGAACGGGATGGGCTTCAAGCCGATTGCTCGCGCCTTGCGCAGCTTTTGGAACAGGGACAAGGTGAACAGACTGCGCTGAGTCAGCAGCTTGAGAAAGAAAAGGAGTTGCAGCAGCGCGGGCGCAAACGGCGTGAGGAACTACAGGAGAGCCTTAAGCCAAATGAGGTGAAGTCAGAGGAACGCAGGCAACTTCAGGCTGCGCTTGAGCTGAAGCATCGTGTGGATACTGCTGCGGAGCAGTTGCAGCAAAACAAAGCTGACATGCAAGCCTATAAGCAGTCGGCGGAACAGGGAGCCGACAAGCTGAAGGCGGCGGCTGAAGAAGAAAGACGCCTGAGTGATCAGCGTCAGCATCTGGTAGAACAGGCGTCAGCAGGTCTTGAGGCCTTGCTTGCCTGTGAGCAGGACATCAGCCGTGAACAGAGCCTGCTGGCCCTTGCAGAGGAACAGCTGCGTGGCACGATGCGCGAGCAGGAGCTGCACCGGCTGTCCTCCGCTTTGCGCGCCGAACTGCAAGAAGGCGAGCCATGCCCGGTGTGCGGCTCGCCGCATCACCCGCTCCCGGCTGCGCCGCCGGGAGAAGGTCCGCACGCAGGCGATGCGGACCTGGAACTGCTGCGCAGCCTGCACGCGGAGCTGCAGGAGCTGCGCTTTGGGCTGCGCCAGCAGCTGCACGAACGTCGCAGCCTGCTGACGCAGCTTGGCGCTGCGGCCGGCGATGCTCCGGCCGCAGCCGAGGCTGCGCCTGCGGCGGCGGAGCCCGAGCCCGCCGGGTCGCCCGAACACGGGCGCTCCCCGGCAGGCTGGGCATCGCGTGCCGCTGCGCTGCGCGAAGCCGCGCAGGCGCTGGCTGCCGCAGCAGCGCCGCTCCAGGCCGAAGCCGCCGCGTTGCAGCAGGCGGCTGTGGGCGCGCAGCAGCGCCGCATGGAAGCGGCAGCTGCGCAGGAGGCCGGCCGTGCCGGACTCGCCCAGGCGGAGCGCAAGCTGGCCGAGAGCGAGGCTGCAACGGTTGCCTTGCTGGGCCGCTGGGCCGCAGAACTGCCGGGCATCGCTCAGGAGGAGGCCAAGGCCCTCTATGAGGCGATGCAGGAGCGCGATGCGCGCGCCGAAGACATCAAGGAACGACTGAACAAAAGTGTGACGTTCCTTGAGGAGAAGGATCAGATCATCCAATCGCTCCAGCACAAGCTGGTGGAATTGGACAAACAGCTGATCCAGTGGCAGACGCAGTGGCAGGGCAATAGCAAACAGCTGGCCGAGAAGGAAGAACGCTTGCGCCAGTGGGTTGGGGAACAGAGGGTAGAAGACCTGATTGCTGCGGCTCAGGCTCGTCTGGATGGATTGCGAAAAGCAGCTGCAGACTCGGTACAACGCTTCAAAGAAGCGGACACGCTGAAGCAGGAGTCAGCCAAGAAAGATGTCATGGCTCAGCAGGCAGCCGCTTCGGCCGCAGAACATCTGCAACAGGCACAGGAACGGTGGAAGCAGTTGCTGGAACAATCCCCGTTCGATTCGGATGATGCCGTTGTGTCCGCGGCGATTGCTTCTCATGAAGCGGAACGACTGGCAGGGGAGATCCAGCAGCACCGTGAACGTGAGCGTGAACTGGCATCCCAATTGCGTGAACTGGAACAAAAGCTGGGTGGTGCTGTCGTATCGGAGGAACAGTGGTTAGCCTGTACCGAACGTTTGCACCAGGTCCGAAATGAGGACGAGGCTGCCCTTCGTGCCAAAGCACGTGCAGAACGTGATCTGGAGGATGTGGAGCAGCGGCATGTTCGCTGGGCCGAATTGGAGAACAAGCGAGTGGAGGTAAGCCGTCAAGGTGAACTGCTCAGCAAACTTCAATCTGCGTTCAGAGGTAATGCTTTTGTTGAGTATATTGCGGAAGAACAACTGATGCAGGTTAGTCATGCAGCATCTCAACGTCTGCGCTTCCTGACCAAACAACGGTATTCACTTGAAGTGGACTCCGGTGGTGGTTTTGTGATCTGTGATGATGCCAATGGGGGAGTCAAACGACCGGTATCGACGTTGTCCGGTGGCGAGACGTTTTTGACCTCATTGTCACTGGCTTTGGCGCTGTCGGCCCAGATTCAGCTGCGGGGTCAGTATCCGCTCCAATTCTTCTTCCTGGATGAAGGGTTCGGCACACTTGACCCGGAGCTATTGGATACCGTCATTACGTCACTGGAAAAACTGCATGATGACCGTTTGGCTGTCGGTGTAATCAGTCACGTGCCCGAATTGCGTGCACGCTTGCCGCGCAAGCTGGTGGTAATCCCGGCAGGTGAAGCTGGAAACGGCTCACGTGTGGTCTTGGAAACCTTATAGAGGGGTGCAGGTATGATCTTGCCTTGCGTAATTTCTTCTGAAAATGATGATCCGCTTAAGGGCAAGCACGGAGAAAAGGGAAACATCAATTCGATCTTCCCTACCTAATTTTGTGAAATGAGAGAATTCTGCACAGATCGAAATATCATTTTCAGCTAGAAAGACACTGATTGAAATACTTTTTTTGTTAAAATATTTCTTTTCTTGCTTTTATAACATGTCGGAGTGAGTTTCGTCACAGATACAGGTTCATCCCGCTGTTATACTACAGTTAAGCCGACAAACTTGTTTTAAGTACCCCGGCGGACATCTGACCAGGACGTTTCCTGAATAGATGTCCGCGCAGCAGACTTCCAAGGAAGCCGCTCACGGGGTGCTTCTTTTTTGTGTTTTCCCGTTGGCAGTGTCAATTCGCCCAGTTCTGAATACCATGAAAAGGTGATCAAGAGCAGAATCAGGGAGGCGTTGGCAAGTGGAAAAAGTGGAAGCGAAGAAATTATGCAAGGAACACATGCACCGTTATGTATGTGTACAGATGAAAGACGGTATGCACTACGATGGCATTATGGAAAATGTGGATGATGAAATGATCTACCTGGCTGTTCCTGTTGGACCGGAAGCCATGGTGAATCATGCAAACTGGGCTCCCAATGCAATGCCTGGAGCGAACTATCCAATAGGTCATACCCGCGGATTCTATCCGGGATACGGGTACCCTGCGCCTTATCCGTATTATGGTTATGGCCGCAGACGTTTTAACCGACTGGTGCTTCCGTTATTTGCGCTTACAGCGTTAACTCTTTTACCGTACTATTGAAATTGAAAAATAAAGGCATAAATACAGTGAGTCATTTTCATGTTCCTTATGAGAGTCTTTGAAAAAGAAAAGTACAGGATAAATATGTTTCATTCCTGGATACCACCATACAGTATGAAATAGAGCGTTCTTATCACATACGGAGTCTCAGCCTCATGTATTGTGCAGTTAATACGATACAACTGGCAACATACCGAACATCCAAGAGGCCATGCCTGTGCAGAAGCGAACTTCTGTAAGGCATGACCTTTTTTCTTGAACCTAATTCATGTGGTCAACCAACCGTTCGGAAGTATCCGCCAGCATGGGCTTCGAAATGCTCTTAATTGAATGCAGATTTCAAATCCTCAAGTAAATCCTCGACATCCTCGATTCCAACGGAGATACGAATCAAACCATCCGTGATCCCCAATTCTTGCCGCCGTTCATAAGGGATGGAAGCATGTGTCATTCGGGCAGGGACAGAAATTAAACTTTCCACCGCACCCAGGCTTTCAGCCAATGTAAAATAACGGATTTTCTTTAACACGTCATCTACTTTTTCAGCACTGCCTACATCAAAGGAAACCATACCGCCATATCCTCTTGCTTGCGTGGAAGCCAGTTTGTGCTGCGGATGGTCGGACAACCCCGGATAATAGACTTTGCTCACGGCTGGATGCTGATTCAAAAATGCCACAATCTGCTCTGTATTACGTTCCTGTGCTTCCATCCGCAATCCCAACGTTTTCAGACCGCGCATTAGCAGCCAGGAATCCATAGGTCCCAGGACTGCGCCGATTGCATTTTGGATAAAATGCAGATCCTCTCCAAGTTGCTCGCTGTTGACAACCGCAAGTCCTGCCACGACATCACTATGACCACCAATATATTTCGTTGCAGAATGCAGTACAATATCTGCTCCCAGAGCCAGCGGGGTTTGCCAATAAGGCGTGCTAAACGTGTTATCCACGATGAACAGCAATTCATGTTGTTTCGACCACTTCGCTACAGCAGCAATATCAGTGACCTTGAGTAACGGATTAGTAGGTGTTTCTACATAAACGGCCTTTGTATTGGATTGCAAGGCTTGCTCCAGTGCTTGTAGTGACGTTGTATCTACAAAGGTAGACTCGATTCCCAGACGATTCAGCACCTTGGTGAAAATGCGATAGGTCCCGCCGTATACATCATCCGTCAGAATGACATGATCTCCAGTTTTTAACAGCGACAGTACAGCGTGAATGGCAGCCATTCCCGAACTAAAAGCAAAACCTCGAATGCCATCCTCCAGCTCTTTGATGACTTCTTCCAATGCATGACGGGTCGGGTTGCCTGTACGTGAATACTCGTATCCTTTGTGTGCACCAACTGATTCTTGCTCATACGTGCTTACTTGATAGATAGGTACACTCACTGCACCAGTATGTGGATCACCAACAATTCCTGCATGAATCAGCTTTGTTTTGGGTCTCATCTCATTGTCCTCCATTATAGATATTTTGGCTTAAATACCTTTCGCTGCTATCCGGGAAAATAACGACAATATTACTTCCCGGAACTGCGTGAGCGGCTTCGTTCAATGCGGCTTGCATAGCTGCACCAGAGGAACTTCCCACCAGTAGTCCTTCCAACAGGGCCAGAGTCTTGACCCGCTCAAAGGCGTCTTCGTCTGAGATCGTATGAATGGCATCAAAATAATTCAAATCCATAAACGGAGATAACGTTTCGACGCCTATTCCTTCTGTACGATGAGGTCCCGAGGGACCTCCTGCGAGTATCGAACCTTCGGGTTCCACGATACATGTTTTGATTAACGGGTTTTGCTCCTTCAAATAGCGAGCGCCCCCCATGAAGGTTCCGCCAGAACCAGCTCCGGCGACATATACATGCACCTGTCCGTTCAGATCACGCCAAATCTCAGGGCCCAGATGTTCATAATGTGCGAGCGGGTTATCCGTATTGGAGAACTGACCCGGAATATATGAACCCGGTATTTCTCTCGCCAGCAATTCCGCCTTGCGTATGGCACCAGTAATTCCTTCAGATGTTGGGGTGTTCACGACAGTAGCTCCAAGGGCTTTCATCAATTGCTGCTTCTCAACGCTGAACTTCTGAGGTACCGTGAAAATGACATTTAGATTTAGGCCTACAGCGGCTAGTGCAAGACCAATGCCTGTATTACCGGCAGTAGCTTCAATTACAGTTCCACCTGGCTTAACATCTCCTCGTGCCAAGGCCTTCTCCAATAAAAACTTGCCGATCCGGTCTTTCACACTTCCGCCTGGATTCATGAATTCCAATTTAGCGAACAAGCGGATTCCTTCCGGTAATGGATAACGAGTTAATTCAAGCAGAGGTGTATTACCTATAAGTTCCTGTACATGTTGATAAACGTTCAAATTAACCAATCTCCTTTTTTACGTTCATTAACCATACATATTTGTTTACTTGGAAAAAGTGCGTGATAAAACCATATTTCGATAAAATGGTCAATCATACATTAGCAGCTTCCCACATTACCCAATTGAGTGCCTGGAGATTGGACGTGGGTTTTTACTTCTAGTATGATAGAAGGGAATACATACATTGGAATACAAAGGAGGGTATGAACTATGGATTGCTTATTTTGCAAAATTGTAGAGGGCGCCATTCCCTCCAATAAAGTACTGGAGAATGACCATGTTATCGTGTTTCATGACATCCAGCCCGCTGCACCGACACATGTGCTTGTCATTCCGAAGAAACATATTGCTTCCATGAATGAAGTTACTGCAGAAGATCTGCCTTTGATCGGCGAGATTCATCTGGCTGCTCAAGAAGCGGCCAAGCGTCTTGGGGTGGAGGAAACCGGATATCGTTTAATCAACAATTGTGGTAAGGATGGAGAACAAACCGTTCATCATCTGCACTATCATTTGCTTGGTGGTACCAGACTTGGCGTGTTGACTAGTCTGTCGGATTCTCACAAATAAACGAGTTAAGGGTACTACTATTGAGGATTTAGTCATATGCATTAAGTCCATGAATATGTGACCAAACGCTCATGTAAATAAGTGATCATTACATTGAGGTTGACACCTTTATTACCTTTCGCCTATAATGAAAGATGATGAACCGTGTTATTGCTCTTGGACGGTCTGGTCGGAGGGAGGGAAAACTGGTGTCTGAAACTAAAGTTCGCAAAAACGAGACTATTGATGCTGCACTTCGTCGTTTTAAACGTTCCATCGCTAAAGATGGCGTATTGGCCTGAGGTGAAGAAACGTAAGCATTATGAGAAGCCAAGCGTAAAGCGCAAGAAAAAGTCCGAGGCTGCTCGTAAGAGAAAGTTTTAGGAGGATTTTAACTACATGAATCTTAGCGAACGATTGAACGAAGATATGAAGCAAGCGATGAAGAGTAAGGACAAGTTCAGACTCTCCAACATTCGGTTGATTCGTTCGACGATCAAGAATCTTGAAATAGATTTGAAAAGAGATTTGGATGACAACGAAGTGCTTGATATTCTGAGTCGTGAAATCAAACAGCGCAAAGATGCCCTCCAAGAATTTGACAAAGCGGGCCGTGAAGACCTCGCGGCAAATGCAAAAGCGGAAATTGAAGTACTCATCCAGTACCTTCCCGCACAACTTTCCGAAGAAGAAATTAAAGTTATTGTACAGCAGACCATCCAGGAAACCGGTGCTTCTTCGAAAGCCGAGATGGGGAAAGTTATGGCTGCCCTTATGCCGAAAGTTAAAGGCAAAGCGGACGGCAAACTGGTGAATCAAGCAGTTCAACAATTTCTGCAATAAAGCAAATCAATAAACACCTTCTGACTTGTCAGAAGGTGTTTTTTCCATTTAATCAGAAGACATGCTGTCCTTGGGATAGTGGAATTTCTTTTAAATGGTTAATATATGATTATGGTTTTAATTTCTTGCAATTGATCAAGTTTTCAAATATAATTTTAAGATTTTGAAACGAAATGTTGCATTGCACGTAATAAATACCATAAGCTGGACAGTATAACATTAATGGAAAAGGGGGGACTATTGTGAAGGGAAAGCACCGGAAGAAGCTTACGGGGCCATTGATGCTCTTAATGCTGCTGACGCTGCTGCTTCCTGTCTGGATTGGATCACCGTCAGCGCATGCAGCTGAGAAGAGTGGTGCCGTATATATTATTCCGGTGGATAAACCAATCGAGCAGGGACTTGGCAAGTTCATGGAACGTGGGTTCAAGGAAGCGGAAAAGATGAACGCTGGCCTGATCGTTCTTGATATCAATACGCCGGGAGGCCGTGTGGATACTGCGGAAGCGTTGGGTACCCTGATTAAGGACAGTCCAATTGAGACTGTTGCATTTGTCCGTGGAGATGCTGCTTCAGCCGGAAGTTTTCTGGCCCTGAATGCAGATAAGATCGTAATGTCACCAGGCAGTATGATTGGTGCGGCAGCCATGGTGGACAGTACGGGTAAACATGTTGATGATCCCAAGCTTGTTGCATTCTGGAAAAGCAAAATGCAGGGAGCAGCTGAAATCAGCGGTCGTGATGGCAAGATTGCCGCTGGGATGACGGATGTTAACATCGTTGTTGAAATGCCAGAGATCAATAAAACCAAGCAAAAAGGTGAAATTATTGCTCTCTCCGCTGAGGAAGCGCTGAAAGTTGGTTATGCCGACCACATCAGCAACACGCCGGAAGAAGCGGCAGCTTGGCTTGGTTACAGCCAGGATGACGTATTTAAGGTAGAACGTACGACAGCGGAGAATATCTCATCGTTTCTGACCAATCCGGTTGTCATGACTGTACTCTTGTTCCTGGGGATTGCAGGTGTGATCATTGAATTGATAGTTCCTGGTTTTGGAGTTCCTGGTATTGTAGGTATCGTGTGTTTCGTGTTGTATTTCTCGGGTAATTACATTGCGGGATTTGCCGGAGCAGAGACATGGGTGCTATTTACCGTCGGACTCATTATGATGATTCTGGAGATGTTTATTCCGAGCTTTGGTATACTCGGGATTTTGGGATCGATTGCACTTGTAGCCGGTGTTGTAAGGGCAGCTTATGATACGAGTGATGCTTTTGTATCTCTGGGTATCGCCTTTGGTGCAGCGCTGGTGGTCATTGCAATTATCTCAATCATCTTTAAGGATCGAGGAATCTGGAATCGGTTTATACTAAGTGACAGCATGTCTGCGGATCGGGGTTATTCATCAGCTACAGAACGTAAAGAGCTGGTTGGTCTGCAGGGAATCAGTCTGACACCGCTTCGCCCTTCTGGTACAGCGATGTTTGAAGGAGAACGAATTGACGTTGTGACCGACGGAGATTTTATTCCCATCGATACACCGATTATTGTGATTAAAGCGGAAGGTACCCGGATTGTAGTTCAGCAAGCTCTGCCGGTGTAATTCGCTTTGTTGTCGAAGCGGAATAACGCTTCGGCAATGTACATAACCATTTAAGCTGAAGCTGCCAGCGAGGTGGTGCATTGTGTTTTATTTAGCAGCGCACTCATGTATGTCTTCTTTGACTGTGTTTAACAAAATTCTATTTGCAAATGGAGGAAATTAAACAATGGACACATCTACGATTACGATTTTGCTCATTGCGGTAGTAGGTATTATCGTATTGAGCGTATTCTTCAGCTTTTTCCCGGTTATGCTTTGGGTTTCGGCAATTGCATCCGGTGTACGCGTAAGTATTATTACACTGGTGGCGATGAGACTGAGACGTGTAACGCCTAGCCGGATCGTGAATCCAATGATCAAAGCAACCAAAGCCGGTCTCAAACTCTCAATGAACCAACTGGAAAGTCACTTCCTGGCTGGTGGTAACGTTGACCGCGTTGTAAACGCTCTGATTGCTGCACAACGTGCGAACATTCCACTTGAATTTGAACGTGCTGCTGCCATTGACCTGGCAGGTCGTGACGTATTACAAGCCGTACAAATGAGCGTTAACCCACGTGTTATCGAAACACCAATTGTCTCTGCGGTAGCCAAAGATGGTATTGAAGTTAAAGTTAGAGCGCGAGTTACGGTTCGTGCGAATATTGACCGTCTCGTCGGTGGTGCTGGTGAAGAGACGATCATCGCCCGTGTCGGCGAAGGTATCGTAAGTACGAACGGTTCCTCCAATTCTCACAAAGATGTTCTGGAAAATCCGGATCTCATCTCACGTACTGTATTGTCCAAAGGTCTGGATGCAGGTACTGCTTTTGAAATCCTGTCCATCGATATTGCGGACGTTGATGTAGGTAAGAACATTGGTGCCTTCTTGCAAACAGAGCAGGCAGAAGCTGACAAACGAATTGCTCAGGCAAAAGCGGAAGAGCGTCGTGCAATGGCCGTAGCGCAAGAGCAAGAGATGAAAGCACGCGTAGTGGAAATGAGAGCGCGCGTTGTTGAATCCGAATCCCAAGTACCTTTGGCAATGTCCGAAGCCCTGCGTAGTGGTAAGATCGGTGTCATGGATTACATGAACCTGAAGAATATTGAAGCAGATACTCAAATGCGTAACACATTGGGAAAACCTGGTGAAGGTTCAAATTCCAACGATCAGGGTGATTCCAAAAACGGAAGATAGGCGGTGAGTGCATATGGGCCTATTTGAATGGATTTTTAATAATCTGTACATCGTGGCCGTCATCGGTTTTGCGCTCTTCTCCTTCTTGGGAAAGGCTGCCAAATCGGCTGATCCGAACAAAAAGCGTCCTCCTAACGGGATGCCTACATTTGGAGGTAACGGCGATTCAGACCGGGATGAACGTTCAAGAGGGAACTTACCTCCGCAGCAGACGTCCGGACCTGCAGATCCCCGCTATGATGAACAGTATGACGATCGGTATGATGATGAGCAATATAAGAATCAGTACGATCAACCATATTCGGAGCCTGCTGCAACTTCTCGCCCCGCAAATGACTACAGAAGTGAGGGCACGATGAGTGCCATGGAAAATTCACTTGAAGAACAGATGAGGGGCATGGAAGAACAGCAACGTTTGATTGAAGAACGCTTGAATCGCATCTCTTCTGCGAATAGGCCAGTTGTGTCTGATTCCGGTTGGAATGATTCCGGCACAGATGAATCGGGAGCAGCATCTCCGCTTCGTCCGGCGGACGTTCGCACAGGTGTATTATGGGCAGAAGTATTGGGTTCCCCACGTTCCAAGCAACCGTTTGGTACAAGAGGGAAATTATAAACAAGTTAGGCTGTTGGACGGAATTAGAGCCGTCTCTGGTGAGCATGAAGCCGCCGGAGACGGCTTTTTCTGTGTTCAATCCTTTTTTCTCAACATTCGTCCCTAACACGCCCCGGAATTTTCATAATTTCATGAATCTGCGCATAAGTTGAACTGTAGAGGAAGGGGGAAGACCTTCGAATGACCCGGATCAGCCGCAAGCTGCGCAGATGGACCAGTGAAGTGTTGGATCTGCCGCAGGATGTGCTTTATGATATGCCACGGTTAACCCTGATCGGCAGTAAGCAATTGTATATAGAGAATCACCGCGGTGTCATCCATTTTACCCCGGATCGCATCGTGCTGGCTCTTTCCCAAGGCCAGTTAGAGATCAAAGGAACTGCCTTGGTGATACGTAACATTTTGCCGGATGAAGTAGCAGTTGAAGGAACGATTCTGGATATTCATATGAATGGAGTGGAGGGGAACGGATGAAGCAGCCCAGTCTGTATAAACTGCGGGGAGCAGTCCGAATCAGGGTCACTGGTGGGGACATTGAAACATTGATCAACACGGTTGCAGAGCAGGGACTGGAGGTGTGGAACCTGCGTGCTCACGATGGACGCGTGGCAGAGATGAACATTCTGCTGCCGCATTTTTTCAAGTTGCGTCCTGTGTTGAAACGGACAGGCTGCAGAGTGAAAGTGACCCATCGCAGCGGGTTCCCCTTTTTTGCGGCTAGACTATTGCGCAGGAAGTTCTTTCTTGGGGGGATGCTGTTTTTTGTGGCAGCTTTGTTTGTGTTGTCTTCCATGGTATGGGATGTAGAGGTCAAGGGTAACGTCACTATTCCTACGGACGAGGTGCTTGCAGCAGCGAAGAAAGAGGGGGTATATCCTTTCCAATGGGGGTTTCGCTTGCAAAGCCAAGACAAGCTCTCCAGACAGCTTGCACTCGCCCTGCCGGATGTAACCTGGATTGGCGTGAGCAAAGAGGGGACAACCATTACCATCCAGGTCGTCGAATCGGCGCAACCAAAGCGCGAACCGTTACTGAACCCCAGACATCTGATCAGCAAGTCAGATGCTGTTGTCACTCAAATCTATGCGGAGCAGGGACGCCCTGTTGTTCAGAAGGACATGCGTGTCAAAAAAGGCCAAGTATTAATCTCGGGGATTCTCGGGGATGAGGAGAACACCAAAACCATCGTTGCCAAAGGCGAGGTTCGTGGTCTGGTATGGCGTGAGTATCAGGTAGAGGTCCCGCTGGTGCAAAAACATAACACCATGACAGGTGAGAGCAAAGAACGTTTTTACATGGTACTGGGGAAATGGGCGATTCAACTGTGGGGGTACGGAAGTACACCATTCAGTTCATTTGATACGGAGAGTAATCACAGACCATTGACTTGGCGATCCTTCACGCTTCCAATGGGTTGGCTGACAGAGAAAGACCTGGAGACCCGAGAACATGAGGAACAACAGACAATAGAATGGGCCAGAACGAAAGGATTGGAAGGAGCAAGGAACGATATTATCGCCAAAAACGGCAAAGGGACGAAAATTATAAGTGAAAAAATTTTGCATGAGAAGAAAGAGAATGGTAAAGTTTATATGAAAGTCTTATTTGAAGTAGAAGAAAGCATTGCGGAGGAACTTCCGCTAGTCCATAGTCAAGGAGAATGAGGATATTTGTCAGAGCAAACACGCAGTATACAAATCTCCCTCCAGAGTGCGGGAGAGGGTCAGTCTCTATTTGGACCCCAAGATACTTTTCTTAAACTGATTGAATCCGAGATTCCCGCCCAGATTGCATCCCGTGAAGCGGAGATTGTGATTTTCGGCAATGTACAACAGGTGGAATCACTTGAACAACTATTTGATGTGTTACTGCAATTGATACGCAACGGGTACGTGTTAACCGAAAGAGATGTAAAGTATGCGATTGAACTTGCCAAGGATATGCGGGCAGACCAGCTATTGGATCTGTTCAAGGGCGAGATTACGACGACATACCGAGGTAAACCCATCCGTGTTAAAACCATTGGACAGAAGCACTATGTAACTACAATTAAAAAACGTGATATTGTATTTGGCATTGGTCCTGCCGGTACGGGTAAAACCTACCTTGCTGTCGTACTGGCTGTTGCCGCAATTAAAGAAGGCAGCGTCAAACGCATTGTACTCACAAGGCCTGCTGTTGAAGCAGGAGAGAGTCTTGGCTTTTTGCCAGGTGATCTTCAGGAAAAGGTAGACCCGTATCTGAGACCGCTGTACGATGCCCTGTATGACGTTATGGGACAAGAACAGACCGCAAAGGCACTGGAGCGTGGGTTAATCGAGATTGCACCACTCGCTTACATGCGGGGGCGTACCTTGGATGACTCGTTCATCATTCTTGATGAAGCACAGAACACAACGCCTGAACAGATGAAGATGTTTCTGACCCGTCTTGGTTTTGGCTCCAAAATGGTCATCACCGGAGACGTGACACAGATTGATTTACCGCGTGGCAAGAAATCCGGGCTTGTGGAAGCGAATACGATCTTGAACGAAGTTGATGAGATTGGATTTGTGCATTTTGCCGAGCAAGATGTTGTGCGGCATTCCCTCGTCCAGAAAATTATCGTGGCTTACAACCACGCCGCAGAAAATCAAGCATAGAAAGGGATTGTCTAAAGTGACCTCGAAGGAACCGTCAAAAGGCAAATCTTTTCAGAATAAGGCTACAGGATGGAAGTATAGCGTGTGGGCACGCTATCTTCTGTTTTTGTTTCTGGTGATTCTTTTCTTCGTGAGTCTCGCCTCCAAGCTGCTCCCTGAGCGGTATGATATTCAGGAAGGTACACGAAGTGAAGTGGACATTGCTGCGCCCATGCAGATTCCGAATAACAAGGCCACACTCAAAGCACAGGAAGAAGCTGCTGAACGGGTACAGCCGATATTTCAGATTATCCAGTTGCGAAACGAAAATCTGATGACGACCCTGCTTGATCGCGTAGATCGATTAAATCAGGATGATCAGATTTCAAGTCAGGATAAGATTGATATATATCGGGATGAAATTCCGCAGCGCCAGAAGGACTTTGTGACCAACTATATCAATAATAATCGGAAAGCTGGTACATACTCCGAGACTCTGTTGGAAGAGATCAGAAACGTGGTACAGGAGCAAAGCTACCGTATTCCCGAAGAAACCTACATCAAAATTTCACGTCTCACATCGGATGATATCCAGGAGATGAAACCAGTTGCAAGGGATATTGTTGCCCGGTTAATGACAGATCAGATCAGTGATGCAACTACTGCCCGTGCCAAAGTAGCCGAGATGGTGAGTGTAAGCTCTCTTAGTAAGCGTACGCAACGTGAGGTCGTGCAAGAGCTTGCTCGTCTCGTGGTGACCGCTAACCGCTTCTACGATGAAGAGGGAACCAAGGAAGCGAAAGTGCAGGCGCGTGAGAACACGCAAACCGTTTTTATCAAGCAAGGAGACACATTAGTTGCCAAAGGTGAGATGATCACCCCGGAGATGTATACTTTGCTGGATGAGAATGATTTGCTGAAAAATGAAGTGAACTACTGGCCACAGCTTGGTCTTCTTATGTTTTCCTGTCTGTTGTCAGCAGCAATTCTGATGTATATTCAGCAATGCAGCGGAACGCATTTCAAATATAATAATGCGCAGCTGTTGATGCTTGTTCTCATTTTTATTATTACGATTGTTGTTATGCATGTGACGGCGATTATTCAAACCAATGAGAGGTCGTATGTAGGCTTCCTTGCACCTGTTGCGGTAGGGGCGATGTTAATTGCGCTGTTGCTGGATACGTCGCTTGCCTTTGTATGTTCGATATTGATCGGCATATTGTCCAGTATCATTTTGAACACGCATCAGGGTCAACTTTTTGACTTCGAACTAGGGTTCTTTGGTGTGGTAGTTTCGTTTGTTGCCATCTTTGCAACTCACCGGGCTAGCCAGCGATCAACGATCCTGAAAGGGGCCATTATGGTCTGCATGTTCGGTTCAATAGCCGTCTTCACCCTGGCTTTGATTGACTCGGGAGATTGGAACCGAACCACGACACTGTATGGCGTTGGGTTTGCATTTGCGGGTGGCGTATTAACTGCCATACTGGTCATTGGGCTGATGCCATTTTTCGAAACTTCATTTGGCATTTTGTCAGCGCTCAAACTGGTGGAACTGTCTAATCCGAACCATCCGCTTCTACGCAAGTTGCTTACGGAGACACCGGGTACTTATCATCACAGTGTGATGGTAGGGAATCTGTCCGAAGCTGCAGCAGAAGCCATTGGAGCTAACGGATTGCTCTGCCGAGTGGGTTCGTATTATCATGATATTGGCAAGACGAAGCGGCCCATTTATTTTATTGAGAATCAGAACAATATGGAGAATCCACATGATTCAATTGATCCGAAACTGAGCAAATCCATTATCGTTGCCCATGCGCGTGATGGAGTTGAAATGCAGAAGGATTATAAGCTGCCCAGACCTATTCGGGATATTGCGGAACAACATCATGGTACAACATTTCTCCACTTTTTCTATCACAAAGCTTTACGCCAGGCGGAAGAAGCAGGAGTTGAACCTGATTTCACGGAAGAGGATTTCCGTTACCCTGGGCCGAAGGCTCAGTCCAAGGAATCGGCTATTGTTGGTATTGCCGATAGTGTAGAGGCTGCTGTGAGATCTTTGCGCAAACCGACCGTGGAGCAAGTGGAGTCCATGATTGAGAAGATTATTAAAGGACGATTGGACGATCATCAATTCAATGATTGTGACCTTACGATGCGTGAACTGGATATCGTCGCAAGAACATTGAAGGAAACGGTGATGGGTATCTTCCACTCCAGGATCGAATATCCGGAGGAGATTAAGAAACCCAAGCCGACTTCGCCCGAAGCGGGCTAATTCAATAATAGTTCGTGTTCAAAAAGGTCGGTTTTCAGTACCGAGAAGATGGGATGAAGCTAGAAATGGAGTAGCGGAGCGTAGGGAAAAATACGTGAGCAACGGACATTTCGGCTGAATGCCATATTCGATGCGAAGGATGCCCTTAGGCATCCTTCGTAATCAAAAGCGGGCTTTCGAACAACCTCTAATATGAGCAGACAGGAGTTATGAAAGAATGAGTCTTAATCTGGCATGGAATAATGAACAACAGGATAAAGAAATTACAGAACCAATGATTGCAATGTTGGAACAGCTGCTGAATCTCGCAGGAGAAGCAGAAGGTGTTGCAGACGGGGAGGTGGCTCTGACTTTTGTGAACGATGAGCAGATTCATGAGTTGAACCGTGATTATCGCGGTATTGACCGTCCCACAGATGTATTGTCTTTTGCGATGAACGAAACGGTGGATGAAGAACTCGATATTATCTATGAGCTGGACGAAGATGAAGAAATGGAAGAAATGCCGGATGTTCTTGGAGACATCATCATTTCCGTTCCACGGACCATTCTGCAAAGTGAAGAGTATGGACACTCCTTTGAACGTGAACTTGGTTTTCTGTTTGTCCACGGTTTCTTGCACCTGCTCGGATACGACCATCAGGACGAAGCAAGTGAGGCTGAAATGATGGGCAAACAAGAAGCGGTATTGGCCCAGGCCGGGTTGACACGATAATGAAAAGACGCTCCTGGGGTCTGGTATTCCGCAATGCTGCGGAAGGAATCGCATATGGGTTGCGGACTCAGCGTAATGTGAGAGTTCACACGGGAGTGGCTATCTTGATGTGTGTAGCCGGCTTTTTTTTCAGAATCACAAGAACGGATTGGATGTTTGTGCTGACTGCTGTCTTTTTGGTTCTGGTGACTGAATTGATGAATACGGCTGTAGAGGCAGCAGTTGATTTGGCACATCCTCATATCCATCCGCTGGCAAAAGCGGCGAAGGATACCGCGGCCGGGGCAGTTTTGCTGGCTGCGGTATTCGCCGTCATCATCGGTTGTATCGTGTTCATTAAGCCGGTGATGAGCTGGCTGGGTTTGTACTGATGTTGTTTTAACTTTGTTTCAATTTTTGATTTTAATACTACACACTAATATAAAGTTGGATCTTTTTTAAGTTGAACTTTTGATTTACACGATAACGTACAGGCCAGAAATAACTTGTAGAAGCACAGCGTTCGCCTTTATCCCCGGATTTTAACTTTGTAAAAGTAAATCAAAAAAATCTGGGGATAACAGCGATCGAAAGTTATTCTGGACGCGGAGTGGTCAGTGTAAATGATCTTTAGTTGAACTTAACTTATAGAGCGCAGCTTTATATCCACCCTAAGGGAGAGAATAATAATGGATAATGGTTTGCTAATGCAGGAGGCAATTAAGGCACGTACGAAGGCATATACGCCTTACTCCCATTTTGGTGTGGGTGCAGCTTTGCTTGACAGCGAAGGGCATGTGCATCATGGTTGTAATATTGAGAATGCTGCGTATACCCCAGGTAACTGTGCTGAGCGTACAGCGATGTTCAGTGCCATTGCAGGTGGGCAGAAGCCTCGCAGCTTCAAAGCGATTGCCATTGTGGGAGACACCGATGGTCCGATTGCCCCATGTGGTGTATGTCGCCAGGTCATGTACGAGCTGTGTGAACCCGATATGAAAGTCATCTTGGGGAACATGAAGGGTGATCTGCAAGAGACCACCGTTGCCGAACTGTTACCTTGGGCTTTTGGGCCTTCTGATCTGAATTCTGCCAAAAAATAAACCAATATTCCAGGCCTAGGCGCCTGAGGAGGAACATATGAAAAAACAAGCATTTAAATCCGGTTTTGTAGCTATTATTGGACGTCCGAACGTAGGTAAATCCACACTGATGAATCAGGTGATCGGACAGAAAATTGCAATCATGTCGGACAAGCCGCAAACGACTCGTAATAAAATTCATGGTGTGTATACATCCGAACATCAGCAGATCGTTTTTCTGGACACACCGGGGATTCACAAACGTCAATCCAAACTGGGCGATTACATGAACCAGACTGCTCTGAACACGCTCGGAGAAGTGGAAGCAGCACTATTCCTGATTGACGCTTCGGAAGGTATGGGTGGCGGTGACCGTTATATTGCGGAACAGTTGAAAAATATCCGTACACCTGTCATTCTTGTCATGAATAAAATTGACAAAATTGAGCCTGAAGCGTTGCTGCCTCTTATTGAGGAGTACCGCAAGTTACATGATTTCGCTGAAATCGTGCCTGTTTCTGCCATGCTCGGAAGTAATGTAAGCACCTTATTGGAACAGCTCGGCAAGTATTTGCCGGAAGGTCCACAGTACTATCCCGATGACCAGGTTACAGACCATCCGGAACAGTTTGTATGTGCAGAGTTGATCCGTGAGAAAATTTTGCAAATGACTCGTGAAGAAGTGCCACACTCCATTGCTGTAACGATTGAGGATATGAAAGTACAAGATAACGGTGTCGTATATATTTCAGCCGTCATTTTTGTGGAACGGGATTCGCAAAAAGGGATCATCATTGGGAAGCAGGGTGCCCTCTTGAAAGAAGTGGGTAAACGAGCCAGACATGACATTCAAAATCTGCTGGGTTCCAAAATTTTCATGGATTTGTGGGTTAAAGTGAAGAAAGACTGGAGAAATCAGGATCGAGTTCTGCGTGACCTTGGCTTTGGCCGCGAATAATCGCCCGAATGTGTATCCAGTAATTGCAACACATAGTTTACCTTGCAAGACTCCATCCTATCAGGTAGATGCAGACGTCATTTCCGAAGAGAGGATGAAATTCCGATGCGAGATTTTTCGTGGAAGGTTTTTGCGATGACGGGGGATGTAGAGTCCTACTTGTTATATACCGAGGCTTGTAACTCGTTGGGACAGGAGTCGGATCATGCAAGGGAAGTGATTGAAGATGAAGAAGCCGAAGGATAATTGGCTGATTCGGGAATGGTTAGGTGACGAGGCATGCTATATAGGGTGGAAGGGATTGTCATCCGCAGCATGGACTACGGCGAAGGGAACAAAATTATTACGCTTTGCACCGAAAGCGGCGGGAAAGTAGGGGTACTCGTCCGCGGTGCCAAAAAGCCCAAGAGCCGACATGCTGCACTGGTGCAGCCGTTTACGTATGGTCAATATGTATATTTTCGCAATACAGGTCTAGGCACACTGAACGCTGGAGAAATTGTTGAATCCTATCATGAGCTGCGTGAAGACCTGATTAAGGCATCTTATGCCTCTTATGCGTGTGAACTATTGGATCGCGTGCTTCAGGATGAAGAGACAGGTACATTTTGGTTCAAGCAATTAAAGGCGTGTTTGCAGGCGTTGAAGGAAGAGAAAGACCCGGTTGTTATTACAAGTCTGTACGAAATGAAAATATTACAGGCAGCCGGATATGGTCCACAGTTGGACGAGTGCATCTCCTGCAATCAGGAGCGGCCAGATGAGCAGTTGTTTGTAAGTCCCCGACTTGGCGGCGTTTTGTGTCGTGCATGCAAACATTTCGATCCTCCAGCGATGTCCGTAAGTCCAAAGGCTCTGAAATTGTTGCGTGTGTTCGCGCAGTTGGATCTGCAACGCTTGGGAAATATATCAGTGAGTGAGTCTACCCGTGATGAGATCAAAAAGCTGATGCGTGCTTTTATGGATCATCAACTTGGTCTGAATCTTAAATCCCGTTCTTTCCTCGATCAGATGGAGAAGTACGGGATTTGAGGCGTTTACGTAAATGTGAAACTATATCTTGACTTCATACTAGATTTTATATATTATGAAATATAATTTCTCTTTATGAGACATGCATTGAACGAGAAAGTAAAAGACTGGATTTATTGCATTGGTGAGACAAGTGTTGTATAACAACTTGTGAATCATGAATGAGCGAGCCGGGGATGGTGGAAGCCTGGTTGAATCGGTCTTTGAAACGGCACTCGGGAGCATGAATGGACACGGAAAAGTGGGCTGGAACGACAGGATCATTCTGTTGATCCAAGCCAAGTAGGGTGGAACCGCGGGAATAGCTCTCGTCCCTACGTCTGTACAACAGGCGTAGGACGGGGGCTATTTATTGTTGTCTGCACCGTTCTAAGCTTGCTATCAAACCATCGAAAAGGAGCATGATTATGAATTTTCAGCAGATGATTCTAACGCTGCAACAATTCTGGGCCGAGCATAACTGTATTATTGTCCAGCCATATGATACGGAAAAAGGGGCAGGTACGATGAACCCGATGACCTTTTTGCGTTCGCTTGGACCCGAACCTTGGAAAGTGGCCTATGTGGAGCCTTCCCGTCGTCCTTCGGACGGACGTTATGGTGAGAACCCTAACCGGCTTTACCAGCATCATCAGTTCCAGGTAATCATCAAGCCTTCACCGGACAATATTCAGGAAATTTACCTGGAAAGTCTGAAGCGTCTGGGCATTGATCCGCTCAAACATGATATTCGGTTTGTTGAAGATAACTGGGAGAATCCTTCCCTAGGTTGTGCAGGTCTCGGTTGGGAAGTATGGTTGGACGGAATGGAAATTACGCAATTCACGTATTTCCAACAGGTTGGTGGAATCGAGACGAATCCGGTAGCTGTTGAAATCACGTATGGTATGGAGCGTTTGGCTTCTTACATTCAGGATAAAGAAAATGTGTTTGATTTGGAGTGGGTGGAAGGTATCACTTATGGTGATGTATTCCGTCAGCCAGAATTCGAACACTCTAAATATACGTTTGAAGTATCTGATGTCAAAATGCTATTTACACTTTTCAACATGCATGAAGAAGAAGCAAACAAGGCCATGGCGCAGCATCTGGTATTCCCGGCATATGACTATGTGCTGAAATGTTCCCACACATTCAACCTGTTGGATGCACGTGGAGCCATCAGTGTAACGGAACGTACGGGTTACATCACACGTGTCCGTAATCTGGCTCGCCAAGTCGCTGCAACATATATGGAAGAGCGCGAGAAGCTGGGCTTCCCGCTGATCAAGAAAGGGGGAGCCGAGCATGTCTAAGGATCTGTTGTTTGAAATCGGACTGGAAGAAGTCCCTGCACGTTTCATGCGCGCAGCGATCGCACAGCTGCAAGAGCGTGTCGTGAAATGGCTTGACGCATCCCGCATTGCCTATGGTGAAGTTAATGCGTACGCCACACCGCGCCGACTGGCTGTTTTGATCCAGAACGTGGCTGAAAAGCAGGAAGATATAGAGGAAGAAGTGAAAGGTCCTTCACGCAAAATTGCCTTGGACGAGAGTGGAAATTGGAGCAAAGCTGCACTCGGATTCGCCCGCAGTCAAGGTGTTGAGCCGGACCAGTTCACGTTCAAGGAACTGAACGGTGTCGAATATGTCTATGCAATGAAGTCCAGCAAAGGTGTGGAAACGGCTTCTGTGATTGGCGAAGGATTGCTTTCTGTATTACATGCCATGACGTTCCCGAAATTCATGCGTTGGGCTTCCTATGATTTCAAATTTGTTCGTCCAATTCGCTGGATTGTGGCTATGCTCGGCAGTGATGTCATTGATCTGGAAGTGACAGGTGTCAAGGCGGGTAATGTAACTCGTGGACATCGTTTCCTCGGTAAGGAAGCTGTGATTTCCACTCCGTCTTCATATGTGGAAGTGCTGCGTTCAGAACATGTCATTGCAGATATCCAGGAACGTGAACAGATGATTGTATCCCAGATTGAGGCACTGGCTGCTGAGAAAAAGTGGGATATTGCGATTAAGGAAGACTTGCTGGAGGAAGTCCTGTTCCTGGTGGAAACACCTACTGTTTTGTTCGGGACATTCGACTCTTCATTCTTGAATATTCCACAAGAAGTACTGATTACTTCCATGCGTGAGCATCAGCGTTATTTCCCTGTACTGGACAACGAAGGACAATTGTTGCCATTCTTCGTGACGGTACGCAACGGTGGAAGTGACTCACTGGATGTGATTGCAAAAGGTAATGAAAAAGTATTGCGTGCACGTCTGTCTGATGCCAAGTTCTTCTATGAGGAAGACCAGAAGCTTCAGATTAAGGATGCATTGTCGAAGCTGGAAAGTATCGTCTTCCAGGAAGAGCTGGGAACGGTTGGCGATAAAGTGCGCCGTATTCGCAAGATTGCCGATGGAATTGCTGCCAAACTGCAAGTATCCGGTGATGTTGCCGAATCCGTTAGCCGTTCAGCAGATATCTGCAAATTCGATCTGGTGACACTGATGGTTGGTGAATTCCCGGAACTGCAAGGTGTGATGGGTGAGGATTACGCTCGTAAATCCGGTGAAAAAGAAGAGGTGGCCAAAGCGGTATTTGAACACTATCAGCCACGTTTCGCTGGAGATCAATCCCCTGCCTCTCTTGTTGGTGCCATTGTGAGTGCTGCGGACAAAATGGATACAATCGTGGGTTGTTTCTCAATTAACATCATTCCAACAGGTTCTCAGGATCCGTACGCGCTGCGTCGTCAGGCTGCAGGTATTGTACAGATTTTGCTGGATCACAAGCTTCCGCTGACATTGTCAGACGTGTTCGGAGTAGCACTTCAAGTGCATGCCCAGATGAACCTGTTGAAACGTGCAGACGAAGAGGTTCGTAAAGATCTGCAAGACTTCTTTGGTCTTCGAGTGAAAAAATTGTTGTCCGAAACAGTTCGCTACGATGTAGTGGATGCGGTCATTTCTTCCGGATTCGATGATATCAGCGCTGTGGTTCCAAAAGGTGAAGCGCTGATGGCGGCTGTTCTGACAGGAGACGAATTCAAAACAACGGTTGAATCATTCAACCGTGTAGGAAATTTGGCTGCCAAAGCATCCAATGCTTCTGTACATCCAGAACTGTTCACAGAAGATGGAGAGCGTCAGCTACACGAGGCATGGAGCAGAACAAATGCAGAGTACCGTCAGGCGTTGACTCAGCACGATGCTGCTGAAGCGCTGGCTATTGCATCTGCTTGGAAAGATGGAATTACCTCATTCTTCGATTCGGTCATGGTTATGGCTGAAGATGAGGCTGTCCGTGCCAATCGACTTGCCTTGCTTGCGGCTATTGATCGTGACTTGAAAGGATTTGCTGATTTTTCCAAGTTGGTTTGGTAATTGGGCATATTTCATGAGTCCTTTTCCACAGACTTGGAGCAAAGCTAAAATTCAGTATTAAAGAAGGATATATGAGGGTATAAATATACGGAACGGGTTGTGAGATGTATTTTTGACAACCGCTCCGTATTTTAGCCTTTGATTTCCCTTGTTGTGGCAGAAGGATTTTGCCTGGCCGGGGTCGTATATTACAATATGCAGCTATTTTATGAAACCGGGTGGTCTGGGTTTGAGTGAATTGAATGTACGTCATATTGTTGTGGATGGTGATGCTTGCCCGGTGAAAACCGAGATCGCGCAAACCGCTCGCCTTTTCAACATCCCTGTACTGTTAGTCTCTTCATTTGATCATTTGCTTCAAGGTGGAGAAGGGGTGCGTACCGTGCAAGTGGATCGCAGTGATCAGAGTGCAGATCTCTATATTGCTAATCATATTAAGCCATATGATGTGGTTATCACTCAGGACTATGGACTTGCGGCACTTGCGCTCGGCAAACGTTGTTATGTTTTATCCTTTCGTGGTCGTGAGTTTAACGACCGTGACATTGATTTCATGTTGGATTCTCGTCATACTGCGGCCAAAGCACGAAAAAGAGGCCACTACGGGAAGGGTCCAAAGCCTTTCACAGAGCAGGATCGAGAAATTTTTCAACATAAACTGACAAAACTTTTAAAAGATTTGCAGGAGAATGTGTAAGTTTATCGAATTATATTTACGTGTTGAAGAGATGAAGGTGGCCAGAGATGAGTACCGGACAAGGCGGTATACCCGAAAGTATTATTGAATCGGTGTTACAGCAGAATGATATTGTCGATACGGTGAGCCGATTTGTGCATCTGACCAAGCAGGGGAAGTATATGAAAGGCCTCTGTCCTTTTCATTCCGAGAAGACGCCTTCGTTCACCGTTACACCTGAGAAACAAATTTTCTACTGCTACGGTTGCGGCACGGGCGGAAATGCCATCAAATTCAGGATGGAAATCGAAGGGTTATCCTTTCCCGAGGCTGTCAAAACGATGGCGGAAGAAAGTCACATCTCTATGGGGGACTGGCAAGGGCGTGAATCTGCTCATGTGAATCCGGAGACCGAACGTCTGTTGGAGGCTTATGAGCTTACCGCTAAGCTGTATCATTTTTTGTTGAAAAATACAGAGCACGGCAAGTCAGCCATGGAGTATTTACGCTCCAGAGGTTTTGGCGACAAGTTGATCGACCAGTTCCAGATTGGGTTCGCTCCAAATCGTTGGGATACACTGGTACAATTTCTTGAAAAACGTAACTATCCGCTCGAAGAGATGGAAAAGGGTGGACTTCTGTCACCGCGAAATGAAGGTCAGGGATATGTGGACCGATTCCGAGACCGGATTATGTTCCCGATTAATGGCAGGAGCGGTAAACCAATTGCATTTGCAGGTCGCATATTGGGAGATGGGCAACCGAAGTATCTAAATTCACCGGAAACCCGGTTATTTAACAAAAGCCGTGTTCTCTATAATCTGCATCAGGCCAAAAATGCAATTCGCAAACAAAGACAAGCCATTTTGTTCGAGGGATATGGTGATGTCATCTCCGCATGGGATCAGGACATCCAGAATGGTGTAGCGGCAATGGGTACTGCGCTAACCGAGAATCAGGCACTGATGCTCAAAGGGATGTGTGACGAAGTCATCATATGTTATGACGGAGACAAAGCAGGACAGGCTGCTGCACTCAAAAACTTCCCCATTCTTGAGGAAGCCGGATTGCAGGTCAAAGTGGCTCTCATTCCCGAGGGACTTGACCCGGATGATTTTATCCGGAAGCACGGTGGTGAACGGTTCCGAAACCAGATTGTGGACGGTGCCGTGACAACTACAAAATTTAAACTTATAAACTTAAAAAAAAGCCATATACTGCTAGAGGGTGGCGGACAAATCGCCTATTCGAAAGAAGCAGTAAAACTGATTGCCCCTTTACCTTCTCCAACAGAAAGGGAAGTGTATCTTCGTGAGCTGGCTGCAGAAGTGGACGTATCGTTCGAAACATTGAAGCAGGAGTGTAATGAAGAACGGGAGGCGATGAAAAATAACCTCCAGTTTGGGGATAATAACCCGAAAAGGTGGAATAATGGTAGGCAACAAAATAGGCAGGTGCCTACACCGAATCTGTTGCCAGCTTACCACGCTGCTGAACGCAAACTGATTGCCTGGATGTTGCAGGATGATGAGGCTGCCCAGTACGTGAACGAGCATCTTGGTGAAGCTTTTAACTTGGATGATCATGCAGCTATTGCTGCTTATCTATATGCCTACTATGCGCAAGGCAAACCGTCGGATACAAGTCGCTTTATGTCTTCACTGCATGACGATCGCTTGGAAAAAACGGTCAGTTCAATCTCGATGATGGATGGTCCAGGTGAATGGAGTATTCAAATGCTCGATGATTGCATCAGGGAAGTGCTGAAGTATCCACGCAAGAAAGAGTACGATTTGAAAAAAGAAGAAATGATTGCTGCAGAGCGGGCAGGCGATTCTGTACGCGCGGCACAGATTGCAATTGAAATGATTGCCCTAGAGAGACAGTGAACGTCTGATTATTAGATGTTTCTAGGGAGGAGGGAGTCGAGTTATGGCGAATGATCAGCATACTGAACTAGAAACAGAATTGACACTGGATCAGGTTAAAGATCAATTGATTGAATCAGGTAAGAAAAGAGCTTCGTTAAATTACAAGGAAATCATAGAGAAACTCTCTCCTTTTGAGCAGGATGCAGAGCAAATGGATGAGTTCTATGAGCAACTGAGTGATCTGGGTATCGATGTAGTGAATGAGAATGATGAAGAGGTTACACTGCGTCCTAGTGAAGATTCCGAGAACAACACGAGAGAGGGAGAGGACGAATTCCACTTTGATGATGATCTGAGCTTACCGCCAGGTATCAAAATCAATGACCCTGTCCGTATGTATCTCAAGGAAATTGGTCGTGTGCCCTTGTTGTCGGCAGATGATGAAGTACAACTGGCCAAACGGATTGAGAACGGGGATGAAGAAGCCAAGCGTCGTCTGGCTGAAGCGAACCTACGTCTCGTAGTCAGTATCGCCAAGCGTTACGTTGGACGTGGCATGTTGTTCCTTGATTTGATTCAGGAAGGTAATATGGGTCTGATCAAAGCGGTTGAGAAGTTTGACCACAAAAAAGGATACAAGTTCAGTACGTATGCTACATGGTGGATTCGCCAGGCGATCACTCGTGCTATTGCTGACCAGGCGCGTACCATTCGTATTCCTGTACACATGGTAGAGACGATTAATAAGCTGATCCGGGTATCCCGTCAGCTGTTGCAGGAACTTGGACGTGAACCAACACCAGAAGAAATTGCTGCTGAGATGGATCTGAGTGTGGAAAAAGTTCGTGAAATTACGAAGATTGCACAGGAACCAGTTTCTCTGGAAACACCAATCGGTGAGGAAGATGATTCCCATCTGGGTGACTTCATTGAGGATCAGGAAGCACTTGCTCCGGCAGATGCTGCTGCGTATGAGTTGTTGAAAGAACAACTCGAAGATGTACTGGATACACTGACTGAGCGTGAAGAGAATGTTCTTCGTCTGCGTTTTGGTCTGGACGATGGACGGACGAGAACGCTGGAGGAAGTGGGCAAGGTATTTGGTGTTACGCGTGAGCGTATTCGTCAGATTGAAGCGAAAGCTCTTCGTAAATTGCGCCACCCGAGTCGTAGTAAACGACTCAAAGATTTCCTCGAATAGTTGAACTATGGGAGACTTTCCGCAAGACGCTTTAGCGGCGGCGGGGTCTCCTTTATTTTTAATTTGAACGTCTTGATTTCTTGGTTTTGGAAATTCATCCTTGAAATGTTTGATTGGATTTTATTTTATCGCTTTTCCTTGTTCAATGCAAATCAATAAATTAAATGAATGGTGTAGGTGCTTCATGAAACTTTCGAATCGATTACAGCGAATACATGATCAAATTCCCGATGGCAGCCGCATGGCTGATATCGGTTCAGACCACGCGCTGCTGCCCGTAGCCGCAATCCGCAGTGGGAAAGCCGCGAAAGCAATAGCCGGGGAAGTTAATCCTGGGCCTTATGATGCTGCATGCAAACAAGTCAGTGATGCTGGCCTGAAAGAAAAAATAACGGTACGCCGTGGAGACGGATTGGATGTGATCTCTGCGGGAGAAGTGGATGTCATTACCATTGCAGGTATGGGTGGTGCTCTGATTGCTTCTATTTTGGATCGAGGCATATCCAAACTGGAAGGCGTCCAGTTGCTTATTTTGCAACCGAATGTGGGAGAGGATATCCTCAGACGCTGGTTGCTGGAGCATCACTGGGTGGTTGTAGCAGAACAGTTGCTCGAAGAAGATGGCAAGATCTATGAGATTATCACGGCGATGCCACAATCCATAAGCCCGATTGCAAATGTTGAGGTGTATCGTGCACGTCCGCTTCAAGGCGGAGCTGAATTGACGGAGGATTTGTTACTGCGCATGGGACCTTATTTGGTAGATCGTCCAACAGATGTGTTTTTTGCAAAATGGGAAAGCGAGATCATTAAACTGCAAGGGGTTGTAAACTCCATCTCCAAATCCGATCAGGATTCTTCCCGGGACAAGGCGGTTGAGGTAGAGCGTCTTATCGCAAACTTGAAGGAGGTTTTGGCATGTTTGCCAAAGGTCAAACTGTAATTCAACTGATGGAGCAGCTTGCTCCGAAACATTTGGCTGTACCGGATGACCGAATTGGTCTACAGCTCGGAAGTTTGCAAAAAGAAATCAGTCACGTGTTAGTTGCATTGGATGTGACGGACGAAGTGGTGGACGAAGCGATTCGCATCGGGGCCAACCTGATTATTGCTCATCACGCCATCATTTTCCGCCCGGTTAAGTCACTGAATACAGATACCCCTATGGGTAAATTGTATGAAAAGCTGATTAAGCATGATATTGCCGTCTATATCAGTCATACAAACTTGGACGTGGCCGAGGGTGGTATGAATGACTGGATGGCTGAGGCACTCGGTATCGAGAGCAAAGAATCGCTGGAAGATGTACACACAGATCATCTGTACAAGCTGGCTGTATTTGTGCCTCGTACCCATCATGAACAGGTCCTTCAGGCCATACTGGAAGCCGGAGCCGGGAGTATCGGTCAGTACAACAAGTGCAGCTTCAACACGGAAGGTACAGGAACGTTTGTACCTGGTGAAGGGACTGAGCCGTACATCGGTACCCAAGGGCAGATGGAACGTGTGGAAGAAATGCGGATTGAGACCATCGTACCCCAGAGTCTCAGAAGTAAGGTCGTTCAGGCGATGCTTAAGGCTCATCCGTATGAGGAAGTGGCTTATGATCTCTATGCAATGGATCTAAAGGGCCGTACGCTCGGTCTGGGACGCCTGGGACCTCTTAGGGAGCCTAAGACATTAGGCGAACTGGTGGAGGTCGTGAAGACCCAATTCAAGGTGTCTCATGTGCGTGTTGTCGGGGATCTGAACAAGCAGATCAAAAAAGCAGCGGTGCTTGGCGGCTCTGGCAGCCGTTACGCGCTCACTGCCCGTTTCAAAGGTGCGGATGTTATTGTGACCGGAGATATTGATTATCACACGGCTCATGATGCGTTAATGGCAGGAATGTGTATTATTGATCCGGGACATAATTCCGAGAAGATTATGAAACCGAAAACGGCCGATTGGCTTCGATCCCGTCTGGAAGAGAAACGATATGATACGCAAGTTACAGCTTCGGAGGTCAATACAGAGGTATTCCAGTTTATCTAAAAAGACAGTGGATGGGTGATTCCCAGTAATATTAAGCTTGTCTGGGAACTCAAATGCCTGTATACTATGTAATGTTGTTCGGAAAGCTTGACAGACAATCGCTGGTGGCCTTTGTTGCCACGAGAGGAAAGTCCGGGCTCCACAGGGCAGGATGCTGGATAACGTCCAGTCAGCGCGAGTTGAAGGATAGTGCCACAGAAATGGACCGCCGATGGCCGGATTTTCCGGCACAGGCAAGGATGGAACCGAGGTGTAAGAGACCCCGAGGAACGCTGGTGACTTCGTTCCTGGTAAACCCCATCTGGAGCAAGACCTAATGGGACACAGTCGCCTCTTCGGAGGAGGCAGCCTTAGCCCGAGGTGTGTCTAGGTTGGTCGCTTGAGCTGTACAGCAATGTATGGCCTAGATAGATGATTGTCGCTTCTGGTGGGAGGGTAGTTCCCGTATGAACCACGAAGAGCACAGAACCCGGCTTACGGTAAGCTTTCCTAACTGCAACAACAGTATTACAGTGTAGTCCACCTATCAGTCGAGGACAATCCGTGTCATTCACCGATGGCCTGACTGATCAGAAGGACCCATGCATATCCGAAAAAACATAAATCCTGTTGATACAGGTTCTATACTATAAAAAAGGCGGCAGTCCCGAGATATCGGGCCTGCCGCCTTTTGTGTTTCCCATATCAAGTTTGGACGTGCCTGGAGTTTTCAGACACGCCCTAGTCAATCTCATACGTTAAAATATCGCGCAACGTTTATGACAGTTCATTACAGTGTTACAACACTGTCGGATGTTAACGAAGCATGCCAGCGTTGGATGGCGCGATCCATTCGTTCCACGGCTTCAGGAAGAAGCTCAGGGTCCGTATGAGTAAAGTTGATTCGCATGCGGTTCAATTCCGGTGTACCTGCATAGAAGGAATCCCCCGGAACAATGCACACTTTCTCCTGGATACCATAAGTGAACAGATTGCTTGCCAGCATGCCTTCAGGCAGTTGCAACCACAAGAACATGCCACCTTGGGGTGAATTCCATGAGATGCCTTCCCATGACTTGGCTGCCATGAGCGTGGTCAGAGTTTTCATCCGTTGTTCGTAATCCTCTGAAATATGGCGGATATGCGCATCCAGATCGAAGGATTCAAGCAGTGCATGAAGCGCTCTTTGGTCGATGCTGCTGGAATGCAAGTCGGCACCTTGTTTGGCTCGGGCTGCCATTTTGACAATATCGGGAGCAGCCAGTATCCAACCCGTACGAAGACCGGGTGCTACCGTTTTGGAGAATGTACTGGTGTAGATAACATTGGAAGGGCCGTCATAGGAAACAGCATCCAGTTCTGCAAGAGCAGGGACATCCAATTGCTCCGGGTTGAACCGGATTTCACCATAGGGGTCATCTTCTAAAATGAGTACACCGTACTTACGGCAAAGATCCACAGCCTGCTGTCTTCTTTCTCGGGACCATACTTTTCCCGTAGGATTGGAGAATGTTGGGTTAATATAGACAAGTTTTGGACGATGCAACTGGAGCTGTTCCTCCAGTGATTCAGGCAACATACCGTGATCATCACAGGCTACGCCGTGAGATTCAGCCTGATAGGAATGAATGACTTGCAGAGCAGCAAGGTAGGTTGGTGACTCAACCAATACGCGGTCACCGGGGTTGAGAAGGATGCGGCAAACCAAGTCAATGGATTGCTGTGAACCCGTGGTGAGAAGCATGTGATCGGGTGAAGTGGGAATGCCCTTGGATTCAAGACGTTCGGCAATTTTGGCGCGAAGAGGACGGTAACCCTCAGTCTCCGCATATTGAAGAGCGGCTGCTCCGCTCATAAATACTTTTTCATACGCAACGCGGATGGCTTCCAGCGGGAATGAAGTCTGGGCTGGTAATCCACCGGCTAGCGAGATCATACCAGGTGCCTGAGCGGCCTGGAGCATGTCGCGAACGACAGAGGACGGGGTGTTTTGTGCCATTTTGGACCAAGGGATACTCATGTTATTCTCATCTCCTGTTATTCACTGTTATACTGTTATTATAAACTATAATAGACGGACTGCACTATAACAGTAAAATGGAGATCATAACAGTTGGGGGGAGCAACCATGCATATTGAATTAAAGCGGGGAAGCAGTACCAAATTGTACGTGCAGATTGCATTAACGATCGCCGATCGGATCAGATCAGGACTGATTGAACCCGGAACCCGACTTCCTTCTGTACGTAAAATGACCGTGGATTTGGGGGTCAGCCTGGTTACTGTATCCAAAGCGTATGCTGAACTTGAAGCGATTCAATTGATCACCTGCTCTCAGGGTAAAGGTTGTTATGTAAGAGGTACATTGAACGTTGATCCGATGGAGGATGCGGACCGAGCAAAGCGAAACCATGCCAACAGTGAATCCAGTACGTCATGGAACTGGCAGATGGCACTCGTGGATTATTTACCGCGTGCGCAGCTCTGGAGACATTTCGATACGTCACCCCAAGTGCGATATGAACTTCATATGTCAGCGATTCAGCCTGAACTGTTGCCCACGCGCGAGATTATCGACAGTGCCTACAGGCTTTCCTCTGATCATGCAGAACGTATGGCGGCGTATGGATCTTTTCAGGGAGATCGGGAGCTAAGACAGATCTTCGCCAAACATTTTGCCGAGCGTGGACTACGGGTGGCACCTGAAGGCCTGCTAATTACAAGTGGTGCTCAGCAGGGAATTGATCTTGTGGCACGGACTTTTGTTGGACCTGGGGATGTTGTATACATGGAGGCACCAAGCTATACCGGAGCCATTGATGTATTTACGAGTAGAGGCGCGAAGATCATTACAGTCCCAATGGATGATGAAGGCATGCGTATCGATCTGTTGACCCGGTTATGTGATACCTATCCTCCTAAGCTGATCTATACAATTCCGACTTATCACAATCCAACAGGTATCACCATGAGTGCAAGAAGGCGAGCACAGCTTTTAAATCTTGCGCAAAGTTACCACTGCCTCATTTTAGAGGATGATCCATTTGCAGATCTTTATTTTCGGGACCCTCCGCCGGCTTCCATTAAATCGATGGATGCGACAGGTCATGTCGTATATATCAAAAGCTTCAGCAAGGTGCTCTCTCCCGGTTGCCGTATAGCCTGCGCCATCGCAGACGGAAGTGTATTGACCCGGCTTGTGGCTGCGAAATCTACAGCAGATTTGGGCAGTCCGCTGCTTACACAAAAGGCGTTGCAATCTTTTATTCAGAATCAGTACGGTGCCTATGTATCCCGATTGAGGGATGAATTGTATACTCGTTTGTGCGCTGCATCTGAAGTGCTGGAAGAGCATGCGATTACGGGGATGCACTGGAGTTTGCCGGAGGGAGGACTCAATCTGTGGCTCCAACTCCCGAATAACTTGGATATGCGTGAGTTGCATCATCAGTCACTTGCTGCCGGGGTCTCTTTCCTTCCGGGTTCCGCCTGTTATGTAGGGGAGATGGATACACCGAGTCTGCGTATCTGCTTCACTGTAACGAGCGTTGAGCTATTGTGTGAAGGCCTCCGTGTACTGTGTCGAGTCATTGACAGAGTTACACCTGAGCAGGGTGGGACAGTGGCGGACAGGCTACCGCTCATATAATTTTTCGGAGTATGGACATACATCCAATCCACTTTCGACCTGCTGCAATAGGTTATAGTATCACCAGAAAGGGAGTTGGTTTTGAAATGAACCATTACTGTCCACCGCTTTGCCCGATTGTCTGTGACCCGATCCAGGTTGTTGAAGATTACTACATCCCACAGATCGTACCTGTTATCCACCCGATTGAAGTGATCAAAAAACATCACTGTGTTCCGATTCACCACCACATGTACCCTGTAGTTGTCAAAGAAGAGGACCCTTGCTATGTTTCCAGTCACAATCCAAAGAAAAAATCCGTGAAAAAATCAAGTAAAGCCCGCACATCTTCTCGCAAGCGCTAATCGCAGCGGGTGCCCCGGGGAAATTGGATATAAACCAAAGAGCAGCGTACGCCCCGGGGCGCAGCTGCTTTTGTATTTTTACGGAGTAGATTCAATACGGATTACGGGGTATACTTTTTCATCGTATTATCCATTTGTTGTCTGACATGTTGCGGCCAGAACTGCAAAGGAGCGCTGTTGCCTGATGCGGCTTGCAGTGCCTTATAGACATCGATTTGTCCATAGCCGAAATACTTATCGTGACCCGGATCACCGAGGTCAATAACACTTTGGCGCATCAAATCCATCACTTCCGTGTTGGTCAAATCCGGGTTTAACGAACGAATCAAACCTGCAAGTGCGGCTACATGGGGGCTAGCCATGGACGTTCCGGACAAGGCCGCATACTGATTGTTTGGATAGGTACTGGCGATACTGGACCCCGGGGCCATCACATCCACATAATCCCCGTAGTTGGAATAGGAAGCCTTGCTCATATCCGGGTCCGTAGCAGATACGGCAAATACTTCCGGATAAGCAGCAGGGTATCCTGGACGCTCTGTATTATCGTTTCCCGTGGCTGCAATCAGGACGATATCCCGGTCAAAAGCATATTTAATGGCATCATGAAGAAATTGCGCATCAGCATAATTGCCCAGACTCATGTTGATCACTTTGGCTCCATGATCGGCTGCCCAGATGATGCCTTCGGCAACGGCATACGTGGTACCCGAACCTGAGTTGTCGAGTACTTTAACCGGTAGTACCTTGTTATACCAGCTCATGCCTGCAACACCCTCATTATTGTTGACAATGGCGCCGATAATGCCAGCGACGTGTGTACCATGTCCCACATCATCCATCGGTTGGCTACCCGGTTCGACCACATTATAACCCTCAAGCAGCTTGCCTTTCAGGTCAGGATGGTTCATATCAACCCCGGTATCAACTACTGCAACGATGACGTCTTTGTTACCCTTGGTAATATTCCAACCTCTATTTGTCTCAATCGCAGGCAGGTTCCACTGATAATCGGAGAACAAGATGTCATTGGGTATCGTTACATCGGTTTGTTCAGTTACGGTATCATTGGTTAAATACATGTAATGGGGTTCCATATAAAGTGGATTCCATTTGCTTTCAAAATAGCTATGCAATTGCTTGTAACTCATGTGTTCTGACCGAAAAACATACGTGTATCCCAGCTTGCGCGCGGATTGAGCTCTCAGATCAGATTTAATGATACGCATGTCACGTTCACCGGGATCCTGACGAAAACGGATGACGATTTCATTTTCGTAAAAATGACTGGCATTGGCATTATCATGACCGGTTTTCACTGTAATTTCGTTAAGCGTATCCGGATGAACCGATTCAATTTTGAATTTACCTTCTCGCGGATAAGGAATCATGCGAAGATTTTTGCGTTGATGTTGTTCAACAGCATTTAATACGTTCTGGCTGAATAAGGAAATTACAGCTCTTTTGCCATCCTTGGAGGGTTGCCCCATCACAAAATACTTTTCTTTTCCCAAAGGGAAAGAAGAGGATTCGAAACTTTGACGTTTGTTTATCGCTTTTTTGGCAAGGTTCAGCGCATGTTGAAGCTTCTGTTGTTCCAACTTGCTTCCTTGTGTGGAAGCTTTATCAAACGGCTTGTTGAAGGAGCCATTGATATTCATGAGATGAATGGATCTGATATGTTCATGTGAACGTTGGAGATCATTCACATATCGACTTATCTGCGCTGCATTCATTGTGGCGGTTTTCTCCAACATGATACTGAGATGTTGTTTGGCGTCCATGCGGGTTAAGAGATCTGTTGCTTTGACATCCTGTACTTTCAGACGGTGCTTACTTGTATGCTCTTCATGAGCAGAGTCGGACAGCGCACTTGGTTTAGGTTCTTGACGATTGGATGTTGGAAGCAAAAGCGTCAGGGCGAGCGCTCCTGCACCGGCTGCAAGGGCCCAGTTAACCCATTTCGGTCTGGACATGATGGTTGGAACCTCCTTCATTCATTTTAAACAATCATTAACAGTGCTTCATCGATGTCACTGGTTATATCTATCGTTAGAAAAAGCGGAACGTTTTATGCAAGCGAGCTCGAGTCTGACTGCGTATAAGAGGCATGTTTAATGGCGGAAACGGAAAGCATGATTAAGGGATACCGCTCGTCATCTTTTTATGGTAGGATTATAGCTGAGAATTCAAAGGTCAGGGGAAAACCACCGTTGGCCGACCTATATGTAAGGACTTATTTAAGGGGGAGCTACCTTTATGTCAGCAGCCAATGTACAGAAAACATGTGAGTCAACTAGGGAAAAGTTAAAACCGGCTATCGATCGGATTGAAAAATTTTTGAATGAGAATGCTTTGCCTGAACTGGATCAGAATCAGACCGAAGAATCAACTGCCTTCTACAAAGGATTTCTTTCAGATCTCCGTCATTTGCTCGTTTTTTCTGAAGTTTCTTACGAAAAACTTGGCGTTGTGCTGCGTCGTGCCAACTTTGATGTCGATTTTGCCGAAAAGGCTCTTTATAATACGTATCACCAATGCGTAAACAGCTTTTTCTATCCCAAAAATGAATGTTATTCCGAAGACGGAAGATATGCTTACACAGGACAAGATGCCATTCGTTTTCGTGACAAGCCAATTCGTGCAGTACGGGATGTCATTCTTGAGGTTTCCAAAACGTACGAAGAATTGCGCGATGATCTGGCATTTTATGAAAGTGACTACCTGACTCAGCGCCGTATGCAAAATCAACGGAATCACGCTTAATTCATGTTTAAACCTTAATACGAAATGGAACGAAACCGCCCTTGTGGCGGTTTTTTTGTGTTTTGGTGAGAATCAGACGTGATGAGATCATGTCATCATCTGGCATTTTAGCGGAGAATATCGGATTTGTGGCGGGGAGAGAATAGTAGTCGAGGTGATAAAAAAATGAGCCAAGACAAACCAATTGTCAAATGCAGCGTCTCCAACTGCAATTACTGGGGAGAAAACAACTTCTGCCAAGCTGATGCCATCATGATTGACATTGACCAACATGCCACCCGTCGTCTGCATGAGGAATTTGCCGGTGAGACATTTGACTCGGACCACCATGATCATGCACGTACATCCTCTGCAACATGCTGTCACACGTTCAAACCCAAGTGAGCAGTCATCCCTATTCATAATGGAGGTGCTTCCAAATGAAAAATGACGATAATAACATTCATTTTAAGGATCGCCCTGAAACCAAGGGTGAAAGTGAAAAACAGCGTATGCGTGTCGATTATCCAAGAAAAGTACATCGGGAAGAGTACGGGGCAGAGGTCGCTCCTCCGACTGTTGTCAGAGCTGAAAGGACTGAACGTTCAGAACCTGTAGCTGAGAAGCATGAGGCAGACCGTGTCATGGAGTCGACAGGCAAAGTCGCAGGTTATATGGGTCTTGCCTTTGGCATTGCGTCCTTGTTCATGTGGTCAATCGTACTTGGACCAGCGGCAGCTGTTCTGGGTTACTATGCTTATGTTAATGGTCGGAAGACAGCGGGAGCCTGGTCCATTGGACTGGGTATTGTAGCCACGCTGAGTTATTTTTTCATGATTCCATTTGCGCGTTAAGTGTTGAATATTTAACTCCAAACCTTCTGTTTTCACCCATGGTGGTGACTCACAGAAGGTTTTTTTCGTATATGCGCAGGTTAAATGATCAGATTCATCTATTTTTTTGAAAACAATGGAACCTTGCTGTAAAACGATGTAGAATAAGGTCATAATACGCTTATCATACGGGAGTGGGTTAACTCATGCAGATTGATCCAAGTGGATCGCGGCAGTTATTGGAACTGCAATTATCCAATGTGAATAACCAAACCATTGGATCACAACCAGATGCTGGTTCAACAGTGGACTTTGCAAATGTGATGGACGGGCTGTTAGGCACAGGTACCAATTCGACGAGCAATACGGATTCCACCGCCACAGTCTCCAAAAGATCCAGTGATGGTTTGTTGTGGTTACAACTTGGAAGTACGTACAACCCGGATATAAAAACTGCAGGATCGTCCTCTGTCTCTAATAATATCGTGGAGTCTTTGTTATCTGTATCCAATACAGGAATTGTGGATTCCGGGGCATCTGTACCTACCGATTATGAATCTTTGATTGCGGAGGCAAGTGCCAAATATGGTGTTCCTGAATCATTGATCAAGGCCGTCATTGACACAGAGTCGAATTTTAATCCAAATGTCGTGTCCTCCGCAGGTGCCAAGGGGCTTATGCAATTAATGGATGGAACGGCTGCGGGGCTGGGTGTGAGTAATTCATTTGATCCTGCCCAGAACATTGATGCGGGCACTAAATATCTTTCTCTTCAGCTCCAGCGTTTCGGTGGAGAAGTGAACATGGCGCTTGCTGCATATAATGCAGGACCGGGTCGTGTTTCACGTCTGGGCGTGTCGAGTGATAGTGAACTGATGAGTGTACTTAACCGTCTGCCTTCAGAAACACAGAATTATATCTCCAAAGTGGAGAAGGCACGGTCGAAATATGTGATCTAAACTCACAGAATACACTTGCGATAACACAGATAGGCAGGATGAGATCCAATGTGGGAGCAGCAGCGCTTGAAACGCTTGTTCCCGGTTGGTCTTTTTGTGTTGTATGGGTATCATGTTACAATGCTCACTGTAAGATCATGAACGAAGAGATAAGGGAGGTCTAACCTCATTTGAAATATTTTGATTATGCTGCAACTACGCCTCCCCATCCGGATGTAATTCGTACGATGGCCGAAATTATGGAGTCACAATTCGGTAATCCATCCTCTATTCATGGATATGGAGAGCGTGCTCATCAATTGTTGCGTCGTGCACGATCTGGCTGTGCTGCGGCAATAGGTGTTAAGCCTGAGGAGATTGTATTTACTTCTGGAGCGACCGAGAGCAATAATTTTGCGATTAAAGGTGCGGCATTACGTTATGCGTCACGAGGCAAACATATCATCACAACGGCTACCGAGCATGCCTCGGTGTATGAAAGTGTCATGCAATTGCAGCAGTGGGGATGGGATGTGACGCTAATTCCTGTCAATCCCGCGGGTGTGGTGAATGCTCAGCAGGTTGCAGATGCGATCAGACCGGATACGGTGCTTGTGAGTCTGATGCATGTAAACAATGAAACAGGGGCGATTCATCCAATTGCGGAGATTGGCAAACAGCTGAAAAAGAAAGCACCGCGAGTGCTCTTCCATGTGGATGGTGTTCAGGGTTTTGGGAAAATGGAGGTTGCACCTGTCGATTGGGGTGCAGATCTGTACAGTTTGTCAGCCCACAAGATCCGTGGACCAAAGGGAGCAGGTCTCTTGTATGTGCGAAGTGGAGTGGAACTTACGCCATTAATATCAGGCGGATCACAGGAGCATGGCCTAAGAGCAGGCACGGAGAACGTGGCCTTGTTGGTAGGCATGGCCAAAGCCATGCGGATGGCAGCAGAAGGCCAGGCTGATTTTGCCCGGCGAACCCAGGTACTCCGCGATCGATTGATGGAAACGATACGTGATATTCCTGAATTTGAATTGAACAGTCGCACCGAGGGTGCACCTCATATTGTACACTTCTCCTATCCCGGGATGAAGGCAGAAGTGGCGCTGCACACCTTGGAGCAACTTGGCGTAACCATATCCACCCAATCGGCCTGTTCTTCGCGTTCGGCTGAACCGAGTCGGGCTCTTCTTGCGATGGGCAGAGATGCAGCTTGTGCTGGTGGCGGATTGCGTATTAGTCTTGGAGATGAACATACAGAAGAAGATGTAGCCTTGCTTGAACAGGCTTTACATCAGATGGTGGCGCAGTTGCGCCCCCTCGAAAGGCGGATGTGAATGGATATGAAATATGATATGCTGCTTCTCCGTTTCGGAGAGTTTATGTTGAAAGGGAAAAATCGTGCACGATTCGAAAAGACGATCATCACACAGGTGAAAGCTCTGCTTAAACCTTATCCGGGAGCGAGCCTTCGGAAAGAATATGGCCGTGTCTATGTAGATCTTGGCGGTGAATCACATATTGAACTGATTAAGGTACTAAAGCGTGTATTTGGCGTGATGTCGATTAGTCCGGTTAAAGTCACCCCATCCGAACTTGATGAGATTGTGAAAACGGCAGTTGCATTTATGGATGAAAGGGAAGACGAATTCAAGGAAGGTACTACATTCAAGGTAAATGTAAGGCGGGTATGGAAGGAGTTCCCCAACTCTTCACATGAAATGAACCATCTGGTTGGTTCCCCGATTCTTCGGAAGTTCCAGCAATTGAGTGTTGATGTTCGCGAGCCTGATATTGAGCTCCGAGTGGAAATTCGGGATCAGGGCACGTATATTTTCAATGAAACCATTCCTGCAGTAGGCGGGTTTCCGCTGGGGACGAATGGAAAAGCGATGGTACTGCTATCAGGTGGAATAGACAGCCCGGTGGCAGCCTGGTCTTCCATGCGCCGTGGACTTGAAGTGGAATGTGTACATTTTTATAGTTACCCCTTCACAAGCCAGCGTGCCAAGGAGAAAGTCATAGATCTGGCGCGTGCCCTTGCGGATCATGCAGGAACAATCAAGCTGCATCTGGTTCCATTTACGGAGATCCAAACGGCATTTACCCAACTGGGTCAGGACAATCTGATTATTACTCTGATGAGACGTTCGATGTTGCGAATTGCTTCCAAACTTGCTGAGCGTGAGCGCGCACTAGCACTGATCACCGGAGATAGCCTGGGACAAGTAGCGAGCCAGACGCTTCCAAGTATGAATGTCATTGGTCGTGCGACAGATCTTCCGCTGCTGCGACCACTGGTTATGATGGATAAACAGGAAATCATTACGCTGTCCAAACAGATCGGAACGTATGATATCTCCATTTTGCCCTATGAGGATTGCTGTACTCTCTTTGTGCCAAAGTCACCTTCAACCAATCCCAATCTTCGAATTGTGGATAAAATTGAATCAACAATGAGCCATCTGCCAGAATGGGTGGATCAAGCGGTGGAACGAACCGAAACAATCACTCTGCACGCCGGTGAAACTTCTGTGGTAACGAATCAGACAGGCGATAATGGCATGAAGGATGACTGGTTCTAAACTCAATAAAATTAGCATGGCTGACATAATAAGGGCTATGTTAACTGCAAAAAAAGGACTGTCCGATGAGATATCGTTCAGTCCTTTGCTGTATTCAAAAAAGGTTTGGATGAATTTAGCTTAAGAATAGGAGCGCTGTTGTTCCCCGCCAGATCCTTTGCGGCTGGAACTGCTGGAGCGTTTGCGATAACCTGCAAAGACTACGCCAGCGATAACCACAACGATGAAGAGAATGCGCAATGCCGGATGTTCGGTAAAGTAAGGCAATAGTCGCTGCTCCTCCGTAATCATATTGGAAGCCGTGTATCCCAGAACGATGGCTCCAACATAAATGATCCAGGGAAAGTGATTAATCAGCTTGATGAACAGGGTGCTGCCCCAGACAATAATAGGTACACTGATCAGGAGTCCGAGGATGACAAGCACGAGATGCTGCTGCGCAGCTCCGGCAACTGCAATCACGTTATCGAGTCCCATGGCTGCATCCGCGATTACGATTGTACGTACAGCGGTCCATAAGGAAGTCCCCGCCTGGACATCATTGTGTTCGTCTCCCTGATCCGCCAATAATTTATAGGCAATCCAGATCAGCAGGATGCCTCCCACAAGCAAGAGCCAAGGCACTTTAAGCAACCATAAAACAACAACTGTTGCCAAAATTCGAATCAGCAGTGCGCCGCCCGTGCCGTACAGGATCGCCTTTTTCTGCACGGAAGGATGCAAATTTCGAGCTGCGAGGCCAATGACGATGGCATTATCTCCAGCCAGAATGAGATCAATAAAGACAACGTTCAGCAAAGCCAGCCAGAATGCGGGGCTAAATAGCTCCATGTGATATGTCACTCCTTATATACGGTTCAATCATTAAGAATAGCATGGACAACTCTGACATACAAGTTAATGTGGGGGGATGAGGACATGGATACACTCTGGCTGTTGACTGAGATTTTAATGATCAATCTGGTATTGAGTGGAGATAATGCGGTTGTTATTGCGCTTGCGAGCAAAGATCTACCACCAATACAACGGAAAAAGGCGGTATGGTGGGGAGCTTTTGGTGCGGTGCTGCTGCGCTGTGTATTAACCTTCGTCGCGGTATTATTGCTGGGGATTCCCTTTATCCAAGCGGCAGGTGGGCTTTTGCTACTCTGGATTGCCGTGAAGTTGCTGCTTCAAAATGATGATGAATTACATATTCGAGAAGCTTCTACGACGTGGAAAGCCATTCAAACCATTCTGATTGCCGATTTTGTAATGAGCCTGGATAATGTTTTGGCCATAGCGGCTTTGGCAGATGGAGATTTGGCTTTGATTGTCATCGGAATTGCAATCAGTATTCCTATTGTCGTATGGGGGAGCGGTTTAATTGTTGGTTTGCTCAAGCGATTTCCGATTCTCGTATTCGCCGGATCAGGCATTCTGGCTTTCACAGCGGGTGAGATGGTGATGAAAGATCCCAAGTTGGGAGAATGGCTTGGAGGTATGGCATCAGAGGTGCATACGCTGCTACCCATAGCGATGGCTTGTCTCGTGGTTGCAGTTGGAGGAGCACACAAATTTGTGCGGAAGAACGCATAGTTTAACAATGGATAAAAGCATGATATATGACCGTCTGAACCACGTGGTTTAGGCGGTTTTGTGTTGAGAAATTGCTCTTGTCATGACAACTCCCATTGGGCTAGTCATCAGTTGCACAATTTAGGGTAATACAGGTAAAGGGCACATGCAAAGTGCGACATAAAGTATAGTTTTTTGCCGAAACTTCGGATACACTAGAAACAGGATTCCAGGTTTGAAAACGAACAGTCGATCTGGAATATGCGTTTATCAGGAAGTAAAGTACATAGCCATGGTATAAGAGGTGATTGCAGATGAGGATGAGAAATGAAAAAGCGATTGGACTATTCATTGTAGTTGCAGGAATTATCATTCTGCTTGGCAAGTTTGGTGTGTTTGGCTTCATCGGTCGTAATTTCTGGCCTTTGCTGATCCTGTTACCAGGTATCGCCCTTCATGCGTTATATTATGCTCGTATTTCACCAGCGTGGTCGCTTGTTCCTGCCGGCGTACTAACAGTGTATGGTGTTTTATTCAGTATAACGAATACATGGGGCGCTGGACTTATGAGCAGGTTGTGGCCAGCATTCTTGCTCGGGATTGCCATAGGGCTACTCGAATATGGAATGGCTGAACGGCGAAGACCGGAATATGTATTACCTGTAGCTTTGATCCTTGGTGCGGTGTCCATCATATTATTCGGATTTACCTTGCTGCAAACGGGAATAATCTATGTACTTGCTGTCCTTTTAATCCTGGGCGGAGTCTGGTTATTGCTGGGACGAGGACGTCAAGGGAGAGGCTGGTAACATTCCCAGTGGTCTTTTCGTGCGAAATATCTTGATTTTTACCTATAATAAACTATAATATAAGGGATATAGACATGCGTCGGGATATCACCGACGCTTATTTTGTGAGTAACCTGCGAAATTGCGGGAAGTTTAGTAGATAAGAATTGAAATTGGAAAGGATATGGATACAAACCATGCATTCAAGAGAACACATTCGCAATATTGCGATTATTGCCCACGTCGACCACGGGAAAACTACGCTCGTCGACAAGTTGCTCCAGCAATCCGGTACTTTCCGTGATCACGAAACGGTACAGGAGCGCGCAATGGACTCCAACGATTTGGAGCGTGAACGCGGTATTACGATTTTGGCCAAAAACACGGCTATAACTTATAAAGATTACCTGATCAACATCGTGGATACACCAGGACACGCCGATTTCGGTGGCGAAGTGGAACGTATCATGAAAATGGTTGACGGCGTATTGCTCGTTGTTGATGCTTATGAGGGCTGTATGCCCCAAACGAAGTTTGTACTTCGTAAAGCACTGGAGCACAACCTGACACCTATCGTTGTTGTAAACAAAATTGACCGTCCAGCGGCTCGTCCGGCTGAGGTAATTGATGAAGTATTGGACCTGTTCATTGAACTGGGTGCCAACGATCAACAACTTGAATTCCCTGTTGTATATGCTTCCGCATTGAACGGAACATCCAGCATGGAAAGTGATCCTGCTAAACAGGATGACAACATGATGGCGATCTACAATACCATCGTTAGTCACATCCCACACCCTACCGAAAATGTTGAAGAACCACTTCAATTCCTCGTTACTTTGATGGACTACAATGAATACCTTGGTCGTATTGCCATTGGTCGTGTTAACCGCGGTGTGATCCGTCAAGGACAATCGGTAACGGTTATTATGCGTGATGGTAAGAGCAAAACTGCACGTATTGAGAAACTGTTCGGTTTCCAAGGTCTCAAACGTATTGAGACGGAAGAAGCAGGAGCAGGTGACATCGTTGCCATTGCAGGGATCAAGGACATCAATATTGGTGAAACCATTGCCGACCCTAACAATCCAGAAGCACTTCCAGTTTTGAAAATCGATGAGCCTACCCTGCAAATGACGTTCCTCGTGAACAACAGTCCATTCGCAGGTCGTGAAGGTAAATGGGTAACTTCCCGTAAACTTCGTGAGCGTTTGTTAAAAGAATTGGAAACAGACGTTTCCCTTCGTGTTGACGAAACGGAAAGCCCGGATGCATTTGTCGTTTCCGGACGCGGTGAGCTTCACTTGGGTATCCTGATTGAGAACATGCGTCGTGAAGGATATGAGCTTCAAGTATCAAAACCAGAAGTTATCGTTAAAGAAGTTGACGGTAAGAAAATGGAACCTCTTGAGCGCTTGTTGATTGATATCCCTGAAGAAAGCATGGGTTCCGTAATGGAGAGCCTGGGCGCGCGTAAAGCAGAGATGGTTAACATGGTCAACACAGGTAGTGGTCAAGTTCGTCTGGAGTTCCTGATTCCAGCACGTGGTTTGATCGGATATAGCACAAACTTCCTGACATTGACTCGTGGTTACGGAGTTATGAACCATGCATTTGACAGCTACGCTCCAGTAGTATCCGGTCAAGTGGGTGGACGTCACCAAGGTGTGCTGATCTCAACTGAAACAGGTACATCTACGTTCTACGGAATGATGGGTGTTGAGGATCGCGGTACGCTCTTCTTGGAGCCGGGAACTGAAATCTACGAAGGTATGATCGTTGGTGAGCATACACGTGACAATGATATCGTTGTTAACATCTGCAAAGAAAAACAACTGACTAACGTTCGTTCTTCTGGTAAAGATGATACAGTTAAAATTAAAACTCCAATTATCTTCTCTTTGGAACAGGCGCTTGAGTATCTGAATGAAGATGAATATTGTGAGATTACACCAAAATCTATTCGTCTTCGTAAGAAGATCTTGAATAAATCCGAGCGTGAACGTGCGGAGAAACAACGCAAAATGGCTTCCAAAGCCTAATAACAACAAAATAATTTATATAAGTTAGCATTTGATGAAACACACATGCCCATCGACGTTGATTACAACCCACTAAAGTAGTGGAGGATACGGAATCGATTCTGTAGGAGCGAAGCGTTCGCCTTTATCCCCGGATTTTACCATTGAAAAATGGATCAAAAAAATCTGGGGATAACAGCGACCAAAAGAACGATCCGAATCCGAAACGGTCACATAGAGAGCTTTGTAATTAATGTTGTTGGTGGTGCTCCATCAACCAGTTAACTTATATCCTAGCATGAACACGAAAGGAGCTGGCTGTGCATGCAAGCATGGTTCGCATCGCACCCGATCGTAGCCTACATCGTCATCTTTGTATTGATTACTTACGTATATAACAAGGTGTTTCGGGTACGTCAGAAATTGCCACTTGGTAAGGAAATCGTTCTCTATATATTGATGGCGATGGGCACATTCATGCTTCTTATTTTTCAGATCGACAAGCTTCCCATCATTCAATGTTTGTTGGTCGCGGTTGGTTTGATGTTGTTAGTAAGAGTGCGTTATTTCATTGAAGGTCGTCAAAAGAAAAAAGCGGAAGCTGCCGCTCGAAATTCATAAATCCTGTCTTGTACAGACCATCCGTTTTCCTTAGGGAAAGCGGTTGTCTTTTATTTAGACAAAAACAGATGTGATAAAGGTGTTGAAGATATGAACTCAAATTCGAACGGACTGCCTCCACGGAGACAGGCACCAACGCAATCCGGTGCTTCTGGATCGAAGAATGGCAAGGGCAAGCAACCTAAGAAGAAAAAGAGAATGAATGCTTTTGGCAGAATCTTTTTAAGTCTATTGGTTATTGCCATTCTGGTAGGCGGTGGATATGCGTACTGGGTATACAATCAAGTCGTGGATACAGGCATCGATAAACCGGTACCTCCCGGGATGTCAGCCACAACCAAACCGATCACGATGCTATTATTAGGCACAGATAACCGTCCTGAAACTGGCACATATCTCTCAGATGTCGTTATGGTAGCTTCATTGAATCCGGAGACCAAGACAGCAACCATTGTCTCTTTGCCTCGAGACACCCGTATACAATTGGATGGGTACAAATCCAACAAGCTGAATTCCTATTATCCAAGGTTCAAAGCACAGGAAAAAACCACTGGCAAAAATGCAGAGGATCAGATGAAGGAAATGATGGGCAAGTATTTGGATGTAGATATTAATTATACAACCGTACTGAATTTCCAGGCTTTCCGTGATGCTGTTAATGCCGTGGGTGGCGTGGATGTGACTGTGGATAAAAATATGTGTTACAGAGATACAGCCGATGGCACAGATATCAATCTGGTCGCAGGCGCGCAACATCTCGATGGTAAAGCGGCACTGGATTTTGTTCGTTACCGCAAATCCAATTGTAATCCGAAGACTGCTGAATCCAATGACTTTGACCGTAACAAACGTCAAAACCAAGTGCTGAACTCCATGCTGGATCAGATGAAATCTCTTGGTGGCATTACGAAGATTAGCAAAGTGATTGGTGCAGTTGACAAGAATATGACGACAGATGTGGAATCGGAACAAATGAAAAACTTTATCTCGACGTATTGGAACATTTCCACCTCGGATGTGCATTATACTCCGGTTACCGGAGAGTGGAGAAGTCCCTATGTGTATATCAATGAGACAGAACTCGCCAATGCGAAACAGGCTTTACAAGATACACTTTCAGGTAAAGTAACCCCTTCATCTTCAGGTGAATAACCTTCATTCTTTTGGGATTGGAAGCACGTTAATGGGTATGCTATAATAACATAAACCAAGGATAAGAATTGCATAAAGAAGGTTAGGGGGCTGATTGAATGTCCGAAGCCGTCACACAATTAACTGAATCTCTTTTACAGCAATTCAAGAACGAGACCTTTGTGCTTCTGAGCACAGTGGATGTAGAATCCGGAGGTCCGACTTCAACAGCCATCTCCTGGATTTATGCGGAGAATGCTTCTACTTTTCGTGTAGCGATTGATCATCGTTCACGTTTAGTGAATAACATGATAACTAATCCGCTCATTACGGTTACAGTCTTTGGAGAAGAGACGGTATACGCAGTGAACGGCCGTGCTGCGGTACGACAAGATCCGTTGCAGGATGTTCCATTTAATATGTGCTGTTTCGACATTACAATTGAAGCGGTGAGGAATGCTCTGTTTTACGGCGCTCAATTGTCCTCTGTGCCTCAATATGTCAAAATATATGATCAGCGTGCTGCTGAGAAATTAGATGAGCAGGTATTTGCTGCCATGAAAAAAGCCTAGTGAGAGATCACTGGGCTTTTTGTTGTCTTTTGTCGGAGGAATGGAGCTGTTGCATTTGTTGTTGTTGATTCACGTGTTCATCCGGATTTTGACGGACTTTAACGTCTTTCGGAAGTTGTGGGATAATTCGTCCCACCATGTCAGCGAGTTCTGAAGCAAAACCGGATATGGGGTGCCCTTGACGGATATGTTCACCGATCTCTTTGATTCGTTCAGTGACATCGGCATCAGCAGTAACAATGGAATCCACACCTTCAGGGTCTTTACGAAGCGCTTCGGCAACCGAGTACTTGATGGTACCTACCCGAGCGCGTTCCAGTTCACCGTCAACATCAATACCAACGACGGCTGTATTGCCGAGAATAACGCAGTTTGCGTCTTTAACACCTTCCACTTGCTTGGCAAGAGCTTTAAGGTGATTGATTCGTTTTTCATTTGGCATCCGGCCACTCTTTGCATCATCCGCAATGTTGGTATCATGGACTTCACCTGTATCCTCATTGAGACGGTCCAATCGTGAAGGATTCATCCGATCTTCCTGTGCATTGAGCATGTGAGATCCTTTCCTTTGATCTTGCTGAGTTGTCACATTTCCTCCGTAACTTCTTGGATGTGACGTATGTGGCTCCTGTGAAGCGCTGCGTGAGGAAGTGTTGCAACCTGTAAGTATAAAGATCAGAAGCAGCGTGCAAACCCATATTTTCATAAATGTTCATCCTTTCTTGGAGTTTTTCAGAATGGTTGACAATTATTTTGCCCTAGTCGAATACATTTATGTATGGGATCATGATTGTCCATGCCGCTGCTGAAAGATCACACTATCCATGCCTTTAACGACGCCGCTTTGGAGGGGATTGAATGAAAAAGATTTTTGTATTGGATACCAACGTGCTTCTGCATGACCCCAATGCCATATTTGCCTTTGAGGAACATGAGGTAATCATTCCCGCGGTTGTATTGGAGGAGATCGACTCCAAAAAAAGAAATGCCGATGAAATTGGGCGTAATGCCCGTAATGTATCGAGACTGTTGGATGGATTACGTGAGCTGGGTCACCTGCACAGTGGGGTACCTTTGGCTAACGGAGGTAATCTGAAGGTAGAGCTGAATCATCGGAGTTTCGTTAAAGTTCAGGAAATGTTTGGTGAAGTGTCCAACGATAATCGCATTTTGGCTGTCGCACTGAATTATCAGATCGAGGAAAATGAAAAGGAAATCATCGAACGTCAGGTCGTGCTTGTCAGTAAAGATGTACTTGTGCGTATCAAAGCGGATGTACTTGGTCTGTTCACACAGGATTACTTATCAGATCGGACGGCAGGACTCAGCGAGTTATATCCAGGTTATACGGCCCTTAAAGTTCATCCGTCTGTGATTGATGAGTTTTACACATATCGTTTTTTACCAATCAAACCTTTACAATTGTCTTATTCGTTGTATCCAAATGAATTCGTCATTCTCAAGGATGAGATGGGAACCAATAAATCGGCTTTGCTCAAAGTGAATACAGAGGGAACAAAGCTGGAGCCACTTTTCCTGAGTAACGACAATGTCTGGGGCATTAGCGCACGTAATGCACAACAACGCATGGCGCTGGAACTGCTCTTGAATGACGACATCCCGCTGGTTACGATCACCGGTAAAGCGGGAACAGGGAAAACTTTGCTGGCGCTTGCAGCAGGTCTGCTTAAGGTAGAAGATGATCATAAATACAAAAAACTGTTGATCGCTCGTCCTGTCGTTCCGATGGGCAAAGATATCGGGTACTTGCCTGGTGAGAAAGAAGAAAAACTTCGTCCATGGATGCAGCCGATCTATGATAATCTGGAGTTTTTATTTGACACCAAAAAAGCTGGAGATATTGATAAAATTCTAATGGGGCTTGGCAGTATTCAGGTGGAGGCCTTAACGTATATTCGGGGAAGATCGATACCGGGACAGTTTATCATTATTGATGAAGCTCAGAATCTGTCCCGCCATGAAGTGAAGACAATTGTATCCAGGGTCGGTGAGGGCAGTAAGATTATTTTGATGGGAGACCCTGAACAGATCGACCATCCGTATCTTGATTCCGCCAGTAACGGTCTGACATATATTGTGGAACGGTTTAAGCAAGAGGGAATCAGTGGACACATCATGCTCGAAAAAGGAGAGCGGTCCAAGCTGGCACAGCTTGCAGCTGATTTGCTGTAAAATTTAGGGGATTTATTTCCCGGAAAATGTTGTTATTGAAGCCGGCTCTTGGAGCCGGTTTTTTTGCTGAAAAAATAAGAAAGCGTTATTGCACAGAACTCGATATGCTCGTATTATGCAAAAATCCAAAAAAGTGTTTTTCGGCAGGGTAGGACAAGAGCACTACTTATTTGTTACAATAATTGTTGCAGGAAAAAACTAGGTGAACAGGAGGGGAGTTAATGAAGCGTAGACATCAGGTTGTTTTGTTCGCGGTATTGCTGCTTTCGTTAACGATCTTGTCACCGAGTTTTGACTTTAGAGGTTCGCATCTGGATCAGGAACAAGACCAGGAGAAGGATACCTTTCCGGGTTCTTCGTCCCGTAATGAAGATGCTCAAGCTCCGCTGGAGATTGTGGTTGCCATGGCCGATGAAGAGTTTCAAGCCTTTGAAAAGATAGCAAGAGAAGTTGCTGCTTCCCAGTTGGTAGAAATTGATCTTCGCAATGAGAAACCGGATATATATAAGCGTGTTTTGGATCTTGAATTTTCACTGGGAGAGAACGGAGATGTTGTTCTGCTTGATAGTGAGGAAGTGCAATATTATGCCCAAAAAGGGTACCTGTATCCGTTAAACGGAACAACATTATCGAAGTCGCTTGGAGATACGGTAGTTGAGTTAAGGGGAATGACAGAGTGGAATGGTTATCAATGGGGAATGCCCTTTGATTTTGATCCGTACATCCTGGCTGCAGAATCTTTATTTCTGAAGAGATCAGGGATGGAGTCGTTACCTCATAATAAAGATCAGTGGGCCAAACTTACTCAACAAGCGATTGCGGAAGGGACCCCTTTAATTACGATGAACATCAATGATATGAAAGGGACGAATGCGTGGCTGAATCATTTGGAACCGAGGATGGCACCAGATCAGGTTAGTCAAACGCAAATAGATTCGCAAACGGGAGATCTCCAGCAGGGGATTCAGTTAATGAATCAGATCCAACCTCATATTATGGCTCAGTCTACCAATCCGATGCTCTCAACAACTGCTGACGAGAATATTACACCGATGGTTGTATCATTGTTATCTCAATTTTTAAGTGAAGATCAAGCGAGTGCAGTTAATAAAGATTCTTTGGAACGGATTTCTTTTGATACCTTGGAGACTGTAAACTCTAGAAGCCTTGTCATTACTGCAGGTTCGGTTGAGGCAGAGGAGGCCAGCAGATGGATCGAAGGAATGACGTCTGCTACGACGCAGTTAAAGTGGTACCAGCAGGTTAACCATTTACCTGCAAAGCAACAGGAACTGGACTTGGAGTCTGAGAAGCTCGCTGGACGTTATGATATGACAAAGAGACATTCCTGGTTCTCAACACCCCAAGATGCCTCCGCTGCAGCGACCGAAAGTCATGTTTTAACAACTCGTTTTCATAAAAAAGTACAACAATTCTTAAAGGGAGAAATTACAGCAAATCAATACGTAAACAGTATTAGAACAACCTCTTTAAAATGATATAGCTAGTTTTACTTCCAGTATGCCTTCACTTGTTGAAACATCCGTTGCTTTGACAAAAGACAGGATTTTCTGTGGATAGAATCCAAGGTCGAATTCTCTTTCCAGCATTCGACGAGTGGTGTCGGGTAATTCGAGCTGGTTGAATACAAGTTTGTCCACATGAAAACGAATGGAGTTTTGAGGTTCGTTTTCTACCGTATAATGTCCTTCGATGCTTAATTGCAACTGATCCCGCTGACCGGATGCTATGATCTTATCCTTATTAAACTGAAAGGCAAAGTCTTCGAAGATGGAATTTTGGGAACGTAGGAATGTATTTAGCTCATCCTGCCCAATTCGAATCGTATACTTTGTTCCGGTTGTGGATATGCCTCCGTTCTGTTTTTGAATAAAATCAGGCAGGTTCTGCATGGCAGAGGCCAATGCTTTGAAATATCGTTTTACCTCATAGATGCCGATATTCTCCCAATAAAGGGTCAGTTCATCCATCAGTTTCTGAATCGCTGCCGCATCTCCGCTGGTGGCTATTTGGGCATCCACTTCTTTTTGCAAGGCGACTACACGTTCCCGCTGGTTTTGAAGGTTAGTCTTCATTTCGGTTAATTCTGCTGTAGTCTGACGAATCTGAGTGGACGTCTGTTGCAGGTTGTGATAACGATCCTGATACTTGTCCAGCACAGCCTGATCCCGGCCGATAATAATCTGATAATAATCATACAATACGAACAGATCTTTAAATGACCTGGCTCCCAGGACCGTCATGAGAAGACTGTCACGTTCCCCTGTATAGTAGGACCTCACTACAGCTCCGGCCCGATCTTGCTGAATATGTATCTGCTCTTCCTGTTCCTGAAGCTGAACGGATAATGTCTCGTTTTGTTGAGCCAATTGCTTCTGCCTTTCGGTGATGCGTTCGATCTCATGGTCGATTTCGACGATGGATAGACTTTTTTGCAATATCTCACGTGTATCCTCAGATGATGGCTCTGCGTAGGTGTAGGTTGAGGGTAGTTGTAGGAATACGATGATGCATAATATAAATGCGGCAATGCCGTTATGACGTCCCACCGATCATTCTCCTTTCCACTTCTTCAATGACAATAGTACAGGCTTGTTGTCTTCCAGACAATATATGAAACAAATACGTGAATTATCCTTAGTGGTTACATAACACAATGAACATTCATTTAATCTGAACACAACAAAAAAGCAACCCGACAGATATCGGATCACTTTCGTGCTGCAGGTGGATTAGAGCGGCAAACCCATTTCGAATACGGTCCAGTAGCTGAACCCCGTGAATGTTACGATCATATAACCCCAGAAGAGCAATATGTACGTTCGCTCGGTAAATTTCAAGTATCCCAAAATGACAAAAAACGCAGTCTGCAGGAAAAAAAGCAAAGCCATTTCGACCAGATCTCCCGCAAAAGCCATCAGGCCAATTGCAAGCGTGAAGAACCCGAGTACCCGAAACATGCGTGCCACGGTAAATCCTCCTCTCCTAAGTGCGATCATAGATTGTCTACACAACATTATACCGGGAAAGGAAAAACGTGTAAACAAATTTGGATATGAAAGCGAATTCTTTTTTTCTGCCAACAGCAAGTATAGAGGGATATCTTTTACATATGTCACGTATGAGCAAGCCTTAATATGGAAATACATTTTAGTATGAAATCAATTCTATGAACTCTATGAGAGGCATAAGAATGAATGAAGCAGCTTTTATACCTAATTCACATACCGGATTTTCGGTAATGCGGACGGTTATTTTAGGATGTTGTTAGGAGGGTATTATAGCATGACTGCAGTCAGACAGGATGCTTGGAGTACAGAGGACGATTTGATATTGGCTGAGGTTACTTTACGTCATATTCGTGAAGGAAGTACACAATTGGCCGCTTTTGAAGAGGTGGGCGAAAAGATAGGCAGAACATCTGCCGCATGCGGTTTTCGCTGGAACAGTTGTGTACGCAAAAAGTATGAATCTGCCATCAGTAACGCCAAGGCACAACGACAGAAACGAAGTTATCTCAGGAAGCAGCCAGCTATGCTCGGACCACAGGTTGCAGCGTTGTCTACACTGGACACTGAAGAACAACTTTACAAATCAGATGGAATTTCAGACGATTCATTATCGATGGATGCAGTAATCCGCTTCCTGCGTCAATGGAAGGGAACAGTTCAGGAGAGTAATCGTCAACTCAAGATGCTGGAGAAGGAACTTCGGGAGAAAGAAGATGAATTGCTTGAACTCCGCCTTGAGAATGACCGTCTTTCCAAGGAAGTGAACGAAGTACAAACGGATTATCGTGTGGTGAATGACGACTACAAAGCTCTGATTCAGATTATGGATCGGGCTCGCAGACTCGCATTTTTGTCCGAAGAAGAAGAAGAGCTCAAGACACGTTTCAAGATGGATGCCAACGGGAATCTGGAACGAATTGAATAGCAAATTCAGACGTCTGATTTGTGAGAGTCAGGTATGAACCCGCCACACCTCCGTTACACAACGGCAGGTATGACGGGTTTTTAGTTTGGTGTGTTTGTTCTATTATAGAGAAGAGAAGAGCAATTACAGAAGCGGATAGGAGTGCAGCATATGATCATTGACATCGTAGGAGCGGGAGCACTGGGTCTTTTGTATGGCGGGAAGCTGCTGATGGCAGGTAATCAGGTCAGATTTTGGACCAGAACAACAGCTCAGGCAGACCTTCTTGCCCAAGAGGGTGTAACCATTGTGGAACGAGATGGGGAGATGCATATTCTACCGGATCAAATACAGGCGAAACCAATAAGTGAGTTCGCCGACACATGGAAGAACACACCGGGAGAATGGGTACTGCTCATGGTTAAGCAGACAGGGATTGATGATTTCATTCGTGCAATTAGTCCATTACAAGATCACATGTTGAATATTGCTTGTTTTCAAAATGGGATGGGTCATATGGAAAAACTCCAAACAGCGTTGCCAAAGTCGCTTCTGTGTAGTGCAATTACAACAGAAGGTGCGAAGCGTGAACAGGGCAGGGTGACGCGTGCAGGTGCAGGTGAAACCAGGCTGGGAAGATACAACATACATATTGTGGATTCTACCTTTATAGAGGAGAAGGGGACATCTACTCTGGCGGGATCATTGGAGCAGGCAGGATTTGACTGTACAGTGTCGAATGAAATCGATAAGCTGATATACAGGAAACTGTTGATTAATGCAGTCATTAACCCGCTTACAGCACTATGGCGAATTCCTAATGGAGAATTGCTCATCACGGAAGAACGCAAGAGGCTGATGCGCCAGTTATATGATGAAGTCTGGTTAGTCTACTCTGAGCGTGGAATATGTTTGGATCTGGATATGTGGGATCAACTGGTATCGGTTTGCCGCTCTACTGCCACGAACACTTCCTCCATGCTTGCAGATGTTCTCGCTGGACGTGGGACAGAAGTTGGATCAATTAACGGTCACATCGTAAGAATGGCACGGGAGTTGGGCCTTGCTGCACCCACACATGAAATACTGATTCAATTGATTGAAGGAATGCAACCGGAAGGAGTGAATTAATGGGACTTTTTATCGTGTTGAGCATATTACCCTTTTTTCCGTTCTTTCTTGTCTATTGGGGCATGTATGTATGGAAAAAAGACAAACGCAACGCCATGCGGATGGCAATGGATGTAACGACCTTTTTTCTTATTTTTTCAGTATCGGCGTTATTCAACTTAACATTTGATTCGAATTTTGGTTTTTATCTGACCTTATTACTCATACTACTAGCACTTGGATTCATCGGAGGAGCGCAAAATCGACTAAAGGGGAAGGTCGATGGGGGTAGAATGTTCCGGGCCGTTTGGCGCATGGCTTTTGTAATTATGAGTTTCGGGTATATTTTGTTTACTTTATTTGGATTATTTAGATACTTCATGAAACAGATGTGAGGTTACATAACGCAAAAGAGGCAAAAAATGTGTCGATTTTGTCGAAAACTGAAAAAAACATTACTTTCTGAAAAAGTAATGTAGATTTTTTTGACCGGTGGTTGTATAATCTATAAACATATAAACCATATCAATTTAGGGGGAACGTGTTAGATGAAAAGGAAAAGTCTATTAGTCCTTTTGACGCTGATTTTGGCGTTCGGTACCGTACTTGCAGCGTGCGGATCGAAAAACGAAGGCACAGGTAACACCGATACTGGTTCTGCAAGCGAAGGAAATGGTCTTGCTAAAGATCAAATCCTGAAAATCAACCTGTCAGCTGAACCTCCTACGCTGGACCCGGCTCAAGCAAAAGACAGCCAAACCAACACAGTTCTGAAATTCTTGTACGAAGGTCTTGTACGCATCGATGCTGATGGTAAAGAACAAGCAGGCGTAGCTAAAGACTGGACAATCTCCGAAGATGGTTTGAAATATGTTTTCAACCTGAACCCGGAAGCTAAATGGAGCAACGGTGATGCAATCACTGCCGAAGACTTTGTTCGTTCTTGGGAACGTGCTTTGAAACCGGAAACAGCTTCTCCATATGCTTACCAATTGTACTACATCAAAGGCGCTGAAGGTTACAACCTTAGCAAAGATGAAACATACAAAGGTACTAAAGTCACAGATTTTTCACAAGTAGGCGTTAAAGCTACTGATGAGCACACATTGGAAGTAACGTTGGAAAACCCAACACCTTACTTCTTGGGTCTGACAGCATTCTACACGTACTACCCAGTACATGCATCTGCTGACACAAATGACAAATTCTTCACAGACTACAAAAACATGATCGTTAACGGACCATTTGTAATGGATCAATATTCTAAAGGTCAAAAAATTGTTGTGAAGAAAAACGATGGTTACCATGCAGCTGCCGATATTAAATTGGCTCAAATCGATATGTCTCTGACAAACAGCAGTGCTTCCGAACTGCAAGCTTACAAATCAGGACAATTGGACTACACTGGTGCACCTAACGGTGAAATTCCATCCGACCAAATTCCTTCTGTAAAAGCGGAATTGCCGGACGAGTTCAAAGCTACTGGTATTGCAAGTACGTACTACTATCAGTTCAACGTAAACGAAGCACCATTTAACAACGTTAAAATCCGTAAAGCATTTGCAATGGCAATTCAACGTCAGCTGATTGTTGACAAAGTTACACAAGGTGGACAAATTCCAGCATTCGGTTTTGTACCTCCAGGTATCCGTGGTGAAAACGGCGAATTCCGTGATGAGCACAAAGACGATTACTTCACAGAAAATGTGGAAGAAGCTAAAGCATTGCTTGCTGAAGGTATGAAAGAAGAAGGTTACACAACATTGCCAGCTGTTACATTGATTTACAACACTAGTGATGGTCACGCAAAAATCGCTTTGGCGGTTGCTGACATGTGGAAACAAAATCTTGGTGTTGATGTGAAAACAGAAAACCAAGAGTGGGGCGTATTCCTTGAGAACCGTCAAAACCAAAACTTCCAAGTAGCTCGTGCAGGTTGGTCTGCTGACTACAACGATCCATACAACTTCTTGGAAATGTGGACTACTGGAAACACAAACAATGATTCCAAATTCAGCAACGAACAGTATGACAAAGATGTTAAAGACACTGTGAAATCTGCTGATCCAGCTGCACGTATGGCTGCATTTGCTGACGCTGAGAAAATCCTGATTCAAGATGAAATGGGCGTTATGCCAATCTATTACTACACTAACGTATCTTTGACCAAGCCTTACCTGAAAGGCGTACAACTTGATTTCAGTGGAGCTATTGACTTCACGCGTGCATATCTGGAAGAGAAATAAGTTGTTCTGAAGTCTAATATGATTACTTCGGGATATATATGTGGAATTCCATATATATCCCGATTTTTTTGTATGTGCACCGATTTTCCTTATAATTCTTGAAATTTCCGATAAATGGATTGGACTTTATTTCTGTCTAATTCTACAATCGATTTGTATACAAAATATTGTTTGTGGAGGTGTGCAAGGGTTGGTTAAGTATGTGTTGAAAAAACTATTATTTATGCTGCTATCGCTTTTCATACTCGCATCTGCAACCTTCTTCCTGATGAAGGCTATTCCGGGTGACCCTTTTACATCCGAGAAAAAAGTGTCGCCTGAAATTCGGGTCTTGCTGGAACAGAAGTATGGATTGGACAAACCGATGTATGAACAATACCTGAAGTATATGGGTGGAATCCTTAAGGGAGATTTCGGCGTCTCAATGAAATATCTCAATCGAGATGTAGCCGGAATGATCGGCGAAACATTCACCGCTTCGCTGAAGCTTGGAGTGTTTGCAATTGTTATCTCTATTATCGTGGGTGTTCTGCTGGGCCTTATTGCTGCAGTTTACCATCGTAAACTCATTGATGATATCACGATGATCCTGGCTGTCATAGGGATAGCTGTTCCGAGCTTCTTGCTTGCCTCACTATTGCAGTATCTCTTTGCTACTAAGTTAGGCTGGTTTAACGTTATGGGCTTTGATGGTCCATTGGATTATGTTCTTCCGGTTGCAGCGCTATCTGCATCTCCGATTGCTTTTATCGCTCGTTTGACGCGTTCGAGCATGCTTGAAGTCTTACATGCAGATTATATCAAAACAGCTAAAGCCAAAGGTCTGAAATGGCCTGCAATTATGTTTAAACATGTTGTAAGAAACGGTATTCTACCAGTAGTAACTTATGTTGGTCCAATGACAGCGAATATCATCACAGGTTCCGTTGTAATTGAACAGATCTTTAACATCGGGGGAATTGGTAAAGTATTCGTAGAGAGTATCACAAACCGTGATTACACTATGATCATGGGGATTACGATTTTCTATGGTATCCTCCTGATGTTGGCTCGTTTCTTTACGGATATCGCTTACGTGCTGATTGATCCTAGAATTAAGCTGGAAAGCCGGAAGGGGGCATAACGTTGTCTGGCACGAATAATAAAAAGAATGAAACGGCGAACACGAACCTGACTAGTCAGGCAGCGGTTAAACCGCAAGAAAGTGTATCCCTTTTTAAAGATGCCATGTACAGACTTGCAACCAATAAGGCTGCTATGATAAGTCTGGGTGTGTTGGTTCTTGTCGTGATTTTCTCTTTGATTGGTCCAACTTCTTTGTTTACAAGTTATAATTATTATTCCAATGATTTGTTGAATGCCAATGCAGCGCCGAGTGCGGAGCACTGGTTTGGTACGGACGAGCTTGGTCGTGACGTGTGGGTAAGAACTTGGGTAGGAGCACGTGTATCCCTTACTGTAGGTTTGGCTGCAGCCTTGATTGACCTTGTTATCGGGGTTATTTATGGAGCGATCATGGGTTTCTATGGTGGACGTGTAGATGGAATTATGAACAAGTTCTCCGAAATCCTTTACTCCTTGCCGTACATGCTTGTTGTAATTTTGTTGCTGGTTGTACTGGAACCAAGTCTGACAACGATTATCATTGCCCTCACCATCACAGGCTGGATCAGCATGTCATGGATTGTGCGTGGTGAAATTATGCAGCTCAAAAACAGAGACTTTATTCTTGCTGCAAGGTCCATGGGAGCAAGCACAGGGCGTCAATTGTTCCGTCATTTGTTGCCCAATGCAATAGGACCGATTCTTGTAACATTGACGTTGTCCATTCCAAATGCAATCTTTGCTGAAGCGTTCCTGAGCTTCCTTGGATTGGGTGTATCAGCACCAAGATCTTCACTTGGTTCTATGATCAATGATGCACTTACAGGCTGGACGCTATTCCCGTGGCGGATGTGGTTCCCAGCAGGTCTGATGGTTCTTACAATGCTTGCATTTAACTTGCTCGGAGACGGTCTGCGTGACGCACTCGATCCGAAATTACGTAAATAGAAACAGGAGGTGGGATTATGGAGCCGATTTTAACAGTCAAAGACCTGAGTGTGTCGTTCTCAACACGTTCTGGTGAATTTGATGCCGTTAAACATGTGAGTTTTGAACTTGGCAAAGGAGAGACGCTGGGGATCGTAGGTGAATCGGGTAGTGGTAAGAGTGTTACCGCCCAAACCATCATGAAATTGATTCCCTCCCCGCCTTCGAAGGTCAAAAGCGGAGAAATTACTTTTCACGGGCAAGACCTGCTGAATAAGACAGACAAACAAATGGAAGCGATTCGTGGTAAAGATATCGGTATGATCTTCCAAGATCCAATGACTTCATTGAATCCTACCATTAAAATTGGTAAACAAATTACTGAAGTATTGCGCAAGCATCAGAACATGTCCAAACAAGCGGCGAATAAAGCGGCTTTGGAGATGCTGGAACTTGTAGGTATTAAAAATGCGGCTATTCGCATGAATCATTATCCTCACCAATTCTCTGGTGGTATGCGTCAGCGTGCCATGATTGCGATCGCGCTTGCATGTCGTCCATCCCTTCTGATTGCGGATGAGCCGACAACTGCACTTGACGTTACAATCCAGGCTCAAATTCTGGATGTAATGAAAGACATGCAGCAAAAGCTTGGAACATCGATCATGCTGATTACGCATGACCTTGGTGTCGTAGCAGGTATGTGTGACCGTGTTGTTGTTATGAAAGAAGGCGAAGTTGTTGAAACAGGAACAACTGCTGAAATCTTTAGTAATCCTCAACATCCATACACCATTAAATTGTTGAATGCTTTGCCTCGTCTGGACGAGCCCAAAAAGGAAAAACCAGCTCCAGCTGGTATTATCAAAGGCAGCAACAAGCCTCTGGTACAAGTGAAAAACTTGAAACAGTACTTTAATTTGGGTAAAGGTAACATTCTCAAAGCGGTCAATGACGTTAGCTTTGATATCTTTGAAGGTGAAACGCTTGGCGTTGTAGGCGAGTCCGGCTGTGGTAAATCCACAACAGGTCGTACCATTCTGCGTCTTTATGAGCCAACTGGCGGAAATGTTAACTTTAACGGAACAGATATCTATAAGTTGTCTCCGCGTAAAATGAAAGAAATGCGTAAAGATATGCAAATGATCTTCCAAGATCCATATGCATCGCTTAACCCACGTTTCAACGTAATGGATATCATCGGGGAATCCCTGGATATTCACGGTTTGGCTTCCAGCTCCAAAGAGCGCAAGAGACGAGTGGAAGAGTTGCTTGATCTCGTAGGCTTGAATCCGAGTCATGCACTTCGTTATCCACATGAATTCTCCGGTGGTCAAAGACAACGGATCGGGATTGCACGTGCACTTGCTGTAGACCCTAAATTCATCATCTGTGATGAGCCATTGTCTGCACTGGATGTATCCATTCAGGCGCAGGTCGTTAAATTGCTGGAAGAACTTCAGCAACGTCTCGGCTTGACATACCTCTTTATTGCGCATGACTTGTCGATGGTTAAACATATCAGTGACCGTGTCGCTGTAATGTACATGGGTAAAGTGGTTGAGCTCGCAGAAAGTGAAGAACTGTATGCGAACCCTATCCATCCTTATACCAAAACATTGCTTTCAGCGATCCCTGTACCTGATCCGGAAGTCGAAGCGAACAAGCGTCGCATTTTGCTTCCGGAAGAGCATATGAACCCGATTCAGAATGGATCTGGTGGGCCTGCAAATGACCCGTACAACTTGGAAAATGCTCAATTGATTGAGGTTTCCAAAGGTCACTGGGTTGCAGAACCTTACGTATAATAGGAATATTAAAGCGATATGCTATTATTGATGTATTAAGTGCCGCCGACTCGTTCGGCGGTTTTTTTCGTATTTTAATCACTTTCTTTTGACGAAGCGGCCTTGAATTCGGTACAATCAAGAAAGGCTCTTTGAAGCAGAATAGGAGGCAGACCTCATGAACGGTATTACCGAGGCACTCCGCAGCGGATCAAGACTTGCAGAAGATTATATCTGTTCAAGAGATGCTGCGCGTGGCCTTTACGAGTATGACATTCGCTGGGAATCAGGACTTCAGGCGCGTGCCGAGTGGCTGGACCAATCGGAAAACACACGCATTGATCGTCGTGATCTGGCAGAGTATTTACGTATATATAATAAACGGGTGAACGACCATGGAGAGGTTCATGCGTCCATCACACGCCTTGCAGAACAAGATGCACTTGTGGTTACAGGAGGACAGCAGAGCGGTCTGCTCACCGGACCACTGTTCGTCATATACAAAGCGGCCAGTGTAGTGGCAGCTGCGCGTGAAGCGGAGAAAAGACTTCAGCGACCGGTAGTTCCCGTGTTTTGGATCGCCGGCGAAGACCATGACTGGGATGAGGTTAACCATACGTATCTGCCTGATCATCAGGGAGACATGAAGAAGGTCAAGTTACAGGGACGCTTCGCAGGAAGGGATTCTGTGAGCAATGTTCATGTGGATACGGAGCAGTGGATGAATGTACTCGAACAGGTGGAACATCTGTTACCTGATACGATACATAAACCAGAATTGATGAAATGCATCACAGAAATTCATCAATCCAGTTCGAATCTGAGTGATGCATTTGCCCGTATGGTATCTGCCTTGTTTGCCAGCAGTGGACTTGTTCTAATGGATGCATCAGATCCAGCATTACGCAGGTTGGAACAGCCCGTTTTTGAACGGTTGATCCGTAGTAATGAAATGTTGCGTAACGCTTATTTGCAAGGATCTTCGTTGGTACAACAAGCTGGTTATGATATGCCTGCCGAAGTGGCGGAGGATGGAGCCAATCTGTTCTATATCCATGCAGGCGCGCGGTTATTGTTAACGCTGAAGGATGGCTTGTATACCGACCGTAAAGGTCTGGTTTCTTTCACAGAGGAACGTCTGCTCCAGGAGCTGGTTGAACATCCGGAGCGCTTCAGTAACAACGTATTGACCCGGCCATTGATGCAGGATTCCGTGTTGCCTGTAGCCGCTGTTATTTTGGGGCAAGGTGAAATTGCATATTGGGGTTTGACTCGGGAAGCATTCCGTCAGTTCGGCCTGCAAATGCCTATTTTGTTGCCGCGGTTGTCCTTCACCATTATGGAAGATATTCATCACAAACATATGAAACAATATGGACTTTCTTTTCAGGATGTTCAATATCATATGGAAGATAAGAAGGAACAGTGGCTCGCACAACAGGAGACGTTCCAGGTGGATGAACAGTTTGACAGGGTTCAGGAAGCGTTTCTTGCTCTGTATGGACCATTGTTGGATGAGATCACGGAGATTCATCCGGGGCTGGAACGAATTGGCGATACCAATTTGAGTAAAATCAACGAGCAAATGAATTATCTGAAACAGCATACTCGTAAAGCCATCGAAGATAAACATAATGTGAGTCTAAGGCACTGGAACGGCATTCAGAACTCCTTATTTCCAACGGGCAAACCACAGGAACGAGTACATAATGCACTCTTTTACCTGAATCGTTATGGCACCGAGTGGATCGATGAACTGATTAAGGCCTCAAGCGAATTCCTTGGAGAACACAAGGTTATTGCACTATAGAGCCCTTTATAATAGAAGAAACACATAAATGAGGAGGATATGGGATGACTACACCTGCATTGCAAAACAGCATTGTTAAAGATATGGGGCTCGCTTCAGAGGGCCATCTGAAAATCGATTGGGTAGAAGCGCACATGCCGGTATTAAACCGTATTCGTCGCCAGTTCGAACAGGATCTGCCTTTCAAAGGTCTGAAGGTTGCCATTTGCCTTCATCTGGAGGCGAAAACAGCTTACTTGGCAAAAGTGATCCAAGCAGGTGGGGCGGAAGTGACGATTACACACAGCAACCCATTGTCTACGCAAGATGATGTATGCGCAGCATTAGTGGAAGACGGTGTTACCGTGTATGCGAAGTACAATCCGGAACCTGCGGAGTTCAAATCACTGCAACTGCGTGCGCTTGAGGTGAAACCTGATCTTATTATTGACGATGGTGGAGACTTTGCTACCATTATTGCATCGGAGCGCCCTGACCTCGCGGCAACAATTCGCGGCGGAGCAGAAGAAACGACAACCGGTATCATTCGTTTGAAAGCATTGGCGAAAGAAGGCCAATTGAAGTTTCCAATGGTTGCGGTTAATGACGCATACTGCAAGTATCTGTTTGACAATCGCTACGGTACGGGACAATCTGCATTCGACGGGATCATTCGTACAACCAACCTGGTTGTCGCTGGTAAAAACGTAGTAGTAGCAGGTTATGGCTGGTGTGGTAAAGGTGTAGCGATGCGTGCCAAAGGTCTTGGAGCGAACGTGATCGTAACCGAGATCGATCCAATCAAAGCGGTAGAGGCACACATGGACGGGTTCCGGGTCATGACGATGGTGGAAGCCGCCAAATTGGGTGATTTCTTTATCGCTGTTACAGGCAATAAGGATGTTATCACAGGTGAGCATTACGATGTGATGAAGGACGGAGCAATCCTGAGTAATGCAGGTCACTTTGATGTTGAAGTGAATAAACCTGAACTGGCTAAACGTTCGGAATCAATTCGCACAGTTCGCCGTAACATTGAGGAGTATCGTTTCAGAGACGGTCGTAAAATGTACCTTCTTGCAGAAGGCCGTCTTGTAAACCTGGGTGCAGCAGATGGTCACCCTGCCGAAATCATGGATACGACGTTTGCTCTCCAGGCGCTTGGTCTCCGCTATGTGAGCGAGAACTATGCTGAGCTAGGTAAAAACGTTGTTAATGTACCTTATGATATTGACCAGCAGGTTGCCAGCTATAAACTTGAAAGCCTGAATATTGGTATTGACTCTTTGTCGGCTGAGCAAGAAAAATACCTCGATAGCTGGAAATTTTAAGTTCTATCCAATAATTACAAGCTGATGAAATGATTCAAAGGGTATAGAATGGTTTATTGATGATATGGCTCATGTGCGGGTAGACATACAATTGCCCGCTTTACGGGGAACGTCTTTGATCCTGAGTGACAGGATCAAAGACGTTTTTTTATGCTGAAAAATTAAAAAATCAAGTATTGCAAGAAGGGTTTTGATTTTTTTGTGCGAATCTATTATGCTTAGGTGGTGGAAAGTGGGGCAAAGTGGGAGAAACGGGTGAGGAGTGAGTGGGCCAATGTTTATGGGGGAGTTCCAACATAGCATTGATGATAAGGGTCGGGTTATCATTCCGGCCAAATTCCGCGAATCTCTGGGACCGTCTTTCGTTGTCACACGGGGTTTGGACCAGTGTCTTTTCGTGTACCCCATGGAGGAGTGGGGGGTCATGGAACAGAAGCTCAAAGCACTGCCATTGATGAAATCTGATGCACGAGCGTTTACCCGGTTTTTTTTCTCGGGTGCAACCGAATGTGAACTGGACAAACAGGGCAGGGTAAATCTGCCGGGCAATTTAAGAGAGTATGCCAAACTGGACAAGGATTGTGTTGTCCTTGGCGTGTCGAACCGGGTGGAGATTTGGAGCAAAGGCATATGGGAGAGTTATTTCAATCAATCCGAAGAAGCATTCAACGACATTGCCGAAAAGCTGGTCGATTTTAATTTTGATTTATAAAGTCAGGAGGGGTGCAGGTTGTTTCACCACATAACCGTACTCAAAGAAGAGGCAACAGAGGGATTGAACATCAAGCAGGACGGTATATACGTGGACTGCACTTTAGGCGGTGGCGGACACAGCTCCGTGATTGCGTCCAAGCTCGGTCCAGGGGGACGTCTGATTGCACTTGATCAGGATGATTGGGCTTTGGATAATGCTCGCGAGAAGCTCGCTGCCTATGGAGAACGTGTAACATTGGTGAAAACCAATTTTCGAGATCTGGAACAGGTACTCAAGGATCTGGATGTACCAATGAAGGATAATGTACCACAGGTCGATGGTATTTTGTATGACTTGGGTGTGTCATCTCCGCAATTTGATGAAGGAGAACGTGGTTTCAGCTACAATCACGATGCTCCGCTCGATATGCGCATGGACCAGGATGCTATGCTGACGGCCAAAGAGATTGTGAATGAGTGGCCAGAAGAAGAGATTGCTCGAATTTTGTATCGCTATGGTGAAGAGAAGTTTTCGAGAAGGATTGCCCGTGTTATCGTCGAAAAACGAGCGCAGTCCACCATTGAGACGACAGGTGAACTGGTGGAACTGATCAAGGAAGGCATTCCGGCGGCAGCTCGCCGTACGGGTGGACATCCTGCCAAACGCAGCTTCCAGGCATTACGCATTGCTGTTAACGATGAGTTGGGTGCGTTTGAAGAAGGCTTGCATCAGGCTGTTCGTTGTCTGGCACCAGGAGGACGTGTATCTGTTATTACCTTCCACTCCCTAGAGGACCGGATATGTAAACAGATTTTCAGCAGTTATCTGGAAAAATGTACATGTCCACCTGATTTTCCGTTGTGTGTATGCGGCGGTAAGGGCACCCTGCGTCTAGTTAACAGAAAGCCGCTGATTCCAACGGAAACGGAATTGGCTGAAAATTCACGTGCTCGTTCAGCCAAGCTGCGCGTAGCCGAGAAATTGTAGATCAAGAGTGGAGGAGAGAATCGGAGTATGGCATATACACGTGGTAATCTCGCTGTAAAAGAAAAAGCGTCCCAGGAACGTGTGACCCAGCAACGATACAAAGAAACCACCAAAGTGGTGACCCGTCGTACGGGTCTTCCGGCACGCGAGAAGATTTTGTATCTGATTACCCTGGTTACAGTGATCCTTGTTGGAGGAGCCTTGATGTCTCGTTATGCTCATATCTATGATCTGAACAAGCAGGCACAGACCACTATTTCGGATATCAAGGGGTATGAGAAGACGATTGCAGACCTTCAGGTGGAAAAAGAAACATTGAACAATCAGGTCATTGAAAATGCCAAACAACTTGGTTACGTTGAGGCTTCCGGCAAGGATGTCATTTTTGTACCTCGCTCAACAAGTACGAAATCTACAGGTACTGAATCGTCCTCGAATACAGCAAGCAGTAAGTAAAGAGGTGTTCCGATGATAAAAAGAATAAAGATGCGCACGTTGCTTATAGGGGGATGTATTACCCTCTTTTTTCTTGTACTCGTAACCCGAATCTTCTTCATTCAAGTTGTGAATGGCGGTGTATGGCAGGAACGGGCGGCCGGTTTGGTAGAGCGGGAGCAGACGATTAAGGCTGCACGAGGAACGATTACGGACCGCAATGGTAACGTTCTGGCTACTGATGCTCCAGCGTATACGGTTTCCGTTAATCCTCTATTGATCAATGAACTTGGGATTCAGGATGTAGTCACGGAGAAGCTCTCCGCCCTTCTCGGGAAAAATGAGAGTGAGATGCGTGCACTGGTCACAGCCAAAAATGCAAAGGGCAAGTTTTTTCAGCAGCGTGAAGTACGCAGTGAAGGATATAAAATAAGTCCTGAGCTTGCGGAAAAAGTCAACGAACTGCGTGAGGAACTACAAGATGAATACAAGGCTCGTAATGCCATTGTCATGGCTCAAGAGTCGAAGCGTTTTTATCCCGAAGAAACACTCGCTTCTCACCTCTTGGGATATATGAGCCGTGATGGGAAAGCTGTCAATGGACTTGAAGTCTCATATGATGAAGCGCTGACTGGTACAGATGGATACTTGAATTATCAGAAGGATGCCAAAGGCATTAAACTTCCGGATTCACAGGATAACTATCTGCCGCCTCAGAACGGGAAAAACCTTACACTGACCATCGATGATACGATCCAATTTTACATCGAGGATGCAATGAAGGAAGCCGTCGCCAAGTATAACCCGCTGAGTATGACAGTTATTGCTGCAGATCCGAATACGATGGAGATTCTAGGGATGGCGAACTGGCCAACCTTTAACCCTAATACGTATGGAAGTACACCTGATCAAAAGAATTTTATCAATCATGCTACGCAATCCATCTATGAGCCAGGTAGTACATTCAAAATCGTTACGCTAGCAGGGGCTGTCGAAGAAAAACTCTTTGATCCCAATGCAAGTTTTGAATCCAAACGCATGTATATCGGTGGTTTCCCGATTAGTGATAATGGTCATGCCTATGGTTGGATCTCTTATCTCGAAGGGGTCAAACGGTCAAGTAACATTGCTTTTGTTAACTTGGGTTACAACATGCTTGGTGGTGAACGTCTGCGTCATTACATAGACGAATTCGGTTTTGGTAAAAAAACGGGTATTGATCTGCCGAATGAGGCAGCGTCACCGATCAAACCACTGGTTTACAAATCCGAGATTGCTACCGCAGCCTATGGGCACGGTCTTGTACAGGTAACGCCAATTCAACAAGTCGCAGCAATCTCCGCAATTGCCAATGGAGGCAAATTGCTGGAGCCGCATCTGGTGAAGGAGATTAAGAACCCGAATGATGGGACAACGGAAGTGATCAAACCCAAAGTTGTTCGTCAGGTGATTTCCAAGGAATCTTCCAAACTCGTGAGCGGTTATCTGGAACAAGTGGTTGCAGATCAAACGATTGGTACTGGTCGTAACGCCTATATTGAAGGGTACCGCGTAGCTGGTAAGACGGGTACGGCAAGAAAGGTCGTTAACGGAGAATATAGCAAATCAAAAGACGTTGTATCGTTTATTGGATTCGCACCGGTCAATAATCCGAAGATTGCTATACTTGTTGTCATTGACCAACCGGATGGAACCAACATCGGGGGAGGAACCGCGGCTGCCCCGGTATTCAAAAAGATTGTCAGCCAAACTCTTCAATACATGGGAGTACCCAAAGATACAGCCAAAACTTCGGACAAAAAGTCAAAAGAAGTCTCTGTGGTGCAAGCCAAGGCGCCCGACCTGAGTGGCAAGACAGCCAAGCAGGCGAGAAGCCAGCTTCTAAGCGCAGGTATTGCTTATGTGACTCTTGGCCAAGGTGATAATGTAATTCGGCAGTATCCGGTTGCCGGCGCTTCTATGAATCCAGGCCAACGAATCTATCTGCTAACGGAAGAAAGCAGCAAGATGAAGATTCCCGATCTGACAGGTGAATCTCTCCGTGATGCCCTTGAAGTGCTTTCTCTTATGAAAGTGGGGGTTACGGTCAAGGGTGAGGGCTATGTCGTGAAGCAAACCGAGCAGGTCGCAGGTGAGCAGAGAACCGTTCAGTTGAACTTGCAGACTGCCAAAGCTGCAGTGACAGGTATAGCCGATGAGGCTCCAATCTCTTCTGATCCATCGTCAGAAGCGGAAGGGAAAGAACAAGAAACTTCGGACGGCGAAGGTAAAACCGACGGAACAGACGTAACAGATAACAACAAGGCTCCTGCCAATGAATCCGAAACCTCTGACGATCCAGCAACAAATGGGGCTTCGCTACCATAGGGAGCTCTGACAGCTTGTTCTAACCCCCGGTTGTCCTGAATATTCATGAATGGAACGAGATCATGATTTTGGGACGAGTGGGGGGATCTTTTCGTGAAGGGATCAAGCGTAAATCTGCGGCGCAGGTTGTTATGGAGTTTAGTGATTTTAGTATTGTTATTTTCGGCCTTGGTGATCAGGCTTGCTTATGTACAGCTCGGGAAAGGCCCTGAATTGTCAGCAAAAGCAGAAGAGTCCTGGCGGCGTAATATCCCGTATTCAGCCAAGCGAGGGGAGATCCTGGATCGAAATGGAACCTCTCTGGCCTATAATGTCACTACACCGACCATTATGGCCATTCCGGCTCAGGTCAAAGAAGCTGAAACGACGGCTAAAGCACTGGCCCCATTGCTTGGGATGACGGAAGAAAAAGTGCTGGCAACCATCAAGAAACGAGAACTGATTGTACGACTACAACCCGGCGGCCGCAAAATTACGATGGAGAAAGCTCAGCGCATCCGTGATTTGAAGCTTCCGGGTATCGTTGTTGCTGAGGACAATAAACGTTTTTATCCTTATGATGATTTGGCTGCCCATATTCTTGGTTTTACAGGCATTGATAATCAGGGTTTAACGGGTGTCGAGAAGAAATATGATGATAAGCTGAATGGTCTGAATGGCAGTGTGTCCTACTTGTCCGATGCGGCCGGAAGGCTCATGCCGGGCTCATCCGAGAAGTATGTGGAACCGAAGGACGGCCTTAACCTCAAGCTGACCATTGATAAATCCATTCAGTCCATCATGGAGAGAGAACTGGATCAGGCCATGGTGAAGTTTCAGGCGAATTCGGCATTGGCCATAGCGATGAATCCCAAAACGGGTGAAATTTTGGGGATGTCCAGCAGGCCGGGGTATGAACCTGCCGATTATCAGCAATATCCTGCGGAGATCTATAATCGCAATTTGCCGATCTGGATGACCTACGAGCCGGGCTCCACATTTAAGATCATTACTTTGGCAGCCGCGCTTGAAGAGAAAAAAGTCAATCTGCAACAGGATCAATTTTTTGATCCCGGATATGTTGAGGTGGGTGGAGCCCGTTTGCGGTGCTGGAAAAAGGGCGGCCACGGAAGTCAGACCTTCTTGCAAGTTGTGGAGAACTCATGTAACCCAGGGTTCGTAGCGCTGGGGCAGAGGCTGGGGAAAGAATCACTCTTCTCCTATATTAAAGACTTTGGCTTCGGCACCAAAACGGGAATTGACCTCAGCGGAGAAGCCAGTGGGATTCTGTTCAAACTGTCCAGAGTGGGTCCGGTTGAACTTGCAACGACGGCTTTTGGCCAAGGTGTATCGGTAACGCCCATTCAGCAAGTAGCAGCTGTGTCAGCGGCCATCAATGGGGGTAAACTTTACAAGCCATATGTTACGAAAGCGTGGGTCCATCCGGTCACGGGAGAAGTCATGGAAGAAGCCAAGCCGGAGCTCGTGCGTCAGGTGATCTCGGAGAATACATCCAAGCAAGTACGGGAAGCACTTGAGAGTGTTGTCGCAAAAGGTACCGGGCGTCCGGCATTCATTGATGGATACCGGGTTGGCGGCAAAACAGGTACAGCCCAGAAGGTGATTAACGGACGTTATTCCTCGACCGAGCATATCGTATCCTTTATCGGATTTGCACCGGCAGATGACCCTCAGATTGTGGTCTATACGGCAGTTGATAACCCCAAAGGAATTCAGTTCGGAGGTGTGGTTGCCGCCCCGATTGTGCAGAACATCCTTGAAGATGCATTGCATTATATGAATGTCCCTGTTCGGAAGGACCAGGTCGCCAAAGAATACAAGTACGGTGAAACCAAAATCGTGACTGTTCCAGACCTGACAGGAGCTACGGTCGAAGATCTGTACGAAGACTTGAACATGAATTTCATGCTGGCAAAGTCCGGCAGTGGTAAATACGTAATCAATCAGGCACCCAAGCCTGGGGCAAGGGTAGATCAGGGATCAACCATCCGCATTTATATGGGGAATGTACTGAACGATGCACATGATCACACGAAGGATGAATAACTGAGCGCTGAAGCCGTTTCGACTTCAACCGCAACAAAGTTCATCCAAGTGCGTTTCATTATTTGGTTGTATTGACGATATTAATAAATACAGACATATGCTTAAACAGAAGTATAATTGGAAAAGTGAGGTTATTCATGTGCTTTTAAAACAATTTGCATCGATGCTGACCACTGCCCGCCTCGTGGGCGAATCAAATACAGAATGCCAAAACCTTCAGACAGATTCCCGGCAGGTAAAACCGGGTGATCTGTTTATCTGTCTTCCGGGACATACGGTGGATGGTCATGATTATGCAGAAAAAGCTATAAATGCAGGTGCAGTCGCATTGGTAGTTGAACGCCAGCTGGATCTGCCTGTACCCCAATTGCTGGTGAAGGATAGTCGCTTTGCGATGGCTGTTCTGGCCGATTTCTTTTTTGACTCGCCAAGCCAGAAAATGAAAATGATTGGTGTAACGGGAACCAACGGAAAAACGACAACCACCTATCTGATTGAAAAAATCATGAGCGATTATGGACGCAAGACGGGATTAATCGGTACCATTCAAATGAGATATGATGGTCGCACCTACCCGATGTCAGGAACAACCCCAGAGGCGCTTGATCTGCAGCGTAGTCTGCATGATATGGTTCAGAAGGGTACGGACTGCTGTGTTATGGAAGTTTCTTCTCACGCATTGGAACAAGGACGAGTGAAGGGGACCAACTTCCGTACTGCGGTATTCACGAACTTGACGCAGGATCATCTGGACTACCATCATTCCATGGAGGAATACCGTGGTGCCAAAGGATTGTTCTTTGCACGGTTGGGTAACAGCTATCCGGAAGATGCTTCACAGCGTAAATTCGCAGTTATCAATGCAGATGATCCGGCTGCGGCTTATTTCATCTCTGTGACTGCGGCTGAAGTGATTACATATGGCATGGGTGAAGAGGCGGATGTACGCGCATCCCAAATCTCAATCACTTCTCAGGGAACATCTTTCCACGTGGATACATTTGCAGGCAGCACGGATATTCGCTTGCGCATGGTAGGCAAATTCAATGTATACAATGCAATGGCAGCAATCTCTGCAGCGCTGGTGGAAGGTATACCGCTGGAAGAGATCAAGCGCAGTCTGGAGACGGTACCGGGCGTGGATGGACGTGTTGAAGGCGTGGACGAGGGACAGCCATTTGCTGTTATTGTCGATTATGCCCATACACCCGATGGACTGGAGAATGTGTTGCGGACGGTGAAGGAATTTGCCGAAGGACGTGTAATCTGCGTGTTTGGCTGTGGTGGAGACAGGGACCGTACCAAACGTCCTCTCATGGGGAAAATTGCTGCGAAGTATAGTGATTTTGTACTGGTTACTTCCGATAATCCTCGGACAGAAGATCCGGATCTGATACTCAAAGACATTGAACAAGGCCTGATTGAAGAATCTGTTCCTGCTGAACGTTATACGATGATTGTGGACCGGCGCCAGGCGATTCATGAAGCTATTGAAATGGCAAGCTCCGCCGATGTAGTATTGATTGCGGGCAAGGGTCACGAGACCTATCAGATTATCGGCACAACCAAAACCGATTTTGATGACCGAATCATAGCCAAAGAAGCGATAAGGGGCAAATCCAATTGATAAAAAGAACATTGGCACAATTGGCCGAGATGTGTGGAGGAACATTAAGTGACGCTGCTGCTCATGGCCATGTAATGGTTGAAGGGGTGTTTACCGATTCGCGTAAACCCCTGGAAGGCAGTTTGTTTATCCCTCTAGTGGGTGAAAGGTTTGACGGACACGAGTTTGTGCAAGCGTGTCTAGAGAAGGGTGCTGCGGGGGCGATCTGGCAAAAGGATCATGGTATTCCGCCACAGGGAGCTGTCATTGTGGTTGATGACACACTTGTCGCACTGCAAGCACTCGCATCTGCTTATCTAGCGGAGAATAAAGCGGCAGTAGTCGGCATTACAGGCAGCAACGGCAAGACAACCACGAAGGACATCGTGGATGCCATTCTCTCGACTACGTTCAAAGTGCATAAAACGCAAGGCAACTTCAATAATCACATTGGTTTGCCACTGACTGTATTAAGTATGGACCCGGATACAGAGATTATCATCTTGGAGATGGGTATGAGTGGTCGCGGGGAAATTCACGATCTGTCGGTTATTGCTCAGCCTGATGTAGCAGTCATTACCAATATTGGTGAATCGCATCTGCTTCAACTGGGTTCAAGACTGGAGATTGCCAGAGCGAAAGTCGAGATTGCCGCGGGATTGAAGCCTGGCGGATTACTGATCTATAACGGAGACGAGCCTTTAATTGCACAAGTCCTTGAAGAGCCCGCAACAAAACAACCCGATGGATTGCAGCGGTTTACTTTTGGTCTGCAAACCGATAATGATGACTACCCTACCGGACTTATGAATGCACAGAACGGAGTAGTTTTCACAACCAAACAATCTGGAGAACATGCATTTACGCTACCTCTGCTGGGAACGCATAATGTCGTTAACTGTCTGGCTGCTTTGGCTGTAGCTCGTCACTTCAATGTGACGACGGAGCAGACTTCCGCGGGATTGTCCCGCTTGAAACTGACTGGCATGCGTATTGAGGTTACCCAAGGGGTTAGTGGTCTAACCCTGCTGAATGACGCATACAATGCAAGTCCAACCTCCATGAAGGCGGCCATTGATGTACTGGAAGGTCTGAAAGGATATCGCATGAAGGTTGCTGTGCTAGGTGATATGCTTGAGCTCGGTCCTCAGGAGCAGGATCTGCACTACGGAATCGGAGCGTATATTACCTCTGCCAAAATGGACATGGTGCTCGTATACGGCCCGCTATCAGCGCATATTGCTGAAGGAGCAAGAAAGCATATGCCGGCAGAGGCTGTGCATGCTTTTATAGACAAAGAAGAAATGACCCGTTATCTACTGGAGAAACTACATCCCAGAGACGTTGTCTTGTTCAAAGCCTCAAGGGGCATGAAGCTGGAGGACGTGGTCGAAGCACTACAAATAGCACCATTACAGAATCGAGTAGACTAGAGGGGTGAACCCATGGATTTTCAGGTATTACTGTTAACAATCGGCGTTTCATTTATTCTGGCGGTGATTGCCGCACCGCTCCTGATTCCGCTGTTACGTCGAATGAAATTCGGACAGCAGGTTAGGGAAGATGGGCCTCAGAGCCATTTGAAAAAAAGCGGAACACCGACAATGGGTGGAGTCGTCATTTTAGTTGCGTTCACATTGGCCTTTTTGAAATTTTCGGCTGTCAAGAATACAGACTTTTATGTCTTGCTCGTGGCTACGCTGGGATTCGGGCTGATTGGCTTCCTGGATGATTACATCAAAATTGTGTTCAAACGTTCACTGGGACTGACGGCCAGACAAAAAATGCTGGGCCAATTGTTCTTCAGTGCAGTGATGTGTTTCCTGCTGATTCAGAACGGACACAGCACAGCCATCTCTATTCCGGGTACGTCAGTCTCCTTCGACTGGACCGGATGGTTCTACTATCCGTTTGTTGTATTCATGATGCTCGCCATTACTAATGCGGTTAACTTTACCGATGGTCTGGATGGGTTGTTGTCAGGGGTAAGTGCGATTGCCTTTGGGGCGTTTGCCATTGTGGCGATGCAAGCCACGTCGATGCCTGCGGCAGTATGTGCAGCAGCGATGATTGGAGCCGTGCTCGGTTTTCTGGTATACAATGCACATCCAGCCAAAGTGTTTATGGGAGACACAGGTTCTCTGGGGATTGGCGGTGCGATTGGTGCGGTAGCGATTGTAACCAAAACGGAGCTTCTGTTTGTCATCATTGGCGGTATTTTTGTCATCGAGATCCTGTCTGTTATTATTCAAGTGGTATCATTTAAGACTCGTGGCAAGCGTGTGTTCAAAATGAGCCCCATTCACCATCACTTTGAATTGAGCGGTTGGTCAGAATGGCGGGTTGTTATTACCTTTTGGGCGGTAGGTGCCATTTTGGCCGCTCTTGGACTTTATCTCAACAAGGGGTTGTAGATCATGAACCATCCAGAATCGTATCGCGGACAACAAGTCGTTGTGCTCGGGTTGGCCAAAAGCGGCGTACAGGTCGCCAAAGTGCTGGATCGCGCCGGAGCGAAGGTTACAGTTAATGATAAAAAAGAGAGAGATCAATGTCCCGAAGCTTCCGAATTGGAGGCTTTGGGAATTTCTGTTGTATGCGGAGGACATCCGGATGATCTGATTCACAGTGATGTGAAGCTGGTCGTCAAAAACCCGGGTATCCCATATCATGCGGCTCCTGTGCAGCAAGCTTTGGCATTGGGCATCGAAGTGGTGACAGAGGTAGAGGTTGCTTATCATCTATGTGCTGCACCCATGATCGGCATTACAGGCTCCAACGGCAAAACAACAACGACCACTTGGGTGGGCAATATGTTGGAACATGCCGGACTTAAGCCGATTGTTGCGGGTAATATTGGAACACCTCTCAGTGAAGCTGCAGAACAGGCTTCTCCAGAAAACTGGATGGTCGTCGAACTCAGCAGTTTCCAGCTCAAAGGAACGGTTGAGTTCCGTCCACGTATTGCGTGCTTGCTTAACGTAACCGAGACACATCTGGACTATCACGGTGGAATGGAAGACTATGTAGCCTCCAAAGCCAAGCTCTTCGCCAATCAGCAACCGGATGATGTAGCCATCCTGAATTGGGATGATGCGGTATGTCGCGAACTGGTTCCTTATATTAAAGGCAGATTGCTACCGTTCTCAATGACTGAGAAATTGGATACAGGTGTATATGCAGATCCTCCTTATGTGGATGGAGAAGAGGATGATGTGAAGCGTCAGATGATCTACGCGGATGAAAACGGAGATCACCACATCGTTATCGATATTGAGAACATTGGCATCGCCGGACGATTCAATGTGGAAAATGCAATGGCTGCTGTTGCAATTGCTGTAGCTGCAGGAGCTGACCCTGCGGTGCTGGCTGCTCCACTTGCAGATTTCAAGGCGGTTGAACACCGACTTGAATACGTTCTGGACCATAATGGCTCTGCTTACTACAACAACTCCAAAGCGACCAATTCAAAGGCTACGGTCATGGCTTTGAACTCGTTCAAGGAGCCAGTCGTGTTAATTGCTGGAGGGTTGGATCGCGGGTCAGACATGATGGAGTTGTTACCCTTGTTCCAGGAACGGGTAAAAGCTGTCGTTGCGCTTGGAGAAACACGGATGAAACTTGCCAAAGTCGCGGAACTTGCCGGATTAAAGCAAATTAAGGTCGTCGATAATGAGGAGGACGCTGCCCGAACGTTAACCGTTGCTGTGCAGGAAGCATCGAAGCTTGCCAGTGCTGGTGATGTCGTTTTGTTATCCCCGGCATGTGCAAGTTGGGACATGTTTGCTTCCTATGAAGAGCGGGGACGCATTTTTAAAGAGGCGGCGCATAACTTGTAAGTAGGGGGGTGGAAAAGCCCCTACTTCCATGCAAGGGGTGGCCTCCTGATGAAACAGACGCGACCGGCACCAGATATTTGGTTGCTGATTAGTATTTTGGCATTGCTTGCCATCGGCATCGTAATGGTATATAGTGCGGGCTCGGTGCTTGCCTTTCATGACTATGGCGATTCATTTTATTTTGTAAAAAGACAGGCTCTGTTTGCGGTGCTTGGGCTTGTGGCCATGTTCGTCACCGCTAACGTAGACTACCGGGTGTGGAGGAAATATGCCAAGCCTATATTGATTGCCTGTTTTATTATGCTCATTGCGGTGCTCATTCCTGGCATCGGTGTGGTTCGCGGTGGTGCACGAAGTTGGCTGGGCATTGGTTCGTTCGGTATTCAGCCCTCAGAATTCATGAAGCTTGGCATGATTCTGTTTCTCGCTCACTGGCTGAGCAAGGAACCGGGAAAAATCAAAACTTTTACAACGGGGCTTATGCCACCGCTGGGATTGATCGGTTTGGCCTTTGGTATTATTATGCTGCAACCTGATTTGGGGACAGGCACCGTAATGATGGGTGCATCGATGCTTATTATTTTCACAGCCGGAGCGCGAATGAAACATCTGAGTTTGCTTGCTCTTGGCGGTGTAGCGGGGTTTGCAGCTTTGATTGCTGCAGCTCCTTATCGGCTGCAGCGTATCACAGCGTTTTTGGACCCGTGGTCCGACCCGCTGGGTGCCGGATATCAGATCATTCAATCGTTATACGCCATTGGTCCTGGTGGACTGGCGGGATTGGGATTGGGGATGAGCCGGCAGAAGTACAGTTATGTTCCTGAACCGCAAACGGACTTTATTTTTAGTATTTTGGCTGAAGAACTCGGCTTTATAGGTGGAATGATTGTATTATTGTTATTTCTGGTGCTGGTGTGGAGAGGAATGCGTGTAGCCATGACCGTTCCGGATGCCTTCGGCAGTCTGCTTGGTGTTGGTATTGTTGGTATGGTCGCCGTACAAGTCATTATTAACATTGGAGTTGTCATTGGCATGATGCCTGTTACGGGCATTACATTGCCTCTGATCAGCTACGGTGGATCATCATTAACCCTCATGCTCACAGCACTGGGCATTTTAGTAAACTTATCCCGTTATGCGAGGTGACTATGCGATGCGAGTCGTTCTAAGCGGTGGCGGTACGGGTGGACATATCTATCCGGCCGTTGCCATAGCAAGACAATGTGAGGCGGAGAACTCCGACTCGACATTTCTATACATTGGAGGAACCAGAGGGCTGGAAAGCAAGCTGGTTCCCCAGGAAAATATCCCTTTTAAATCCATTGATATTACCGGGTTTCGGCGTAAATTGTCCATCGACAACCTGAAAACGGTCATGCGTTTCATTCAAGGAGTACGCAAGTCCAAAAAAATGCTGAAGGAATTCAAACCGGATGTTGTGATTGGTACCGGTGGATATGTGTGTGGACCTGTGGTATATGCAGCAACAAAACTGGGTATTCCGAGTATAATTCATGAACAGAACGCCATTCCCGGTCTGACCAACAAATTTTTGATGCGGTATGTGGACACGGTTGCCGTTAGCTTTGAAGGTTCTGAAAAATCGTTTTCCGGCGCAAAAAAGGTGATATACACCGGTAATCCAAGGGCGACTACGGTAGCCCAGGCTAGCCGTGATCGTGGTTTTGCCACGTTAGGTGTACCCATGAACAGCCGTGTTGTTCTTGTGGTTGGTGGCAGTCGCGGGGCAAAAGCAATAAATCAGGCTATGGTGGACATGGCTCCAATGCTGGAACAACTGGACGATGTACATGTGGTTTACGTGACAGGGGATACCTATTTTGATGAAACGCGTGAAGCCATCCGCAGCTCATTGGGTACGATGCCAAACCACCTGCATGTCCTGCCTTACGTTCATAATATGCCTGAGGTACTGGCCTGCACTTCCCTGATCGTAAACCGCGCAGGTGCATCATTCCTTGCAGAGATTACATCACTGGGTATTCCTTCGATCCTGATTCCGTCACCTAACGTGACTAACAATCATCAGGAAGCCAATGCACGTACACTTGAAGGTGGAGGCGCATCACTCACGATGCTGGAGAAGGATCTTACAGGCAAACTCCTGTATGAAGCCATCGCCAAGATTATGAATGATGAATTGGGACGTAAACGAATGGCTGAAGCCTCCCGGAAACTGGGGAAACCCGATGCAGCTGAAGTGCTTGTTCAAGAAATTCAGCGTCTTGCTGCACGCCGATAACGTGCGTTTGTGGGCGATTGTCACACACAAGACGGGGCTGACATAAGATACCGTATAAATCGTGACCATCGTTCCATGGCGCCCAGAGCACGGACTGTAGGAACAGAACATACCGTGCTCATCGGTTTTGAAGCAGAGGAGGAAGCAAACATGCACCAGTGGATATCGTTACTATCCCAGAATAATGTTGGCAGAGTTCTTGAAAACGAATCGCTAGCCAAATACACCACATGGAAGATCGGCGGTCCTGCGGATGCACTGGTCATTCCCGAGAATAAAGAGCAGATGATGAATCTCGTTCAATTGCTTCACAAGGTTGAGATTCCGTGGATGCAACTTGGACGGGGCTCAAACATGCTGGTGTCAGACAAAGGAATACGTGGTGTTGTGGTGAAACCAGGCGATGGCTTTGATTATGCCGAATTTCACGAAGGTGGTGTAACCGCCGGAGCAGCGCATTCTTTTGTTAAACTCAGTGTGGTTGCTGCCAAAAAGGAATGGACCGGTCTGGAATTCGGCAGCGGAATCCCCGGCACTGTCGGTGGAGCCGTATACATGAATGCAGGTGCTCATGGATCGGATGTGTCACGGATATTCAAATTCGCTGAGATTGTACTGGAGACAGGGGAATTGGTACGTTACAGCAAGGAGGACATGGATTTTGCCTACCGCCACTCTGTTCTGCATGATCGGAGAGGCATCGTGCTGGAAGCTACTTTTGAACTCCAGCATGGAGAACGCAAAGTCATTTCGGAAACCATGGCGGCTTACAAAGATCGCCGGCGTCGCACACAGCCACTGCAGATGGCATGTGCAGGAAGTGTATTCCGAAATCCACCGGGTGATCATGCAGCTCGTCTGATTGAAGCAGCAGGGCTAAAAGGGATGACTCAGGGAGGCGCACAGGTATCCACCATGCATGCCAATTTCATTGTCAATACAGGCCAAGCAACAGCAGAGGACGTTATCACCCTAATGCAGCATATTCAGAGCACTATATCATCTCAGTACGGTATTAACCTGGTACCGGAAGTCTTCGTAGTGGGTGAGCGGTAAACCCCGGAGGTGATACATTGGACAAATTGGTGATTGAAGGCGGGAAACCCCTCTCAGGATCCATACGCATCCATGGAGCAAAAAATGCCGCTTTACCGATCATGGCCGCAAGTTTGTTGGCAGATGGAGAAGTTACCCTGCATAACGTTCCACACTTGCTGGACATTGAAGTGATGCTGTATATCCTGGAACGGCTTGGATGCACGTGTCGGCATGAACAGGGAACAGTGACGATTAATACCTCGTCTATCCGGTCATATGATGTGCCAGAAGATCTAATGAAGCAGATGCGCTCTTCCATTTTTTTAATGGGACCATTGCTGGCTAAGTTTGGGCAAGTGTCAGTGTATCAGCCAGGAGGCTGTGCCATTGGAGAACGCAAAATTGATCTTCACCTCCGGGGCCTGGAAGCGCTCGGAGCTTTGATTGAAGAGCAGGACCAACAGATTATCTGTCATGGACGCAATCTCGTGGGTACAGATATTCTTTTGGATTTCCCGAGTGTGGGGGCGACCGAGAATATCATGATGGCAGCCGTTCTGGCTAAAGGGACAACAACCATCTGCAACGCGGCAAGAGAACCTGAGATACAGGACCTGCAACACTTTCTGAATGCCATGGGTGCAAGTATTATTGGCGCAGGAACGGATACGATTACGATCAATGGCGTAGAGAAACTGGAGCCTTGTTCCTATGAGATTATTCCGGATCGAATCGTTGCCGGAACCGTGATGATTGCAGCAGCAGCAACACGAGGCAATGTTACGCTTACACACTGCAATCCTTCTCATCTTACTTCACTTATACATGTATTGAAGCGCACTGGTGTTCAAATCACAGTCTGCAATGATATAATGACGGTGAGCTGTATGAGCCGTCCCAAATCAGTAGACCGTATTGTGACTTCTCCGTATCCTTCGTTTCCGACAGATTTGCAATCGCAAATCATGGTGCTGCTCAGTTTGGCAGACGGGTTCAGTGTGATGAAGGAAACGGTATTCGAGGGCAGGTTCAAACATGTGGATGAATTGAATGTGATGGGGGCTGATATTTCAGTCGATCTGAACGCAGCATTTATCCGTGGTGTTCCCCGTCTGTACGGGGCTACAGTAGAAGCAACCGATCTTCGTGCAGGTGCAGCTCTGGTCATTGCTGGTCTGGCTGCTCAAGGCAAAACGGTTGTGGAGCAAGTGCATCATATTGACAGGGGCTACGATCAGATCGAGAAGTTATTTCAGAGTCTTGGAGCATCGGTTGAGCGACAGTCGCCCGTTTCAAAACAGTTGGATTTTGCCAATTAACGTCCTTGGAGTCCCCTTCTTGAAGGGAGGGGACCTGAGGCTTTGTGGAGCGCTATTATGCCTAAAAGTCAAATTCCGGTTCTGAAGAAGAATCGGCCAAAAGGAAACACAAGCCGCAAAATTGTAATTATTCTCTTATTACTATTTATTGTATTGCTCGCTGTATTATTCTTTCGTTCTTCCATGAGTCGAATTTCGGCAATTGAAATTACGGGTAATGTATATACAGCGACTTCAGAACTGCTGGAGAAAAGCGGTCTGAGAGAAGGCGATCAATTTTTTGGGACAAGTACTGCCGAGGTTATTGAGCGTCTCAAGGCAATCAAGGCGATTTCCACGGTTACCGTGGATAAACAATTTCCGGGTATTATTCATATCAAGGTTCAGGAATATGCCACGGTTGCGTATGAGCTTGGTTCTGACGGTACCCTAAAAGCGATATTGGCCAGTGGGACAAGCTTGACGGTTCCGGCAACAATTGGTGTTGCTGTGGAAAAGCCCATATTGACTCAATGGAAGGCTGATGACCCACTCAAAGCCAAACTGAGCCAGACACTGGCTAAAATTCCGAATGAATTGACGACGGATATTTCGGAAATTATTCCGAATCCAACGCCTTCATTTCCGGATCAGATTCGGATGTATACCAAATCACAGTTCGAAGTGATTACAACCGTCTCTCTTTTATCGGATAAAGTGGAATATCTGAATCAGGTGATTGAGACCGAACGGCCTGGGAAAATCACCATGCTTGAGGCAGATACCTATGTTCCTTTCATCCCGGATGACCCGGAAGATGAAGCCGAGCCGGGAGCAAGCCCCTGACCTTTGCCATGATGAGGCTGGACTGAATATGAAAGCCTAGGCGGGTCGGGGTTTGGCCCCGTCATAGCAATGAAACTTGTTCTTTCTGAGAAGAAGAAAAAATGATACACTTGAACTTATGGCACATGAGTTGCCTCCTTCTTTTTTCTTCAAGGTTTTATGTCTCGCAACCAGATTTTGACACCCAAAAACATTGTAGAAAAAAGAGGGAAAGCCTGAAGTGTGTTGAATATGTTTTAAGAGTGTTTAAATTCGAACGTATTTTACTATTGGAGTCAGGAGGTGCCACAGACTTGAGCAACAATGACATCATTGTTAGTTTGGACATCGGTACATCCAAAATTCGCGCTATTATTGGGGAAATGAATAATGGAACCTTTAATATTATAGGAGTTGGATCTGCCGACTCGGAGGGAATTCGCAAAGGTGTAATCGTAGATATCGATCAGACGGTGCAGTCGATTCGCAATGCAGTGGATCATGCAGAACGTATGGTAGGTATTCAAATATCCGAAGTGTATGTTGGAATCTCGGGAAATCATATCGGACTGATGAGCAGTCACGGCGTCGTGGCTGTGTCTAACGAGGATCGTGAAATCGGAGAAGAAGACATGGAACGGGTGTTGAAAGCAGCCGAAGTTATTGCGGTTCCGCCGGAACGGGAAATTATTGATGTTGTCGCCAAGCAATATGTTGTAGATGGCTTGGAGGGCATTCAGGACCCCCGTGGTATGATTGGTGTTCGCCTTGAAGTGGAGGCGACCATCATTACGGGTGCAAAAACTGCAATACATAATCTTTTGCGCTGCGTGGAAAAAGCGGGTCTGAAAGTGAGCGATCTGGTTCTCATGTCGCTTGGAGCGGGTCAACTGGCTTTGTCCAAAGATGAAAAAACGATGGGTTCAGTGCTTGTTGATATTGGAGCAGGTGCAACAACCATCGCCATTTTTGAAGAAGACAGTCTTGTTGCAACATCAACATTGCCAATTGGCGGGGAATTCGTCACGAATGATATCGCCTATGGCTTACGTACGTTAACGGATCAGGCGGAGAAAGTGAAACTGAAATATGGCTGTGCCTGGTTGGATGATGCTGCTGCAGATGTGATGTTCAAGGTAACACGGATCGGCAGCAATGTAGACAAGGAGTTCTCTCAAGAGGATCTGGCAGCTATTATTGAACCAAGGGTTCAGGAAATATTCCAGATGATATCTCAAGAAGTGAAGCGTCTTGGTTACAATGATCTTCCTGGAGGTTATATACTAACGGGAGGTACGGTATCAATGCCGGGTGTCCTGCAGGTCGCTCAGCATGAACTTGCTGCTTCGGTACGAGTTGCGGTGCCGGATTATATCGGCGTGCGTGATCCTGGTTTCACGAGTGGAGTCGGCATTTTGCACAGTGTAATCCGCAGTTTGCGTATTCGTCCCTCAGTTAACAGCGGTGGTGGAAACAACAATAATAACAACAAAAAACCGACCAACCGTCCGAAGCCGAATGCGGCTCAGGAATCGGAGCAAAAACCAGGTCTGTTTGAACGGCTGAAAAATATGTTCAGCGAATTTATATAACAGGTTGAATCCATTTCATACAATCCTTGAAGCCGTTTGAATGCGCTGGTAAACTAACATAAACGCTTTCGTTCGTCGATATATGAAATTGATTCGGTTCAATACCAATTGGACGGGCCATCCATGCACAATGAGGGGGAGATGGAATAATATGTTGGAATTTGATTTCGAGATGGAGAGCTTTGCTCAAATAAAAGTCATTGGTGTGGGCGGCGGTGGAAGCAACGCTGTTAATCGAATGATTGAAAATGGAGTGCAAGGTGTAGAATTCATTACCGCGAATACGGATGCGCAGGCATTGCACTTGGCGAAATCCGAACATAAATTGCAGATTGGCGATAAGTTGACAAGAGGTCTTGGTGCTGGTGCCAACCCAGAAGTGGGTAAGAAAGCCGCCGAAGAATCTCGTGATCTGATGATGAACACCTTGAAGGGTGCCGACATGGTTTTTGTAACTGCCGGAATGGGCGGGGGTACAGGAACAGGGGCAGCTCCCGTTATTGCTGAGATCGCCAAAGAATGTGGTGCTCTTACAGTAGGGGTAGTGACCCGACCGTTCACGTTTGAAGGACCGAAACGTTCCAGGCATGCCGTACAGGGCATTGAAGCGCTCAAGGAAAAAGTAGATACATTGATTGTGATTCCAAACGATCGTTTGCTTGAAATTGTTGACAAAAAAACACCGATGCTTGAAGCGTTCCGTCAAGTAGATAACGTTCTCCGTCAAGCCGTTCAAGGTATTTCTGACCTGATTGCTGTTCCAGGTCTCATTAACCTTGACTTCGCCGACGTCAAAACGATTATGACAGAACGTGGATCTGCCCTGATGGGAATCGGTGAAGCAACTGGCGAAACTCGTGCCGCTGAAGCTGCACGCAAGGCTATCATGAGCCCATTGCTCGAAACTTCGATTGAAGGTGCACGCGGTGTAATCATGAACATTACGGGCGGAACCAATCTGTCCCTGTATGAAGTCAATGAAGCGGCAGAGATTGTCACTGCGGCTTCAGATCCGGAAGTGAATATGATCTTTGGTGCGATTATTGACGAAAACCTGAAAGAGGAGATCAAAGTTACGGTGATTGCAACGGGATTTGAAGACAAGCCAGCATCGCCGCCTTCTGGTCAAAAACCAACGCCAGCAACGGAGACAACGGATACGCGTTCGCCGAACCTGCGTCCGTTTGGAAATCAGCCGAGCAATGATCAGCTGGACATTCCGACATTTTTACGCAATCGTTCACGCAATAATAACAACGATTAATACTCATATTGATTCAATGGAAACCCGGTACTCCTTATGGAGTGACCGGGTTTTTTCTGTTTTTTTAAATATCATAACATACAGTAATGAACAAATTCTGAACAACGAGCCTACGCTATTCCGACAAAAAAAGTTGGAACCACACCCCCATGATTAGACAGACTTTGAACAGAGGGCTCCGTATACTTGTGAATATGCTCAAGAATATCGGAATACCGGTATACCGTTAATTCGATATGTTGCGCGCAGGCAGGTGAAGAGTTTGGTTGTGTATGTGGATCTAATTTTTTTGACAAACCTGTGTATTGACGGTGCACTTATTGGACTAACCGCCTGGATGCGCAAAACAAAGCTGGTTTGGTGGAGATGGTTGCTATCAGCTATTGTGGGTGCATTATACGTGGTCATGATGTTTGTACCGGAGTTTGATTTTATGTTTACCTTTTTGATCAAGTTCGGTTTCTCGCTGGTCATGCTTATGATTGCTTTTGGTTTTAAAGGCCTGCAGGCTTTTGCGAGGACGCTCGGCACCTTCTATGTGATTAATTTTGTCGCTGCCGGAGGTATTCTGGGTGTGCATTACATGCTTCAGAGCTCCGGTGAGTTGTTTAACGGCATTTGGTTCACGGCTTCTGGCGGGATGTCATTTGATCTGAAGATTGCCTTCTGGTTCACGTTTATCGTATTTTTTGGTGTCCTGTTTTTATTCAAAGCTGTGCAGAGCTCAAAACGGAAAACGGATCGCATGACGACTTATTTGGGTAAAGTTGAGGTCTGCATCGATGAGGTAGTCATTTCTTGTACAGGCCTTCTGGATACGGGCAATCAACTTACAGATCCCTTATCGCGCATGCCGGTCATGGTGATGGAGGCTTCGTTATGGCAAGACATGTTACCTGCTTCATGGAAGGGTAGACTCAAGGACGAGGCGCCGGACAACCTTATTCTGGAGCTTGATCAGGAAAGCTTTCAGTGGCAGGATCGACTGCGGCTGGTGCCTTATCGGGGCATTAACAAAGGGACTGCGTTTATGCTGGCAATGAAGCCGGACCGGGTGAAGGTCACGATGGAGGAAACATGTTATGAGACGACAAGGGTACTCATTGGGCTGGATGGAGGTGTGTTGTCGTCGGATGGGAAATACCAGGCCGTGATTCATCCTGAACTTGTGCAAGACGCTGCTTCTGCGCAGTCTACGGCTCTCTCTGCGGGAGCAACAGAAAAGCCGCTGAATGTGGTATAGGAGGAACGTACATGCTTGTGAAATGGAAACTGGTGGCGCAGCTGCAATATTACCGTCTGTTATTTTTGTTGGGACTCAAAAGTGAAGAAATCTATTACATTGGGGGCAGTGAGGCACTTCCGCCGCCTTTGACAAGGGAAGAAGAAGAGTTTTTACTGCAAAAATTATCTTCGGGAGACTCGGCCATTCGTGCGATGCTTATTGAGCGCAATCTGCGTCTTGTGGTGTACATTGCACGAAAATTTGAGAACACAGGCATCAATATCGAGGATTTGGTCTCCATCGGAGCGATCGGGCTGATTAAGGCAGTTAATACATTCGACCCGGAAAAGAAAATCAAACTGGCCACCTATGCATCACGTTGTATCGAAAATGAAATTTTGATGTACCTGAGACGCAATAGTAAGATCCGAACGGAAGTTTCTTTTGATGAACCGTTGAACATTGATTGGGATGGGAATGAACTATTATTATCGGACGTATTGGGTACAGAAAACGATACAATCTATCGGAATATTGAAGAGCAGGTAGACCGAAAACTTTTGCACAAGGCATTGGAAAAATTAACGGAGCGCGAGCGAATGATTATGGAGCTTCGTTTTGGCTTGACGGATGGGGAAGAAAAGACACAAAAAGATGTAGCGGATCTACTTGGAATCTCCCAATCCTACATCTCTCGTCTCGAAAAAAGAATCATTAAAAGACTTCGCAAGGAGTTTAATAAAATGGTCTGAAATACATGATTACTCAGAATGGGTATTACTGGCAAGGATGCCAAGTGCGAATAAAAAAGCCTGCCCCGGAGATAATGTACATTAATGTTTCTCCTTGGGAGGTAAATCACGATGACCCGAAACAAAGTCGAGATTTGTGGCGTGGACACCGCAAAATTGCCTGTCCTCACCAACACTGAAATGCGGGAATTGTTTCATTCCCTTCAGCAACACCATGATCGCTCAGCAAGAGAGAAATTAGTGAATGGCAACCTGCGTCTGGTACTCAGTGTCATTCAGCGTTTTAACAATCGGGGGGAGTTTGTCGATGATCTGTTCCAGGTTGGTTGCATCGGCCTGATGAAAGCCATTGATAATTTTGATTTATCCCAGAATGTCAAATTTTCAACCTACGCGGTGCCGATGATTATCGGTGAAATCCGTCGATACCTGCGTGATAATAACCCGATTCGGGTATCTCGCTCCTTGAGGGATATTGCTTACAAAGCGCTTCAGGTCCGTGACAGCCTGACGAATAAAAATTCCCGGGAACCGACGATATTCGAAATTGCGGAAGTACTGAATGTGCCGAAGGAAGATGTTGTTTTTGCATTGGACGCTATTCAGGACCCGGTCTCGCTCTTTGAACCGATTTATCATGATGGTGGAGATCCGATCTATGTTATGGATCAGATCAGTGATGACAGGAACAAGGATGTATCATGGATCGAAGAGATTGCGCTCCGTGAAGCGATGCATCGTCTTGGTCAGCGAGAGAAAATGATTCTGTCGATGCGGTTTTTCGAAGGGAAAACCCAGATGGAAGTGGCTGATGAAATTGGTATTTCCCAGGCTCAGGTATCACGTCTGGAGAAATCGGCGATACAGCAGATGCAAAAACATGTAAAGTCGTAATTCGAAGCAGGGACAGGAGGACGATCAATCGGGGCATTGTATACCGTTGATCGTCTTTTTGTGTATGGCGGTTTACAGATTCGATGAAAAACAGGACATTTTTCGCCCCCGTAACATATATTGTATAGAAGCGTGGGAACCGGCATAAGAGGAATAACAGGGGGCGGGAATGAATGAAGGTGAATACGAGCGAAGTTGCGGGACGTGGGATGAAAATTTCGGACTTTCAGACTAAGGATGTCATTAATATCACGGATGGTAAGCGTCTGGGGCAGATCAGCGACTTGGAGCTTGATCTGAAACAGGGCCGGATTGAAGCGATTGTTGTGCCAGGGTACAGTCGTTTTATGGGCCTCTTTGGAGGGGGGACGGATCTGGTCATTCCATGGAGGAATATTGTGAAGATTGGTTCAGATGTCATACTGGTGAAGATGGATGAAGTGAAAGAAAACACGTATGACGAGCGTGATCGGGAAGCACGTCTGTATGATGAACAGCAGCATAACCGTACAGAACGTGTGGAGCGCATTGATCGTTCGGAGCGTAATCAGCGTCGAACGATATAAAGGAGACAGAATGTGGCTCATTTGGTACACTGGAAGTGGTGAGGTGAGATAATGGAACCCTTTGTATTGGATAAGGAATTACTTGAACGGACAAAGAACCCAAATTCAGATTTTGGTCCTGATCCGTTATTATTATATGTCAGGCCCTGGACACAGCAATTTGAACAGTTGTCAGCCGGGTTTACGACGAGGCATGGTGGAGTCGGGAAAGTTCCCTATGCCACGCTCAATTGTGCCTATCATGTGGGAGATGATCCTGAAGTTGTGCTTAACAATCGCAGGCTTGTGACCGAGAAAATTGGCTTTGCAGCGGAAGCCTGGACCTGTGGAGAGCAGGTGCACGGCAAACATGTAGCTGTAATTACCGCCGAAGATCGGAGCAAAGGATTACTTAATCGTCAGTCGGCGTTGCAGGATACGGATGGATTGGTAACGAATGTGCCGGGAGTGCTGTTGACTTCTTTCTATGCAGACTGTGTCCCGCTGTATTTCTATGACCCTGTGCAACAGGCGGTTGGTCTTGCTCATGCTGGTTGGAAAGGTACAGTCGCGGGTATCGCTGTATCCATGGTGGAGACGATGGAACGGGAGTACGGCAGCCGCAGGCAGGACATTCGAGCTGCAATTGGTCCGTCAATTGGGGATTGCTGTTATGAAGTGGATGAGGCGGTCATGCAGCATGTACGGGTTTGGTTTGACGATTCCCCGGGTAATGATGAATACAAGAATTCTGCTTCTAAACAAGCATATCGATCCGTGAATAACGGTAAAACGATGTTAAACTTGAAAGAATGTAATCGACACATTATGATGAAAGCAGGAATATTGCCGGATCATATCGAATGTACAACATGGTGTACAAGTTGTCATCCTGAACTATTTTTCTCCTATCGGAAGGAAAATGGCGTTACAGGTCGGATGGCGAGCTGGATTGGGCTGGAAGAGAGGTGACCCTCTGTGTCATTGGAGGAGCGTATACAACAGGTAAATCAGAAGATTGAGGATGCATGTCGGCGAAGTAACCGTCATCGTGATGATGTGAATGTGATTGCGGTCACGAAATATGTCTCACTTGAAACAACGGGAGCCGTGCTGAATCATGGTCTTGAGCATATTGGAGAAAATCGGTGGCAGGATGCACAGGCCAAATGGGAAGCTTTTGGTCAACAGGGTACCTGGCATTTTATTGGTCATTTGCAGACGAACAAGGTGAAAGACGTGATCGGCAAGTTTCGTTACATACATTCACTGGATCGTTTGTCATTGGCGAAGGAGTTGGATAAGAAAGCAGCTTCACTTGGCATTCAAGTGGAAACGTTTTTGCAGGTGAATATTTCGGGTGAAGAGAGCAAGTATGGCTTACAGCCTGAACAGGCAAGTTCTTTTTTGCGTGATATTCGTTCGTTCAACAATCTCAAGGTCGTTGGCTTAATGACCATGGCACCTCATGAGGATGATCCCGAGCTGACGCGTCCCGTATTTCGCGGATTGCGTGAGCTGAGAGATCAATTGAATGGACAAGCCCTTACAGCAGAACCGTTAACGGAGCTGTCGATGGGGATGTCCAATGATTTTGAAGTCGCCATTGAAGAAGGGGCAACCTGGGTACGGCTGGGATCGATTCTCGTAGGAAAAGAGGAGGGTTCACGATGGGCGTAATGAATAAATTTATGAATTTCCTCGGACTTCAGGAAGAGGAAGAGATTGTGGAACGTGAGCGGATGGCTGCGCAGGAGGAAAATGAAACTGAACAGCAGGAAGCTGAAACCTCAAGTCTCGATAAACGTAGAAACCAAAGGGGGAATAATGTGGTGAGCATTCATTCCCAGAAAAATGTTAAAGTTGTCCTGTATGAACCACGTTCTTATGACGAGGCTCAGGAAATTGCCGACCATCTGCGTTCGCATCGTACCGTTGTAGTGAACTTGCAACGAATTCGCCAGGATCAAGCGCTGCGCGTTATTGATTTTTTGAGTGGCACAGTATATGCATTGGGTGGCGGTATTTCCAAAATCGGCGGAAACATTTTTCTCTGCACGCCAGATACAGTTGAAATTCAGGGATCAATTACGGAAATACTGGCTGACAGCGAGCAAGATTATAACAGAATGAGGTGAGCCACTTTTGTATCAGATTGAAAGCGTGTTGTACACGTTATACCAGATTTACTTCTACATGGTCATTGTCTACATATTGATGTCTTGGCTTCCCAATGCCCGAGAAAGTTTCATTGGTGAATGGCTAGGTAAGTTCGTGGAGCCATATCTAAGACCATTCCGTCGATTTATCCCACCTTTGTTCGGTGTGCTGGATATTTCCCCGATTGTGGCGCTGATCGTTCTGCAACTCGCGCTTAATGGACTGATCTCCATACTTCGGTATTTTGTATATTAGAGGTTGTTCAAAAAGTCCGCTTTTGATAACGAAGGATGCCAAGTGGCATCGTCAGCATCCCATCTTCTCGGTACTGAAAACCGATCTTTTTGAACACGGACTATTAGGGTAGGGTGACATAAATGAGTGGTGAAATTTACGAGCATTTCAGCCATGATGAGCGAGATTTTGTAGATAAGGCATCGGACTGGGTTGAGCGTGCAGGCAAGTATCATGACATGAAGCTAACTGACTTTCTTGACCCAAGACAGGTCTTTATTTTACAAACGCTCGCCAATCGGCGTAATGACGTTCAGATACGCCTGGACGGTGGTTACGAGGCTGCTGAGCGCAAGCGTGCGCTGGTTGCACCTGATTATATGTATCTGGATGATGAGGATATGGGAATGCAGGTGCTCAGTATCACGTCTGATGATCAGAGAATTTCGGAGCTGGAGCATGGGGACTACATGGGTTCCCTGCTCGGGCTTGGGATGAAACGTGGAAAGATCGGGGATATCCAAGTGCTGGAGGACGGTTGCCATACTGTGGTGGCGGCGGAAACCGGCGCTTTTTTATCGCTTCAACTGAATCAGGTGCATCGGTTACATGTGTTCACGGAGTTACTTCCTTTGGATCAGATGCGATGGTCAGAGAACAAACTGGAGACGATGGATATTACGGTTGCTTCGCTTCGTTTGGATGGAATCTGTGCAGATGTATATCGGCTTAGTCGCAGTAAAGTGCTGGTGCCGATCAAAGCTGGGCGCTGCCGTGTGAACTGGAAGGTTGAGGGAGATCCCTCCAAGTCGCTAAAATCAGGTGATGTTGTATCCATTCAGGGATTTGGCCGTTTCAAGGTTCTTGAACAGGATGGAATGACCAAAAAAGGGCGCTGCCGAGTGAAAATCGGGAAATTTGCCTGAGTCAGTTGCAGGAAAATCCGCTTTCTTGTCGAAATGTTTATCATAAAGGTGTAGAAAATACGCGGTGTATCCGATATACATTAAGTCAAAGCTTTATGCTGCAAACCTTCTCTGGATGGGAAGGAAATTTTACAGGAGGTGGACAGCATGCCATTAACGCCGCTGGACATACACAACAAGGAATTTTCCCGACGTTTGCGCGGGTATGACGAGGATGAAGTCAATGAATTCCTGGATCAAGTCATCAAAGATTACGAAGGCGTCATTCGCGAGAACAAAGAGCTGAGCAATCAGTTGCTGTCCGTTCAGGAAAAGCTGGATCATTTTGCTACGATTGAAGAAACGCTCAGCAAAACGATCATCATTGCGCAGGAAGCTGCTGATGATGTGAAGAATAATGCGAAGAAAGAAGCGCAGTTGATCGTGAAGGAAGCAGAGAAAAATGCAGACCGGATCGTGAACGAATCGTTGGGCAAATCACGTAAGATTGCTTTGGAAGTGGAAGAATTGAAAAAGCAGGCATCCATCTATCGTGCTCGTTTCCGCACGCTTGTTGAAGCACAGCTTGAACTGTTGACTCAGGATGGTTGGGAAGTGCTGGAGAGCCGGGAGCAGGAAGTGCGTGACCGTGAGCGGGAGATGAAAGAAATTTATTAATCTTTCGCCTGGTTGACTTTTGTCTGCAAAGAGGCTATAACTATATTCATAATGAATAGTGATTCCATGACGGGTTCAGTACGTTATGATCTCATCCCTCAGAGAGTTGGTGGTTGGTGCAAACCAATGGATGAGTTATAGCCGAATATCTCCCCGGAGAAGTGACGCTGAAGCGGTGATTGTGATTGCCGTGTGTAAGCCGAACCGTAAGCCGTACGTTATAACGGCACCCTGCGGTAGTTTAGCGGGGCATAAGCGCTGTTGATGACAGAGCATACCCAGCTTGCCTGGATGTGGTTTGTGATGAACAGAATTAGGGTGGTAACGCGAGTACAGTCTCGTCCCTTTCCAGGGATGGGGCTTTTTTTGTTTTCAAAAAAAGGGCAAACGCCCATGAGGCCCGAAGGGACCTCAGGGAGAGAGTCGCCCGCCGGGAGAGCGAAGCACCCGGCAGCACCCGCCTCGCGGTAAGGCCATGCGGCGTTCACGCAGGGAACGGTCGCAAATTGGCCGCCACCACGCACATAACCCTCCGCCCAGAAGCGGCGCAACTGTTCCCCCCAACGACAACCCATCCCGGGTGTCCAGAGGGCGGAGCGCCTATGGGGTCCCCCTTGGCAAGGGGGATTTAGGGGGATTGAAACGCTTTTTGTGGACGGTCCACAATTTAACACAGTTGAAAGGAAGAGGATCATCATGCAACGAGTTGACGTCAAAGAGAAAGCACGCGCCAGAGAATTACGTGTGTTGGATAAATGGAAAACGGAGAATACATTCAAAAGATCCATCGAAAATCGGGAGGGCAAGCCAAACTTTGTGTTTTATGAAGGGCCACCAACTGCGAACGGCAAACCGCATATCGGTCACGTACTGGGGCGTGTAATCAAGGATTTCGTTGGACGGTATAACACAATGAAGGGTTACCGTGTGGTTCGTAAAGCAGGTTGGGATACACATGGTCTGCCTGTAGAACTGGGTGTACAGAAGAAGCTGGGCATCTCCCACAAGTGGGAAATCGAAGATTACGGCGTGGAGAAATTCATTAACGAATGTAAAGCAAGTGTATTCGAGTACGAGCAACAATGGCGTGACCTGACGGAAGGCATCGGATATTGGACGGATATGGATAACCCGTACATCACTCTTGATAACAACTACATCGAGAGTGTATGGAACATTCTGGCGACCATTCATGAGAAAGGCTTGTTGTATCGGGGGCATCGTGTGAGTCCGTATTGTCCATCTTGCCAGACAACACTCAGTTCCCATGAGGTTGCACAAGGGTACAAAGACGTCAAAGACCTGAGCGCTACAGCGAAATTCAAGCTGAATGACAGCGGAGAATTCGTACTTGCCTGGACAACGACGCCTTGGACGCTGCCTTCACACGTTGCACTTGCCGTGAATCCGGATATGGACTACTCCCGTGTTCGTCAAGGCGATGAAGTGTACATCATGGCAACGAATCTGGTAGAGAAAGTGATGAAAGATACCAAGGGTGAGTATGAGATCATCGGTGCACTGAAAGGTGCCGATTTGGTTGGCAAAACGTATGGTCCTCCGTTCAACTACGTACAGGCTGAGAAAGCCAATATCATACTGGGCGCAGGCTTTGTAACGGATGCAAGTGGTACGGGTATCGTACACATGGCTCCTGCTCACGGTGAGGATGACTACCGTGTATGCCGTGAGAATGGGATCAGCTTTGTGAACATGGTGGATCTGGAAGGTAAATTTGTTGCTGAGGTTACTGACTTTGCAGGACGTTTCGTGAAGGATTGTGATATTGATATCGTGCGATATCTGTCCGAAAATGGACGTTTGTTCAGCAAAGAAAAATATGAGCACAGTTACCCATTCTGCTGGCGTTGTGATACACCGCTTCTGTACTATGCAATGGACAGTTGGTTTATCCAGACGACAGCCATCAAGGACCAATTGATTGCCAACAATAGTGAAGTGGATTGGTACCCGGGTCATGTTCGTGAAGGTCGTTTCGGGAAATTCCTTGAGGATCTGGTGGATTGGAACATCAGCCGTGACCGTTACTGGGGAACTCCGCTGAACATCTGGGTGTGCGAAGAGACTGGCGAACAATTTGCTCCACATAGCATTGCAGAATTGCGTGCCCGTGCGGTAGGTGATGTGCCTGAGAATCTTGAATTGCATAAACCGTATGTGGATGACGTTAAAGTCATGAGCTCCTGTGGCAAATATGAAATGAAACGTACACCGGAAGTGATCGATGTCTGGTTCGACAGCGGCTCCATGCCGTTTGCCCAGCAGCACTATCCATTTGAAAATAAAGAAGTCTTCGAACAGCAGTATCCTGCTGATATGATCTGTGAGGGAATTGACCAGACACGTGGCTGGTTCTACAGCTTGCTGGCGGTTTCCACCCTTTTGACAGGCAAAGCGCCTTACAAAGCGGTTATGGCTACAGGACACGTTCTTGATGAGAACGGACAGAAGATGTCCAAATCCAAAGGTAACGTGATCGATCCTTGGGAAGTGATTGAAGAATACGGTACAGATGCATTCCGCTGGGCTTTGTTGTCTGACAGTGCACCTTGGAACAGCAAACGTTTCTCCAAAGGTATCGTAGGCGAAGCCAAATCCAAAATGGTTGATACGCTGGTTAACACCCATGCATTCCTGACGCTTTATGCTACCATTGATGGATTTGATCCACAGGAGCACCCGTTCCAACTGTCCGCACACAAGCTGGATCGCTGGATTCTGTCGAGACTGAACAGCCTGATCCTGGTTGTAGAAAAAGCGTTGCTGGTTAACGACTATCTGAACTCTTCCAAAGCGATTGAAGCATTTGTTGATGAGTTGAGTAACTGGTATATCCGTCGTTCCCGTGACCGTTTCTGGGGAAGTGGCCTGACAGACGATAAACTGGACGCTTACCGTACATTGACTGAAGTACTGGTGACTACTGCGAAGTTGGTTGCTCCGTTCACACCGATGCTGGCAGAAGACATCTATCTGAACCTTGCAACAGGTGAGAGTGTGCACATGGAAGACTATCCGGTAGCTAATGAAGCGCTAATTGATGCAGGACTGGAACAGGATATGGAGACGGCTCGCCGCGTGGTTGAACTTGCCCGTAACGTTCGTAACGAAACAGGCATCAAGACACGTCAGCCGCTGTCCGAATTGATCGTTTCCCTGGATAAAGGCTTTGACCTGGCAAGTTATGAAGAGATCATCAAGGAAGAGATCAATGTAAAAGGAATTCGTACGGAGCATAATGATGCGGAATTCGTTGACTTTACATTGAAGCTGAACCTGAAAGTTGCAGGTAAGAAATACGGTAAAAACGTAGGATTCTTGCAAAACTTCTTCAAGGGAATGTCGGCCGATGAGACGCGCAAAGTCGTTTCGGAGGGTGTGCTGAACATCGTTTCACCGGAAGGCGAAGAGCTGCAAGTGACGAGCGAAGAATTATTGGTTGATAAACAGGCCAAATCAGGTTTTGCTTCAGCATCAGGTTACGGTCTGACGGTTGCACTCAATACCGAAATCACCCCAGCATTGGAACAGGAAGGCTGGGTCCGTGAAGTGGTTCGTGCTGTGCAGGATACCCGGAAACGACTGGACTTGCCGATTGAGAAAAGAGTACGTTTGACGCTGGATGTGGATGCATCCCTTCAGGAAGCTATTCAGGCGTTTGATGATGTATTGCGTGAAAATGTTCTCGTAACCGAAGTGACATTTGGCTCGAATGAGTCCATGGAACGTGTTGAAGCCGGAGGCAAATCGATCGGTATTTACATCGAAGCGTAATTCGGAGCATCACCCATTCAACAGGGATAGAATATAGAGAATAAACCAACGGGCCGCAGATAAAGGGACATATTCCCTGTATCTGGGCTCGTTTGTTTTTTAGGCAAAAAGGCAATGATTCTATAGTGCAGCCAATCTATATTGATCAAAGGAACTGACCAAAACATGAGCGAACATGACAAGAAAACCGCATCCACTTCACAACAATCAAAATCAGATAATCTAAATTCCCATGACAAAATTGAAGAGCTGCATACCCTGACGAACCGTCTGGCGAATGAACTGGAACGTTCAAGAATAGCGCAATACACAGAATTGCTGAACAGGCCATGGAAATTGATCGGACTTAACTTAATGTCAGGAGCCGCAAGAGGTGTGGGGATTGCGATTGGATTTACCTTTTTTGCAGCAACGATCATCTATGTTTTGCAGCTCCTTGGGGCGCTCAATCTTCCCATTGTTGGAGATTACATCGCTGATATTGTGCGCATTGTCCAGCGTCAGCTGGATATGAACACCTACTAAGCGATTAAAGGTGAAAGATATCAAAGTGCATTTAGTACATGTCATCCGTCTCCATATCCGGTTCTAACAGACCCTCGCCCTCACGGTTCTCCAGATACTGGCGATATTGCCGATTACGCACGATGGAGACGTCATGACCATAGATGTCCGTTGCAACAAAGCTTTCGTACGCTTCAACGCAACCTTCCACTTCATCGGTGGCTTCAATAGCCATAACATCATAGCTGTCGATATCTCGTCCCTCAGCCATGGCTGGTGAGTTCGATGTGCCCCAGCTTTCAACAATCTGCCAGGTGTCTTCACCATCGAAGCCATTTTGATCATCACGCTCATCCAGACTGGTTCGGCCGAATGCCGGTGCAAGAAATTCTTCTTCTATAGGGCGGTTTTCGGAGACAACGGTTTCCGGTTGATGTTTTTTGCAGTATTTCGTGTAGGGAACAGCTTCCATGCGTTCATAAGGGATGGGCTGCTGGCAGACTGCACATGTCCCATAATGTCCTTCTTCGATGGAGTGCAGTGCAGAATCGATTCGCTCCAATTGGAATTCATCATGTTCCAGCAGTGAAATATCTTTCTCGCGTTCATACACTTCCGTGGCTATGTCGCCAGGGTGATTATCAATTGGTGATAATTCACCTGTCTGGAGTTTAAGGGAGTCACCGAGACCATAATGCTCGTTTTCCGACAGTCTATGTTCAATATCACGCTTATCGGACATCAGTTGGGAACGTAAAAATTGCAGTTGTTTGGTAGTATAATGTGACATAATTTTCCCCTTTCTGCTTCATGCTGGAATCCGGATTTTGACTCTATTGTAGGATGTGCCATTAAGGGCAAGATTACAGAAGGGAAATGTTATCGTTTTTGCCATAAGCATTGGGATGTAGCGCGTCGTGGACGATTTCCAAACAGCTGTGCTACAATAAACAAGTCTGGCGTAAGCCTGGTATCGTTTGGAAAAGACAAGAACGGAGTGACAAACAAACGTGGTGTATTATATCCTCGCTTTTATCGTATTTTTATTGGATCAGGGAACCAAGTATCTGATTGCAACCCGGATGGAACTCAGAGAAGAAATTCCGGTTATCGGCAATTTCTTTGTTATCACATCACATCGTAACTCAGGAGCAGCTTTTGGCATTCTGCAAGACCAGCGTTGGTTCTTTATCGTGGTTACGTTGATTGTGGTCGTTGCCTTGATATGGTATTTGCAAAAAGTAAAAGATACCCCGCACAAATTGCTGCCTGTGGCGCTAAGTTTGGTGCTTGGTGGAGCAATTGGCAACTTCCTTGACCGGGCATTGACCGGAGAAGTTGTAGATTTTGTACAACTTAATTTTGGAAGTTATACGTTTCCCATTTTTAACATTGCCGATTCGGCAATCTGTATCGGTGTAGCGTTGATCATTGTGGAGACGTTGCTGGAAGGACGGCGCGAAAAAGCAGCCGCGAAGATTGAAGGGAATGAACATCATGAGTAATCCGAATAAGGAACAGATTAACGACGAAGAACTAATGAATGGCAATGAACGAATGGAATGGACTGTTGCCGCTGAACATAAAAAAGAACGAATTGACAAATATATTACAGAAGCCGTGGATAACGTATCTCGCTCCCAAGTTCAATTATGGATCGGAGACGGAATGGTTACGGTAAATGGTGCAGTAGTCAAAGCCAATGCGAAGTTATCCGAAGGGGATCTGGTCGAGTTACAGATTCCAGAACCAACTTCTGTGGAGATCGTTGCAGAAGATATCCCACTGGAAGTGGTGTATGAAGACAGCGACCTGATCGTGATTAACAAACAGCGTGGTCTTGTGGTGCATCCAGCACCTGGACATACGTCGGGTACCCTTGTTAATGCACTTATGTATCATTGCAAAGACCTATCGGGTATTAATGGCGAGTTGCGACCTGGTATTGTACATCGTATCGATAAGGATACATCCGGCCTGATCATGGCCGCCAAGAACGATCGCGCTCACGCATCACTGGCTGCTCAGTTGAAGGACCATACGGTGAACAGACGGTATATTGCTCTTGTTCATGGTCATCTTAACCATGATCAAGGGACCATTGATGCACCAATTGGACGAGATACCAATGACCGCAAAATGTATACAGTCACGGAACGTAACAGTAAACATGCCGTTACACATTTTACCGTTACTGAGCGGATTAATGATTACACCTTGCTGGAATTGAAACTGGAAACAGGACGTACTCACCAGATTCGGGTTCACATGAAATTTATTGGGCACCCGCTTGTGGGTGATCCAACTTATGGAAGGAACAAAGGCATCAAAATGCAAGGACAGGCTCTTCATGCTGCCATTCTTGGATTTGTGCATCCATCAACGGGAGAATACCTTGAATTTTCAGCTCCGCTTCCTCAGGATATGGAAGACGTTCTTGCCTCGCTGCGCAGTCGTTAATCGTTCCAAGAAAGTACAAATGTTCGGATACTTTGTCCATGGCTTTGATCACGCAAATGCTTCATATTAAAGTGTAGAAATTTGCGTCACAATGAGGAGATGAACAACGTTATGAGTATCGATAAATACCAAGAAACTTATATTCAGACTAATTTTGCCGACCGTATCGGTGGCTCCAACTATGGTAAAGACACGAACATTTATAAATTCGAGAAAATCAAACGTGCCAAAGCTTCGGCCAAAAAAGATTTTCCCGATGTGGAACTGATTGACCTCGGTGTAGGTGAACCGGATGAAATGGCTGATGCAGGCATTGTAGCTGCACTTGCAGAGGAAGCTTCCAGACCTGAGAACCGTGGTTATGCCGACAATGGTATCCCTGAATTCAAAGCTGCTGCTGCTTCCTACCTGAAAAACGTATTTAACGTAGAAGGTATCGATGCAGATACTGAAATTGTGCACTCCATTGGTTCCAAACCGGCTTTGGCAATGATGCCTTCTTGCTTCATCAATCCGGGTGATGTGACGATCATGACCGTTCCGGGTTACCCGGTTATGGGTACACATACGAAGTATCTGGGTGGAGAAGTGTTCAACATTCAATTGACGAAAGAGAACAACTTCCTGCCTGATCTGACGGCTATTCCGGAAGACATCGCAAAACGTGCGAAATTGCTCTATCTGAACTACCCGAACAACCCAACAGGCGCAAGCGCGACGGTGGAGTTCTTCACTGAAGTCGTGGAGTGGGCTAAGAAATATAATGTTGTTGTTGTACATGATGCTCCATATGCAGCATTGACGTATGATGGCAAAAAACCGTTCAGCTTCCTGTCGGTACCTGGAGCGAAGGATGTCGGCGTAGAGCTGCACTCTCTGTCCAAGTCCTACAACATGACGGGTTGGAGAATCGGATTCGTAGCAGGTAACCCGCTTGTAGTCAAAGCATTCAGTGACGTGAAGGACAACAATGACTCCGGTCAGTTCATCGCGATTCAAAAGGCTGCTGCTTACGGATTGAATCACCCTGAAATTACGGAGAAAATTGCAGAGAAATATTCCCGTCGTCACGATATGCTCGTTGCTGCATTGAACGAACTGGGCTTCCAGGCTGAAAAACCTAAAGGTTCATTCTTCCTCTATGTTGAAGCACCAAAAGGTGTGGTTGGCGGACGTCGCTTCGAATCCGGCGAAGATTTCTCCCAATTCCTGATCCGTGAGAAATTGATCTCATCCGTACCTTGGGATGATGCAGGTAACTTTGTTCGTTTCTCCGTAACCTTTGAAGCGAAGGGTGAAGAGGAAGAGAAACGCGTTATTGCTGAGATCAAACGTCGTCTGAGCGACGTACAATTCGAATTTTAATTTATCGTATCCTGCAGATTAAACATAAAAAAAGAGACCGGTAACGGTCTCTTTTTTTATGTTTATATTAGATTTTTTTGATTTACTCCCTTTACAAAATTATACAAGCAACATATGATTAGATCTTTACGTTATTTGTTATATACAGAAGTTGTTTTTGAAGGGAGTTATTACAATTGTTATCATCACGAACGAGTACGGTGTCCTCACCGGCTACTGGGACAGGCAGTACAGTATCAGGATTATTCAGATTGTTAAGACCCAAACAGTGGACTAAAAATCTGCTGTTATTTGCTGCGTTGCTTTTCTCTTTTGAGGAAATTCGGACTGAAACCATTCTTGCGACTTTGCTTGGTTTTATTCTGTTTAGCCTCGTTGCAGGCTGCGTTTATATTTTAAATGACTTTGTAGACCGGGACAGGGATCGACAGCATCCGGTGAAAAAGTATCGTCCCATGGCTTCTGGGCAGGTGAATCCGACGCATGCTTTGTTGTTTGGCATTATTCTGTTAATGCTTTCCTTAGGAACGGCATTCATGATGAATCCTCTATTTGGGGTATTATGTATCGTCTATTTCCTGTTGAATGTATCATATTCATTTGTGCTGAAACATCTCGTTATCCTGGATATGATGACCATTGCAGCCGGCTTTGTACTTCGTGCCATTGCAGGTGGTGTGCTGATCCATGTACCATTCACACCATGGTTTTTGATCTGCACCATGCTGTTGTCGTTGTTCTTGGCTATTGGCAAACGCAGAAATGAACTTACGTTGCTTGAGGGGAATACGGGATCACACCGTAAGGTGTTGGATAACTACTCCATTACGTTGCTGGATCAATTCAATACGATTGTGACGACAGCTACGATTATCAGTTATTCCCTGTTCACATTCACTTCAGATCGGACGATTCACCTGATGTGGACCATTCCACTGGTTATCTACGGCATGTTCCGTTATCTGTATCTGATCCATATGAAGAACCAGGGAGGCTCGCCCGATCGTGTTCTGTTTGAGGACAAGCCCATATTAATTACGGTAATTTTGTATGTCATAAGTGTTGTTACCATTTTTACTATCTTTGAATAAAGGCTGAGGGGGATCAGGGTGAAAAGCAAGAAAGTCGCAATTTTTGATATTGATAAAACGATTATACGCAGTGATTCCATGTTTCAATTTGTGCACTACGGTGTTCGCCGTTACCCGTGGCAGGTATGGAGACTACCTGTCATTGCATTACATACTGTTTTATTCAAAGCAGGCTTGATGACTGTTGAACAAGTCAAACGATCCTATTTTCATGCAATTGAGCGTATGTCTGAAAAAGATCTCGAACATTTCTTTGATACCCGATTGCGTACGTCCATTTTTGCCGAGGCCAGTGTAGAGATGCAGCATCGCAAAGAAGCAGGATATCATGTCTTGCTGGTAACTGCATCCCCGCATGCCTATATGAAATACTTTAAAAACTTTCCCTGGGTGGATCATGTCATTGGAACTGAACTGGTCCGTCATGCGAATGGTTACACATGCAGGATTGATGGCAGCAATTGCAAAGGGGAAGAGAAGGTACGCCGAATTCAGGCTTATCTGAGGGAGAAGGATATGGTCATTGACTATGACCAGTCATGTTCCTACTCGGACTCCTTATCCGACCTTCCGGTCATGCAGCTTGTGAGTCAACGATACTTTATTAACAAGCGTGTTCCGGATATGGAGGCATTAACGTGGGGGAAATAACATCGCGTCATGCTGGTAAATGGTTGATGCTCGTTTCCGCTTTTCTGACAGCCACGGGACAATTGTTCTGGAAATGGGGACTAACCGAGTGGGTCTACCTGGGTGTTGGTTTTCTGTGTTATGGACTTGGAGCCATTTTGATGATTAAAGCTTTTGCTCTGGAAAAACTCTCGGTTGCTTACCCTCTGATGTGTGCCAGCTACGTATTCGCCTTAATCTATGGATTTTTTTTGCTTGGGGAAGAAATTACGGTGCAAAAGCTGGCAGCAGTTGTGTTGCTTGGAATCGGGGTGACATTAACCAGTGTTGATCGATAACTGGATGGTTGCTGTTTTAATTGTCATGACGTTGTGTGGTGCACTTGGCGGGGCCGGACTGAAAGCTTATGCATCTAGTCGCAAGCGTCTGCATGTTCTCATGGGACTTGGATTCTACGGAACGGGTGCGTTACTGAATATTATATTGTTGAAATTTCTTCCATTAACCATAGTACTGCCCGCGAACGCACTAACGTATGTCTGGACCCAGGTCATTGCGATGCTGGTATTTAAAGAGAATGTGGGCCCTTTACGCTGGATTGGTGTGGCATGTATCATGGGTGGCCTTTGTTTGTTGGTGTTTTAGTTTGAACTATCCATTATTCACACGAGCACTACGATGACAGAATAACCTTCCAATCGCTCAAATTATGATGTTTTTTATAAAATTTATTGGATGTGAATGAAAGCATGAAATTTTTGGACTACTTATTTTATAATCGAAGAGCTAACTGGACAGCCTTTTATTTGTTTGCGGGATTTGCTCTATTCTATGGTTTAATGAACGGCTCGTACGTTCTGTACATTGAAAATAATGCAGAAATGCTCGGGAAGTATAGCCCATTTAATACGACGCTGTTTCCACTCAACTTATTCAACTTTGATCCTTCAATGTATTATGGGGATAACAGTTCTTCCGTTATCCATCCGCTGATTTCCTTTCTCGCAGTCGCTCTTGCGGCTGTAGCGAAGCTGCTGGGAGGTAACTGGTTCTTTCTGGTCCTGCAATCGCTGGTGAATGCGGCTTCGGTGGTGCTGGCGTATCTGTTCCTGAGTCAAAAAGAAGATAAACCGACCATCGTATCTTTGCTGTTCGCCTTACTGTTTGGTTTCAGTTCCTACCTGATGTATACCGCGTTAATCCCGGATTCGTATCCTTATGTACAGTTCGTTATTCTATTCTCCGTGGTTTACATGCAGTATACTCGTGAGCGTCAGGACGTACGATATATACCCAATGCATTGCTTGCGTCGATTAACTTTGGACTAACCTCGACCAATATCGTACCGTTTGCTGGTGCCACTTTCTTCAATATGCATGCATGGCGTAATAAGGCCAACTTGAAAAAATACATCGGCATTATGGCATTAGCGGTTCTGATTATTATCGTATTAACAGGCATTCAATATGTAGCCTTTGGAGGTCGCAGCTGGGTAAGTAACTGGTTACTGGGCATTCAAAATGGTGGGACTAGCTATGCAACACCATTCCAGTTCGCTGTTCACTGGAAAGCATTGAACATGTTAACCATTAATCCCATGCTAACACCGAAGATGCATTTACTGGACCCGGGCATGGCAGCCTTTGTTACGGATCTATCCCGTTCCAATCCAATCGTTGTGCAGATTACAGGTATCTTTATTTTACTATTGGCACTTATGGGCATCATTAGAGGCATTCGTGAACGTGAAGTATGGACCCTTGTGCCATATATTTTATTTGCCTTTTTGCTTCATGTAGTCGTGGGCTTCGGTCTGGCTGTATTTCAATATGATATGTACCTGTATGCGGGACACTATCTGTTTGCGTTCTTCCTGTTGGGTGGAGGCTTCGTCATCAGCCTTCGTCCGGGATTGGGCAAAAAAGCGATTATAGGTTTAATCATGTTATGTGTTATCGTTACGGCAAGTAACAACATCTATCGCCATTTAGAAACATTAACAACAATTAAGCAATCCTATGATCAATTGGAACAGGAGCGCTCAGTGAAATAATCATTTAATCAAATGTATCTATTCATATAAGGAAATAAGAAAAGGCCATTGGATGGAAAGTCCAACGGCCTTTTTTTATTTATTGTCGAGTAAACAAGTTAAGCAATAATTTTGGTCTTCTTGGCATTCTCTGCTGAACGTTTGGTGAGATTGCTGAGTGGACGTTTCAAAGCAAGAGCAACAATGAGACTGAGCGCGATGAACATACACAACCACAGAATATCCTTGATGGCAGTAGACCATAATATGCCGCCGACCGACTCACGCAGCAGACTGATCGCATACGTGAAGGGCATGAACGGATTTAATGCCTGGAAAAAGGGAGATGTCATGCTGATTGGGAAAGTTCCACCGGAGCTGGAGAACTGGAATACCATGAAGATGATGGCGATCCCTTTTCCGATATTTCCAAAAACGGAAAGCAGTGTGTACGTGATGGTCACAAATACGGCACTCACCAGCATGGCAAACAGAACAAACCACAGTTTATCTGCGACATAGGTGCCCAGAATTAAAATATCTCCCAAGGTGACGCATATCGCCTGAAGTAAGCCGATGGTCAGAAAAGTAGCGAGACGTCCAAGATATAATTCATATCCCCGGAACTTGCCCTCTGGATTCTCAGCTTCGGCCCGAAGCAGAGAAATCAACAGGGTTGAGCCGACCCACAAGGACAGTACGCCATAAAATGGTGACATGGCCGATCCATAGTTCGGAATCGGGTAAAGCTGTTGTTCCTTGATGTGCACTGGACTTGCAAGGAAAGCACTCTCTTCTTCGATATCGCCGCGCAAAAGTTTGGCAAGCTCGGCAAACTGGTTATTACCTTCAACTTCCCTAAGTTTGTCGGCAGCCTTGCTGATGGCACTTTCCAATGCTGGCAGATCATCACGTACCAGCATGGCAACACGGTGTACTCCTTTTTCGACCTCAGGTAGCTGGTTCTGAACAAACTCGGATGCTTTGCCTATCTGCTTCTCGGCATTCGGCAGATCATGACGAACAAAATCAGCCGCTTCGTTCAGTTTGGTTCCCAGTTTAGGCAGATCGGTCCGAATTAAGGAAGAGACAGTGTTCAATGCCTGGATAAAACCTTCACTTTTGTTCGCAAGTGTCTCTGATATCTCATGGATCTTGGATTGTATTTGAGGCAGTTCGCTCTGGATTTTGGTCAACTCTGTCTGCCCAAACGTAATGCCTTCTTTGGCAGATGCAAGAATGTCTGCAATATCCGGAATTCGATCTCTTGCTCCCTGCAGAGCACTTGCTGAAGTGGAGAGGATGGATCTAAGCTTATCCGCTCCAGCCGATAGAGCCGGCGATATGTCGCTCTCATAAGTGTTCAAGAGATTGCCAATGCCGCTGCTCATGTCTTTAGAGAGGGAATTTAACTGAGCGATGACGTCTGCGGGCAGCGTTGTATTGCGACGAATAGCATCACTCATGATGCCAGCGAGCCGGATTTGCAACTGCAGTTTATCTGAAACAGAGTTCAAATGCTGAATTTGTTCGGCAAGTGGATGGCTTGGAAGCAAGTTGTCTATTTTGCCCAGTAGGTTTGCCATACTGTCGACAAGTTTTACCGCAATCCCCAAACGTGCAACAATCCGGTCCAGATCTTCTGCTGTTGGCAGCTGATTAAGATCCGAATTTTGCAATTGTGCAAATATGTCTCCAGCAGCGTTGGTAATCTGCTGCACCAGCAGCAGATTTTGGCGGATCGTTGGGCCAATAGCCTGAAACGCTTCTTCACTTGAATCTACAAATTGATTCAAGCCTTCGGCCAGCTCAATTCCACTGCCAGCGATTTGGGATACCTTGTCGAGATCTTGTTCTGCGGCCGTTACGATAGACAGAGCTTTATTGGTTTTATCCAGAGCTGTTTGGATGACACCTGATACCTGACCAAAGTTTTCATCCACTTCTCGAATACGTTCTACCGCTTTTTGTATATCCGGTATCCGACCTTGAATAGCCAGCACTTCGGAAGCCGCATCATTAATTTGTGGCCAATACTCCTGCACCTTGAGCACATACTGTGCTGCCTGATTGATTTCGGGTAGCTTTTTTTCAATTTCGACGATCTTTTGAGCATCTTTTACAATCTCAGGCATGGCCTTTTCCACTTCCAGGACCTTTTGACCCGCAGCCTGTATGGCCGGAAGATTTTTCTCCAGTGTGAAAATCCCATTCTCCATCTTGCGCAAAGTTGGAAGCTGCGCGTTAATTTCAACCCCGGCTTCCTTCAACTTGGTTAGAACGGCCTCACTAACGGCTTCAGTGAAATTTTCATTGATTTGTGTTGTAATCGCAGATACACCGGAGCCTGTGATTTTAGGAGCAATGGCATTCACCTTCTCATTAACGGTATAGATGACCTCTGGGCGCTCCAGCTTTCCGTCAACGATACCTGTAATTTTGGATGAAAAGTCTCCGGGAATGAGCAGGCTTGCATAATAATCTCCTGTTTGTACACCCCGACTGGCTTCGCTCCGATTCACAAAAGTCCAGCCAAGCTTTTCATTGTGCTTGAGGCTGGAGACCAATTCGTCTCCGATATTGACATGGGTACCTGCAACAGTTGAACCCTTATCCTCGGTTGTCACTGCAATTTTGATCCCTTGGGTGTTACTGTACGGGTCCCATACGGACTTCACGTTGACCCAGTCATACACCCCGGGCAGTAAAATAATGGCTACAATTAGAAATATACCTGTAGGAACCTTCAGAATATGCAACCAGTCTGTTTTGTAAACGTGCCAAATGTGACGCATGACTTCCTCCTAATGTACATGAATGTAGATCGTGTCTTGTTTCTGTGTCGCATAGTTGTGAATCTTATGTATATCGGCATTATTGCAGCATCTATGAATGGGTTCATGTTTATAAACTGTACCCATTTCAATGGGTACTAATTCAGAGCCTTCATCTATAGAAGGATAAAACTCACCGTTTGTTCTAAAAGGGAGTGTTTTGTCTCTACTTCAGCATAGGCAGAGGTTTATTTTGGTTATATCAGATTTCTCATTTTTCTATGGATAAATATGCAGAAATGTTGTATAATTATGAATAACCAATGAGATGTATTGTGCATGGATGTTTTTCAGCCTAACTGCTGATTCTAAGAAGAACGAAGCAGAGGGTTTCCACCTGCGATGGTGAGGTGTTGACAGGGGGTTGTCTTTCTGTCATAATTCATGAAGACAAACGGACATATTGATTATAGAACCCTGTGAGGTCCTGCAATATGAACGACATGAATAGCACCTTTAAATCAGTCCCGTGAGACTGGCAAGGTAACGTGAACGATACATCGTTTTTTTTGCTGCGGCAAATGAAGCGATGTATCCCCGAGAGTAAACTTTCTTCAGAGCGGTCTGAAGTTCGGAGACTCCTTGCCAATAAACACGGCAAGGAGTCTTTTTTGTTCTCCTCGTCACGGGGCCATGATCTGAAGGGAAATCCTGAGGAGGCTGAACGCATGAGCACAGAGACACATGTCATTATGGATGAGACGGCGATCCGCCGCGCATTAACACGGATTGCCCATGAGATATTGGAGAAAAACAAAGGAATTGACGATTGTGTACTGGTCGGTATCCGTACACGCGGGGTTTACCTCGCAGAACGGATTGCCGCGAAGATTGAAGAAATCGAAGGCGCTAAAGTCCCCTGGGGAGAACTGGATGTGACTCCTTACCGCGATGATCGCTTGGACGAAAATAAAGCGAATCGCAAGGAAATGTTGATTATGACACCTGAATCACTTTCGATCCACAATAAAAAAGTGATTTTGTTCGATGATGTGCTCTATACCGGACGGACGATTCGCGCAGCGATGGATGCTCTGATGGACTGTGGAAGACCACAGAACATTCAGTTGGCTGTACTCGCAGACCGCGGACACCGGGAACTTCCAATTCGACCTGATTTTATCGGCAAAAATGTGCCGACTTCCAAATCTGAGGAGATTGAAGTTGCACTCATGGAAACGGATGGACAGGACGAAGTCAAAATCACTCAGAACCGGGGGGAGCAAGCATGATGATTACACAGACAGCATTGAGAGACCGAAGCTTGCTTGGACTGAAGGAACTTAGTCGAGGAGAAATCGAGTCAATTCTGAACAGAGCGGCTCACTGGGAAGCTCAGAAAGAGAAACTGGTTCCTGTACTGGAATCACGCTTCGTTGCGAACATGTTCTTCGAGAACAGCACACGTACGCGTTTCTCCTTCGAGATGGCAGAGAAACGCCTGGGCGCACAAGTACTGAACTTTACGGCAGCCGCATCCAGTGTGGAAAAGGGAGAATCCATCTACGATACGGTACGAACACTTGAGTCGATGGGAATTGATGCATGCGTGATCCGGTTGAAACCGGCAGGCGTTTTGCAACAACTGGCTCAGAAAGTGAACGTCCCGCTCGTAAACGCCGGAGACGGCAACAATGAGCATCCCACACAGGCGCTGCTGGACCTCTACACAATGCGGAAAGCATTCGGCGAACTGAAAAGCTTGCGTGTTTCCATCATTGGCGACATCCTGCATAGCCGTGTGGCACGCTCCAACCTGTGGGCACTGCAAAAGTTTGGTGCCGATGTACGTTTCTGTGCTCCGCAAACGATGCAGGCGCCGGAACTTGCGGAGCATGCTCCTTATGTAGGTCTTGAAGAAGCGTTGGATGCAGATGTAGTCATGATGCTCCGTGTTCAACTGGAACGTCATCAACATGGATTAATTACTTCAGCTGAGGATTATCGCGAACACTACGGATTGACGGAAGAACGGGCGTCACGCCTAAAACCAAGCACGATTATCATGCACCCTGCTCCAGTAAACCGCAATGTCGAGGTAGATGACGCGGTTGTGGAGAGTGAAGCATCTCGGATCTTCCCGCAGATGGCAAACGGCGTTCCTATCCGCATGGCGGTTATGGAACGAGCGATGAAATTGTAACAGGGTCTGGCTGTGGGTCATAGGCTGACGGGACGGCAGTTCTTATAGAGCAATAAGAGAGTACACGATATAGAAAATCATCCGGCTTGCTGGATAAGCCGGACAGAACCGAAGCGGAGGGCAATTATGTTACAGATTATAAAGAATGCGAACATCTTGAACCAACAAGGGGAACTTGAACGGAAAACCATCATTATAGATGAAGGTAAAATTAAAAAAATCGCTGGTCTGGAAGACCAAGCCTTATTGGACGCCGAGAAGTCGGCACATCGTGTGACGGACGCTTCGGGCAAACTGGTCATTCCAGGATTGATCGATATGCACGTGCATCTGCGTGAACCTGGATTCGAACACAAAGAGACGATCGAGACAGGTGCTCGTTCAGCAGCACAAGGTGGATTTACCACGATTGCTTGCATGCCGAACACAAGACCGGTAACAGACACAGCGGAAGTTGTAAAACTGGTATTGGATAAAGCCAAAGAAGCTGATCTGGTTAAAGTGTTGCCTTACGCAGCCATTACGAAAAACGAACTGGGTCGTGAACTCACCGATTTTGCCGCATTAAAAGAAGCAGGCGCTATTGGATTCACGGATGACGGAGTAGGCGTACAAAACGCTCAGATGATGAAGGATGCCATGAGCCTCGCAGCAAGCATGGATATGCCAGTGATCGCTCACTGTGAAGATGATTCACTGGTTGTCGGTGGATATGTGACGGAAGGTGAGTTTTCGAAGCGCCACGGCATCAAAGGCATTCCAAATGAATCCGAGGCCATCCACGTAGGTCGTGATATCCTGCTTGCAGAAGCAACCGGAGTGCATTACCACGTCTGCCATGTAAGTACAGAGCAATCGGTTCGCCTGATTCGTCTGGCGAAGTCCATCGGAATCAAAGTAACTGCTGAGGTATGTCCGCACCATCTGGTGTTGTCGGATGAAGATATTCCGGGCATGGATGCCAACTGGAAAATGAACCCGCCGCTGCGTTCACCACGCGATGTGCAGGCATGCATTGAAGGTTTGCTGGACGGCACGCTGGACATGATTGTAACCGATCACGCTCCTCACAGTGAAGAAGAGAAAGCTAAGGGCATGGAGCTGGCACCTTTCGGAATCGTTGGATTCGAAACAGCCTTCCCGCTGCTGTACACGAAGTTTGTGGAAACAGGACTGTGGAGCCTGGACTTCCTGGTGAAACGCATGACTGCTGATCCGGCACGGGTATTCCGACTGGATACTGGCAAACTGGAAGAAGGAGCACCAGCAGATATCACGATGATTGACCTGAACGAGGAAAAAGCGGTCGATCCTGCAACATTTGCAACCAAAGGAAGAAACACACCATTCACAGGCTGGAAGCTGAAAGGTTGGGCCGTACAAACCTGGGTGGATGGCAAAAGCGTGTGGAGTAACACGGTACAACAGTAAAACGGTAACTCAACAAATTAATAAATCAGTAACTCTTAATCTGTAACTTTTACACCAGTAACATCTTTTCAACTAACTAGAGGCAAATCATGCCGAGAGTCTAACATACGAAACAAAACACAGTTGAATAATGCTTTTGAACATGGACACCAACGTAACTGCGTAGAGGGCAGAAAGAACCCGAAGAAGCAAAGCGTTCGCCTTTATCACCGGATTACTCCATTTGAAGAATGGGATCAAAGTAATCCGGGGATAACAGCGATCAAAGGGTTTTCTGCCCCCGGAGCCGCACCACACGTAACGCCCATGTTCAACTCAAAGTATTCAACGTTGATAAACACAGAGGAGTGAAATGGGATGCAGGCACAGGCAAGATTATTGTTGGAAGACGGCACACTGTTCACCGGGAAAGCATTCGGTGCTGAAGGTGAAACGACAGGCGAGGTCGTTTTTAATACGGGAATTACAGGCTATCAAGAAGTGCTTTCGGATCCTTCTTATTGCGGTCAAATCGTGACCATGACGTATCCGCTGATCGGAAACTACGGCATTACGCGTGATGACTTCGAGTCGATTCGTCCATACGTGCACGGTTTCGTAGTGCGTCGTCATGAGCCAACGCCAAGCAACTGGCGTGCGGAATATAGCGTGGACAATCTGCTTAAGGAATACGGTATCGTAGGCATCAGCGAAATTGATACACGCATGTTGACTCGTCGGATTCGTCACCACGGCACCATGAAGGGAATTCTCACAACAGGATCGAAGCCTGTGGAAGAACTGCTGGAGATGATGGGAGACACCACCATCGCCGAGCTGCGTAACCAGGTGCCAATGACTTCTACAGAGCATGTCTACAACAGCCCGGGAACGGCTGAGCGTATCGTGCTCGTGGATTATGGTGCCAAAACAGGAATCTTGCGCGAACTCAGCAAACGTAACTGTGACGTTGTCATTGTTCCGCACGATGTAACAGCAGACGAGATTCGTCGTCTGAACCCGGACGGCATTCAACTGTCCAACGGCCCTGGGGACCCGAAAGACGTACCTCACGCAGTTAAAATGATCAGTGAACTGCTTGGCGAATACCCGATCTTCGGCATCTGCCTGGGTCACCAATTGTTCGCACTTGCAGCAGGAGCAGATACCGAAAAACTCAAGTTTGGACATCGCGGAGGAAACCACCCGGTCAAAGAACTGGAGAGCGGACGTTGCTTCATCACATCCCAGAACCATGGATTTACCGTAAACGAAGAGTCTGTGAAGAGCACGGATCTGGAAGTGACACATATCAACAACAACGATAAGACCATTGAAGGTCTGAAACATAAATCATTCCCGGCATTCTCGGTTCAATACCACCCTGAAGCAGCCCCGGGTCCTTACGACAACAGCTATCTGTTTGACCGCTTCATCGAGATGATTCGCGAGCACAAAATCACTAACCCGCAAAAGCCGCGTCAAGCCGTATTGGCAGCCGCAGTGAAAGGAGCACAATAACATGCCGATTAACAAAGATCTCAAAAAAATCCTGGTGATTGGTTCCGGTCCAATCGTCATCGGTCAAGCGGCCGAGTTCGACTATGCCGGTACACAAGCTTGCCAGGCTCTGAAAGAAGAAGGCGTGGAAGTTGTACTTATCAACAGCAACCCGGCGACCATTATGACGGATACCAATATGGCTGACAAAGTCTACATTGAGCCAATCACACTGGATTTTGTAACCCAAATCATTCGTCAGGAGCGTCCTGACGGCTTGTTGCCAACACTGGGTGGTCAGACAGGTCTGAACATGGCTGTGGAACTGGCACGTGCAGGTGTGTTGGAACGTGAAAATGTGAAATTGCTCGGAACACAGCTGACATCCATCGAGAAAGCGGAAGATCGTGATCTGTTCCGTGACCTGATGCGTGAACTGGAACAGCCTGTACCTGAAAGTGTGATCGTAACGACACTTGAAGAATCACTTGAATTTGCAGCTGAGATTGGTTATCCAATCATCGTGCGTCCAGCTTATACGCTGGGCGGAACAGGCGGCGGAATCTGTGCGAACGAAGAAGAGCTACGCGAAACTGTGGCAGCGGGAATTCGTTACAGCCCGATTGGGCAATGTCTGGTCGAGAAGAGCATTGCGGGCATGAAAGAAGTCGAGTATGAGGTTATGCGGGACAAAAACGATAACTGTATCGTTGTCTGCAACATGGAAAACTTTGATCCGGTAGGTGTTCATACAGGCGACAGTATCGTCGTAGCGCCAAGCCAAACCCTGTCGGACCGTGAATATCAAATGCTGCGTTCAGCTTCCCTGAAAATCATCCGTGCCCTGAACATCGAGGGTGGATGTAACGTACAGTTTGCACTGGACCCACACAGCTTCCAATACTATGTTATCGAAGTAAATCCACGGGTAAGTCGTTCATCGGCTCTGGCTTCCAAAGCAACGGGTTATCCGATTGCAAAAATGGCTGCCAAAATCGCCATGGGTTACACGTTGGATGAAATCGTGAACCCGGTAACAGGCCAAACTTATGCTTGCTTCGAGCCTACACTGGATTATATCGTGAGCAAAATTCCTCGCTGGCCGTTCGACAAGTTCATCTCGGCGAACCGTAAACTGGGAACTCAGATGAAAGCAACAGGCGAAGTGATGGCCATTGGTCGGACATTCGAAGAGTCGATCCACAAAGCCGTGCGTTCCCTGGAAATTGGCGTACATCGCCTTTACCTGAAGGATGCCGAAACGCTGGACGAAGCTACGCTGAACGAGCGTCTGATCAAAGCAGATGATGAGCGTATCTTCCTGATTGCCGAAGCTTTCAGAAGAGGATATACGCTGCAACAACTGCAAGACCTGACCAAAATCGATTGGTGGTTCCTGGACAAAATCGAAGGTCTGATCGCATTCGAAGATCGCATTCGCGAAGAATCCGAATTGTCTTCCGACATTCTGTATCAAGCGAAACGCCTTGGATTCACGGACCGTGCCATTGCCGAACTGCGTGCGCAAGGTCAACCTGGAGGCACATTAACAACAGAAGCGGAAGTTAGAGCTCGTCGGGAAGCAGAAAACCTGCGCCCAGTGTACAAAATGGTAGATACATGTGCAGCTGAGTTCGAAGCAACAACGCCATATTACTACTCAACTTACGAAACAGAGAATGAGGTTATCCCTTCTGACAAGAAAAAAGTTGTGGTATTGGGTTCAGGCCCGATCCGGATCGGTCAAGGGATCGAGTTCGACTACTCAACGGTACACGCAGTATGGGCGTTGCAAAAAGCAGGTTATGAAGCAGTTATTATCAATAATAACCCGGAGACCGTGTCTACGGACTTTAATACATCGGATCGCCTGTACTTTGAACCGCTCTTCTTCGAAGATGTCATGAACGTGATTGAACAGGAGAAGCCCGTAGGCGTTATCGTACAGTTCGGTGGTCAAACGGCCATCAACCTGGCAGCACCACTGCGTAATGCCGGTGTAACGATTCTCGGAACGGACCTGGAGAGCATTGATGAGGCGGAGGACCGCAAGAAGTTCGAGCATCTGCTCTCCCGTCTGGAGATTGCACAGCCGAAAGGTAAAACAGTCATTTCCGTTGATGATGCGGTAGAAACCGCTCAAAGTCTGGGCTACCCGGTACTGGTTCGTCCTTCCTATGTACTCGGCGGTCGTGCGATGGAGATTGTATACTCCGATGCAGAATTGCTGACATACATGGAACAGGCGGTTAAGATCAATCCGGAGCATCCGGTTCTGATCGACCGCTACATGATGGGTAAAGAAGTTGAGGTTGACGCCATCTGTGATGGTGAAACGGTATTGATTCCAGGGATCATGGAACATATCGAGCGTGCAGGGGTTCACTCCGGTGACTCCATTGCGGTATATCCTCCTCAACATCTGTCCCAGGATATGAAAGACAAAATTGTAGAGATTACAATCAAAATTGCGAAAGAACTGAAAACAGTAGGTTTGGTCAACATTCAGTTTGTTATCCATGATGGCCAAGTGTACATTATCGAGGTGAACCCGCGTTCATCCCGTACCGTACCATTCCTGAGTAAAGTAACCAACATTCCAATGGCGAACCTGGCAACACAAGCCATTCTGGGTGTGAAACTGAAAGATCTTGGTTATGTTGACGGTCTGTGGCCTGAGTCAGACCATGTCTCTGTCAAAGTTCCGGTCTTTTCCTTCGCGAAGCTGCGTCGTGTTGAACCAACCCTTGGACCTGAGATGAAATCCACAGGTGAGGTTATGGGTCGTGACCCGAATTATGCTAAAGCATTGTTCAAAGGTCTGATCGGCGCTGGAATGAAAATTCCGGCAACCGGAGCGATTGTTGTGACTGTAGCAGACAAAGACAAAGACGAAGCTGTACCATTGCTCGAAGGTTTCTACAGACTCGGTTACAAAATCATGGCTACTGGCGGAACAGCAGCTGCGCTTGAAGCAGCAAACATTCCGGTAACGACTGTGAACAAATTAAGCGAAGGTTCGCCGAACATTCTGGATATGATCCGCAGCGGCGAAGCGAACTTTGTCTTCAACACACTCACCAAAGGCAAAACACCGCAGCGTGACGGATTCCGTATCCGTCGTGAAGCGGTAGAGAACGGCATTGTATGTATGACTTCACTGGATACGATTCGTGCGCTGCTGATCATGCTGCAAACGATCAACTTCTCTTCGGAAGCAATGCCTGTCTTTGTAAAATAAATATTCACTGATGAAGGACATCAGTCAGCCTGCGGGCTGGCGGGATGTCCTTTATATCGGGCAAAAACGGAAAAAATGAGCAAGTGGAGGGGAGCGCTGGTAATGAATCACGCGAATTTCAATGAAATGGCTGGCCGTCTGATGGTGGCACTGGATTACCCTGGAGCGGAAGAAGCGAAAGCATTGGTACAAGCTCTCGAAGGCATTCCCTGTTATCTGAAGGTGGGCATGCAGCTGTTCTACGCAGCAGGACCGGACTTTATTCGGGAGTTGAAATCCAAAGGCTACTCCGTTTTTCTGGATGTGAAAATGCATGACATTCCCAACACCGTTCGTGGCGGTGCAGAAAGTATCACACGTCTGGGCGTAGACATGTTCAATGTACATGCAGCGGGTGGAACCCTCATGATGCGCGCTGCACGTGAAGGGGCTGAGGCAGCGATCGCTGCCGATCCTTCCTTAAGCAAGCCCGAGATCATTGCAGTGACCCAACTGACCAGTACAAGCCTGGAAACGATGAATACCGAGATCGGCATTCCAGGGAGTGTGGAAGCCGCTGTGGTTCGTTATGCAGGACTGGCCCAAGAGGCCGGACTGGATGGGGTTGTTGCTTCTCCGCTGGAGGTGCCCGCCATTCGGGCAGCGTGCGGCAGTGCTTTTCACACGGTTACGCCGGGAATTCGTCCAGCGGGTAGTGGCCTGGGAGATCAGACACGCGTATTGACGCCGGGTGAAGCCGTCGCCAGAGGAAGCCATTATATTGTTGTAGGCAGACCGATTACTGGTGCTCCCAATCCGCGTGAAGCGGCAGAAACCATTTTGAAGGAGATGTTGAACGTATGATCGAACTGAATGAGATTCCGAATCATATTGCTTCCCAACTGTTGAAAATTAAAGCCGTGGCGTTGCGTCCGCAGCAGCCATTTACCTGGACATCCGGCATCAAATCACCAATATACTGCGATAACCGCTTAACGATGTCCTATCCCGAGATTCGTAACGATATTGCTGAAGCCTTCGCAACGATTATTCGTAACCAATACCCGGATGCAGAAGTTATCGCTGGTACGGCAACCGCAGGTATCCCGCATGCTGCCTGGGTGGCTCAGAAGCTGAATCTGCCGATGGCCTACATTCGTGATAAAGCGAAAGGACATGGTAAGGAGAACCTGATTGAAGGCCTGATTACTGAGGGTCAGAAAGTGGTTGTCATTGAAGATCTGATCTCCACAGGTGGAAGCTCGATCAAAGCAGCAGAAGCTGTACGCGTAGCAGGTGCAACACCGCTCGCCGTACTTGCCATCTTCAGCTATCAGCTGGATAAAGGGGTTAAAGCATTCGAAGAAGCTGGAATTCCGCTTCAGACACTGTCCAATTACACGGCTCTGATGGATGTGGCTTTGGCTCAGGGAACGATTCAGGAGAGTGACTTTGAGTTGCTTAAATCCTGGCGTGAAGATCCTTCTTCATTTGGAAAATAATATCATTGGTACCTCAGAATAAGGATCAGGAATGAACGGTATCAAAATTGTAATGATTGCCGTCATGGCGGCAAAACCATCGAATAAGCAAGAGGCATCCCATACATTGGGGTGCTTTTTTCGTTTGTTCATCAAAATATTAACTTTTTCACGCTACCGTTGTAAAAAGCTTGTAACTTTTAGTTGTGATCGGTCGTTTATAATTCAGTGTAGGTTGGAACAGATTTCTAATTTTAGTTTATTTGAAGAAGTGAACGGGATATGAAGAAAGGATGAGCGTGATTGCTGGCATGAAGAATTTATTTCTCAGAAAAAGATCTGCCAAGAGCCAGTCAGGCGATGAATATCAACAGGAGGAAGCGCAGCTGGAGGCATCGACGGTTTCGGGAGAACATACATACAACAATGAACACGATCATCCGTCGAGTGAACCTCTGGTACCTGAAAGTGAAATCGTTTCAGATGAAGTGGCTGCAGCTGCTACCGTTGATGAACCCCAGAAGAAGATCAAACCGAAGAAGGACATATTGCCCCCATATGATGGACCTGTACTGGAGGTACGTAACGTGCATCGCAGTTTCCAGACAGGCAGTCGTATCATCCATGTGCTTAAAGGCATTGATATGGAAGTGAATCCGCAACAACTGGTCATGCTGAAGGGGCGATCGGGCTCAGGCAAAACAACACTGCTGAATATGCTGGGTGGACTGGACCAGCCTTCTAGTGGAGATATTCTGTTCTCCGGCCAGCCTCTTCAGGATTGGGGAGACCGGCGGCGGACCGCTTTGCGGCGCAAAGAGATCGGTTTTATTTTTCAGGCATATGCACTCATGCCCTTATTGTCTGCGTGGGAGAATGTAGAATTGTCGCTGCGAATGGCGGATGTTCCTCGAGCGGAATGGAAAGACAGGGTTGGTCACTGTCTGGACCTGGTTGGACTATCCAAACGGGTGAAGCACCGACCTTTCGAGATGTCCGGGGGAGAGCAACAGCGGGTAGCAATAGCGAAGGCTATTGCACATAGACCCCGATTGTTGCTTGCGGATGAGCCTACAGCGGAACTGGATTCCAAGATGGGCGCTCAGGTCATGGCTGTATTCCGCAATATTATTGAAGTAGAACAAGTAACGATATGTATGACTACACACGATCCTACAATTTTGGAGGTTGCGGACCATGTTTATGAAATGGCGGACGGCAGATTTATCAAGTAAAGGGGCCGCTCCGAAGAGGGGGAAACGCGCAGCAATTATTGTACTTGGTGCGATAATGGTTGCAACGATGTCCGGCTGCTCATTGCTGCCGTCAGAAACTGAGGAAGAAGTGCTTCCACCAATTACGCCGCCAACGATCTCCAAGAAACCGGAATATGAAGTCCGGACAGAAACGTTGGAGAAAAGAGTAAGTGGCAGTGGCAAGATGATGAGTCAGCGGGAAGAGAAGGTGTACTTTACGCTCGATGGCATGCATGTCAAGGAGTTAAATGTTAAACCAGGGGATAAAGTGAAAAAGGGTCAACTTCTTGCCGTGCTGGATGTAGAGAGTGTGGAGAAGGAAATTCGTGGCAAAAAACTGGCTATTCGCAAGTCCGAAGTTCAGATGAAGGAAACACTCCGCAAGAAGGATGAGATGGACCCGGTGGAGTTCGAAGAGGCAACGATTGCGTTTGAAGAACTGCGCCAGGAACTCGCCGATCTGGAAGCACAACTGGGCAAAGCCACGTTGACTGCTCCGTTCGGTGGTACCGTAATTGCTGTGCAGGTTGAGAAGGGCGCAGCCGTGAAAGCGTATGATCCGATTGCTACGATTGCGGATACATCGAATCTGGTTGTGGCAGCTACCTTTGCCAAGGAAGATCTGGAGAAGTTCTCAGCCGGTATGAAGGCAGAAGTGGACATTAATGGAGCCGGTAAAGTCCCTGGCAAAATTAAAGTCATGCCTCTTGCTGAAGCATCGAGCAGTGGTAGTGGCGAAGGAACGGGGGAAGGTGGGACCCCTCCAACCAAGGAGACGCTGGATAAGTATGTGATCGTAACACTTGCAAAAATGCCTAAAGGCGTAGAACGTGGCACCCCTCTCTCGGTCTCAATTGTAACGCAGCGTACCGAGAACGCCATTGTGATTCCTGTATCCGCTTTACGCTCCATCGGTTCAAGAACGTACGTACAAGTCGTGGAGAGTGATGGTAGCAAGCGTGAAGTGGACGTTGAAGTTGGTCAGCAGACATCGACAGATGTTGAGATTCTGAAAGGTCTGACCGTAGGCGAGAAAGTAGTGGGGCGCTAATGGGGCTGCCATTGCTTCGACTGCTGTTCCGCAAAATGTGGAACACGCGCTGGATGACCTTTAGCACACTGATCGGATTAATTGTGGCGGTTGCGTTCACCGTCAGTATCCCCATGTATGCCGATGGTGCGTTGAAACGGGTCGTCGCGCAAACGCTGCAGGATAACAGTGAAGGATTGCCAGCCGGTTCGTTACTCATGAGTTATCAGGCACCTGGTGGCGTGAAGACAGACACACGGGGTCTGGACGAAGTGGATCGTTATATTCGTGAGGACGTTCCTCGCGACATCGGGTTTCCTTTCCATACGTATGTGAATTCGAGATCCATTCGCAGCACAGAGGTGAGCCCCGAAGATCCAACCAAAGTGGATGCCAGCAGAGCACGCAGTATGAGCCTGGGTACGATGAGTGGGCTGGATGCACAGGTGAATTACTCTGCCGGGGTGAAACCTGGAAACCAGGTCAAAGATGACACGATTGAGGCAGTCATGTTGGAAGAGGGCATGTACCGTAACGATCTGCACATTGGTGACATTCTGGAATATCCGGTTTATAGCGGTCTTGATATCACGTTGCGTGTGAAGATTACCGGGTCCTTCAAGGCAGATGATCCGAACAGCCCTTACTGGGTGCAAGGATTTGACGGCATGATGAATGGACTTTATGTGGATGAATCGGTTTTTAATGATGTTTTATTGAAGGAAAAAGGGATTCCGCTTCAAAACTCACGTTGGTATTATGCCTTTGATCTAAAAGAAATTCAAACCAGCCAGTTATCAGGCCTGACTTCCGTGCTGGAAAGGCTGGATATCGATCTCTATCAGCGGTTGAAAGATACAAAAGTGGACATTACCTTCGGTGACCTGCTCAAGCAGTTCCGCAGTCAGAGTCTGCAATTGCAGACGATGTTGTTTACCTTGGCGGCACCGATGATTGCAATGGTCTTTTATTTTATTGCGATGAACGCCAGACAGTCATTACAGAAGCAGGAGAGTGATATTGCGGTATTGCGCAGTCGTGGAGCTTCAGCTCGGCAGATCTTCTCTCTTTACCTGCTTGAAGGCATATTTCTTGGCGCTATTGCGCTGGTTATTGGGCCGTTGCTCGGTTGGTTTATGGCCAAGAGTATCGGATCAGCAAGTGGCTTTCTCTCATTCGTAGATCGGAAGTCCATTCCGATTGGTGTATCCAAAGAAGCTATTCTGCTGGGTGTAGCAGCGGTACTTGTTGCGATCATCGCATCACTTATCCCTGCGATAACCTATGCACGGGCAACGATTGTATCTGCCAAACGGCGGCAAGCACGTACAGACCGTGCGCCCGTATGGCAACGCTGGTTCCTGGATGTTTTGTTACTGGGTCTGGCTGGATATGGATACTACCTGTTCTATGAACGTCAGATGTTGACCTTCCAGACGGGAATGACAACCGATCAGCTGCAGGTACAGCCGTTTCTGTTCTTTGTGCCCGCACTTGCGATCTTTGCGCTTGGACTATTCTTCCTGCGCTTGTTCCCGTGGATATTGAAGCTTATTCAGCTAATCGGCCGCAAGTTTCTCCCGGTCCCGTTATATCTGACATTAACGCAGCTATCGCGTTCATCTTCGTCCTATTATCCGTTGATGATCCTGCTTGTATTAACACTGGGACTCGGGGTGTACAACTCGGCTGCAGCCCGGACAATTGATCTAAACTCCACGGAGCGTACGCTCTACCGTTATGGTTCGGATGTAATCATGCAAACCGTATGGGAAGGAACGCCTGAGATTAAGCCTGGTACCGGACAGAATGGGGGTACGGGTGGAGGTCAACAAGGCGGCGGTAGTTCCGGTGGTGGCGCTCCCGGCGGAGGAAATGGCGGTGGAGGTGGAGGTGCTCCAGGTGGCGGCGGTGGATCTTCGCAACCGTCCAAAGTCATCTACTCCGAACCTCCTTTTGAAGTGTTCCGCAGATTGGATGGTGTGGAACATGCAGCAAGAGTACTACAGACCAAAGGTAATATTATCGTCTCTGGTAAATCGGGTGGACAGGGAATGCTGGTCGGAATTGATAATGTGGACTTTGCCCAAGTGGCTTGGTTCCGCAACGATCTGTTCCCGGCTCATCCTTACAAGTACCTTGACTTGTTAGGTAAATATGAAGGGGCTGTATTGGTCTCTTCCAAATTTGCTGACAAATTCAAGCTGAAAACCGGAGACCTCGTCTCCATGGGTGTACAGGGCCAGGCGATTGAATTCGTCGTGTTTGGGATTATTCCTTACTGGCCAGCCCAATATCCGGATCAGATGCCATTCTTCGTGGCGAATCTTGATTATATCTATGATCAGGTACCTCTGATTCCATATGAGGTATGGCTGAAAATGGAACCGGATGCCAAGGTGGCTCCTTTGATGGAGAAACTTGCAGCAGAAGGTATTGAGTTATCCTCTGTGCGTGACGTACGCACCGAATTGGTATCTCAGGGTAAACATCCGTCACGGGGTGGTGTATTCGGGATTCTGAGCCTTGGTTTCCTGGTATCGGTGATTATCTCGTTGATCGGATACGTGCTGTACTGGTTCTTCAACCTGTCCGGTCGTGTTGTGCAGTTTGGGGTATTACGAGCCATGGGATTATCCCGGGCACAACTGAGCGGCATGCTGCTGCTGGAGCAAGTCTTCACGGCGGGGCTGTCGATCCTGCTTGGTATTGGTATCGGTCAGGTATCCAGTCGTTTATTCTTGCCATTCCTGCAAACGACGGACAATGTATCTGCTCAGGTACCTCCGTTCCGGATTGTGTTTGAACAGCAGGATATGTTGCAGCTGTATGGGGTCACGGTGGTGATGCTGGTCATCGGTGCAACGATGTTGCTCTGGCAGATTCGCAGACTGCGGGTTCACCAGGCGGTCAAAATGGGAGAGGAGAGGTAAACGTGATCCAATGCGAAGGACTTGTCAAAATTTTTAAATCCAGCGATGTGGAAGTCGTTGCCCTTCAGGGTCTCAACCTGACTGTCAATCAAGGTGAAATGATGGCCATCATCGGTAACAGCGGTAGCGGTAAATCCACGCTGCTGAATATTCTGGGCGGGCTTGATCGCCCTACGGCTGGTACGGCTGTTGTGGGAGACTGGGATTTGCTGAAGATGACAGATGCCCAATTAGTTGAATACAAACGTCATACGGTCGGATTTATCTGGCAAAATAACGGTCGTAACCTGCTGCCTTATCTCACTGCACTGGAGAACGTGGAGACGCCCATGATTCTGGGAGGCAAGCGTGATCGTGCTTACGCAAAACAGTTGCTCGAATGGGTAGGCCTTAAAGATCGGATGCATAACAAATTGCATCAATTGTCAGGAGGAGAGCAGCAACGGGTAGCGATTGCGATCTCATTATCCAATCGACCCAAAATTCTGCTCGCAGATGAACCAACCGGTTCGGTCGATTCCGAGACATGTGATACAATCATGGGCATTTTCCGAAAAATGAACAAGGAACTCGGCGTTACGATTGTCATCGTTACCCATGACTTGACGCTAGCCGGCAAGGTAGACCGGATCGTAGCGATCCGTGATGGTTTGACCAGTACCGAGTTTGTGAAGCGCAACCCGAATTTGGATGATGAGCATAACTTGTCCGAAACGGGTATGCCGGACATTCATGAAGCATTTGTCATTATTGACCGTGCAGGGCGGCTTCAGGTGCCAAAAGAGTATCTGGAGGCCTTATCCATTGATAACCGGGCTACATTGGAATTTGACGGTGAACGTATTGTCATTACACCGCCAAGATAATTAATGAGGGGGAATTGGGAGATGAAGAACAGGTTGTGGGGAAAACGTGTGCTGGCTGTCATGGCTACTGCTACGCTGGCATTGCCGCTGATAGCTGGCTGTACGGCAAGTGAGGCGAAGGATACAGAACAACGTGTATTGCGTGTGGCTACAATGTGGGGAGGACAGGATGACAGTTACTTCCGTCAGCAATTTACCGATGCTTTTGAACTGACACATCCCAATGTAACGATTGAGATTGTAGCTGCTGTTGACCAGAGCAGCATGTATGGATATGGCAACACAGAAGAGCAACAGGAAGCTCCGGATACGATGGAAAGTCTGAAGAAAATTATGACGGGGGATAACCCGGTTGACGTTATCGTGGCGGATACCTCTACAGTCAAATCATTAATTCAGGAGAATCTGGTAAAACAACTGGACCCACTGATTCAGGAAGACAAGTTTGACACCAGTGATATAGTGCCTAGTGTACTGGAAGGAATTAAGGACCTTGGGGATCAGAGCATCTATGCCTTGACACCAACGTTCTCCTCTTCTGCTCTGTTCTACAATAAAGGTATGTTTGAAAAAGCAGGGGTGGAACCACCAACGGACAACATGACATGGGACGATATTTTCAATCTGGGGACCCGACTTACGAAAGGCGAGGGTAAAGACCATGTATTTGGTTTCTCCTTCACCACATATCAGGGAGGTTCGCCATACTACTCCATGCAACAATACTACAGCTCGTTGCAATTGAAGACGTTTGACGACAAAGCAGAGAAGATGACCGTAGATTCTCCTCAGTGGGAGAAAGTGTGGAGCACCATCAGCAAACTTGCGATTGATAAAGTTATTCCTAAAGGCGATGAACCACAGGATCAGAATCCGAATGGACGTTATGATCCGGTTCAGGGGGATCTCTTCCTGAGTGGCAAGTCAGCCATGGTTATTGGTGATTACAGCTATATTAATCAATTAATTGATGCGAATAAAAATGCAGATAAAATGAAAGATTTTACGAAGGTAGATTGGGATGTAGTCACACCTCCAGTTCACCCGGAAGCTCCTGAAATCGGAGGGAGCATCTATCTGAGTAACTTGATGGCGATCAACAGTGCTGCTCAGAACCCGGATGATGCGTGGGAATTGATCAAGTATATGAACAGTGAAGATTGGGCCAAGATCAAAGCACGTAGCAGCTATGAGATGGTATCACGGAAGAGCTTTATTAAGCCTAAAGATGGTCTGGATTACAACATTCAAGCCTTCTATTCTCTGAAGCCTATTCCGCCAACGAATACCAATCTGGATAAACTGTATCAAAAATCCCCAGGCTTATGGCAAGTAAACGATAAAGGGATGGAATATTTCAATCAGGTACTTGAGAACAAAAAGACACCAAAAGAAGCGCTTGGTGAGTGGGCAGCTAAAGGTAACGAGATGCTGGAAAAATTGAAAAAGGACCCTAAAGCCACGTTTCAATGAGAAATGAGAGTTGATTTAGTAGCATCATTAAAGGATAGCCGCTGAAGATTTTAATCTTTGGCGGCTATTTTTATGAAAATGGGGTATTCTACAAAAAGCGGAATAAATGACGACTCCGGAAAGGACGAGCGGTATGCACTGGGTATATTTCAGCAAGTTGTATGCAACCAAATTTCAGGCAGGATGTCTGGCCAAACGTATGGAGCAGGATGGATGGATTTACGGTCACAATGAACCGGCTGAAGTGGAAGTTTATCGATCACGCAAAGGACGTTACGGTGTACGTTTTATTCCCTGACATTACCCCTTGACTTATTGGGATAGAATGGTGTATATTAATTAAGTCGCTGTTTTAATATTTCTTACTGACGCGGGGTGGAGCAGCCCGGTAGCTCGTCGGGCTCATAACCCGAAGGCCGCAGGTTCAAATCCTGCCCCCGCAATTGAGTTTCACTTGGATGATCCACAGCCATCATCTGCACGTTATACATTATGTCTAGGGCCCTTAGCTCAGTTGGTTAGAGCGGTCGGCTCATAACCGATTGGTCACAGGTTCGAGTCCTGTAGGGCCCATACTCTTAAAACCCTTGCCAAGCAAGGGTTTTTTTCTGTCTCCATATAAGGCTCTGGAGAAGGAGAACAAGGTAGCTGGTTCATGGTGCCTTTCTGATATGCCCTTTTTTGCGTATCTCATTGTATGTCCATGCCATATCTTAAATCTCGCATATACTATCCTATCCACACATAGGAGGTAGATTACATGAGTCAATTTATTGATGCAAGAACCTCGCAGAATGCGAGTTTGGCTAACTCGATCGCTATTCCCATTCTCGTAATTAACACGCCACAATTATTTGGACAGATTGGTTTGGTAACGACAGCTGGTATCGGAGCTAACCCGCGTGTACAGTTTAAGGGAACCGTTTCTGTACAGCTTCCATTAGCTCTTGCTGGAATTACAATTACTATTGTTAGAGGAACTTTGGCAACGGACCCAGTTATTTATTCTGCCACTTCCACATTTAATCTGAGTGTTCTTGCACCTCAGGTTATTACCTTCTCTGCCGATGACTACAATCCGCCGATTACGCCGCAATTGACATACACTGCATTTGTCAGCTCCAACTTGCTCGGTACAGTTCGTGTAGGGCCTGAGAACTTTGACGGAGTATTATATTCCGACTAATATTGAGTGCCCATGCCTAGACGAAACTAGATCAATATTTCTTAAATGAAGGAGACTACGACCTGCCCTCAAAGGCAGGTTTTTTTCGTGTTGAAGGGGAAGACTGAACTTCATCGAGTAAATAGGGTTCTATGATATAATACTTTACAGAGATTGAATGGTATTGGACATAAATAGTACGTGAACATCTTAGAATTTTATGAAATTAGTAATAGAAAGCAGGTTTCCATTTTAATGATGTCAAATGAAGGTCAACGTTTTCGTTACAGTGAAGCTCCAGTCTGGGATTGGCAGAGAGCTTATTATGAACAGCAGGGGCTACAGGCTTGGACAGAGAATCAGGTCCCTCAATATATTACCAGTAATCCGATGATTGCCACGGCATATGCAGAGATGATTTTTGGCTTTCTGCAGGATCTCGCTAACAAAGGAAAGATTACCGAGACTGTGACCATTCTTGAACTGGGAGCGGGTGTAGGGCGTTTGGCGCATCAAGTTCTCCTGAAACTGATTGAATTAAAGGAATTTGCTGGAGTACAGTTACCACCCTTCAGATATGTAATGACGGATCTGGTTGCGGAAAATGTATTGGGTTGGAAAGAGCATCCATCCATGCAATCCTTTATTCAACAAGGTATAGTGGATTTTGCATGTTTTGATGCCGTAGCGGATACGGAATTAAACCTGACCATCGCAGGCACGGTTATTCGGCCTGGTGATCTGAAACAACCGTTATTGTTGATTGCCAATTACTTTTTTGACAGCATTCCTCAGGAATTAATCTATATTGGGGATGGCGAGATCTACGAGTGTGATCTTCTTGTTCAGTCTCCGGACCGTCGTCTTGATCTTGATCCCGCTGAGATGTTGAAGAATATGACGCTGAGTTATGCGTATCGCCGAGCGCCTGAATACAGTGCAGATAACTATCCGTATTCCGAACTGATTACGTTGTACAAGGCGGAGCTGGAGGATTCTCACATCCTTTTCCCGGCAATTGGATTGTCCTGTCTGGAACGTTTGAACAAGTTGTCACAGTCGGGTTACGTGTTGATTACCGCTGATAAAGGGGATCATCGCCTGGATAACTGGAAGTTCGCTGAGCCTCCTGAATTTGTCCTGCACGGGAGTTTTTCCCTAACAGCCAACTACCATGCCATTCAATATGTCTTGGAACAACAGGGGGCCCATACACGGTTCACAACACATCATTATAAAGATCTGAATGTGGGATGCATGTTGATGGTGGACGAACCCATCAGTTATGTGAATACCCGTCTGGCCTACCATCGATTTGTTGAACGGTTTGGACCGGATGACTTTTTCAGCATGAAACAATGGGTAGACTCTCAAATAGAGAGTATGGCGTTGAAGCATATTTTGCCGTTTTGGCGTTTGGGTGGATATGATGCCGAGTTCTTGATTCACAGTGCTACGCACATTTCCAGTCTTCTTCCTGATGCAAGTGATGAGGAAATGCTCGATATTCAATCTGGCATTCATTCGATGTGGTCGTCCTACTATGTGATGGAGCAGCAAGGAGGGCTCGCATTTCTGGCAGGGCAGTTATTATATGAAATGTATATGTATGAGGATGCGAAACGTTTTCTGGAGATATCATTGGTTGCAGATCCAAGTAACCATAATCCGGCAGTCCTGTACGACTTGGCCGTGTGCTGTTATGAACTTGAACTGGAAGAAGAGACCTTGTCATATACCCATCAAGTGCTCGCTCTGGAACCCGATCATGAAGAGGCAGCAGCGTTACTCCAGAGTTTCGATTTGATCTGAGGGAACAATTATAGTCTTGTCTCCTATATGTATAGAAATAGTGAATGGTTGTATATAAAATGAAACCTAATTGGGTTGTAAACGTATTAATGGGATATTAAACCAATTATCTATTTCAATAAAAAAGGAGACAACGACATGAAAAAAGTCTTATCCGTTGCATTATATCCATTGATGTGGGTTGTGGGTGCAGTTAGCTTTCTGTCTGTAAATGCAAATAGTGCAGCAGGCAGCGCCCTCTTTGTAAAAGATATCGCTACAGATCGAAGCTATGATGGACAGGCCATCTATGATAGTATTGAACGTAGAAATGCCTAACTACATACCATTGAACTGTAAAGGTAATTGTTTCAACGAGCAATAACATGAGAACAATTACTCTTGAAGTGAAGTACGATGAGCAGTATTCTGTCCGTACAACCTTTAAGCCGGTCTCGTACCTTATTCAGGTATGAACCGGCTTTTATTTATGAATGGGGGATACCAGATGAAGATTATCATTGGACAACCGAGGCTGGAACAGCATTTGCTGCAGCTTGAAGCTGAACTCAAGCAACATCCTGATGCAGATGTATTACTTTTTCCTGAAGGATATCTGAATCAAAATATCGAGGAAGCTTGCCGCCTGGCGGCTACATATGGAACCATGATTGTATCAGGGCATCGCAAGTTGCACGAACGTCCGAAGGACCGATCGATCATCATCAATAAGGTCGGAGACATTGTATTGGAGAAAGCCAAATACACCCCTGCTGAAGTGGTAGAGGAGCATGGGTGGACGATAAGTACCTTGTTGTGTGACGAGCTGGTCCTGCAAGGATTTCGCAATGAGAAAATAAAAAGTGTGGACATGATAATGCATTCCATTGGTGTAGGTATGTTTAGTGAAGAACAGTACAGTGAGTGGGTCGAAGAGGCTCGGCAGATTGCTTTGCAGCATCAATGCATCGTCATGGGGACAAGCCATGCGGATGGCTCATACCGCGACAGTGAGATCTCCATTTCGATTGCCTACTGTATAGCGCCAGATGGAGAAGTTGTGCTGGCATCCCACAGTGATACACGTACTCGTACAATCCTTTTGGACAAAGGGCATACAGACCCATCATCTCAGAAGTCGCAAAAAGACAGTGTGAATATTACCATCGCTCCATACGGTTAAATCATCGGATATGAATCCCGAGATGAATGGGCTGTTGAACTTGCCGAATCGCCCGGTCACTTGTGCTGAATATGCATATGTTATGGCATACCTTGAAATTCAAAGGAGGCCAATCAAATGAGTCAAGTTGGATACGGTTGTGGCAATGTTGGTGGATTTGGCGGCGGATGGACTTCGACAAGTGCAATTCTCGTGCTTTTCATCCTGCTCGTAATCATCACAAAATCTTTCTGGCTGTAAGTCGCGTATAGAATCGTGCAGGCAAGGGCTCCGCTGAGACTTCGGCGGGGCTTCTCCTATTATTGATGCAACATATGTCATCCATGACATTTGACAACTGAAAACAATGTGCTTAAAATCACATAAGAGACTATTAACAGAGATTGAAGGGATAGCAATGCCGTTTATTCGATTTAAAGGATTCACAGGTCCTCAGCTAGAGGAAGTTGTACCCCAAATTACAGAGCAGATGGCCCTTATTACTCATATTCCACGGGAGAGAATGAAGGCAGAGCGTCATGATGTACAAGCGCTAACACCTTCTCCAGCTTCTATAGAGATTCTGATGTTTCAACGTGATCAGGAGGTTCATAACCGGATTGCCTCGTCGTTGCAGGCTATTCTGGAAGAAGCGTACATGCCGGATGTACATATTTTCTTCAACATATTGTCACCCACGTTGTATTATAAACAAGGCAAGCCACTGACAGATTATCGGTTGGATTGAGGTTGTGAGGGACGAGCAGATAATGCTCGTCTTTTTGATTTACATATTTCTCGTATGTTTAATAATATGCTCGCTCCTGTGAACCCGGCTCAACGATAAAGAGCATATCGCAGACACGATAAACAAGGCTCCACTGATAAGGTATACCCATCGAACGCCCATTTGATCGGCGACTAGACCAAAGATGACTATGGATACACTCATCACTGTGGATATCAGGACCCCACGTGTGGCGTATACCTTGGTTAGGGATAGGGCAGGCACAATAATGCTCTGAAGCGCTGTCTGCTGAGCCGCAGCACGAATCTGATTAACTGGACCCATGAGTATGCATAACACCAGAGCAAGCCATGGCAGGCTGTTTAGACCATAAGCGATGGTCAGCAGGCTGAAGAGAAGAGAACCCATCGTCATGCTAGCGATCAGATGTTTCTGAATCCATTTAGCCAGTGCAAGAGCCAGAATACCTCCAAGCATGGTTCCAGTAGCGTAACTCGAGTTCATGAGTCCCCACCAACCTTCTCCTCGTTCCAGAGCTTCTTTTGCAAAGGCTAGCGTAACAGCTCCAAACCAGATGGAACCCGCCATAGCCTGGGCAATGTCCATAAGCGTGATCCAGCGTAAAGATGGATTCTTCCAAATCATGCTCCAGCCTTCCCTCGATACATTCCATGATACAGCAGATTTTTGGGGTTGTTCAACATTTCGTGTGAGCGAGCCCATGGCAATCATGAAGATCAGAACGGCCCAGGACAGGCTTACAGCTGCCCAGAATGTCTGTGACGCCCCCCAGTTCATCACGGCGAATCCCGTCATGGCGTACCCTACAATGGTTACTGTCTGATTGGAGAAAGAAAGTAGGCTATCGGCTTTCTCAAGATCTTCTCCCTGAACCAATCGTGGCGTTAACGTATTCAGTAACGGAGATTCCCATCCGTCCAAAAAGGATAGTATAACCACACCGATCAAGAGAAGCGGCAGCTGTGAAATCAAATGATTCAACGAAATGGCTATACAGGTCATGGTGAATGTTTTGGCTATGGAAATGCTGATCAATAGTTTGGAGTATGCGAAACGGTTCACAAGTAATGGCAAAGTGAAACCTGCTATGATGCGTGCAATGATCTGAATAAGGGGAAACATTGCAGCATAGAGTACCGATCCAGTGTGACCGTATATAAATGTAGTTATGACCATGATATAGATGACATTAATAAGCGAGAGCAGTGTTTTGACGGCCCAATATGGATAAAATGCGATGTTCATGCCAAGGATGTCCTTTCCGAAACGATACATCTATATTACGGGCAATGTCATCCTTGCACCACAAACAAAGTTATCATTTTCCCGTCATTTCAACGCAAAAAAGAAACTGCCGAGCGGGGCAGTCACTTCTTGTGCCTATAGTTATGCCATAGCGAGTGTGAAGGCGATAAGCAACATTAGCAGGCTGGTTGTTCTGACCATAGTCATATAAGGCCTGCTGGGTTCGGCTTCACCCCGGGAAATCCAGCCATAACGCAGATACCAGCCGAATTTGGGGAAACAGAGATTGATAATACAGAGCACCATGAATATAAAAAAGAGGGTTCTCATACCCATCTTCCTTTCTTACTTACATAACGGATCTCATCTTATCGTTTGCGTCTGGTAAAAAAGACTACAATCAAAATAATAATGATGATAATTAACAGAAATTTCATGCGTATTCCTCCTGATGACCGTTAGGTTATTGTCGAATGTTAGTTATCAACTATTACCCAAGAACCACATGACTTGAATAACTGTGTTACAATTAAAATATATTGTTTTTATATCAACACATACCATTTGGTTAGTTGTATCTCCATATAATGTACGATTACAGACTATATAAACATTAACGTGTGTGAGATGAAGGAGGAAGGCATGAGCCAACATAATCAATCCCCATTACAGTGGGAATTTATCATCTCGAAAGTGAAATCCTCCGTGACCGTGGTCGATGCTACATTGCCTGAGCTTCCGCTCATGTATGTAAACGAACACTTTACCCGGCTGACAGGATACACGTATGAAGAGTCTGTAGGACAGAATTGCCGATTTTTGCAAGGACAGGACACAGACCCCGAAACGGTAATGCAGATTCGTGATGCATTAAAGAAACAACAGTCCATTAAGATTGATATCTTAAATTATACAAAAAGTGGCCAGAAGTTCTGGAACGAACTGAATATTGATCCGATCTTTAATGAATCCGGAGAGTGTTTATATTTTGTAGGCATTCAATACGATATCTCAGAACGGAAGTATGCCGAACAACAGTTGAAGTTCGCAACTTCCATGGCTGAGATGAACAGCAGAGGGCAATTGGAATTCATCGGAAAGCTGAATCACGAGCTTCGTACGCCACTCAACGGCATTATGGGTATGATCGAACTTGCCAGTATGGGTGAAACTACGGATGAACAGAAAGAATACCTTGAACTTGCACGTCAATCGGGTGAGGCGCTACTTAACATTGTTAACAATAGCCTGGATATGGCGAAGCTGGGCAGAGGCAAAATGGATGTTGAAAACATTGAGTTTCAACCTCTGAAGCTGATCCAACAGATTGTAAAGACACATGAGCCGGCGGCACAGAATAAACACATACGTTTGCTCTGTCATGCTGATCTGAATGTTCCTGATGTACTTATCGGTGACCCGCTAAGACTTCGGCAGGTACTGGATAATTTGCTGAGTAATGCGATCAAGTTCACGGAACAGGGTGAAGTGCAGTTACAGGTGGATGTGAGGAAACAATTGATGGATACCGTTATATTGGTATTCTCTGTACGTGATACGGGAATTGGCATTCCTCCACATCAGATGGAACAATTGTTTGATGCATTTACTCAAACCGATATCTCCCATGCGCGCCGATTTGGCGGAAGCGGGCTTGGACTGACCATCTGCAAAGAACTGCTGGAACTGATGAATGGCCAGATCTCGGTGGAGAGTACCGAGGGGAAAGGTACACAGTTTGAGGTGATACTACCCTTGCTGCGCCAACAGGCCATTCCCAATGTAGGATAACCAAACAAGCAGGACAGCCGGGTGATCTCGGCTGTTTTTTTTATTGTATTGAATTGTTCTGCGAACGGGCGTTCTGTTATAATGTAAGTGTTGAATGGGGGAGACACAGCATGAGTAAGAGACGCACAAGACGAAAACGCAAAGGTAAGCAAGGTTTCAAAAAGCAGGTACTGACACTGGTAGCGATGCTGCTGGTAGCCCTCTACGCCTGGGCTGGGGGAGAATGGCCCGAGGAGATACCTAATCCATTCGGAGGGACTAATAAGAGTGTAGACCATACCATTACATTTCCTTCGGAGCGCTATCCTGAAACAGCCAATCATATTAAAGCTGCGATCAAGGCGGGGCATTCGGATGTATGCACCATTGATCGTAGTGGAGCTGAAGGCAATCGGGATCTATCACTCAAGGGTGTTCCGGTCAAAAAAGGTAAGGATCGTGACGAGTGGCCCATGGCGATGTGCGCTGAGGGAGGAACAGGTGCAGATATCCAATACATTACCCCAAAGGATAATCGCGGTGCAGGTTCATGGGTAGGGAATCAGTTAAGTACATATCCGGATGGAACACGAGTGAAGTTTGTAGTGAAGTAATGACAGGATATGGGTGGACAGAAACAAGGACAGCAAGGTCTTTGTTGGGAGGTTAGTGGCAACGTGGTACAGGATAAGTAGATAAGAAAAACCAGACGTGCATGCGTCTGGTTTTTTGGTGACTATACGAGTTGCATTCCGCTTAAATGATGAGAACGGATGCTTAACAGACGTGTAACATGTTCAACCTCATCAAACGGTATCCACAGACTGCCGTGAACTGTACGTAAGGATAGAATGGATGTATCAGCGGTATGCTCGGGATATCCGGTTACCGTCTGACCGCTTGTATTACGAACCATGATCTGTTGCTTGCGCCGGATGGCAATTTCTACCTCTTTTTTCATAAGTCATTGCTCCTGATTATGAGATGATAATTCCATATGTCAATGTTTTCAATGGTTAATTTGTCTTCTTTATCTAGTCTATCAGAACTAGGTATAGATTTCCAGAAGTTAAATCAATAATTTCATAGGTGATTTGTCTTAGCTCTGGATTAGCTGTTTTTGAATGAGGATTACGGGGTTATATTAGGGTAAAAGGAGGGGAACGGAATGACAAAATTGATTATTGGGCTGGCCCGTACCGAGAACGAGGCAATAATCATGCTGAACAAAGCTAAAGAGGAAGGTATTAAGGATAAATATTTGGGAGCGGTGGCGAAGGAACAGCTCAATCTGGAGCTGGTGAGCGAGAAGACGGGTCTGCCCAAACCTTTGAAGGGTGCAGGATCGGATGGTGCCTTTGGTGCGCTAAAAGGTATATTGGCTGGTCTGGGAAAACGGATGGATCAGACGATGTCGATCGGAAAAGCAGTACGCAGACTCGCCGGCAATGAGATTGGGAGTGAGACCGATGATTTGGTGCTTACACTGACTGAAGCGGGGATCTCGGAAGAAGACGCAAGGTATTATGAAGATTGGCTGTTAAAGGACCATATCTTGGTTATCGTGGAGTGCAGCGAGGAAGAGGCGGCTCGTGTTAGACCGATTTTACTTTTTTAGTTTAATTTAAGGCTGATTTTAGGTTTCTTTAATGTTGGGGAGGTATTCTTATCTCACACCTCCCTTAATATAGATTGGTTTACCGGAAGTCCGGGACCGCAACTCGGACTTTCTAGGCACTGTGAGCTGATCGCTTGCAGTGCCTGTTTCATTTTTTATTATTTTTAATAAAAGGTGTTGCAAAGTTAATTGTTTCATGGTAAGATATTTCTTGTCGCCAAGAAATACATAATCCTGCCGGGGTGGCGGAATTGGCAGACGCACAGGACTTAAAATCCTGCGGTAGGTGACTACCGTACCGGTTCGATCCCGGTCCTCGGCATCTCAAAAAGAAAGATCGCATGACGCTTGTTAACCAAGCTGCATGCGATCTTTTTTGTGTTCTTTAATATGAATGTGATATCATAGCTGACCACTTCACCATGCAGTTCATAAACATAAACGCTGCATAATACATATCAGAAGGTACATTTATCTGACTTTTATGAAGAGACGGAACAATGGTGTATACTATCCGTAGGCATATATTACCTTTACCTTGCTGAACGATATAGTCACAAAACCAATAAAACAATCTTATGGACGGAGGACTCAAGTTTATGTTGAAACAGCTTAAGCCATACAAGGTGTTACAGGAGCGCAGAATTGAAGAATTGAAATCGGATGCGTATCTGCTGGAACATCAGAAATCAGGGGCCAAAATTGTACTTTTGTCCAATCAGGACGATAACAAAGTATTCAGTATCGGTTTCCGCACACCTCCGGAAGATGATACAGGGGTAGCCCATATTCTCGAACACTCCGTGCTCTGTGGGTCCAAGAAATTTCCGGCCAAGGATTCTTTTGTTGAGTTGCTGAAAGGTTCCTTGAATACATTCCTTAACGCCATGACGTATCCCGATAAGACGATCTATCCGATCGCGAGTCGTAATGATCATGACTTCCATAATCTGATGGATATATATCTGGACGCGGTATTGAATACGAATATTTATGAGAATGAAAAGATATTTTTGCAAGAGGGCTGGAACTATAATCTGGCCTCAGCAGATGATGAGTTAACCTACAACGGAGTTGTATATAACGAGATGAAGGGTGCCTTTTCTTCACCGGAACGAATGGTGCGCAGAGAAGTGCTGAACTCCCTTTTCCCGGATACTACATATTCCTCCGAGTCTGGCGGATTCCCGGAAGCGATCCTGGATCTAACTTATCAGGGACTACTGGATTTCCATACAAGATACTATCATCCGTCCAACAGCTACATCTATCTCTACGGGGATATGGATATGGAAGAGAAGCTGCAATGGCTCGACGAGAACTATCTAAATGCATATGATCGTATCGAGATTGATTCGGCCATTCAACTTCAACCTGCTTTTACAGAACGGGTAGACACGGTTAAGACTTACTCTGCCGGAAGTACGGAATCGGAAGTGGATAATAGCTTCTTGACCTATAATGCGGTGATCGGCACAAGTCTGGACAAGGAACTGAACATTTCGTTTCAAATCCTGTTATACGCCCTGCTGAACGCTCCGGGAGCGGTACTGAAGCAGGCGTTGCTGGATAAGGGAATTGCGAAGGATGTCTACGGTTCGTATGATGACAGCCTGTATCAGCCTGTGTTCACGGTGGGACTGAAGAAGAGTAATCTGTCGAGCAAAGAGGATTTCCTGGGAACGGTCAGAGAAGTGCTTGAGCGTGTGGTGAAAGAAGGTTTCGATCCTAAGGCGCTCCTTGCAGGAATTAACTCGTATGAGTTCAATCACAGGGAAGCGGACTATGGCAGAATGCCGAAGGGCCTGATCTACGGATTCTCCTCCCTGCAAAGCTGGTTGTACGATGAGGAAGCACCGTTCACACATTTGGAAGCCAATGATGTATTTGCTGAGCTGCGGACGAAAATGAACGAAGGTTACTTTGAGCAGCTGATCGAGAAGTATCTATTGCAAAACACACATACTTCTTTTGTAGCCCTGACACCTGACAAAGGATTGAATTCGCGCAAAGAAGAAGCGCTGAAAGCACGTCTGAAAACCATTCAAGCGGGTCTTAGCGAGGAAGAAGTGCAGACGCTGATTCAGAAAACAGAAGCACTCGCCGAGTATCAGAATACACCTTCAACCAAAGAGCAGCAGCAGGTCATTCCAACGTTATCGATTAAAGATATTGAACCCAAAGCCTCTAAGTTGCATCAAACGGTAAACCAGGTCGACGGCACAACCGTTCTGCATCATAACCTCTATACGAACGGGATTGGTTATCTGAGACTGCTGTTCGATATCAAAGAAGTGCCACGTCATCTGCTACCGTATGCAGGATTGCTGAAAAATGTATTGGGTTACGTGGATACTCAAAATTACTCGTTCAATGAATTGTCCAATGAAATCCACATTCATTCTGGTGGTATTCATAGCGGGATTGGATCGTATGCCAACGCGCATAAGCACAATGAATTCAAGGCTACCTATGAGTTCAACGCGAAAGTGTTGTATGACAAGCTTGGATTTGCCTTTGACATGATCCAGGAAATTGTCTTCACGTCCCGATTCGATAATTCGAAGCGATTGTATGAGATCATCTCTCAGATGAAAGGCAACCTGCAACGTAATCTTATCAATAGCGGACACTCTGCGGGAATTGGGCGGTCTTCGTCCAAACATTCAGCGGTTGCGGATTTCAGAGAAGCTGTGAGTGGTATCGCCTTTTACCAGTGGCTTGAGGATCTTCAGGCGAACTTTGAGGCGAGAAAAGAAGAGTTATCTTCCAGTCTGCAAGAGTTGACGGGGTATATTTTCAGACCGGAGAACTTGCTTGTCAGTTACACTGCCGATGAACAGGGATATGAAGGATTGGAGCAACAGGTGTCTGATCTGAAAGCGAAGCTGTTCACACATGAGGTTGCCAAAGAAGAGTTTACATTCACACCGGCTACTCATAAGGAAGGATTCCGTTCCCCTTCAGAGGTGCAGTATGTGGTGCAAACGGGTAATTATATCGATAAAGGATATCAATATACGGGTTCGTTACGAGTCCTGCAGGGCATTCTGTCCCTGGATTACTTGTGGACCAATATCCGGGCCAAAGGCGGAGCTTATGGCTGCATGTCAGGCTTCCGACGTAACGGAGACAGCTACGTTGCATCGTACCGTGATCCAAATCTCGATAAAACGTACAAAGTATATGAAGAGATACCGCAATATTTGACCGACTTCCGGGCAGACGAGCGGGAAATGACGCGTTATATCATTGGTGCGATTCAGGATCTCGATACGCCGAGAACGCCTTATGGCGAAGGGGCATTCTCCCTGGAGTGTTATCTGTCGAATGTGACTGAAGCGGATCTGCAACAGGAGCGGGACGAAGTGTTAAGCACGAAGGAAAGCGACATTATCGGTTTTGCTGAGCTCTTATCGGCCATACTTGAGCAGCAGCAGCGCTGCGTGATCGGTAATGAGAACAAGATAGAGGAACAGAAGCAAATGTTTGACGAGACGCTGGATTTAATTAAAAACTAAACGTCGGTCTCGCTAATTTTCGATTCAATAAACGCCTAATGCGAAAGGCACTTTTATGAGCTGCGCAACAGCTTATAGAAGTGCCTTTTTTAATGGGTAGCCATGAGGTGCAACTATCTCCATCCCATATGAGAATGGTTAACACGCTGCGTTGTTCAAGTGACAGCAAGCATGTTATATATTTTCAGGGTCCGCAGATCTTCCTTTGAGATCTTCAATTCATTATATAACTCCTGATTCTCGGGCAGCGGGGTTCTTGAGAATAGCATTTTGAGCGCGATCGGCATGAATGGTCTGAAAGAGACGCCAGCCATCAGTCCCCATTTTTTCTCCGATTCCTGAAAAGAGGCCAGAATATTAATATATAGGTTCTCCAGCGGCGTAGCCTGATTTTTCAAAATCAGCGTGGTGAGCGTATCATAATGTTCGGTGTGGCCCCAATACATATTCTCGCATTCTTGATAGTTCTCAAAATCCTTCACATTCATATACATCACGGTGCGGTAACGGTTGGCATCCGATTGAGCCATCATGTCAATGACACAACGAATGAGACTGTTGTTACGCCCGTCATAAAAGTAGGAATAGAAGCGGGTAGAGTTCTTGAAAAAGCTGGACGGGACCGCATTCATCAAGGGAGAAGCATGTCTTGGCTCTTGGTACAAGAGCTGTTCTACCTGGATGTTGAGCGCGTTGGCAATATGATGTAACGTCACCAGATCGAGTGTAATATCGCCGCTCTCATACTTGGACAGGGTGCCCTTGCTCTTGAAGATCTGATCCGCCAGCTGTTGAACCGTCAGTCCCCGCCACTTCCGAAAGTTTCGTATTTTCTTGCCAACTTCCTGATTGATATTGTTCATAACCGGTTCTCCTTATGTAATGTTTCTTGAGAGTACGTGAAAATGATGAAAGTCATTCATAAAAATGATGTTATATGAGAAATATATCACTTTTTCGCCGAAAAACCTATTCTGGAGAAACAATGAACTTTATTTGTTTCGTCAGGATAGATTGTATTGCATTTGATGCAACTTCTGCGTCATGGAATAATAGATGTCATACGACACGAACCGACAATGAAAAGTAGAGCAGACAGAGGAGCAGAAGCTATGAAATATAACTTTGATGAGATTATAGATCGCACAGGTACGAATGCCATGAATACGGATGGTTTCCGTCAATATATTTTTAACGCCACAGATGATATGACATTTCCATTTAAGGACGAAGAATTCATTCGCATGTGGATTGCAGATATGGAGTTCGCCACACCTCCCGAGATTCTGGATGCAGTTAAGGAACGTTTGGACCGTAGAATCATGGGTTACTCTCAGGTGTTCGATCCGGCATACTATGAAGCTGTCTCGAATTGGATGAAACGGTACTATGATTGGTCCTTCCCCAAAGAGCATTTGGAGACCTCGAACGGGATCATTCCCGCTTTATATGAATTGGTGGAATATATCTGTCAATCGGATGAGAAAGTACTGATCGTGACCCCGTCTTATGGTTTCTTCCAATCAGCTGCGGTGCATAATGATCTTGAGTTGGTATGTTCGGATATGCTCAATGAGCAGGGACGTTACTCGATTGATTTTGAAGATTTTGAAACCAAAGCCAAGGATGAGAAGGTAAGGGTATGTATTTTCTGCAACCCGCATAATCCGTCTGGACGCGTCTGGACAACGGAAGAGTTACAGCGTGTGGGTGAGATCTGTCTAAGGAACAATGTATGGATTATTTCGGATGAAATTCACTGTGATCTGCTGCGGACTGGCCAAAGACATACGCCACTTGCGAAGCTGTTCCCGGATACGGATCGAATCATTACCTGCATGTCTCCGAGCAAAACATTCAACATGGCCGGTCTGATGTTTTCCAATGTCATCATTCCGAATAAGGCACTTCGAGACATCTGGCAGGCACGCCATTATGGTTTCAAAAACCCACTGAGTATTGCTGCTACTCAGGCAGCATACGAAACGGGTGATGAATGGCTGAAACAGTTAAAAGGTTATCTCGACGCCAATTTCACCTGCGTGGAAGAGTATGTGAAGCAGCATCTGCCACAGGCTGTCTTTCACATCCCGGAAGCCACATATCTGGCTTGGATTGATATCTCGGCATATGCTCCCCAAAATGTAAGTTTACCGTTATTTTTCGCTGAGCAAGCGGGTGTGTTGCTTGAAGATGGTCATATGTTTGTAGCGAATGGCGAGGGTTGTATTCGGTTGAATCTGGCTTGTCCGCGTTCTGTCCTTCAGGAAGGATTACGTAGAATCAGCAGTGTGCTTGTGAAAGAAGCCGTAGAAGTGCCCGTTTATGTATAAAGGTATCAGGTCATCACGAAATAGCGTGGTGGCTTTTTCGTATGGGTATACAAAGTGCAGCAAGAACAAGGTTTATTTTTGAGGTGAATGTATAACCTGATGTGCAATTCTGGTCTGCTGTCCCCGGTTATGTTAAAATGGTGGATAGTCTATGAGTTGCATGACATGCGGCTCTCAGAAGGAAGAGCCCAGTAGATGGGCTGCACGTATCTGCATTCATCAGGGGAAAGGAGCCTATACATATGTTTGGAAACGACTGGGACAAGGTGCTCCAGGAAGAGACAGAAGCGGAGTATTTCAACAAGATTCGTTACACCCTAGCCGCCGAGTACAAATCTCAGACGGTCTTTCCGCCCAAAGAAGATCTGTTCTCCGCACTGAAGCTGACACCATATCATCAGGTTAAGGCTGTTATTATTGGTCAGGATCCTTATCACGGAGCAGGTCAGGCTCATGGCTTAAGCTTTTCGGTTAGACCGGGGGTACGCGTGCCACCTTCTCTGAAAAATATATATAAGGAACTTCACGCCGATCTGGGCCTGCCAATTCCGAATCATGGATCTCTGGTTCATTGGGCACAGCAGGGAGTCCTGCTGTTAAATGCTGTTCTGACGGTTCGTGAAGGTCAGCCGAACTCCCATCAGGCATTGGGCTGGCAGACGTTTACGGATGCTGTCATCCGTGCGCTGAATGAACGTTCAGAGCCGTTGGTATATATGCTGTGGGGAAGTCATGCTCAGAAAAAAGGTGCATTTATTAACAGGGACAAGCACCTGGTACTGGAATCTACACATCCCAGTCCGCTGGCCGCACATCGCGGATTCCTCGGCAGTCGTCCCTTTTCCAAAGCCAATGATTTCCTGACCTCCAAGGGTATTGAACCGATCGATTGGAAGATACCTGAAAACTAGACAGATGGAGGTGAGAACATTGCGACATTGGATAGGACGAAAAGTAGCGGTATATCGTGCAACAGGCATACGGGAGCCATTGAAGGGAACGCTGGTCGAGTGGGATGAAGAAGCGGAATGTGTACGGATTGGACCAAAACGGATCAAGGTATCGTTTGACAATATCGCAATGATCAGACCTCTTCCCGAAGAGAGTCTTCCCTTAAAGAAAGCACGTTCTGAAGTGCATAAGGTTGGATATGTGATGAAAAAGGCAATTCAGTTCGAAAATGCGATCTATTTCAAGTCACAGGTTATGATCTGGCGCCGGGCCAAAATTGTAGCGTTATCCACGACGATTTTGCGTCATGACGAGGATCAGGTCGAGCTTGCAGATGGCCGGGTTCTGCGTAAAGACAAGCATATGTTTGTCGTGCGTTCACGCCGTGGGATACGTTAGATATACGAAGATTTAATATTCATTTCATGCAAAGATCATACGGATTTAATGTTCGGTCTGTATATTAGGTAGTAACAACCCCTTCTAAATTGATGTGTATTGATATGGGAGCCCGGCCGGCTGCAAACGGTCGGGTATTTTTTTGCCCATTGGTTCTGTTAACCTGTTGTACATACCCATTACATTCATGTTGTATACTATTAAAATAGATCATGAGAAGGAGTGAAACCCAATGAAACGTATAGCTGTTTTTGCAGGCTCCAATCCGGGAAATCACCCCGATTATACAGAGAAGGCTGTTCAACTGGGCAAACAGATTGCTGATAGCGGTTATGCACTGGTCTATGGTGGTTCTTGCATGGGCTTGATGGGGGCAGTAGCCGATGCTGCTCTTGAACAAGGGGGAGAGGTTATCGGGGTTATGCCTACCGGATTGTTCCGGGGCGAGGTTGTTCATGGAGGGCTCACACAACTGATTGAAGTGGGAACCATGCATGAACGGAAGGCTACGATGGCTGAATTATCCGATGGATTCATTGCTCTTCCCGGAGGCATGGGTACATTTGAAGAATTATTCGAAGTACTGTGCTGGGCACAGATCGGTATTCATCGGAAGCCCGTTGGTTTATTGAATGTCAATGGATATTATGGACCGCTGATGAAGATGGTAGAACATAGCGTTCAGGAAGGATTCTCCAACACTTCGCATCTCAGTCTGTGGAGTCTGGAATCTGATCCGGCTGAACTGCTCAACCGAATGTCATCCTATATTCCTGCAGAGTTGACTCAGAAGTGGTCACAACTTAACGGGAAATGAGTGCATAAGAAGATTGCCTGTACCCAATCGTTCCTCGGGAGAATTTTCGATCTGCCCAAGCAAGTTGCGCTATCGGACATAGTCTATAGTGTACTTTGATGAAGAGGGGAGTGTCACTGATGAGCGAACTCAAAGGTACAGGTTACGGGTATTGCGGAGGCTTCGGTGGAGGAGCATGGACATCAACAGGTGCAATTCTCGTTTTGTTCATTCTGTTGGTTATTATCTCACGCACATTCATTCTGTAATTCGGTCAGTATTCCGGGACGGGGATGACACTGCAGAGGCAGCGCCCGAATAAAAAATGACCTTTCCAAAGAGACGCCGGTATATGCCGGCGTTTCAGGGGAACGGTTTTTTGACGTTTAAGCATACGGGAGTGAATGAAAAGCAAAAACCTGCCCCTGAATTAGGTCAGAAGCAGGAGAGAGAGCCTCCTGAGCCAATAGCTGCAACAACAAGCAGTCTACACCACAACAGCAGTTTGATCCGGGACACTTAACGATTTCCAGGCGATATATAGCCCGATGGCGGCTGCAATTAAGGAGAGTATTGCTGCAACAATAGCCAGCTGATCCAGTGTGCTGGATGAAGTGGAGTTAAAAGAACGCTGATTAGCCGTTTTGCCGGATTTGTTTTTGATATGGACAGATGATCTGGAAAGCCTGGAAGCCGACTGTAACTGGGATGTGTGAGCACGCTTAGGTATCGATTTTTTCTTTGAGGGATTCAATAGTCAACCTCCTTATAACGGAGTTCAGTGCTTGCATCGTTCATACTATGTTATGTCGAACTTCAGATTGAGTTCGCATAAATGAGTGAATCCCCAGCCCGTTCGATATTGTGCCCGGTCGCTAGTGTTCGTGAAGCAGGCAACCCATTATACGCTCTGTTAATACAGGCATAACAAACCGTGTTTATAGTAAGGGTCATAGAGGTGAAGCTTGAACACAGGAGGCGCTGGAATGAGGAACATGGAGATTATTGCCCATCGCGGTGCATCTGCCGTATGCCCGGAGAACACGATGATCGCTTTTGAACGGAGTTTGGAGCTTGGAGCGACAGGGATCGAAACCGATGTGCAGATGACAAGGGATGGCAGACTGGTACTGATTCATGATGAGACGTTAAGCCGAACTTGCGGCGCAGAAGGCTGGGTCAAGGATACGACGTACGATCAATTGCGCACACGGGATGCCGGGTCCTGGTTCCATGCCGATTTTGCCGGGGAGCGTATTCCTTCGCTGGAAGAGTTATTCAAGCTGGTACAGGGGAAAGGAACACTGCTTAATCTGGAATTGAAAAATGGTATTATGAGTTATAAAGGGATGGAAGAGAAGGTTATACAGGCGATTAGGGACTGGAATTTAGAGCAACAGGTCGTGCTGTCCAGTTTCAATCATGCTTCGCTCGTAAGATGTAAACGTCTTGCGCCAGAGATCCGTACAGCGCTTTTATATATGGAAAAGTTGTACCGTCCCTATGATTATGCGGCCAAACTCGAAGCATCCGGCCTTCATCCCTACAAGTTGGCAGTTACACAAGAAGAGGTTGCTGCTGCACTGGCACATGGTATTGTTACCTATCCATTTACGGTCAATGACCCTGCCGAGATGCAGGCCATGATTGACATGGGGGTGCAAGGAATCATTACCGATGTTCCTGATGTCCTGGCATCATTGATTACGGTACATGCTCGTTAAATGAGTCTGTATTTTATATGTTCTCCATATGCAATGACAAGGCTGTGTTCGAGCTTTTTGGCTCCTGCGCGGCCTTTTTGCGTGTAAAATTGTGTGCAAATCTTCATATATGCAATAAACATGTCCTATTTGTCCATTGCCAGAGTCTATGGATTCACTTACAATGGTCTATGGGAATGAGAATCAATATCATTAAAGTTTGGTATTTATAGAGAGGTGATTGTTATGTACATAGGTTTGAGCAGTTCCACTCATAACGAGGGTGGGCGCGTATGAGTTCACAAGCTTCACCAGAAAAACATAATCCGGACTCACCCACAGCGAAGATACATACCCGTCCGTGGGCAGCCACACTTATTCTTACAGGGGGAGTTTTGCTACTCGCTCTGGGTATGGCGTTGTCCATTTCTTTTGGCGCTGCGGATATTAAGCTTAGCGTGGTCTGGAAGGCCATCTTCGATTTCAACCCTGAGTTGACTCCGCATCAGATCATATGGGAGATTCGGTTACCACGTATCCTTGGAGGAGCCATGGTAGGTGCATGTTTCGCTGTAGCTGGTGCGATCATGCAAGGCATGACACGTAACCCGCTGGCCGATTCAGGATTGCTTGGGTTAAATGCGGGAGCTGGATTTGCGCTTGCCGTCTGTTTTGCCTTTTTCCCTGGCTTGCCATTTATGTACATCATTATGTACTCCTTCCTTGGAGCAGGGCTTGGAGTCCTGTTGGTATATGGTTTTGGTGCAGCTTCCAAATCGGGTCTTACACCACTGCGTCTTGTGCTTGCAGGTGCAGCTGTATCAGCCATGTTGTCCGCACTTAGTGAAGGAATTGCATTGTATTTCAGAATTGGACAAGATCTGGCTTTTTGGACAGCCGGTGGTGTAGCCGGAACGAAGTGGTCTCAGCTTGAGGTCATGTTCCCATGGGTACTCGCTGCACTAATCGCAGGTCTTCTCATCTCCCGTTCCATTACTCTGCTTAGTCTCGGAGAAGATATTGCTGTGGGCTTGGGGCAACGTACGGGCCTAATCAAGCTCATAGGCCTGATTGTCGTGCTGATTCTTGCAGGTACGGCTGTGTCCGTAGTAGGTGCGGTCGGTTTTGTCGGACTCATTATTCCCCATCTCACGCGAAAGCTGGTTGGGGTCGATTATCGCTGGATTATTCCATGTTCCGCTGTGATGGGGAGTCTGTTGCTTGTATTTGCGGATCTGGCTGCACGCATGATTAACCCGCCGTACGAGACGCCAATTGGCGCATTGGTTGCTCTCATCGGGGTGCCATTCTTCCTATATCTGGCGCGTAAAGAAAGGAGGACTCTGTAACGATGGAATCCTCAACAATAGTTGGAGCAGAGCGTAAGAAGAGAACCAAAAGTGCGATTGTCCTCATTGTGCTAGCCCTGTTAATTATTACGGCTTTTGTGGTGAGCATGAACACAGGTTTTACCAAGCTTTCGCCGCTTGAAGTGATGCGTACCCTGTTTGGCGGAGGCACGGCGAAACAGGAATTGATCCTGTTTGAATTCCGTCTGCCACGTATTGTGATTTCGGTGCTGGTCGGAGCAGGACTAGCGTTATCTGGTTGTATTTTGCAGGGGGTATCTCGGAATGCGCTGGCAGATCCGGGGATCCTCGGGATTAATGCAGGTGCTGGTCTGGTCGTTATGTTATTTGTTTCCTTTTTCCCGACAACAACAGCAGCGCCGGTATTTCTTTTGCCAATTCTGGCCCTGATCGGTTCCGGTTTTGCTGCATTTCTGATCTATGTTCTCTCTTACAAAAAAGGAGAGGGCATCCTGCCTACGCGTATGTTGCTCACGGGGATCGGGGTAGCGGCTGGAATAAGTTCTGCCATGATTGTGCTTACCTTACGGCTTAGTCCGGAAAAGTATCAATTTGTAGCTACCTGGATGGCAGGCAGCATCTGGGGTTCGAACTGGAAATTTGTAACGGCATTGCTGCCGTTTCTAATCATTCTTGTACCGCTAGTAATGTACAAGGCACGTGTACTGAACGTACTGAATCTGGGGGATCAGACGGCAAGCGGACTCGGGACTCCAGTGGAGCGTGAGCGACTGATATTGCTTGCGGCTGCAGTAGGACTTGCCGGCTCATGTGTATCTGTGAGTGGGGGGATTGGTTTTGTGGGTCTGATCGGACCGCATTTGGCGCGTCGTCTGGTGGGTCCAAAACATCAATTCCTGTTACCTGCATCTGCACTAATTGGTTCATTGCTTGTTCTGGTTGCAGATACGCTGGGCCGTGTCATTTTACAGCCTTCGGAGATTCCCGCGGGTATCCTGGTTGCCATTATTGGTGCGCCATACTTCCTGTATCTCTTAAGTAAGACGAAATAGAACGTAATCATTATGGTGTGATTGCATAAGGAGGACTTCCGTCCATGCTTCGCCGTTTCTTTGCCTATTACAGGCCTTACAAAAAGCTCTTTATTCTTGACTTCAGTTGTGCGATTCTGGTCGCACTGCTGGAACTTGCTTTTCCACTGGCAGTCAACCGGGTAGTCGATGATCTGCTGCCAGGCGGACGCTGGGACTGGATTCTATGGGCGTGTCTGGCCTTGCTGGGTATCTACTTCCTGAATTCATTCCTGAACTTCGTGGTTACCTATTGGGGACACAAGTTGGGCATTAACATCGAGACGGATATGCGTAAAAGTCTGTTTAATCATGTGCAGAAGCTATCCTTCCGTTTCTTCGATAATACCAAAACAGGACATCTCGTGTCCCGCATGACTAACGACCTGATGGATATCGGTGAGATTGCCCATCATGGTCCAGAGGATGTATTTATTGCGGTAATGACACTGATTGGTGCATTTAGTATCATGATGAGCATTAACGGAAATCTGGCGGTGTTAACCTTTATCATCGTACCGCTGATTATTTATCTCTCCCTCTACTTTGGTAGCAAAATGTCCAAGGCATTCAGCCGAATGTTCGGTGATATTGCGGACTTCAACGCTCGTGTTGAGAACAATATCACAGGCATCCGTGTTGTTCAGGCTTTTGCCAATGAAGAGCATGAAAAAGCACAATTCGCTGTGAACAACGGTCGTTTCCGTCAGACGAAACTAATCGCATACAAAATCATGGCCTGGAACTCCTCTGTCAGTTATATGCTGATGAAGCTGGTATCCCTCTTTGTCCTGGTATGCGGAACATGGTTTGTCATTAACGGCAGCATGACCTATGGTCAGTTCATTGCATTTATCATGCTGTCCAATGTGTTCCTGACACCGATTCAGAAGATCAACTCGGTTATTGAGACGTATCCCAAAGGTATTGCAGGCTTCAAACGTTACACCGAGCTGCTTGATATGGAACCGGATGTGGAAGATCGTCCAGGTGCCGTATCGGTATCCCATTTGCGTGGAGATATTCGTTATGAGCAAGTGACCTTTGGTTATTCGGACCAGGAACCTGTACTCAAAGGAATCGATCTAAACGTGCATGCAGGGGAAACCGTGGCCCTCGTTGGTCCGTCGGGTGCAGGTAAAACAACGCTGTGCAGTCTGCTGCCGCGATTCTATGATGTGCTGGAAGGTCGCATCACGATCGATGGGCAGGAGATACAGGATATGACGCTCGATTCCTTGCGCAGTCATATCGGAATTGTACAACAGGATGTATTCCTCTTCGATGGAACCATTCGCGAGAATATTGCCTACGGCAAGCTGGATGCATCCGAAGAAGAAATCTGGATGGCTGCGAGACGTGCACAGATGGAACCGTTGATTCAGTCGATGCCGGAAGGGCTGGATACGTTAATTGGCGAACGCGGCGTGAAGCTGTCCGGTGGACAGAAACAGCGTTTGTCCATTGCCCGCATGTTCCTGAAAAACCCGCCAATTCTAATCCTGGACGAAGCCACATCAGCGCTGGATACGGAAACGGAGGCAGCGATTCAGCAATCCCTGGCTGAGTTGTCAGAGGGCCGAACCACGCTGGTCATTGCTCACCGATTGGCAACGATCAAAAATGCAGACCGTATCATTGTCGTTGCCGAACAGGGCATTACGGAACAGGGACGTCATGAGGAATTACTCGCAGCAGGTGGGGTGTACAGCCGCCTTCACTATGCGCAGTTTGGCGCGTAACCTGTTCCATGTTGATGTAACATTGTAAATACGAGAAGTAACGCCATCGTTCTTGACTTGGAAGGGGTCAGGACGTTGGCGTTTTTTTTCTTTTTCATGATTAGGGTGAGAGTCTGCGGTGCAACGTTATTGTTTGCCTGTGATCATGGAGATGGAAACGGGTAATATAGTAAAGAGAACGCTTAACATGTAAGATGTGTTCATCATCTTGTAAGAAGTAGGAGGTGCATGATATGCAGGTGAACGATATGCTGAAAATCCTTATAACCTGTCTATTATTTATTCTGATTTGGTGGCTTCTGACTCAAGGGATTCGCAAACTTTCCAGTACTCGTGCGGGGTCCGGTTTCCGACGCTGGGGTGGCTGGTCCATTGGAATTTTCATTGTTGGTGCCGTGCCACTCGCTTTTTCGCTATACACAGAGATCTTTGATGAGCGCCTGGATGCCAACATCGGGTTAGGACTCGCAATGTTATTTGTCTGGGCCTACTGTGCTGTCTTGTTATGCGCAACATTGGTGATCTGGGGAAGATACGTGTACAAAAGGGATATTAAGAAGTGAATGCAACAATAATCCGACCGGGTACGTTAAATATAGGGAGAGGTGTTATTAAAGGGGGATTCTTGTGAAAAATCTTCGTCGAGTCCTTATATTGCTCACCATCCTAATCGTATGCCTTACGGGATGTTCAGGGCATATCGAGTGTAACTCCGTGCAGACTCAAGAGAGTGCATCAAGTAAAGATGGATTCAGTGGTTATGTGGTTGATCGCAAAGACGATTCCATTCTTGTGGTTGATCCAGCTTATGTAGATTACAGTTCTAGTGGAGGAAACAGTCGGTATTATCCTGCAAAATGGTTCTCCAATGCGCCAGATCCGCAGATCGGCTCCTATGTTGAAGTGTGGACGGATGGAAGACCTGAAAATCAGCCTTATCCCGGGCAGGCCAGAGCAGATAAGATAGAGAAATCTTGTCCATATACGCCAGACGGTGCTCATCTAAGTGAAGCGGACGCAATTCGGGGCGGACTATACTCACCAGATGGAGCAAAGGTACGTGTTCCCGTAATCGAAGATGTACAATTTGATCAGGTTACAGGAACGTGGACTGTTCGTATGAGAGATGCGATGTCAACGATGGAGAATCAAGATAAGATGGATATCAGCGTAGAGGATGTAGAGACAGTCGAGTAACAAGAGGGAATTTCATTTTGCATATGATAGATGAGAAAGGAAAGTTAAATGGATATTAGGGCGTGTCTTCCACGTGACAAGTTTGATTTTGAAGCAGTTAGCAAGTTAAATGAATTTAGTAATGAAGAGTTGAAAGGCATTATTCCAGAACTTATGCAGTGGTTACAAGACGGGAATTGGCCAATCTCTAAGCCGGTAGAGGTTCTACTATTGAGATTGGGGGAGGATTTAATTCCTCATATTAAGGATGTGTTACAGACTCAAGATCCACAGTGGGAATATTTCATTTTGGTCGGATTGATTGATCGATTGCCTGTATCTTATCTAAGTACGCTAGAAACGGATCTGGTAAGGATATTGGAGTCTCCAACACCAAGTGAGGTACTTGAGGAGTTGGATGAGGTTATCTTTGAGCTTTTGGAAAAAATGAAGGTAAACCAAAGAGAGATCAGAGAAGATGGAAGTTTGGATACATAAAAACTGGCGCAATAAGAAAAATGAAGAAACTAGATACCTAAGAGGGGCGAAACGTGATTAAACCGATTTTGAAAGACCTTATTATTACTGGAGATCCGAATATCCATGGCAAGTTACAATTCACGGGAACTGAAGACATTGGAGACGATTTTTACTTGACAGGTACAGCCTGTATTGGGACGGAAGATTCTGAAGGTGAGGATAATTTTGATTTTACAATCATAACTCCGAAAGCTTTAGAAAAAGAACTTAGAGATGGAACAGATATCGTATTAGGTGCAAGGCACTTTATTGTTAATAAACTGGATTTCGAACTGATATCCGAAAAAATAAATGAAATTCTTATGAAACAGCAAGGAGAAACCTGGGAAGATGTAGCTAAAAATCTTGCCCCTTATTTCAGTTGGGAATATACAGATTCTATTCGTTTAATAAGTGAGAAAGAGCTATGGCAGATGATCAACAAACATTCCGTTGAAGACGCTGATTAACTTAAAAATGAGAATTTAATTTACCTTCCAAATCACCTTACAAGGATTGTTGATGGACAAGAAGACAGTAAAGCCCCCAATACTGCGTTGACAGTATTGAGAGCTTATTAGTTTTACACAGTGCATGTACAGCTCCAACTTAATCCGCTATATTCCCTGCCATCTTCAGACGGCGAGCAATTTCCTTAAAGTCTTCTTGTGAGATGCCTGGTGCGAATTCTTCCTCGACCGCAGGAGCTTCCGGAATCGGGAATCCTTCAGGTATCCCTTGGATCACTTCAAGAGGTTGTCCATCTTCGGGATGAGTCCCTTTCCAGATCTGGCCGATCGCATTGAAGTCTTTATCACTATAGGTGTACAGCTTGGTGTGTACCCCTTTTTCTTCATATTTACGTGCCTCATTGAAGGCTTTGTTGTTCAGTGAAGGAATAGGAACCAGCTTGGTCACATTTACGCCAGTTGCAATCTCAAGTGCTTTTGCATATGCCACGACATGCACGCCGCCACGTACCAGCAAGAAACCAACCACTTCCCGGGCCGCCGGGTGATCCGTCATCTCATATACTTTCATCTTATGGGTACGAGCGCCACATTCGAGGAAGAAGTTATGCAGCAGATCCTCGACCAGGTTACCGCTGTTAAAGACATTTGCTCCCGTCCATGGATTACCCATAGAGTCGAAAGGCATTGCGCCTTGTGCACCTGCCAGGTAGTGATAGGACAGACGAGCATCTTTCACGGAACCTAGCGGCGTATCGTCGGGTTCTTTGTACTCGGTTGAGCCTCTGAGGCACTTGTTAATGCCATGAGACACAAGCTCAACATGACCCAATTCTTCGGCTGTAATACTCATGACCAGGTCGTAGAAGGGTTTTAGTTTTTCTTTGGATCGAAAATTAAATGATTGATAGAGGTAGTTGTTCAACGTTGACATTTCTCCGAATTTGCCGCCGAGCAACTCTTGTATGGCTGCTGCAGCATTCGGATCTGGCTTCTCGACATTGGGAATCTCAATCAGGATTTCATCCAATCGTTTGAACATTCGGGTATAACCTCCTCAAAGTGGTATTGCAGATCGTGTAGGGTTGCATGATTGTGAAATCACTCAGTCATGGCCTATTACACATGTTTTGGATTTTTTAAACAAAAAACCAACCAAATGGGACTTAGGCATCGCATAACGCATGCCTCATATCCTCTCTCTTTTGTTATTTCCAGTACGATGATTTTTATGTATAATCAAACATTCAAACGAGTCTTCACGTTACATAGAGAAGAGAGTCAAAAATTCATAAAGGAGTAAGAGATGAACAGATGTTGGGTACAAATAGTTGGGATTGTGATGTTTCTAATGATTCTGATGTACATAAGCAGCGTGCCTGCCACAGCATATGTCGTTATGAACGAGGTTAAGTTGGATGAAGATACGAAGCAGTTACTCGAGAAGAAATACGGGTTGGAACGTCCTGAGGAGCCACAGACACAACAACACGTTTTCTCGGGAGACTGGGGGATGAGTTTTCGGACAGAGCCGCCTGATTCGTTTGACCGGCTTGTTCATGTGGTTCCTTTTTCCCTACGGCCACTGGCCTGGATCTTTCGTTTATTCGTGTAAAATGATACCCGGACGGGCAATATAACAGAAATATATTGTCCCAAGGAGTGAGTGATATGAGAATGCTCATTGTTACCGTCATGTCGGTAGTCTTGAGTTTGGCCGGAATGACATCAGGAACAGGTGCCGCTATCCCTGATTATGCGAAGTGGGGAATTATAGCGGTGAAAGAAACACAGACCAAGTATAATGTGGATATTTTGGACTATAAGCACATCGGTCGTACCTCTCTAACAGCAGATCAATCACGGGAACAGTTCAAGTTATGGGTTCGTGCCAAAGACGGCAAGCAGTTCGCAGTTTATGTGAATGTTGATTTTAATCCATCTACACAGCAATTAATGAAAGTACAATTTTCGGAATCGGATCGACACTGATCCTTTACTGAACCGGGGTATAACAGGTGATGTTTTCATATCAGCAGCATTATTAGAGGAACCAGACTCCCTTGATCATCAAGATGAAAGTCTGGTTTTTTTATTTTTTCAAAATCCTTTTTTTACTATTGAATAAAGAACTTATGTTCGCATATAATATGAAATACAAACAAACGTTCTTATCGGAGGGATGATTATGCTAGGTAAATATATTGGCCAGATGGTGGAGCTTGTCTACATGGATCGTGCAGGACAGATTACGCAGCGACAGATTCGAATTAACAGTGTACGTGGCGGGATGATTAGAGCATCAGCGGGAAAAGAAGGCTCACCCAGAACCTTCCTGGAGCAAGGTATTCTGGCATGGCGTCCTGTTAAGGACCTGAATGAGGAGGTAAAGTATGCTGAACGACTTTGAACGCAAGATTTTGCGTATTATGGTGAACTATGCAGGACAACGGCGCAGAATGCCGCGTATGGATGAACTGGAGAACAAGACGGGACGAAGCAGTCCTCACATTCATGAGTCATTGCTGGAGCTTGAACGCACCGGGCACATCGCGTGGGAGAATCGGTCTACGCTTGAAGGTATACAGATTTTGAAGGCATGGGAACAGGTACAGCAGCCGATGCGAAAAAGCCAGCCCTCCGGGGATTCGGCAAAATATTTTACGGACTATTAGTCCCCATAAGAAAACGCCAACCCGGATAACCGGATCGGCGCTTACTGTGGCACACGTACGCGTATGCATCTATTTTAGAAATGGGGAAGTTGATCCAGATTGTTGGTCGGGTCACCGTCGGCATCGCCGCGAATGTACATTTCGCCATCCTTGCCTTTAAATACATTCACACCTGCAATAGCGCCAGCCTTTACTTCTGCAAGTGCCTGCTGATAGTCCAGTACACGTCCTGCTGAAGTCTGAAAGGCTGTCAGGTCACCGTCGCCATTTTTCTGTACGGCTGTGAAACTCTCGCGTGTTGTTTGATCCATGATGTCACACTCTCCTTATATGACGAGATAGGAATCTGCTTACCTGATTAGCCTATCCGAATTCATCGAAAGTATGCACCATGTGCGGATAAAGACCTGCCAACGCTGAGGTTTTACAAGCTCTTTCTCATACGAACATGCAGAATATCTGCATCATAAAAAGGTTCTTCCGAAATCACTTCATAGCCCAGTTTTTCATAGAATTTCTGTGCCTGACATTGAGCATCCAGTATAGAATAGGATAAGCCGAGTTCACGTGCCCGCTCCTCCATCGCGAGCAGAAGCACACGTCCATAACCATATGAACGATGAGACTCAAGCACCGCGATCCGCTGCATTTTGGCCGTATCCTTGCTGTAGTAGATCAGACGTCCTGTGGCTACAGCTCGTCCATCCGTACTTAACAATACATGATGCACATCCGGACTGATGACATCAAATTGATCAATCTCAATCTCGGCAGGTACCTGTTGCTCGATCACAAAGACGTGATGGCGAATTTCCAGGGCTTGCTCCAGTTGTTCTTCTGTCGATACATAACTAATCTCAGCTGCCAATTCCATTCCTTCTTTCTGCTCTTGCGCGACATATCAGACTGAATTATACAAAAAAATGTTTTTCCTGTATAGTGAAGTCTGGAACATACTGGGAGAGGAGGCGGAGAGTGATGGGGATGGCAGGCATCATGGTCATTACATTGTTAATGTCGGCGGGAATGATTGCTCTGTTGTATTACGTGACCAAGAAAGCATACTCACGCAAGTGGGATGAAGATGAGTAATTCACAGGTTAACCATCACGGCAAGACTTCACTGCTTCCTCGCGGAGAGTATACATCTTGAATGACAGATTTGGAGTATACGTCCAGCCAGACTGGCAGAGATTCAACATTCTCATTGGGTTGTTTTAACTGTTGGAATTGAACCGTATGATCGTCCCGCTCCAGGCCGCAACCAGTAACGGTGGTAATGAGAATCAGCAGCCCAGCGTAGAGAAAGAAGCATTTCGTAAATGTATGTTTAATGGATGTTAACCGCTTTGTTAAGTTTCTCATAGGGAATTCACCTCGTTTTCTGAAATGGTAATCTTTCCTTTATTGTGCACCAATTCGGGTGAATTATAACCAAATAAATCATTGACAATGAACACGGTTACTTGATATGATACTGTTACTTGAATGGGAAATAAATTATATATCATGATCTGTTAGCTCAGCTGGGAGAGCACTATCTTGACAGGGTAGGGGTCAGTGGTTCGAGCCCACTACAGATCATACACGAGAAGTCTTACGATGTAAGGCTTCTTTTTTATTTACATTAAAAGTGCGATTGGAGCAAGCCTCATTTCTCTTCATCTTTATTTAAACAAAACTTAAATAAAACATAAATTCAACGTAAGGTTTCTCTTTTATACTTGGTTCTGAGGTTAGCATAGAACAGGAGAAGGAGAGAACTTATGAATTATTCAAGTCCATTTACATCAAAGTTAGCTAGAGTAGGGATCGCGGGTACACTGGCTTTAATACTGGCAACCAGCCCACTTGCGAACATGGGCGTTGCCGCCGCGGAAGCTGTGTCATCACCTGTATCTACGAAGATACATAACACACAGAAAGACTCCCTGGAGCAGTCCCCGATTCAATACCAGATCGAGGCTCGGCTGAATGAGAAAGACATGACGATTCAGGGGAGCGAGAAGGTAACGTATCGCAACACAAGCAAGGATACTCTCCAGCAGCTGGTCCTGCATACATATGCTGATGCGAATCTCTCCAAGTCTACACAGGCGAGCATGTTCCAACAGGACAATGAACAGATTAGTGAAGAGCATCCGGAGAAGACAGCGGAAGACTTTCTGGGTGGCATTGATATTCAGGCTGTAACAGCAGATAGCCAATCGCTGGATTTCCACAAGGATAACCAAGCGTTGACCGTGCAGTTGAAAGAGTCCGTTCAACCAGGCGAATCGGTAACACTTCAATTGAAATTCCATCTGAAGATACCTTATGGCTCACAGCGAGTTTCCTATTACAAGGATATAATCAATGGTGCACACTGGTTCCCGGTTATGTCTGTATACGATGAGGTCAAGCATCAGTGGAATAAGGCACCGTATAGTCGAACATTCGAGAGCGATTATTACACCTCATCGGACTTTGAGGTTCAATTAAACGTGCCTGAGGAGTTTCAGGTAGCCATGCCTGGCTCTATCACCACTCAAAACAGTACAGAACATGGACGTAAAATTGTTTCCGCCGCAGCCGAGAATACGAGAGAGTTTGTTTTCTTTGCCAGTCCTAATCTTCAAGTGGAGCGCGCTACCCGTAACGGTCTGACGGTAGAATACTATTATTACAACGATGATCCATCCAAGAAAGAGATCGTTGATCGGTACATTAACCAGGCATTCAAAGTGATTAATTTCTATAATGAGAAATATGGCAAGTATCCCTATTCAGAGTTCCGAATTGTCGAGACGTATGTACAAGGCGTTGCCGTGGAGTATGCGAGGCTCATTCAGATGGGACAGATTCACGATGGTGCGGTTCCAGAAGAAGATACAACCTTTGTTCATGAAATAGCGCATCAGTGGTTCCATGCATTGATCGGTAATAACTCGGAGACAGAATCCTTCCTGGATGAAGGCTTTGCCGATTTCTCCATGGTGTACTTTGCAGAGAAACAGGGCGATAAGCTAAATGGTTTCAGATCCATACAGTTTGATAATGCGCCTGTAGACATGACCATTGCGGCAACAAACGATGAAGCCGGGGAGTTAGCCGGTCTGGTATATTATCAGAAGGGGCGGCAAGCGATCTATCAGCTGTACCGTTCTGTCGGTGAAGAGAAATTTGACGAGTTGATGAAGACATATTTCAAACGCTACGTATATCAAAATGCAACAATAGAGGGGCTGCTTCATACCATTGAAGATGTGCTTGGTAAGGAAGTACGTACCGAGATGGAAATGGCCCTATATCAGCCTAATTTTGTCTTAAAGCCGGAATACCAATTATCCAAAGAAGAGACTGCGGCATATGTGCATGATATCTTACAAGTGCAATATCAGGCTGTCATGAGTATGATGACTAATCTGCCTTATGAAGTGATGACTAGATTGATGGACAAAGTTCTTCAAGGCGAGGAATTAACCATTGTGCTCAGCGATCAGGTGAGTAAACTTGCAGCTAAACAGCAGGAAGAGATGGTTGATCAGTTGACCGGATTTCTTGATATGAGCGGTATACGATACGAGGTTGTACGGGATCGCAAGGAACTGAAGCAAAAGATGAAAAAAGAGATCGGTAACAGCAACCTTATTGTCATTGGCAATACCAAGTCAAACGGAATGGTGCAGGCTTTAAAATCCAACATTATCGATCGGGCGAAACAGACCGGTTTTCCTTGGAAAAATATCATGAATCAGCCTCTCGCCGCTGGTGCATATGTTATCCAACATCCCTACAACCAGAATCGATTAATGCTTCATTATTTCTGGAATGAAGATCATCTGAGTAATGCATCATTTGAAGCTTTTAAGCTGAAAATACAGGAGTCTATCGGATTCACGAACGACTTTTACCAATATTATGTACTGGATAACCAAGGCAAGGAGAAATCTGATAAAAAAGTAGCGAATCCCTTATCTCCACTTTTTGCACAGGAATAAGTAGTTGGTTTTGCAGTTTCTTCATCTTCATTCAAGCAGGTTAGCCAATTCTTATGGGTTAGCCTGTTTAGTCTTGTTAACATAAGCAAACCGTTGGTTGAATGAAAATCAGACTTAGAATAATAGGCTGCAATATGGGCATAATGCTTTAACAGAAAGGTAACTTCATGAATATACTTATCGGGAGAAAACAATAGGAGGGATTAATATGAAGAATCAACATTATCCGGGCGTATCAATGAAAGGGACAATGGCTGATTACAACGGTAAAGGCAATAAAGGAATGAACAAAATGAAAGCGTATTCATATAATGCTAGAATACGTCCTATCATTCGTATTACTCAGGAGCCGGCTGCGAATGTGGGTAATGTTGTTGATTATTCAATCCTATTCATGGACACTTCGGATGTTTTATATTTGCGACCGGCAAATGGTAATCCCCTGCTCACGAAGGAGTTGAGTTCCCATGTCTACGACTGAGAATATTGCTCAGGCAGCACTCGAAGCAGCAATGAAGGCGAATAGAGCCATTGCACCTTATGACTATTGCGATGCAGAATCCAGACGGATGTACACGCCTCAATTTGATAAAAAGATGGACAATCCCATATATACCGCTGCAATGGCGGGTCTGCAATCGATCTACTGGTTTCGGGCGATCAAAGTGAAGGGGCTTATCCCTGATGCGAAAGCAGATTATTATGCCACGTATTCAACCAACCATAATAACATCGGAGGTATTGGACTAGCCTATGCGAACAGTCCAACAGGACCATGGACCAAACACGGGCAGGTCTATCTTGATACCGTAGTTGGAAATTCAACGGAAACGCCATTTGTGATCTGGAACGATGAAGAACAATTGTTCTTCATGTATTATCAACAAAGCGGACTGGGGATCAACCAATCGACGGCACTTGCGACCTCTGTAGACATGATCAACTGGACAAGAGTGGGTTTGATATTGGACAAACCTCCCGGCTTCCCGGGGGATGGTCATACCGGTTACTTCTCATGCTTCAGGAATGGCGGTAAATGGATCGGTTTCTCGGTGATGGGCGGCGGCGACTTTGGCCGTAAATGTATTTGGCATTCTCATGACGGACGTAACTGGTTAGCTGATCCAAGACCGTTAATGGGTGGTAACGATGCGACATTGTCAGCGGAAGAAAACATTTCGAGACCCAATGCTGGTGTATTTATGTACAAAGGGAGCATGTGGTGGTTGGGCATGTTATCGGCTTATGCTTCAGGTGGGGTCACGACTGTAGCTCGGCCTGCCATAGCCAAGATCAGCGCAGACTTTCGTCAACTGCTGGACAAACCTTCAGATATATATTTTCCGGCATTGAATTGGGAAACGACCAATATGCAATCCCTGATGGTGTCCGTTATGGACGGCGTAGTGTACGTGTATTACAATACCGATCATAATATCGGTGTAGCCTATTCGGTGGGGGTGTAGAGATGCTTATACGTGATGCAGCGGGTCAGATTGTACCCTTTGGAAAGGTCCACAAACAGCTTGTGGCCGATTTTCTTTACGGAACGTTACCGGATTGGGTGGAGGTGGTGGGCACACCTACGTTTGAGCCTTTGCCCGACAGAGGAACCATAACAGTTACAACACCGACAACGGCAGGAGCCACGGCAGAGTTGAAAATGAAACATCTGATCGATAGCTCGAAAGTGACAGCCATTGCGATAACATTGGAAGCGCTACAATTAAACGGGAATATTGGAATCTCAGTTCAGGTTGGCATTAAATCAAAGGACAGCAAGGCCGGAATTACATTTTTTCAGAACGTTAATCAGAAATATGGGATGGTTCGTGCCTACAAGGCAGATGGAACGTACACTGATTTCAAACAAAACATGGTATTCTTCACCACACATGGCGTAGCAGGAGATGAGGCGCAGAACCGTAAGAATCTCACTGTGCTGCTCTGCACCGGATTACAATTCTCAGCCGGGTTGGAGAGACCATCCGTATGGCTTGGTGCGGATGATCAGTATGGCGGTGTTGCTGCTGACCTTAGTGGCGGGCTGTTCCAACATGGAGAGCTGCAATGTCTGTTGAAATTGACTACAAGCAAAGCCGAGGCCAAATATTTCAAATGTGCGCAGGTGAAAGTGGATATCTGGAGTAACTGATTGGAATGAGAAGAGAATGAATAGATGATCTGTAAGGATGGGTGAAGAGAAATACTTGCAGTGATTTGGTACCTAAACATGGACGCTTCGAAAAGGAAGTGCGGTGTTTGGGTACCTTTTTTATTTAAAGGAGTTTCATGATTGTACCGCCTGCTGCACCGGCAACGACAACGATCCAAGGTGGTACTTTCCAAAAGACGAGCATTAGAAACAACATGCATACGAGTGCAAAATCAACAGGAGTTAGAATCGCAGTTGTCCAAAGCGGATCGTACAATGACGCGAGCAAAATTCCTACTACGGCTGCATTAATTCCGGTTAATGCGCCTTGAATTTTAGAGCTTTTGCACAAAGAATTCCAGAAGGGCAATGCGCCTACGATCAGAAGGAATGCTGGCAAAAAGATAGCGATCGTTGCAACCAAAGCTCCTGGAACGCCACGCATCATCGCTCCTAAATAACCGGCAAAGGTGAACAACGGTCCAGGTACAGCTTGTGCTGCTCCATATCCCGCCAAAAAGTCGGACTTGCTGATCAGACCTGCCGGGACGAATTCACGTTCCAGTAAAGGAAGTACAACATGCCCTCCACCAAATACAAGTGAGCCTGAACGGTAAAAGCTATCAAAGAATAACAGCCATCCCGAACGATCCAATGGTGTGAGTAACGGGAGAAGAATCAGGATACCCAAGAATGAAGCCAAGCAGACTATAGCCAAGTTACGACTCACCGGGATAGACAAGTCTACTGTCCTAATACCTGTCATTTTCCTGAAATGGATAATGCCGATCATTCCTGCAATAACAATAAAAAGGATTGGAGTGAACGCAGTCTGCCACACAAGAGTTGCCGCTGCAGTAAAGATAGCGATCGTTGCCCTGTAACGGTCAGGACTTAGTTTTTGCCCCATACCCCATATCGCCTGAGCGACAATAGCTACAGCAACAATCTTAAGGCCGTGAATCCAGCCTGCACTGCTAATATCAAATCCTTGCAGAAGAAAAGCGAACAAAACTAACGCAAGGACAGAAGGAAGTGTGAAACCAAGCCAAGCCATCAGGCCTCCCGGCAATCCACCGCGGATGATGCCAATTCCAATCCCGACTTGACTGCTGGCAGGCCCGGGCAAAAATTGACATAGCGCAACCAAGTCGGCATAGCTTCGTTCATCCATCCATTTTCTACGGCGAACATATTCTTCATGAAAGTAACCGAGATGAGCGATCGGCCCTCCAAATGAAGTTAGACCGAGTTTGGTGGATACAGCCAGAACCTCAGAAAGTGCTCTGACTTTATGTTTGGGCTTGTCTGGTGTCAGAAATGAATTATTCTCCAAACGTGTTATTCCTCCTAACTGTTTGTTAACTACATGATAATCCTCTTCATCGCTATTCATTTAAACGCAGCATTAAACTATATTATTTTTTTACATTAACTATTTACATGCACAATTAAATTGTGTACAATGTAATTGTTAGCGATAAAGAAGAGAACAAAATTTATTGAAAATAAATCTAATTAACCAAAGGAGTTTTCAAGCATGAAAACATTATATGAGACAACAGTCATCAATACAGGCGGACGTCAAGGAATCGTACAATCCCCGGATAACGTATTTATGCTGGATGTTGCGGCACCGCCTGAACTCGGAGGACAAGTGACGACAGCTACGAATCCGGAGCAGTTGTTTGCAGCAGGGTATAGTGCATGTTTCAACTCCGCATTGGAGTTCCAATTGAAGAAACACAAAGTTGAAATTGAAAGAAGTACTGTAGCTGCTACCGTAATGTTGGTGACGGATTCTGAGGATAACGGCGTGAAGCTTCAGGTGGATTTGGAAGTTAAAATTCTCGGTCTGGATGAGGAGACAGCACAGAAGTTTGTGAAACTTGCTCATGACTACTGCCCATATTCCAAAGGAATTAAAGGAAACGTCAATGTTAACGTGGAACTGGCATAATCATTGAAACTGTTTTTTTGATAAAGAAGCCTCCGAGAAATCGGAGGTTTTTTGGTTTTTATACAGAAAAATCAAATTTACCCTGAATTATGGGTTATAATGGTATTAAAATTATGCAAACTGCTGAAAGGGGAATGAACTTTATGATGGATTTTGGCAAACCACCCCATGGCTCTGAGACCGATACCCACCGTCAGCGTCATCAGGAGAATGAACAGAAGTACCTGTCCGGAGGCAAGAGCATTTGGTATGAAATCAGCAACTGGCTCATTCTCGGAGGGATCCTCCTTGTCATCTTTTTATTATTCAAATACGTTTTTTAAATAGACACACAACCGGGCGAATCCCCATATGATGCATTACATCAGTAAGCACTTGGGGAAATGGGGAATCCGGGATGGCAAAAGCAAAGGGAAAGAAAGCTCCCGCATTAAAGAGTGACAAAATTCGTGTATCCATGAAGTTGGTCACTTCGGATGTATGTGAGAGATGCAAGACACCATGTACACGAGGAATGGATTACGCTGCACGGATGAGAACCGAAGGGGCTATTGGCAAGGGCGTTCCCTGTATTCTGACCCGCCATACTTCTTCATAACTCTTCGTATAATGCCGTATATATAACAATTATAGAACAGGGGCTTCCTTTAATGAGGATCGCCTCTTTTTGTGCATTCCAAGGGGTGGAAAAAATTCTGGATAAAAAATGAAAAATGATGAAAAACAGCGCAACTTTGTGGATGAATCTGCAGTATAAATGTACAACAGCTAGCAGCAGGGGAGGGAATATTGACGGGATGAAATGGAAACGAATATTGCTTTGTGTCACGGTATTCTCCTTGCTCGGCGGGTCTTTATTGTTTGCAGATTCGGTGAACGAGAAGATTCGTGTTCTCATTAACGGCAAGGAAGCAGCTGATGGAGGTTATCTCATTGATGGAACGACCTACGTACCTGTAAGGGAAGCTGGAGGCGTCGTCAAATGGGATAGCAGTAACAAGAGAGTAACGGTGATCAAACCGAATGTACATATTTTTCTCTTCAAGGGAGACACTGTATTTGGCAACGTTAACGTAGGCAAGTTAAAATTCAATGTATTTTCACAAGTGGACAGTCTGACAGCAGATGTAGCGGCGGTAAAAGTAACGATTACCAATCCGAGCGGTCAGGTGAAGGATATCCAGTCCCAGGAACTTACAACGCAGAAGGATAACTTCTGGTTCCGCACATACGATTTTACGTACGATTTCAGTCGTGCTGGCAAGTACCAAGTCGGTTTTCATATTAAAGAAAATGCAAACAGCAACTACGTCCTGGTAGCGGAGAAAATCATTACAGCGCTGAACGATTGAAGCGAAAATAACCCTGTGAGTTAAAATTGACCTGGGTCAGTGAACATGTTACGATATGCAAGGTTACACAATTTCTATTTATAAAGCGAGGTATTTCAATGAGCGATCACACACATGAACACGGCGATGGCTGCGGATGCGGGCAAGACCACGACCACGACCACGAGCATGAAGAAGTCCTTCTCACATTAACAGACGAGAACGGCCAAGACGTGGAGATGGTTTTGGTGGAGACGTTTGACGTGGAGAAGCATGTTTATGCGCTCCTGCTGGAACGTAACAATCCTGAAGCTGACGGCATCATCCTGCGTATGGAAGAAGAAGACGAGGAAATGGTGCTCTACAATATTGAAGACGAAGAAGAGTGGAACCGCGTTGAAGCGGCTTACAACGAACTCGTTGCATCACAAGAATAGTCATTCTTTTGGAACATAACATGAAGGCTCCTTGATTTCAGGGGGCCTTTTGTTTGCTTTTAAGAAGTTGACGAGCATATGTATCATTGGTTTGAACGACAAAATAGACGGGAAAATGCAAACCCGCTTCTCCCACAGAATAAAAAAAGACCAAGCGCAAGGCTTGGTCTTTCAGTTATATTCTTTGCATAGTGCAGGGGTGTTTTAGAAAATGGCGTCGGCTTCCACGATCACTTTAACGTTGGTTACGCTGCGATCCTCGGGTCCTTTGACAGGCAATCCGACTTCGACATGATCGATGATGTAGTCGATGTTTTCCTGGGTAATAACCTCACCCGGTAAGAGGATCGGAATTCCTGGCGGATAGACATAGATGAATTCCGAGATAATACGTCCTGCAGACTCCTTAAACGGAATCACTTCGGTATCACCGTAGAATGCATCACGTGGCGTCAGCATCAACTGTGGAATATCCGGAACTTTTACTACCAGTTCATGAGCCGGATTCACTTGATAATAGGTACGGGAAAGATCCTGTAAAGCGTTCAGCAAGATATCCACGCTGTCATCCGTATCTCCTGGCGTGATGAGGCACAGAATATTGTACATATCACTAAGTTCGACCTCGATGTTGTAATGCTCACGCAGCCAGTTCTCCGTCTCATATCCTGTAATACCCAGATGGCGAACATGGACTGTTACTTTGGTTGGGTCATAATTGAAGGTCGCTTCTGTACCCAGCAGCTCTTTACCGAAGCAATACAGTCCATCCATATCGTTAATCGAACGTCTGGCAAACTCGGCTAGTTCAATCGCCTTCTGTGCAATCTCACGACCGTGGAGCGCCAGGTTACGTCTTGATGTATCGAGTGAAGCAAGCAAAATGTATGAAGTGGATGTTGAGGTGAGCAGACTCAGGATCGTCTGTACACGCTGTGGATTCACGAACCCATTCTTCGTGTTCAGATTAAGTACGGAACTTTGTGTCATGGAGCCACCAAGCTTGTGAACACTGGTTGCAGCCATATCGGCGCCTGCTGCCATCGCAGACAACGGCAGATCCTCATGGAAATGAATGAGTACGCCATGTGCTTCATCAACAAGTACAGGGACTTGGTAGCTGTGTGCCAGCTCAACAATTTCTTTTAGGTCTGTAACTACGCCATAATAGGTCGGGTTAATTACAAGCAATGCCTTGGCATCCGGATGGCGCTCAAGTGCGCGACGGATAGACTGTGTGGTCACTCCATGGTCAATACCCAGATTGGCATCTTGGGATGGAGAGACGAATACGGGTTTGGCGCCTGAGAAAATGATGGCGGACAGAACCGATTTATGCACATTCCGGGGCACAATAATTTTGTCACCCGGTGAGCATACAGACAGAATCATGGTCATAATGGCACTGCTTGTGCCTTGTACACTAAAATAGGTATAATCGGCTCCGAAGGCATCTGCTGCCAGAATCTGTGCTTCCTGAATGACACCGGTTGGCTGATGAAGATCATCCAGCGGTGCGATGTTAATCAAATCTATGGAGAAGGCATTATCGCCAATAAATTCACGGAATTCGGTATCCGCTCCCAATCCTTTTTTGTGGCCCGGAATATGAAACTGTACCGGATTGAGTGCCGCATGATTTTTTAAAGCGGTAAACAGCGGCGTACGGTGGTGATTCATCAGTGCTGTCACAACCCTTCCTAATAAAATTGGTAAACAAAGATGAGTATAGCAAATTAAGAACCGAATGCAACAGTATAATCGACAATTTTTTAAATTGCCGAGATTTGGGCACATTCCCCACGGTTACACTAAGGATAGGGAATAGGCAAATGAACACCGAAAGGGGAAAAAGAATGCAAACTGATACAAAACCAGTCAAAATTTTGCGCTCCCCATTTTTTATCGCGATGTGGCTGACACTTTTTCTGGTTGAAATTATCAAAGGAGCCCTGTTGGTAGCTGTTCTGCCCGTGTATATGGACAATATTCTGGGTCTGTCCGCAGGTGTCATTGGTGTGGCATTCGCTCTTCAATATCTGGGAGATAATCTGTTCCGAGCGCCTTCCGGCTGGGCAGCAGAACGGATCGGGTTCCGCGCAACGATGGTCACAGCACTAATCTGTACCTTAATCGCTGTTATTATGATCCTTTTTCTCAAAAGTGCCGTTGGACTCGCCATGGCCTGTCTGATTCTTGGCATAGGCACGTCACCGCTCTGGCCTTGTGCCATGACAGGGGTGACTGCGATGTCAGGTCCACAGAACAAGAATGGTACAGCAATGGGGGCGCTGGAGATGGCCGCTCTGGGCGGTACAGGTCTTGGACCAGTCGGCATGAACTGGTTGCTGGAGCGTACGCATCATGATTATCGCACCATATTTCTGGTGTTGATGGGTTGTGCCATTCTCGTTATTCTGGTGGCCATGATCCTTCCTGGACGTGTCATTGTCGAAGGAGAGCATGCTGAGCAAGCGGCGAAGAATAAGGATTCAAAATATCCGGCCAAACCGAATTTGCTAACACCGTTCATCCGGCTGCAAAAGAGTGTGAAAGGCACACTGCAACGGGTACGCAGCACGCTTAATGTTAATCCACTGGTGTACCCTGCCTTGTTCATGCAATCGTTTGTCATCGGGCTGCTCAGTCCAGTAATTACGCTATATACACGGACAGACCTGCACATCTCACCGAACCTGTATAGTTTGTTGCTGATTGCAGGTGGTGGAATCACCGTTATTGCCTTACTGCCTGTAGGCAAAATGGTAGACCGGTTTGGCACGAAACCGTTCCTGAACGTTGGTTTTTTAATGGCGTCAGCAAGTCTGTTCGCATTTTCCTCCATAACCTCCATTCCGGTGGTGTTCGGTGTTGTCATGCTGGTGGGAGTCAGTTATGCCATGATTTTGCCAGCCTGGAATGCGTTTGTGGCCACGCTGATTCCCAAAGGCGAGCGAGGAGCGATCTGGGGATTCTTCCTTACCTTGCAGGGATCGGGCATGGTGGTAGGCCCCATTGTATCCGGACTGCTATGGGATCATGTTAGCCATCCGGCTCCGTTCATCGGGAGTGCCGTTGTCATGGCAGGGCTTGCCGTAGTGCACTTTGTTTTGTCCCGCAATCCGTTTCGTACCGCTCCAGCCAAATAAGCAAAAGAAAAGGAAGTTCCACCAACCGTCCTGGTTGTGGAACTTCCTTTTTTGGTGTCCGTTATACCACGAAAATCGGGGGCTTGCCCCTGTGCGTCTGCGGAAAGCTGCAATCCCGCGGTCCTTTCGGTGAAAAATAGTCAAATAACCAAGTACCCTTACATAAAATGAAGTATAAAATAGGGTAAGCCGATTGAGTAGAAGCGATTGAAGACGAGGGCCGGAGTTGATCCGGTACAGATGGAGGGAGTGCCGTGAATAAGAGTTATGAAGTTGAATATTGCAATCTGGAGCTGCGGTTCAACCGTCGGCATATCCAAAATTTGATCAAAGACCTTATTCGTGAGGGGTATTCACTATATTGGAGTGAGGACGAATCCTTTTTCATCCTGTCTGTCCGTACTGGCCGCAAGCTGGTAAAGCTCCGTTTTCAACAGACACGCAGTGGAAACTATAAGATGACAGGCGATTACCTTATCAAAGACGCGAAGCTTGCAGAGTGGCTGGAGAAGCTGATTGGAGATACACGCGGGCATGCGGTTGTGAAGCGGTTTAAGGATCAGCAGATGACCGTGGAGAACATTTTATTCGGTGAAGTCATTCGGCTCGTGGAGGTTTCCGGGTTCAAGCAACGTGTAATCTTTCAAAAAGAACCTGCGCCGACGGCGGAAGAGATGGAAGAAATGTTCCTCTCACGCGAAGGCGAGGAAAGGCTCATGTTGTTGCGCATGGAAGTGGACGATGAGCTGGAGCGCCTGCATACGGCCATTCAGGTAGATAATGTGGATAAAGCCAATGCCTGCCGTGAAGTACTGAAACGGTTGTCCGGGCATCTGTTGATGCTGGAAGGATGATGGGTAAAGATTCTGATTATAATCTGAGTTAAGAGCCCTGGTATATGCCAGGGCTTTGTGATGATGTAACCAAACCATTTGTACGAACAATCGTCGTCAAACCGTTTGGTCATTTAGGGTCGACAAGGACCAAGAATAGAGTAATCTGAGTTCTCAATCCAGACATCGAATTCGTTCACCCCATGGTTGAGCAGCAGCTCAGCTTCAAAAGAAGTGATGGGTACCGCCCATAATAGCTCTACTGTTTCATGACCTACATGGATCTGTTCGAGGGATTCTTTTTCTCCCCGCAGTTTTGCACAAAGACAATATTTGATTACCTTGTCATGTTGTATTATCTTCACGGTTGTATTTATGAAAATACAATGAACACCTCAGCAGATTGGGGAGTTTTCTTAATGTGACACGGTCTCACGGGGTTCACTTCTATACATAAAACCGTTAAAATGGGAGTATTGTTGAGAATTTATTTCAATAAAATTAATTGGAGCAAAGGATGGAGGACCAGATGACAAAACAACAAATTGGCGTAATTGGCCTGGCTGTCATGGGCAAAAATTTGGCCCTTAACATTGAAAGCAAAGGTTTCTCAGTATCGGTATATAACCGTTCCCCAGAGAAAACCCATGATCTTCTGAAAGAAGCTGAAGGTAAAAACCTGACAGGTTCATTCTCCATTGAAGAGTTCGTAGCATCCCTGGAATCCCCGCGCAAAATTTTGATCATGGTACAAGCCGGCAAAGCGACCGACGCTACCATTGAACAACTGCTTCCTCACCTGGATGAGGGCGACATCATTATCGATGGAGGGAACGCATACTTCCCTGACACGCAACGTCGCAGCAAAGAGTTGGAAGACAAAGGCATTCGTTTCATCGGTACAGGTGTATCCGGTGGTGAAGAAGGCGCACTGAAAGGCCCTTCCATCATGCCAGGTGGACAGGAAAGTGCTTATAAACTGGTTGAACCGATTCTGACGGCGATCTCGGCCAAAGTCGGTGACGATCCATGTTGTACATATATTGGACCAGACGGTGCCGGACACTATGTAAAAATGGTGCATAACGGTATCGAGTACGGAGACATGCAGTTGATTGGTGAAGCGTACCACTTGCTCAAATCCGTATTAAACGTTTCTGTTGAAGAGCTTCATGCAATCTTTACGGAATGGAATCAAGGGGAGCTGGACAGCTACCTGATCGAAATCACGGCAGATATCTTCTCCAAATACGATCCAGAAACGGGCAAACCAATGGTTGACGTTATCCTGGATGCTGCTGGACAAAAAGGAACAGGCAAATGGACAAGCCAAAGCGCGCTGGATCTCGGTGTACCATTGTCCATGATCACAGAATCCGTATTCTCCCGTTTCCTGTCTGCAATGAAGGATGAGCGTGTAGCAGCAAGCAAAATCCTGAATGGACCAGCAACTGAAGCATTCTCTGGGGACAAAAAAGCGTTCATCGAGAGCGTGCGTAAAGCCCTCTTCGCAAGTAAAATCGTATCCTACGCTCAAGGATTTGCACAAATGCGTGCAGCTTCCGACGAGTATGGCTGGGATCTGAAATACGGCAACATTGCCATGATCTTCCGTGGCGGTTGCATCATCCGTTCGCAGTTCCTGCAAAACATCAAGGAAGCTTATGATAAAGACGCAGCTCTGAAAAACTTGCTCTTGGATCCTTACTTCCAAAACATCGTTGAGTCTTATCAAGGGGCATGGCGTGAAGTTGTAGCGGCTGCTGTAAAACAAGGTGTTCCGGTACCTGGCTTCTCCAGCGCTCTTTCTTACTACGACAGCTACCGTACAGAGCGTCTGCCAGCCAACTTGCTGCAAGCTCAACGTGACTACTTCGGTGCTCACACATTCAAACGTGTGGACAAAGAAGGCAGCTTCCACCACAACTGGATGGAGTAGTCCCACCTATACGAATCGATGAGATTTAGGATAGAGCGCCTTAGAGTCGCAGATTTGGCCGCTTGAGAGGCTCAGAAGAGGTTTGGCGTTCCGGTGATTGCCGGTTAACGTCAGGCCTCTTTTTGGTCTTTCCCCGTCCGCAGGGCTGTGTTATGATAGGACAAAAGTGCTCACGAATTGCTTGAATTAAAGGAGTGTACACCTTGAGCAAGTCTAACAATATTATTCTCATTGGTATGATGGGAACCGGCAAATCAACCGTCGCTGACATGCTTGCACGCGAGCTTGGTTATCGATTGATTGATGTAGACGCCGCGGTGGAAAAAGAGGAAGGCTGTACGATTCCGGAACTGTTCACTGGCAAGGGAGAGACATATTTCCGTGATGCCGAGAGCCGCATGTTATGCTCGATGCTGGAGAAGAAGTCACAGGTCATAGCGACCGGAGGTGGCGTGGTACTGCGTTCGGATAATTGTGACGTGATGTTGAAAAATGGTTGGGTTGTTGCCTTGACTGCTGATCCGGCAGTGATTGTAGAGCGTGTTAGTGGTTGTGACAATCGTCCACTCCTCGCAGGCAATGCAGAGGAACGCATTCAGGCAATTATGGAAGAACGGAAAGATGCATATCGGTTCGCGCATTATACGGTGGATACAACTAAGTTATCCGCTGCTGAAGTGACTCGTTTAATTTTAGCGCATTACCGCGTCTAAGCTTGTTATCATCGAAGTTTGATGGTTGATAGGTGGGTGATAAGTGTTGCAGATATAACAAAACGGGCCATATTGGCCCGTTTCTAGGATTAGAGTAGTTTAGAGGTGAAAGGTTACAATTGACTTTGTTCCACTCCAGGTTTCTCTAGTCTTCCTGTTGCCACTGAAGCATACCGCCGACCATGTTGGTACAGCCTTCATATCCCAGTTGCTGCAGGTATTCGCAGGCACGCTCACTGCGGTAACCGCTACGACAGATGATCACGATCTCGCCTGACTTCTCAATCTCAGACAGTCGGTCCGGAATCTGTCCAAGCGGGATATGCTTGGCCCCTTCGATCATGCCTTGCGCGACTTCATCGTCCTCGCGGACGTCTATCATCTGCAGCTTCTCTCCCGCCTGTAAACGGCGGCGCAGCTCAGACGTTTCAATTTCAGCTATTTGTGTCATATTCAGGTCCTCTTTTCTGTATGGACTTAACGCTATAATGATACCCAAGCGATGCACAGAATGTCAATTTGGCCACAATATAATCAATGAAGGAGAATTTCATCCATGGACGTTATTGTTAAACCAACCCCTACTCTGAACGGGGAAATCGGGGCTCTGTCCTCCAAAAACTACACTACCCGCTATCTGTTGGCTGCTGCGCTGGCAGAAGGTACCAGTACCATTCATTTCCCGGCACACAGTGAAGATAGTGACGCCATGCGCAGATGTATCCGTGATCTTGGGGCAGTACTTGAAGAAGATGACAGCAAGATTGTGATCCAGGGCTTCGGCAGTCATCCCCGTGATGTGCGTGAATTGAATGTAGGGAATGCGGGTGCTGTACTTCGTTTCCTCATGGGAGTTACAGCGCTCTGCCCGGACGTTACATTTGTGAATACATACCCGGATTCGCTGGGTAAACGTCCGCATGATGACCTGATCGATGCGCTTGGCCAGTTGGGTGTAGAAGTACAGCACGAACAAGGACGCTTGCCGATTACCATCAAAGGTGGCAATGCCAAGGGTGGACACATTCGTGTATCCGGCTCCGTCAGCTCCCAATATCTGAGCGCATTGCTGTTTGTTACGCCTTTGCTGGCAGAAGACAGCACCATTGAAGTGCTGAATGACCTGAAGTCCAAGGTCGTTATCGGACAGACGCTGGAAGTGTTGGAGCAGGCCGGCATCGTTATCCATGCAAGCGATGATTACATGTCCTTCCGTGTACCAGGTGGACAGGCATACCAGCCAACGACTTATACGGTACAAGGGGATTATCCTGGATCAGCAGCGGTTCTTGCAGCAGCAGCGGTTACACAGTCTGATGTGAAAATTCTGCGCCTGATGGAACAGAGCAAGCAGGGTGAACGTGCCATCGTTGACGTGCTGCGCATGATGGAAGTGCCATTGACACATGAGAACGACGTTGTACACGTTCAAGGTAATGGAAGACTGAAAGCGATCGAATTCGACGGGGATGCCGCGACGGACGCCGTTTTGGCTATGGTAGCCGCAGCTGTGTTTGCGGAAGGCACGTCACGGTTCTATAATGTAGAGAACCTGCGTTACAAGGAATGTGACCGAATCACCGATTACTTGAACGAACTGCGGAAGGCAGGAGCGAACGTTGAAGAACGTCAAGCTGAGATTATCGTACACGGACGTCCGGAAGGTGTTGAAGGCGGTGTTGAGATTAACGCTCACTTCGATCATCGCGTTATTATGGCGCTTACAGTCGTTGGTCTGCGTTCCAAGGAACCGCTTCGTATTCGGGATGCACACCATGTAGCCAAGTCTTATCCGCAATATTTCGATCATTTGCAGGCGCTTGGCGCCTCCGTTCAATGGGTAAAAGAGTAAATAACTGAGAATCAGTCTTTTGAACACGCACTTTAATCAGAGAAGGATGGTGCTTGAACATGGAATTTAACAACCCTACTCGTGAAGAAATTGGACAAATTTTGCGCAAGGCAGGCAACATCGCAGTCGTCGGTTTATCAGACAAATCGGATCGCACTTCTTATATGGTGGCAGAAGCCATGCAGAGCAGAGGTTATCGCATCATCCCGGTTAATCCACAAGTGCAAGGTGAAATCCTTGGCGAGACGGTATATGCCACCCTCGCGGATATTCCAGAGCCGGTAGACATTGTCAATGTGTTTCGTCGCGATGAGTTCTGCGCGGATGTAGCACGTGACGCCGCTGCCATCAAAGCAAATGTCCTGTGGCTTCAGCTTGGCATCCATAGTGATGAAGCGGTTCAGATTGCGGCAGAGAACGGCATGACAGCGGTAACGAATCGTTGTATCAAGGTAGAGGATTCCATCGTTCTGCGCGGTGCTGGACGCGGCTGAGAGGCTCGTTCATCTGTGATCGGATGATCTCCTGATCTGACCCAATTGAATGAACATAGGTTGAATCCCGTTAACTTGAAGTTGACGGGATTTTTTCTGTTCTATTTTTGCCTTTATTAATTACCAATTGGTTACTGTTTTTACTTTGACAAAACGTTGCGTAAAGCTTACCATCTAGGATAGAAAGGAGAGGTCGCCATGAATTGGCTCGGATCCTTGCAGCAGCTCGGACGAGCGGTAATGCTGCCTACAATGGTCCTGCCCGCCGCCGCAATTTTGCTCAGTGTTGGCAGTCTGCCTTGGGACGCCTGGGGATTGGATATTGTCGGTGAAGTGTCTACCGTGGCCGGACACGGTATTTTTTATTTCTTACCGTATTTGTTCGCTGTCGGTGTAGCACTGGGACTCTCCAACCAGGCCGGACAAGCGGGACTTGCTGCTCTGGCTGGTATCGTGATATATGATCAGGTGACTCGGAACTTCGGTGACGGCACCGTTCAGCCCGCTTCCTTAATCGGAATCATACTCGGCGCGCTTGCCGGTGGGATGCATAATCGGTTTAAAAGCATTAAACTGCCCGAAATTTTACAATTTTTCGGAGGTTCAAGGTTTGTTTTGCTCATCGTCGGACTCTGTTCGGCATTGTTTTCCTGTTTTATGTTATGGATCGCTCCGATTTTACAGCATGGATTGAATGCCATTGCCACTTGGGAATACAGTCTCGGGGGATTTGGCTTGTTCATCTACGGAGTGTTATACAGGGTACTGGTCGCTTTCGGACTTCATCATCTGCTGAACAATGTGTTTTGGTTCCAGTTAGGAACGTTCGAAACGCCTGATGGTAACATTGTACAAGGGGATTTGCCCCGATTTTTTGCAGGTGATCCAACCGCAGGATTCTTTATGGCGGGTTTGTTTCCCATCATGATGTTTGCCATTCCCGCAATAGCCTTTGCGATTATTCAGGAAGCCAGGGAAGATTTGAAACCGAAAATCAAGAAAACTTTTCTGACATCGGCGCTCGTATGTTTTCTAACCGGCGTATCGGAACAGATTGAGTTTGCTTTTTTGTTCGCGGCACCGTATCTGTTCATCGTGCATGCAGTCATGTCCGGCGTTGCCATGTGGATTAGTTACTGGCTTGATATCCGGCATGGGTTCTCTTACTCCGCTGGTATTATTGATTACATACTCAATTTCCATCTATCGGAGAATGCTTGGAAGCTCATTCCGATTGGCATACTATATGGGCTGGTTTACTACTTCCTGTTCCGCTGGGCGATTCGTACGTTCAAGATTCCAACACCAGGACGCGAAGAGGGCTCCATGCTGGAAGATTGGGTGGGCAACATTCCTTATCAGGCGCCTTTAATCCTCGAAGCATTGGGTGGGAAGAGTAACATTGTACAGGTTGAAGCATGCATTACACGTCTTCGCCTGACTGTGCATGATGACCGCCTGATCGACACGGGTGCAATGAAGAGTATGGGGTCCGCTGGACTAATCAAGCTGGGTGGCGGTAACGTACAGGTGGTATTCGGGACCTACTCGGAATTGATTCGGGAAGAAATCGCGAAGCTGCTGGAAAGAGATCTGCAACAAGTTCTGTTCTGTGCTCCCGTTCAGGGTAAAATGCTACCGATTGAAGAGGTGCCGGATCAGATCTTTGCAGCCAAACTGGTTGGGGATGGCGTAGCTTTTGTTCCGGAAAAGGGAGAGCTGGTCTCGCCCGTGTACGGAACGATTATGCACTTGTACCCGACCATGCATGCCCTGGGTATTTCCACCCGAGAAGGGCTTGAGGTATTGTTGCATATTGGTATCGATACCTCTCAGTTGAAAGGCCATTTTGAAGCTTTTGTTCAGGAGGGCGATACGGTGGAGCCAGGGCAGTTGTTGATCAAGTTCGATCTGGCAGTACTTCGCGAGCAAGCAGCGTCACTGACAACACCAATGGTCATTACGAATCCGGATCGCGTAAAATCATGGAGTTTTGCTCCATTTAAGCAAGTGAAGAAAGGTCAGGCATCCGTTATGTCCGTGGTGCTCTATGACAGGAACGTTGGAGGGGTAGAATGAAGATACAAGGCATCAACGGAGCTGCAGGCATAGCCATCGGCAAAGCATTTGTCCTGCCCAGTTGGGAATGGGATCTGCCGGATCAAAAGATGGATTCGGTGGATCTCGCCCAAGAGTTCGAACGGTTGTATGAGGGCATACGGACATCAAAGGATGAGATCGAATATATCAAAAATGAGTTCAAGGAAGTTGTTGGTCCGGAGGAATCCAGTATCTTTGATGCGCATCTGGCAATTCTCGAAGATCCGGTATTCATGAACGAAATTCGTGGCATTATCGAGCGCCAATATAAGGCGGCAGAAGTGGCGGTCAAAGAAGCCATTGATCACTTTGTCACGATGTTTGACTTACTGGAAGACGAGTATATGAAGGAGCGTGCCATTGACATCAAGGATGTGGGTAACCGTCTGCTCAAGCATTTGCTTGGTGCACCGGAGATTACACTTCCTTCGGATACCCAGCCGTATGTACTCGTTGCCAAAGAATTGTCGCCATCTCAACTGGCGCATTTGAATCCCACCCATGTGTTAGGCATTGTAACCTTGATTGGCGGGAAAACATCACATTCTGCGATTATGGCTCGTGCTCTTGGCATTCCTCTCGTTTCCGGTCTGGAAGCGAGTCTTGGCATGCCGGTAGAGACAGGTGATATGCTTGTTGTGGATGGTGACAATGGCTTGGTATTTACGGACCCGGATCGCAAGACGATTGAACGATACACCATGCTTCGCAGCAAACAACTGAAGAAAAAGGAACAACTTCAAGTACTTGCTACCGTGGATGCCGTAACCAAAGATGGGGCTGTTTTGCACTTGGCATCCAATATCAGTTCGGTGAAGGAATTGGACCTTGCTTTGAAACAAGGAGCCAAAGGGGTGGGCTTGTTCCGTACAGAGTTCTTGTATATGGACCGTGCTACGTTCCCTGGTGAGCAAGAACAGTATGAGGTGTACCGTCTAGTGGCAGAGAAAACAGCAGGACAATCCGTTGTTATTCGTACACTGGATATCGGTGGTGACAAGCAACTTGATTATTTTGAATTGCCAGAGGAAGACAATCCGTTCCTGGGTTATCGTGCCATTCGGATTAGTCTGGACCGCAAGGATCTGTTCAAAACACAGCTTACAGCCATTCTGCGTGCCAGCGCTGCCGGCAATGTCAAAATCATGTATCCGATGATCTCCTCGGTAGAAGAGCTTCAGCAGGCTAATGAGATTCTTCGTGAGGCGATGTCCGATCTGGACGAGCGGGGACTGTCATACGACCCTCACATTCAGGTGGGGATTATGATTGAAGTTCCTGCAGCGGTGATGATTGCTGACCTTCTGGCTGAGGAAGCGGATTTCTTCAGTATTGGTACGAATGATCTGGTTCAATATGTATTGGCAGTAGATCGAATGAATGAGCAGATAGCTCATATGTATCATCCATATCATCCAGCTGTTCTGCGAATGCTTCGTGCCACAGCGGATGCGGCTCACACCGCCGGAATTGATGTTAGTGTCTGCGGGGAGATGGCGGGGGATGAACGTGCCATTCCGCTTTGGCTGGAACTTGGCATTCGCCACTTGAGCATGTCTCCACAATCCCTGTTACGTGTGAAGCACAGAGTGCTGAATACAACGGCATCGGATGCCAAAGAAGAAGCGCGTAAGTGCTTTGCCCTGCGCACTAGTGGAGATATTGAGGAGCGTCTACAGCTTTTTAATGAATCCACAGGCAGCCCAGACGAACAAAGTGGTTCGAATGCATCATGATTGGGATAAATGGATATAAATGCCTTAAAGTTAATATATTTACATTTGTAATAATGATGTTTTAGAAAGCTTGTTAAATAAAAACAACCCCATTGTGCATGAGCGCACAACGGGGTTGTTTTTATTTGTCAGCGAGTGCATCACAGAATGCTTTGCCGTAAGGTGGAAGGTCAGGCGGACGGCGTGCTGAGATGATATGTCCATCAACAACAACCGCTTCATCTTTCCAGATCGCACCTGCATTCTCCATGTCATCACGAATGCCTGGTGTAGAGGTTACTGTAACCCCGTCCAGAATTTTGGCAGAGATCAGAACCCAGCCCGCATGACAGATCTGTCCAATCGGTTTCCGGTCTTCATTCATTTCCTTTACAAGCTCCAGCACCTTGGGATAACGACGCAGCTTGTCCGGCGCCCAGCCGCCTGGCACGAGAATACCATCATAATCCGAACTGTCAAGTTCATCGAAACTGTATTCGGCTTCAGCAGGCACACCATATTTGCCAATATAGGTTTTTCCTTTTTTTTCTCCAGCAAGATGCACTTCTGCACCTTCTTCACGAACCCGATGCACAGGGTACCACAATTCTAAATCTTCGAATTCTTCATCGACCAGAGCGATGACTTTTTTACCGGTTAATCTCATGTCCATCTCTCCTTTTTGTGGTGATTAGGGATGTCGCATCTTTCATTGTAACAGATTCTCCGTGGGAGTTCATGGAAGTGCATGTTCACTTTGGAGGAAGCGATTACAAGTCAGTGACTGCCTGCATTCGACAACCTTGATCTGGAGGGAGTGGTAATTTGTGCAACCTTTTATTTGCAGCAGGATTTGAGCCGAAATAGGTCGAATGGTACGTATATAGAGTATAGAACGAATGAGGTGATGGTTGTGCGCAAGTCGTGCAGATGTGGACATGTAATGGAGTTGGAATTAAGAACAGTGGTTTACGCCAAAAAGGTGGAGATTCGAAACGTACCCGTATTTGCGTGTACAGATTGTGTATCCTACGAAGTGCTTCCGCCAGTCAAGCCGGATTTAACAGAATGTATAAGCACACTGGGTGAACAACCCGTGAAGCAGGATGTATCTTTTGGTGAGCGCAATGAGCTGGCAGACCTGTTCCATGAGCAACTGCTGGCCTGGCCGGATGCGACGGATCGGGAGATGGAATATCGCATGCAGCAAGCGGTGGAAGAGCGCATTAATCTGTTACTGGACATTATGGGTTACGCAACGAAGTCTGGAGATGCTGCGTGGATTGAGACCACAGAGCGCAGATTAAGTCAATTATCCGGATTTGTGTGGCAGGAGTACTTCTCGAATGCTGTCTAACTTTGACGTGTGAAATGCTTGTTTTCATGAAAATTGGCTTTTTCGCGCACTTTTTGTTAAGATATCGAAGAGTGAAAACGCTCAACATAGCGGTATTCCTGGTAAAGGGGGATGTATATCTAATGGCTGACATGACTAAAATGACAAGTATTGAACAGCTAAACTCCGCAGTGGAGGCTACCGAGGATCAACCTTTGCTTCTGTTTAAGCACAGTACGCGCTGTCCGATCAGCTCCAACGCTTATCAGGAGATGAACGATTATTTGCATAACAATGCCAATGAAAATGTGAAATACGGCATCATCTATGTGGTGGAAGATCGCCCAGTATCCAATGAAGCAGCAGACAAGCTGGGTGTTAAGCACGAATCTCCACAGGCGATCCTGATTAAAAAGGGAATTCCTGTATGGCATACTTCCCATTCTGATATTACTAGAACCACACTTACGAATGTTTTGAGTGAGTCCTAAAGCCTATTTTAATTGATTAATGCAAAAATTTGTCGTAATATAAATCTTAATGAAAATGGTATGAAAATTTACTGGTAATGGAGAGAAGTACTGTGACGGTAACCATTTATGATGTGGCACGTGAAGCTGGAGTGTCTATGGCAACGGTATCACGGGTAGTTAATAATAACCCTAATGTCAAACCGCAAACGCGGAAAAAAGTATATGAGGCCATCGAGCGGTTGGGATATCGTCCGAATGCGGTAGCCAGAGGTCTGGCAAGCAAGAAGACAACCACGGTCGGGGTCGTTATTCCGGATATTTCGAACTCAACCTTCGCGGAGATTGCCCGCGGAATTGAAGATATTGCGAATATGTATCACTACAACATTATCTTGTGTAATGCAGATAAGAAGAAAGAAAAAGAAATTCGTGTTATTAACACATTGCTCGAAAAACAAGTAGATGGACTGCTCTTCATGGGTGGAACAGTAACCGACGAACACATTCAGGCGTTCCAGTCTGCAGCTGTGCCGATCGTACTTTGTGCAACGAGTGATGAGAAGGGAACATTCCCTTCGGTGGATATTGACCATGAAGCAGCTGCGTTTGACGCGGTTAACACCCTGATTCGTCATGGACACAAGGAAATTGCGATGATCAGTGGTACACTGCAAGATCCTGCGAATGGATATGCCCGTTTCCAAGGTTACAAGAAAGCACTGGAAGCAGCGGGGATTGAATACCAGGAGGATCTTGTTCGAATCGGTAACTATCGGTATGAATCCGGTGTGGAAGCAATGAAATATTTCCTTGGACTCAAGAAAAAACCATCAGCTATCTTTGCTGCAACAGATGAAATGGCGATTGGCGCTATTCACAGCATTCAGGATGACGGTCTGAAAGTACCGGATGACTTCTCCATTATTAGTGTGGATAACATCCGTATGGCTTCCATGGTACGTCCTCAGTTGACGACAGTGGCACAGCCAATGTACGATCTTGGCGCAGTTGCGATGCGTTTGCTGACCAAGTTGATGAAGAAAGAAAATGTAGAGAACCCACGGGTTATTTTGCCGCATGAAACGATTCTCCGTCTGTCTGTAAGTCACTCAGATGTAGTGTAATCGGGATTATATACAAGTAAGGGAGAAGCCATTCTCTCTACATAGTGGATATGCGAAAGCTCCGGAGACGGAGCTTTTGTGCTGAATGAGGTTAAAAGTGAAAACAGGAGGTATCCGAAGATGCGTGAAACGATTGGGATTATCGGAGCAATGGATGAGGAAGTTGAGCTTTTACTGGCAGGTATGAAGCAGCTTGAGACGGTCAAACAAACCGGGATTACATACGTTGCGGGCGAGTGGCTGGGCAAGCAAATTGTCGTGTGCAAATCCGGCGTAGGTAAAGTGAATGCAGCGGTTACGACGCAAATCTTGATTGATCGTTTTCAGGTTAATCGCATTATCTTCACAGGTGTTGCCGGTGCAGTTAACCCGGAGCTGAACATTGGAGATATGGTTATATCGTCTGTATGTGTTCAGCATGACATGGATGTAACGCCACTGGGATTCGAACGCGGGGTTATTCCTTACCAGGAGACATCTGCGTTCCCTGCGGAGGCTTCGCTTATTACACTGGCTGAAGAAGCGTGTAAAGCGATGGGAGCCAATTACCTGATCGGTAAGGTGTTGTCTGGAGACCAGTTTATTGCGAATAAAGATACGGTTAACATGTTATATACCGAAATGGACGGGGCATGTGCGGAGATGGAAGGAGCTGCAGTTGCTCAGGTCTGTTACATGAACCGTGTACCCTTTGTGGTCCTGCGTGGGATGTCAGATAAAGCGGATGGTTCGGCGCATGTTAACTTTGCTGAATTCACCGTGGAATCTTCGCAGCGTTCACATCGCATTGTGGAGCATATGTTAGAACATATGTAATGGAAATACCCATCCAAAATCGATGAAAAACCGCCTTTCGATTAGCTGTTCCATGAGGTATGGATCAAGCTGCGAGAGGCGGTTTTTGTTATGTATATTGTTTTTCGAACAGATCATCGAATTAGTACATGAACCGATGGCGGAAGCGTACACGATCAAATTGTTCTTCCGATGTGATGGGCACCTGATTTCCGATACGTACCATCAAACAGTTCGCAGGATGTGAACAGATCTCAGGGTCATCTGTTGCATACCAGGTCATGTCGATCGTTTGCATCAGCCTCTCCATCATTTTTCGATAATCCCATACGTTCAATCCGCTGCCCTTCAGATCCCAATGCCAATAATATTCTGTGGTGAAAATAATGTAGTTCTCCATGTATTGATCTTCCAGAGCCGTAAGCAACATCTCACGTCCAATGCCAAGCGAACGATAGTCGTCCGCAACTTCGATTGCCCCAAGCTCGATCAGATCAGTCATGTTGCCCTCCGACCAGCGTTCACAATCATCCGCGTAGTGGAAGGTTACATAGCCAATAATCGTTTCATTTTCGTGTGCAATGATAATTCGACCTTCTGGCAATGCTGCAATCTCGGCCAGAGCTTCCTGCTGCTCCGTTGGGCGCCGAAAGGCATCCAGATCCGAATGGAAGGCAAGACGGCTTATCACCTCGGCCTGCACAGGGCCTTCAACAGTAATCCGGTGGCCGGACTTGAAGATGGAACGCATATGATGTTCTTTGATATGTTCCATGGTTCTTGCTCCTCTCTCTCCTACGTATAGAGGTTGTTCAAAAAGGAAGATATAGCAAAAATCCAAAAAATTGAAAAGCCATAGACGACAATTGAAAAGATTTGCTATAATTGCGTAGACAAAAAATGTTCACAATTCAATAAAGTATGGATAACATCTGTTTGGCCGAGCAGTACATGATGAGAAGTTCTCTCTACTAATGTAAGCGCTAACTGGAAGTTCAGTCAACACAAAGGCAATGAGAAATGACCCCTGACGGGAATCGAAATGTCGAGTTGAAGGAGGCTGGCAAGCATGAGTCAAGCACATGGTGAGATGCTGCAAACGGTTGTGTCTGAATCTAATCTGGGCGATTACACGGAGGCGAGAAGCCGGTTCGATTGGGAATCGGTGGAAAGGCACTTTACGTGGCACGCCAGCGGAAAAGTAAACATGGCGCATGAAGCAATTGATCGTCATGTACTGGAAGGAAGGGGCGGAAAAACCGCTTTATTGTATAGCGATGCTTCACGCGAAGAGGCCTATACTTTTGCTGATCTGAGTGAACAGTCGAGTCGGTTCGGGAACGTTCTCCGCAAATATGGCATCTCCAAAGGGGAACGGGTGTTTATTTTTATGCCACGGAGCCCTGAACTGTATTTTAGTCTTCTGGGCATATTGAAAGCTGGAGCCATCGCGGGCCCATTGTTTGAAGCTTTTATGGAAACGGCAGTGAAGGATCGGCTGGAGGATAGTGGAGCAGTAGCGCTCGTGACAACGCCGGAATTACTGAAACGCATCAAGCGTTCCGAGTTGCCTGAACTCAAACATATATTTATTGTGGGTGGGGGCGCTCAGACTGAAGAAGGACTCATCGATTTTGATGCAGAGATGTCTGCCGCTTCGGATGAGATGGAAGTCGAGTGGTTAAATCGTGAGGATGGTTTGCTTATTCATTATACCTCAGGCTCTACGGGGAAACCGAAAGGCGTGTACCATGTTCAAAATGCCATGATTCAGCACTACTATACAGGTAAAGTTGTTTTGGATTTACGTGAGGATGATGTGTACTGGTGCACTGCTGACCCTGGTTGGGTTACAGGGACTTCTTACGGCATCTTTGCTCCATGGCTCAACGGAGTGACCAATGTGATACGAGGTGGTCGTTTCAGTCCTCAAGATTGGTACAGCACCATCCAGAAGAATAAAGTCACGGTCTGGTACAGTGCACCAACGGCCTTCCGTATGCTGATGGGAGCAGGAGAAGAGACCATTGCCCAGTTTGATCTGAGCAGTCTGCGTCATGTCATGTCTGTCGGTGAACCGCTCAATCCGGAGGTTGTTCGTTGGGGTTGGAAAGCCTATGGCCAACGAATTCATGATACCTGGTGGATGACGGAGACAGGCGCACAACTGATCTGTAATTACCCTGGAATGCCGATCAAGCCTGGCTCCATGGGACGTCCGTTGCCTGGCATCGAAGCAGCCATCATTGATGATCGCGGGCAGGAATTGCCGCCGTACAGTATGGGGAATCTGGCGATACGTGCACCTTGGCCATCCATGATGGCGAAGATCTGGAATAACCCTGTGAAATACGAGGAGTATTTCAGACTTACAGGCTGGTATGTATCCGGTGACTCCGCTTATATGGATGAAGAAGGATATTTCTGGTTCCAGGGGCGGATTGATGATGTGATTAATTCGTCAGGCGAGCGTATCGGACCCTTTGAAGTGGAGAGCAAGCTCGTGGAGCATCCTGCGGTAGCGGAGGCGGGTGTAATTGGTAAGCCGGATGTGACACGTGGGGAGATCATCAAGGCCTTTGTGGCGCTTCGTGAAGGATATGAGGCGACACCGGAGCTGAAAGAAGAGATCTATCGTTTTGTCAAAGAGGGCTTGTCTGCCCACGCTGCTCCACGTGAAATTGAGTTTAAGGATAAACTGCCCAAGACACGTTCCGGCAAGATCATGCGGCGTGTACTGAAAGCCTGGGAGCTTGACCTGCCAGCAGGAGATCTATCCACCATTGAGGACTAACGTGGCAGTGCTAGGATCTCGCTAGGATTATCAAATGTGTCGGTGTGGATGCCGATACCAATAAGTGACGTGGAAGAGGTTAATACTCTACAAATCCAAATATGGTGACTCTCCCATGAAAATGGGGTGTAAACGCCTGCTTTATGCCAATGGCATGATAGCAGGCTTCTTTAGCTGCTGCACATGTGAATAAAAAGCCACACCCCCAGATATGATCTGAGGATGTGGCTTGTTTGAATCAGGGTTGAAAATGTACGGCTGCAGAAGGTTCGGATTCACCCGCACTGTTACTGGCAGATACCTTGAACCATCCACTGGTAGATGCGGGTACTCCATAGTCCATGGTATTTCCCGCTGTTGTTCCAATTTTGGTGTAAGGAGCCGAGCCTGTTTCACTGTAATATACAGCGTAACTATCAGCGTTTGAAGTTGACGCCCATTGAATGCGCAGTCCTTGAGTGAGAGCAGATACGCTGACTTGACCAGGTGTGCCTGGGGCTGTTGTTGGCGTATTATCGGTCTGCGTTTCTCCTGGGGTAATGACTGTGCCTGGAACCTCAATCGGCTCATTAATCTCTTCTTCCACAGGAGGAGCTACACTTCCAACACTATTGACTGTAGCGCTAGGAGCAGACTCTCTGCCTGCAACATCTACTGCGGTTACATAGAAGGCGAAGTTGCCGCCTTGTGCTGCATATGCAGAGAATGATCTGGATTCACCAGTCAGGACAACCTGCCCCTGGTTTTGGAATCCTCCACCGTTCACAGAACGGTACAAACGATAACCCACGACATCATTTTCAGGTGTGGCATTAAATGTAATGACAGCTCTGTCACCCGAGGTTGAGATTCGTACGTTACCCGGTGCATCGGGAGCTTTGCCGTTATCTGTTCTTGGATCAATCTGTGTCGGCATGTCTGCATCAGCATCTTCAGGAAGATAATAAGCAAGTGACTCATGTCGACTCATACGTGAGAATGCATTTTGCAATTCTTTGATAAGATCCGAGATTGGCTTTTTACGCTTGATTACTGTTTTTTCCTTCAACATGTCCGAAGGTGTTCCGTCACGCGGAATATAATTTACACCATTGTAAGTGATGTATTTGGCTTTGGCGACACCATCATCGCTATCCTTCGGAACAAACTTGCTGTTGAAAATATCCGTAACAAACTTGTCAGTCATGGATGTTGGCAACTTACCGCTGTAAGCCGATACTGTGCGTGTTTCGATGCCAGATGGTTTTTTGAACGAATCTGTGACGAACAGATCTTTTTGCGTATCGATCACTTCATTCAGGATTTTCGACCACAGTTGCTGCGCACGTTTTCGCTGTGATTTGCTTTCCAGCGTATTCACAGGCTGTTTGTATCCAACCCACACACCAAGTGTGACATCTGGTGTATAACCTTCAAACCAGACATCTGCATAGTTTTGAGTGGAACCCGTTTTACCTACAATCGGTACACTCTTCGCATATTTGTAATTCTCACGTACTTTATCTGCCGTTCCTTCTGTAATAACGGTCCGAAGCATATCCGTCATGAGGTATGCTGTCTGCTCCGAGAAGGCTTGGACAGGTTCAGTATCGTGTTTATAGACGATGTTGCCTTTGGAATCTACAATTTTGCTAATCATGTAGGAATCGTTATATACACCATTATTGGCGATGGCACCATAGGCACTGGTCAGTTCTTCAACGGTAACTCCGTACTGGAGACCTCCGAGAACACCGGTCTGAGCCTGATAGTCTTCCTTCTGAATAGTGGTGATGCCTAATTTTTTGGCGAAGGCCCATGCTTTGTCGATCCCGACTTCTTCATTGAACAACTTCAAAGCCGGTATATTAAGTGAGTAATTCAGTGCTCTGCGTGCCGTAACAAGGCCTTGGTAACGGTTATTGGCATTCTTTGCAATGTGGTACCCGCTCGGACCACTTTTCAAGATGATCGGTGAATCATCAATAATCGAAGCTGGCTGAACAAGACCTTCATCTAGCGCAGGAAGATAAGCAGCTATAGGTTTCATCGTTGAACCAGGCTGACGTATCATCTGCGTTGCGTAGTTCATCTGTTCATCCTGGAAATCCCGTCCTTCAATCATGCCCAGAATAGCACCGGTTTTGTGATTAATTAGCATGGCAGCAGTTTGTTCTTTTCCTTTTACAGGATCATCTGCTGAGAAGTTGCTGTCATCTTCCGCAATGGTGCGCATCGTTTTGTAGATACTTTTGTTAATGGTTGTGTAAATGCGATATCCACCTGTCCGCAGTTGCGTCTGAGCTTCCTCTAATAACGCGCTGCTTTCCTTCTGAGGTGTATCTGCATCTGTAGCTTGATCTGTAGATTCAGCTGTGTCGGAATTCAACTGTTTCATCAGAATCTGTGCAGCTTGGCGTTCCGTTTCCATCATAAGATATGGATAAGTGTTGTAAGCTTTAATGGTCTTCGGAGCGAGTGAGCTTTTGATATCAAAAGCAAGAGCTTCGTCATACTCGGACTGATTGATCTTGCCCAGTTCGAGCATACGGCGCAGTACCAGATGCTGACGGTTGATTGCGCGGTCAAAATTCTCCTCTACAAAATCACCTTTACCGTTAAAAGCGGAGTAAGAGGAGGGGAGTTGTGGCAATCCAGCAAGATAAGCAGCCTGAGCAATATTGACTTTTTCTAGATCGTTAATATTGAACAATCCCTTGGCGGCCGCTTTAATTCCGTAAACGTTGTATCCGCTGGAACCATTGCCAAAAGGAACTTTGTTCAGATAGGCTGTCATGATCTCGTCTTTGGTCAGGAAACGTTCGAGCCGAAGTGAGAGCAAGATTTCTTTTACTTTTCGATCTTCCGTGCGATCCAGATTCAAAAACACACGACGTGCCAATTGCTGAGTCAGTGTACTACCCCCGGTTTGTACTGATTCTTTCAGCACTTTTTGTTTCACCGCACGTAGTGTTCCGCTCATGTCTACACCTTTATGTTCGTAAAAATGATTGTCTTCAATCGAAATGACTGCATCAATAACCTTTTGTGGGATCTGGTCCGTAGTGACCGGACGCCTGTCTTCTTCCGTACGTAATTGACCGATCGGACTGCCGTCGGCAAAGTAAGCAAAGCCTGTGATGGAGTTTTCGCTGACTTTTTGTTCAATCAGGGCCCTTGAACGGACAGGCTCGTCTTTCACAATGGAACTGACGTATCCCATCAAAGCACCGCCTACAAACAGTGCCCCCATAAATCCAAGGACAACCATCCATTTGACGAAACTTCCCAGTCTGCGGGCAAAGCTGCGTTTGCGTACAGGCTGTTCATCGGGCTTTTTCTTATTAACATCAACCATTCAGTGTCTTCCTCCTTTTAACAGCACTTATTATAGCATAAAAAGGCGGGTTTGCATGCCTGAGAAATACGAGTAATGGTCGAATTTTGCCATTATTTTAATTTGTGTTATTTATTATGCCTGATTATGTACCATATCATAATGAGATAAGAGGAAGGCTAGTGGGGAGTTAATCTCCATCAGTTCTAAATTGATGGTACGAGCTGATGTAAAGTTAGCTTGACATTATTTGAGGTAAAATGTATATTTTTTGTAAAGTTAGCTTTACATTTTAGAGTGAGGACATGGTATTTATGAAGAATAAAATTGAGTTCTATCGTCGACAGCGTGACATGACACAACAGGATCTGGCCGAGAAGGTTAACGTATCACGTCAGACCATTATTTCATTGGAAAGAGGGCGCTACAATCCGTCGATCATGCTGGCGCATCTTATTGCCCGGGTATTTCACAAAAACATTGAACAAGTTTTCATTTTTGAGGAAGAGGGGGATGTTGAGTGAGAAAATGGACATTGGTATCAATTGTTATGTGCGTTGTCGGATTAATTGTTTTTTCAATTGCGCTGTATCAGAAGTTTGCATTAAATAATCCTAACCTGTCGTTCGCTATGCCTTTAGGATTTGGCTTACTTGGATGCTCGGTTTTAAATTTCATCATTTTGGCTATGGATAACAAAGGGAGTAAGCGGATTGCGAACTCGGAACATGATGAAAGATTGATTTCACATTGTAAATCTTCATTTTCAATCGGGTTTATAGTCATGTTTCTTGTCATAATTACAATCCTTGTGATATATCAGTTCGGAATCGAAATAGAGGTATTTGAATCTGCGATTGTTATCATGGTTAGTGGTATTTTTTCGTCGGTGACGTACTTTATATATAAGTTTATAAGATATTAGGTTATCACTCCATTATCAAAACGGTATCCTTCATTCTTTTGCTGATTGATATGGCGAATAATTAATATTACCAAAGCCCAAAAGATAGAAAAACAGCTGCCGAGAAAATCTCGACAGCTGTTTGAGTTGAAACTTTAATGTGAGTGCAACGATTAACGGTTGTAGAACTCGACGATTTGTTTTTCATCGATGTCTTGGGACAATTCAGCGCGCTCAGGCAAGCGGATGAATTTACCTTCTACAGCTGCTTCGTTGTATTCAACGTATGCTGGAAGATGCGAACGGCCTTCCAAAGCTTCTTTAACGGAAGAAAGAGCGCGGCTCTTCTCACGCAAGCCGATTACATCGCCAGTGCTTACTTGGTAAGAAGCGATATCGACTTTTTTGCCGTTTACAGTTACGTGACCGTGTGCTACCAACTGACGCGCTCCAGCGCGGGAGTTAGCAAACCCAAGGCGGTAAACGAGGTTGTCAAGGCGGCATTCAAGCAAGAACATGAAGTTCTCACCGGCAATACCTTGCATTTTTTGAGCTTTAGAGAACAGTGTGCGGAATTGCTTCTCGCCCAAACCGTACATGTGGCGCAATTTTTGTTTTTCTTGCAATTGCATACCGTAGTTGCTCATTTTTCTGCGTTGGTTAGCTCCGTGCTGACCTGGAGGGAAAGGACGTTTCAATTCTTTGCCTGTTCCGCTAAGGGAAATGCCGAGGCGACGGCTCAATTTAAATTTAGGACCAGTGTAACGTGCCATGTTTAAAGTAGCTCCTTTTTAGTTAAAGTTCATATTAGGGCTCTGTTTGCGCTCCAATTTGTTGATGCGGGCTTGGCCTCGCATAGAACGATCAGGAAAGTTCAGCCGCTGTCCTGAAAGCAACAAAAAGAATGAGGGTGACACAACCGGTAATGCCCAAATTTAAAGACCCATTAGTAGTCTTCATCAACAATTTATATTACAGTTTAAGAGAACCAAAGTCAAGCGTAGAATAAAAGCAAAAAAACGTCTAAATTTGTCGATAGGTCATTGGGCCTAAAATAATGGGACAATTTTCTGAAATATGGATGCAAAAAAGCTTTAAACAGAGTAAAATAGATTGTATCTTAACTTTAAATCATCTTTATGTAACAAGGTTATCGCAATAAATTTGCAGGTTTGCGATAACGTCTGCAGATTAATGCATCCTGGTGGATGCAAAAACGGTGCAAAGGAGCGCCTGACATGTTAGAACATCTAAGAAGTTTACCTGCCAGCTTGAATTCACGAAGTTCGGGCGATTCCGCATCTTTTGCCGCTTCTCGTTCTCATGAAGAGCATGTGTTGTGGATGCAAAAAATGGATATCACACCTTTTGATTTTTCATATTTGGGCAGCTTGCTAGAGCAGGCATACAGAGACTGGAACTCCAGAGTGGGTTCAAGCCCCGCCAGGACATCAACCTTTTACAGCGTGTGGGACACGGAAGGCGATTGCATCGGATACGATAGCGATCTTGAAGCTGATCCGGGCGTGGATGCACGCAGGCTGGTATTGGAATGTTTGGATAAGAGACAGGTTCTGTCCCTTAAAGGGACAAGCGAACGGGGAGAATATCTTATAATAACACATCCCTTATTCTCCAGAACGAACAAGGATATGTTTGCTATTTTCACTGCTGTAATCTATGAATCCAATCGATATGAAACGTCTGAAGCTGTGGTTCAATCTGAGGCAATGCATTATCACACCTGCTTTTACCGAAGATTTGAATACATATTTATGACGGACCTTTTACATGCTCATGAACAAACAGCACGTGAGGAACACCGGAGGTCCATCCTCTTTCAGATTGTCCAGCGAATGCATGACAAAATGGATGTTGAGGCCATATTGGATGAGGTATTTGACAGTATGGACTATTTGTACCCGGCCACTTATATCAAATTGTATATGTCTCAGGATCAGAGCAACTCTGATCCACGGATTAAACCGTTGCTTGTCCATGAGCAAGGAGAAGATATATGTGTGCGTTCATTTATGGAAGGCAAGCTGATCGTTGCTCGCTCAGATGATGCAGAGAACCGCATTGTAGATGTAGGGATTCCGCTGAAAGGCAAACAGGGCATATATGGTGTGTTCCATATCGAAATGAATGAAGAGATTATGGAAGAATCGGATCTGCAATTGATTACGATGATGGTAGACACTGCTGGTACGGCCTTTGAAAACGCCAAATTGCACGAGCAATCCAATATGTTGATTCAGGAACTTCGTTTAATTAATGATCTTACACAGCGCTTGAACAAGAGTCTGCATCTTTCGGAGATTTATCAATTGTCCGAGCAAGAGTTAAAAGAAATATTCCAGGCTGAAACGTGTTGCATTCTTCAACTCAATGACAGCACGCATGACTTCGAAGTCATGTCATCCAACGTGAAAGATGTTTTTCACCAATCCTTTTCTGTAGATTACGGTATCGCAGGATTGGTGTATCGAACAGAAGAACCGCTTATTATCCCCAATTATGCGCAATATGATAAAGTATCCTCCTTCTTCATGGAAGATACGGGGTCCATGTCACTGATCGCATCACCGATCAGAGTCAATGGTGAAGTGAAGGGTGCCATTTTGCTGGGACATAGTAAAGAGCATTATTTTTCATATGATAACTATCGGCTCTTACAGATGTTATCCATTCATATCGGGATTGCCTTGTCGAATGCCACGCTGCATGCCGAGGTTCGACGATTGGCTAATCTGGATATGTTGACAGGTCTATACGTAAGGCATTATCTGGATAGTGTAATTCATGATCGGCAAGCTCATGAATTCTGTGGTTCCCTCATTGTGGTGGATATTGATCAGTTCAAACAGGTGAATGATACATTTGGACACCAGACGGGGGATCAAGTATTGAAACAAGTAAGTGAGATCGTCACCAGCTCTGTTCGCCCGCAGGATGTCTGCGCTAGATGGGGGGGAGAAGAGCTGGCGATCTATATGCCACAGGTGAGTGTAAGGCAGGCGCTGGATTATGCGGAAGTGATTCGAAAGAGAGTCGCAGAAGAGACCAGACCTCTCGTCACGGTGTCCAGTGGCATCGCAGAATGGAATTGGATGGATGAGAAGGTTAGTGTGGAGTCGCTGTTTTATCGGGCTGACATGGCCTTGTACAGCGCCAAGAATGGTGGTCGGAACAGAATCGTTGTAGAGGAACAGAATGTAACGCGTTAAGAGAGAACCATTCCAATTGCGGAGTCGTTCTCTTTTTTTTATGCATCGGAGGTCAAGTTGTGTATAGAAGGAAGTATAAGCGCATACGGGCGGGGCAATCTATGGAGAAAGTTCATGGAAGGGTGAAGATAGATATGCTTAATCGCCATTCGGCACGTACATTATGGTTATTTGTGAGTATCGTGATTATTGGTGTCCCGGGTTGTGGATTCCAAAGAGATCGAACGCCTGAAGAGGTTTTCTCCCTGGCTTTATCGGGGATAGCGGGAAAAGAGACATTGAGTTTTGAGGGGGAGGCAGGACTTCGCCGGGAGAACAGTGGATTGTTCGAGAATCAGTTTAAATTCGAAGGCAAGCTGGAGAATCATGATCGTCTGACCCTTCAGACCCGATTACCTGGAGAAGTAACTGCCGTGGGCACAGGCATTCAGACGACTGCCGTAAAAAATAACGGACAGCCCAGTGGGTTTAGTGCCTCCTTCGAGCGGAAACAAGGGCAATGGATGTCATTGTCAGCGCAACATGAGCCGCTGCGTGGTTCTCTTTCCCGCTTTAATCCAATAGCCCAAATGGAGAAGATTGATCAGATGAACAAAACCATTCAATCCGAGTATGGGGCTGGCCGCCGAACCAGAACATTACGGATTGAACTTGCACCGGAAGACGCCAAAACATGGGCTCTAGCCCAGTTAAACGACGAGATGAACGCCATCCGGGCAGAATATATGCATAAGGCAGCTACCGTGAAAGGGGCGCGTAAGGAGAAGCTTGAGAAGGATCTGGACAAAGTTTGGAAACAGGGTGAAACAACGATGCAACAGATGATGAAACAAGCGAGCGTACAGACGGTATATCATCTCACTGTAGATCGGAAGAGCAGTCTGCCTCTTCGCCTATCCTCTGAGAGTCAGGTAAGTTACACGGACAACAACCGTAAAAGTAACAAAGAAGCCCTTGTCACCGATGTAAACTTCAAGTCATATCAATAAAGGAAGTGAGGGACTGCCTGCTGACGGAATGACTGTTCGCGTGCTACAATAGTATCGTAATTTACCGTTGTTCAATTCAAGCATGGCAGATGACAGGAGGATTTTACCAAGATGAAGGACCCAAGAATTCAAAAGCTTGCAGCAAGCCTGGTGGGCTATTCTGTAGATGTACAACCTGGTGAAAATGTATTGGTCGAGATGATTGGATCAGAACGTGATCTGATTAACGCTATCATTGAAGAGGTAGGCAAAAAAGGTGGTAACGTCTTTGTACAGTTGACCGATAAAACCATACAGCGTGCGATGCTGAAAAATGCGACAGAAGAAATGATGAAAACGTGGGCAGAGATTGATCTGAACCGTATGAAGCAGATGGATTGTTATATCGGTATTCGTGCGGGAGAAAATGTGAATGATCTGTCCGATGTGCCGGAAGAAAAAATGAAAATGTACAATGCATTGTACTCCCACCCGGTACATAGTGAACAACGTGTCAAACATACGAAATGGGTTGTACTGCGTTACCCTAACGCAAGTATGGCGCAACTCGCCAATACGAGTACAGAGGCGTTCGAAGATTTCTACTTCGACGTATGTAATCTGGATTACGCCAAAATGGACAAAGCCCAAGACTCGCTCGCTAACCTGATGAAGCGGACGGACAAAGTTCGTATCACTGGACCGGAAACAGATCTGAGCTTCTCCATTAAAGATATCGGTGCAGAGAAATGTTCCGGGCAAAAAAATATTCCGGATGGCGAAGTGTACAGTGCCCCTGTGCGTAACTCCGTGAACGGAACAATTAGTTATAACACGCCAACGCTGTATAACGGAGTGACATTTGAAAATATCAAATTCACGTTCGAGAATGGTAAAATCATTGAAGCAACGAGCAACGATACAGAGCGCTTGAATGAAATCCTGAATTCGGATGAGGGTGCTCGTCATATCGGTGAATTCGCGATTGGATTCAACCCGCATATTCTGCACCCGATGAAAGATATTCTATTCGATGAAAAAATCGCAGGCAGCTTGCACTTTACACCAGGTCAGGCCTACGAAGAAACAGACAATGGCAACCGCTCGTCCATCCACTGGGATCTGGTGTTGATCCAGCGTCCGGATTATGGCGGCGGGGAGATTTATTTTGACGATGTGCTGATTCGTAAAGACGGTATTTTTGTGATTCCTGAGCTGGAATGCCTGAATCCAGACCGTTTGAAGTAGGAACAGGATTTTGCTGTTGCTAGGAAAGCGGATTCACGGTATCATGTAGTGGTAATTAATAGATGATACCAATAGTAAAAAGACGGAGGGATTCCTATGTCGAGTAATAACGCGGCTGTAGTGGAAATTGCTCAAACAGCAGGCAAGTTTACTTCTTCAATCGTGCTTCATTCGGAGAACAAGTATATCGATGTGAAAAGTATTCTCGGATTGTTTACAACGCTAATCAGCACGCACAGCTATGAACTGCATGTTCATGGTCCAGATGCAGTTGAAGCAAAAGCAGCCATGTCAGAAGTATTTGCGAAGCATGGACTGAATGTAAGCATCGCATCTGAGTAATAACTCTCAAGAAGCACCTCTGCCTTTTTTGGCAGGGGTGTTTTTTGGCATGGAGTGACCTGAATACTCATCTGGACGGGACTCGAGCAGGTGGATTATGCTTTAATGGAAAGGTTAAATTTGCGGGCTTATTTTGGTCAGGTTCTTGTATTAGCTCTTCATTTCGTCTAATATTAGAGGTAGAACGTCTTTACGCGATTTTTGGGACATAGGGGGGAAAAATGCATGACTTCATCTGATCTGCAGGACCAGCTGAATTTGAAAGCGATCAGTCTTCTTCAAGAAGATGCAGATAAAATACAGAAGCTTATTGAAGTACAGATGGAGAATCTGGCTACCCGCTACTGCCCTCTCTATGAGGAAGTATTGGATACACAGATGTATGGGTTCTCCAAGGAAGTTGATTTTGCTGTTCGTGCAGGGCTCCTTCCAGAAGGTGCAGGTAAGCAGCTGGTTAGCGCGCTTGAGCGGAATTTGGCAATTTTATATGAAGCCTTGAACAAGAAGAATGAGCAATAGCCTGCAAATGCGCGGGTCAGAATAGAAGGCATGCAGGCGTTTATGCATGCTTTTTTTGTGCGTCCGAATGGACTGGGGATGCTAGTCGGTCGGAAGGCGTATACAAGCAAAGAGACAGCTCGACATGTGTATTCGGGCTGTCTCTTATAGTTTGGATCAAAAGGTTGTTCTGTCATCGAAGTGTCTTGTGTAATTATTCTTTTCTTTAACTTATATAGCTTGGTGAGGGGGCTCGTTACACCAGGAAGAAGGATACGCCGAGTATGATATATACCACGAGCAGGAGTAGGCCTTCGTACCAATTCGTTGAACCATCTTGGGTAATGGATTTCGCAATAAACACGGATACGCCGATGGCGACCAGTTCAATCGTTGTAAATACGATATCCATGGTTCTGCCTGTGAAGTAGCTGACAAAAATGAGTACAGGGGCAACAAAAAGTGCGATCTGCAAGCTGCTGCCGACCGCAATCTCAACGGCCGCTCCAATTTTATTTTTCATGGCAAGCATGATCGCTGCACTGTGTTCGGCCGCATTACCGATGATGGCCACAAGGAATGCACCGACGAACAGTTCGCTAAGACCAAATTCCGAAGTGAAGACTTCGAGGGTGCCCACCAGCCATTCACTGACAAAGGCAACCATGACCGTTGCGAGTACCAGATAGAGAATGGATTTTTTCTTGGACCATGCCGGTGCATGCTCATGCGGTAGTTCTTCATCGCGATCTTCAGTGACATCTGCAAGATACTTTTTGTGCGTCACCATGGAGAAGAGTAACCAGGCAATGTACGCGAGAATGAGCAATCCGGCTACGATGAGACTTAGTGTATTGGTGTCTTTCTGTGTAATGGAATGTGTATTGAGAAAGACAGCCGGAATAAACAGGGCAATGATGGCAACAATCATCAGGGATCCATTCAGACCTGCGAGTGAAACATTATAATTCTGAATTTTGAACTTAAGTCCTCCGGCAAAAATACTTAACCCGAGCACTAACAGCAGATTTCCGATGATGGAACCTGTCAGACTTGCTTTGACCATGTCGAACAGTCCCTCTTTCACGAGGAAAATGGCGATGATCAATTCGGCGGCATTACCAAAGGTCGCATTAAGGAATCCACCCAGCCGTTGTCCGGCGTAGTGGGCAACATTTTCGGTGGCTTTACCTAAAAAACCGGCCACAAAAATAACCGAAATGGCTGATATCACGAACTGTAGAATCGAATCCCATTTCAAGTAGTGGGCGATGGCACTGAGTGCAAAGAACGCAATCAGCAAAATGGATGAAATCCGGTTTCTCACAACAAACACCTCGGTTATAAAATATTTTGTTTTTAATATGCAATGAAAATGCTTATGAGATTATTTTCATATTTCAATATAACCAAATGGTGGTAGGTTGTAAACGCATCTTTTTGAGTTTAATTTGCTTTTTGGGGTGGAAAGGATTTAAAATACGAGTAACGAAGTGAAGGAGGATGTGGCATGGCAGAACAACTTCAACTGGAGAGCGGAAACATCCGGATTGCCGATGACGTGGTTGCGAAAATTGCCGGAATGGCTGCAATGGAAACGCCCGGAATTGCCGCAATGTCTGGAGGTTTGTCAGAGGGCTGGGCGAAGCGACTCAGCGGTAAAAACGTACAGAAAGGCGTGAGCGTTGAGGTCGGCCAGCTGGAAGCAGCCATTGACCTGCGCATCATCGTCCTGTACGAAACCCCGATTCATGAAGTTTCCCGTATGCTTCAGCAGAATGTAAGAGAAGCGGTAGAGACCATGACCGGATTACGCGTGGTTGAAGTCAATGTAAAGGTAGAAGGCGTATCTTTCAAAGGCGACGATCTGTAGAAATCGCAATCCGCGATGGAGGACAGAAGCATCATAGTCCTGTTCTTCATCTTGATAGACAATGTGTACCACAGACTAACCAAAAAAGCTGCGCATCCGATCGGGTGCACAGCTTTTTTATGTTTCTTTTTCTTTTAAATGATTACCTGTTTCGTTTCTGTTAAAACAGTCCCGTTTATCGAATCCGACGGATGGATTCCCGTGAACGAAGAGCGGGAGAGGTGCGAGTCTGTGTCTGTACAGTCACGGACTTGGTTTTCTCTTCCTTGATCACGTCGAGATTGTTAGTGCGCGAAATACTAAGCAGAATGCCCATGGCAACCATCATCACAAAGAGTGAGGTCCCCCCATAACTGATAAACGGAAGCGTGACTCCCGTCACCGGAATGGTCTGAGTTACACCACCAATGTTGATAAATGCCTGAATCGCGATCAATCCCATAATTCCAATGCCGACCAATGTCCCGAATGGATCGGGACAGCGCAGAGAGACAATAATTCCTCGCCAGATGAAGTACAGGTAAACGAGCAGGAATAGTGTACTTCCGATGAACCCAAGTTCTTCCCCAATCACGGAGAAAATAAAGTCATTATACGCATTTGGCAAATAGTGCAGCTTCATCGTACCTTGTCCAATCCCGGAACCTGTCATGCCGCCATCACCAATGGCAACAAGGGACCTGTAAAGGTTAAGACTTCCGCCATTAATATCGGATAATGGATCAAGAAAAGCCTGAATACGTCCGATCTTGTAGTTCTGCTCGGCAGTGACCGCTGTTGCAGAAGTTGTCATGTCTGAAGGGGACATGGAAGAGAACAGGGAATTCGCTCCGAATGCCAGTGCTCCACCGAGTACAACCAAGAGAATCGAACCCAGGATATGTTTCATACTGGCTCCACCGGCATAGATCAAGAGACCACAGGTGGACACCAAGATGAAGGTAGTACCAAAGTCTGGTTGCAACATGATCAGTCCTGCAATGAATCCAACGATGAACAAGACGGGAAAATACCCTGTCTTGAAAACCCTGAATTTCTCACCTTTTTTGGTGATCAGAGCAGAGAGATATAGAATGATGGCAATTTTTGCGAACTCTGCAGGCTGAAGACTGAAGCCGAAAATGTGAATCCAGCTTCGTGCACCGTTCAATACTGCGCCCGAGATCAAAACAATCACCAGCATGACCGTAGTGATCAGGAAAAAGGGTGCATAGAGCTTTTTGTACTTGTTGAAGCGGATATTCATGGCAAAGAACATGCCAAATAGACCGATAATCGCCCACATAAGTTGTTTTTTCGTGAAGTAAAGGGCATCATTGTTAAATCTTTCGCTTGCGATTGCAATGCTGGAACTGGAGCTGAATACCATCACCAGTCCGAAGCCCACCAACAATAAAGTGAGGATTAGCAGTTGAAAATCCGGCGTGCCTCTCTTCGTTTTCGTTTGGGCCGTTTGTTGTTTCATCGTTTGGCCCAGCCTATGCTTCCAGCAGTTCTTTGAGCTGCTGTAATTTTTCGGCTGCCAGCTTCACGACTGGCTGTGGAACGGAAGAGTCATAATCCAGACCGTGAGGGAAGGTGGCTTTGCCAAGATAAACGGCTTCAACAGCAAGAACGGTATCCGGTTTTTCCAATTTGCCTTCCACTGCGCGGGTATTAATGCGTACAAAGTATTCTGATTTGGTTTGTTCATCTTCAATTTTGTAGTCATATGTAGCACGGTAATATTCCCATTGCCACCGGACAAATCCGACTTTCTCGGCGCTCTCATCCAGGTATGCCAAGTCGCTCTTCAAGCCATCCAAGCCTGTATTCTCAAAAATCATAAGCGTTTGATCCTCCTCATAAGCTTCCGAGTATAATTTCTCGAGTATTTCTCTAGTTCATGATAGTATGTTTCCCCTTCCCGTGCAAGCTTTCGAGAGGCGTTTCGTATCGGTTTTCTTCCAATTCTGCTACAATATACAGCAATAGGTTTGAAGAGGAAGGTTCGGGCTTGATATAAGTCCCGTTTAAGATTGAAAGGGTGGAGAGATATGACTAATAATATATGGTGGGAAGATCTGCAGATCCACATGGTGGAATGGCGGCGTCACCTTCATCGCAATCCAGAGGTTTCCTTTCATGAGGAGAAGACATCCTCTTTTGTAGCGGATATGTTGGAGAGTTTTGGCGTTGAAGTGAGGCGCCATGTTGGTGGGCATGGTGTCATTGGTACAATCCGTGGGGACAACCCGGGTCCTGTCGTCATGCTGCGAGCCGATATGGACGCACTGCCAATTCAGGATGAGAAGAATATCGAGTATGCGTCACAACAAGCAGGCGCAATGCACGCATGTGGCCACGATGGTCATATCTCAATCTTGCTCGGTACGGCATTGTATTTCAGCCGCCACAAGCAGGAGATCCGAGGCGAGATTCGCTTTTTGTTCCAGCCAGCAGAAGAATTGCTTCCAGGCGGTGCAGTCCAGGTCATTGCTGATGGCGCACTTGAAGGCGTGGATGTCATATACGGCATTCATCTGTGGACTCCACTCCCTGTAGGTGTTGTTGCCAGCAAAGCAGGAGCGATGATGGCGGCGGCCGACGATTTTTACATTGAGATCAAAGGTAAAGGCGGACATGGCGGGATGCCGCAATCCACGGTAGATAGTCTAATCGCGGGTTCTGCGCTTGTGATGCAGCTTCAGACTGTTGTGAGTCGTTCGGTTGATCCATTGCAACCGGCGGTGCTGACCATAGGTACAATGCAGGCGGGCTCTGCTCAGAATGTAATTGCAGAGCAATGCAAAATGAGCGGTACGGTAAGAACGTTTGATGAAGAGACCCGAAATGGGATGAAAGAACGAGTACTTACTATGGTGGACCAGACAGGGGCTGCGTACGGCGCAGAAACTCAAGTGAAATATATTATGGGATACCCCCCTGTGGTGAATGATGAACTGGAGACAGCGCGTTTCTTCAGGGAGGCTACACAAGTGTTTGGGGCAGAACGAGTGCAAACATCGCCAATGCTGATGCCAGCGGAAGATTTTGCGTATTATCTGCAGAAGGTTCCAGGGTGCTTTATGTTTGTTGGAGCAGGCAACCCCGATAAAAACGCGATCTATCCACATCATCACCCGATGTTTGATTTCGATGAAGACGCCATGCAGACAGCCGTGAAATTGTTTATTGCCATGGCTAAGGGTTACACAGCCGAATGACTTTAGATGCAGTTGGGCATCCTGTTCATACCGAGGTATGGGCAGGATGTTTTTTTTTATTTTAATAGAGGTTTTTTGAACTCTCAATTCAGAGGTTCATTTTCGGAAGCTACCGAAACTGGACTTTTTTGTGATAGGAGGAGATTTGAATGGAAGGAACAGAATATAAGGAAAGAACAGATGCTTGTATCGTTCAGCGAGATTTTACAGTTTTGCTGGAAGTCGGCCACCCCGGATTCGAAAGGGCAAGAGAGGAGTTGGGGAATTATTCGGAACTGGTCAAGACACCGGCTGCATTTCATACCTACCGAATCACTCCGTTGTCGCTCTGGAATGCAGCTGCGCTGGGATGGAATGCAGATCAGGTCATCGCAAGTCTGGAACGGGTCTCGCGCTGGAATGTGCCTGCTGCACTCCTACAGGATGTTCGGAGAATCATGGATCAATATGGAAAATTAAAGCTGCATTCCGAAGCAGATCATACCAGAATGCGCCTTTATAGTGAGGATGAACGGTTGCTGGATGAATTAAGTGGATTGAAAACGATAGCTGCCTTTCGTATGGAACGCAAGGACGCTCATGAACTTCTGCTCCAGGGAGAACAGCGAGGGTTATTGAAAAGGGAATTAACACGATTGGGTTATCCTGTACTTGATTACGTGGGGTATCGGGAGGGAACCAAGCTCTCATTTGAATGGCGAACCGATAATCAAGGAGACCACTCTGAGCGATTTGCATTACGTGCTTACCAGAGAGAGGCTGTGGAGGCATTCGAAGGCAGTGAGGGCATGGGAGGGAGTGGTTTACTCGTACTTCCTTGCGGGGCAGGCAAAACGGTTATCGGCATGGCCGTGCTGGAGCGGCTTCAATGTGAATGCCTTATTTTGACGTCCAATACGACATCTGTGCGACAGTGGATTCAGGAAATTCAAGACAAAACCACGATTACCCGCGAACAGATTGGGGAGTATTCAGGTCAGAAGAAACAGGTGAAACCTATTACTGTAGCTACCTATCAGATTCTTACACATAGAAAATCAAAGGATGCTGATTTTACCCATATCAAACTGCTCAGTGAGCGACAATGGGGACTGATCATATATGATGAAGTGCATTTGCTTCCAGCGCCGGTGTTTCGTGCAACTGCCGATATTCAAGCTACGCGAAGGCTGGGATTAACGGCCACGCTGGTTCGAGAGGATGGCTGTGAACAGGATGTATTTTCGCTGATTGGTCCGAAGCTCTATGATATGCCGTGGAAACAACTGGAGCAGCAAGGGTGGATTGCTGATGTACAATGCCAGGAGATACGTATCCCGTTCTCCCCGGAACTTAGAACGAATTATCTGCAAGCTGAGGTTAAGCACCAATTTCGATTGGCTGCCGAGAATCCGGCGAAGGTACGTGTAGTTAAGTGTTTGCTGGAACGCCATCGGGATTTACCTGCGCTAGTGATTGGTCAATATCTGGACCAACTAGAATTGATTGCCCGGGAAATTGAAGCGCCTCTGATCTCGGGAAGCATGTCACAGCAAGAGCGAATCAAATGGTTTGCCGCTTTTCGACGTGGAGATATCAAAACGATTGTTGTATCCAAGGTTGCCAATTTTGCCGTAGATCTGCCCGATGCTGCTGTAGCGCTTGAAATATCCGGGAGTTTCGGTTCTAGGCAGGAAGAAGCACAGCGGTTGGGACGAATTTTGAGACCAAAAGCAGGGGAAAACAAAGCGTATTTCTATGCGTTGGTATCGGAGGATAGCAAGGAGCAAGACTTCGCATTGAATCGCCAGATGTTCTTGGTAGAACAGGGATATGAATATGCCATCGTTCATGAGAACGGATAGTATATATATACTCGTGAGACGAGGAGGGAATGGGATATGCCTTCATTTGGACCAAAAGACGAGCTTGTGGTACTGGACCTTGATTCATGGTCAAAACTTACTTTGGTAGAGCAAAAGGTGCTTGGTGCAATTTTTCACAAACATGCAGGTCAGCCTTTTTCCTCCCTCTTGCCGCGAGAACAGTGGGCTGTTGAAGGACTAAGTGTTGCAGAAGCGAACTCTTCATTCGTGAACCTTCGCCAGCAAAGATGGATTGAAACTGTTTATAAGAGTTGGGGTGAACGATTATTCTATATTCCTGCTTCGCTGATGGAGACTTTGACGATTGCTTACGCGCAAAGAGTGGGTATAACCGTTAAACAATTAATGATGAATGCTCAAGTTGTGCAGGAAGGAAAGCCGAATGTAGCTGCTGAGCTACTTCATGTGATTGCCTGGATCGGGAGAGAAGGACTTCCTTTGACAGGCAAGGGCACTATACATAAGAAAAGTGTTCAAAAATTAAGTGTGATCACGGTGTTATCTTCGTCAGACTTTGATGGTTTGGGCATCCAATATGAACATTCGGATGTGTACCCGACCCATGTAGCGATTCTTCTCGATCTGCTGCTCAGTCTGAATCTGGTTCAGAAGTCTGACGGCCGAATTCAGGTGGTACATCATCGATTACAACAATGGTTGAAGCTCTCATGGAGACAGATGCACCGGGAGATATATCAAGTGTGCATGGAAAGGTACGGAGACACTGAACCTGCGTTGCAGCATTTCCGTTATCAATTGGCAGTGCTTGCGCCAGAAAAGAATATATGGTGCCATATAGAGAATTCGGAGTTAAAACCACGAGTCAGGGGCTGGATCTGCGCACTGGCTGGTTGGGGTTATGGTGACGTCGGAAAGGACCAGTCTGGAGAACTTGCATTTCGTTGGCTGATTGAACCGCAGAACCTGTTACATCAAGAACAAGAGATGATAAGTGAGACGGAGCCATGTGGATTTTACATGCAGCCTGATTTTGAGATGTTGGTGCCGCCCGAAGCAAAGCCTGATGTGATCTGGATGCTGGAGCAATGTGCAGAACGGGTGACGCGTGATCAGATGTCCATCTATCGCATAACGAAAGAACGATTCATTTCGGTCATCGCCAGAGGGTATGGATTACATGAATGGATAGCGTTTCTGGATCAATATGCTCTCACAGGCATACCGGAGAATGTACGTATTGCGTTGGAAGATTGGGGAAAGGAGACGGATGCTGCACCGTTGCCTGTAGATCGGAACATGGAGGTCATGGTAGCATGTACGGGCTCCAAAGATGATCCGAAGTTATTGGAAAAAGAAGTGTTGAGCAGTATGTATTCTTCTTTCTACACACCCGATAGTCAAGGTCTGGTTGATATTCCTGCATCTCTGCATGGATTGGAGCGTGATCATTCAGTCATTGAGAAGAAGTTCTCTCTGATCGGGTTGGAGGAGATACCGGAGACCTGGTACAGGGAGTGGCGTCGATATCATAGTTCAACCGCACGACAGATTGCTGCCAAAGCCATTGAGTGGCAGACGAAACTGGGGATTCAACAGGGAAATCGTACGCAATACCTCATTCCACATCAGGTAGAAGGTCATGAACAATGGACTTTAAGCGGTTGGTGCTTGCTGGATTCAAGTGAACATACTTTAGAAACGGAATGGCGTACATTCTCTCCGTCAGAGTGGGATACAATGCGTCTTATCCTGCCAGATGATGTCATAACCTGACTGTTTCACGTGAATATCAGGTAGAAAGGCGAATTTATGAGCAGTCCCTCTTTCTAAATGCAGGAAAAACTCTTCTTAACTATTCATGGATATGCTATGATGAGGTAGTCTACGTTAAGTAGAACTTTATATATAGATAGGATGAATATTTCATGAGCGTAGCGGAAATGAACACGGTCGATATGGCCCAAGTGTTAACGGGCGCATATGAACTGGGCGACATGATTAACCAATCTGCCGAAGTATCGGATTATTTATATTGGAAGCAGCAAGTCGAGACTAATCCCGAGATTCAGATGGGGATTCGCAAGCTGAATGCCAAGAAGGAACTGTTTGAAGAAACGCAGCGTTTCGGTCATTTTCACCCGGATTATCATGCGGCGAAAGACCAGGTGAAGGCGCTGGAACAGGAGTTGGAAAACTTTGAGGCGGTAGCCCGCTTCAAACAGGCAGAGAAATCCCTGGATGATATGTTATTCCAGATGTCAGAGACTATTGCATTCGCAGTGTCAACGACCATTAAAGTGCCAAGCAATGATCCGAATCCAAAGGGCGGCTGCGGTAGTGGCGGCAAGTGTGGTTGCAGTTAAGTAATCAGTATAGAAGGGCGGGGAACGATGATGTTTGCGGAAAGGACAGGATTCATTATTTGGGTCAGTGATTTGAAAGCTGCCCGTAATCTCGAAAAATATGGCACCGTGCATTATATCTCCCGCCGTATGCATTATGTGGTCATGTATGTTAATGCAGAACGGGCAGAAGATACGATGAAAAACGTGAAGCGACTTTCCTATGTGCGCAAGATCGAACGTTCGTATCGTAATGAGATCAAAACCGAGTATGCCAGCAAAACGATGGACAAAACAAGCTTTTACGGAATATAGACGAGAAACTGGAGGGACCCCTTGGGGTCGCTCTTTTCTTGAATTATGCACAAATGGACTTTAATGAAAAAAAGTTAAACTTACGCCTTGAGGTTGCGGGACTAATGTTGTAATATATTTGGTAATAAATAGATAGAAAGTCCTATCTGGTGGAGAGTGATTCCCATGCGTGATAAGGTGATGCAACGTTGGAGCACCTACGAGCCGTTTTTCGTGGCTCTTGGAGACAAGAAAGTGGCCGACATCGTCATTACCCATCATGCCAAGATGCGGTATGCAGACCGTATTGAGCCTGCACGTAGTGATGATGACCATATTGCGGCGTGGTTATGGGAGTGTCTGAAGCAGGACCGTATAACACCATACTACCGTAATGAACAGGACGTCTACCTGATTGATGAGGATCTGGTGGTAGTCGCCGAATTTTCCGAACTTGAAGGAGAATATGATATTGCGGGCAACCCGCTGCACAAAATGATCGTAGTTACGTTTCTGGGACGAATGTCGGAGACCATTGAATTAAGGGACTTGAAATCATATTATTCATGGTTAAGACATTCAAGAAGAATGACGCTGGTCAAAAATAGCCGTAAGCATAAGTAAGTTGATTAGATTCAATATGTTGAAATCATAGATTCAAGTCGTATCGCATGCAGACAAGCTGCATGCTTTTTTTGTTGCCAAGCGGGAAATCGGCTACAATATAGAGAGTGTAACGAAGAGGGGCGAAGATATGAATTTTCACCAATTGCATATATTTTATACGGTAGCAGAGAAAGGAAGCTTCTCGGCTGCTGCACAAGCATTACATATGACTCAACCGGCGGTCACGATGCAGATTCAATCATTGGAGGACTATTTTGGAACCAAGCTACTGCATCGTTCCACCAAAAAAATAGAATTATCCGAGGCGGGCCGGACTTTATTACCTCATGCCAAACGAAGCGTAGAGCTGGTTAGACAGACGGATGAAGCGATGTCAGCGTTTACCCAGATGTTACAGGGCCGACTCCAGCTTGGAGCCAGTTTAACGATCGGGGAATATGTGCTTCCACGCATGCTCGGACCATTTGCACTTCAATATCCGGATATTTCAATTGTCATGAAAGTGATGAATACAACTCAAATTATGGATGATATATTGAAGCACCAGCTTAACTTTGGTCTAATTGAAGCGCCAGTGCACCATCCGGACATGATTGTAGAGCCTGTCATGCAGGACGAGCTGAAACTGATTGTACCTGCCGGGCATGATCTGGTTAAGCGTAGCAAAGTGAACATTGAGGATGTCATGAATTATCCGTTTGTGCTGCGTGAGAAGGGATCGGGTACTCGTCAGGTGATGGAAGACCAATTGCAAAAGAAAAAGATTGATCCACAGGATATGAATGTTGTGATGGAACTTGGCAGTACAGGAGCGGTAAAATCGGCCGTTGAGGCAGGGGTAGGCATTACGATGTTATCTCCTTCTTCCGTGCAGCACGAGCTGGCTCTGGGACTTGTTCATATTGTGGATATCCGAGGACTTGAATTCAAACGGCAGTTCTACGCCATCCATCTAAAATCATCCTTATTACCCCTGTCAGCAGTCGCTTTCCTGAATTATCTGCGTCAACAGGAGCAACCTGAGCCAGAGCACAGAACGTGAGTGGCATAATAGTTGGCAGCATCAATAATAGATAAGATTTAATCACAATCCACTTTTGGAAAGAAAGGAGTTGCCGTACGTGAATCAAAGCAAAGGACGCTGTGATCTGCATACCCATAGTCAGGCCTCTGATGGAATGCAACCACCGGCAGATAATGTGAAGCTGGCCAAACAAAAAGGGCTATCCGCGGTTGCTCTAACGGACCATGATACAGTAGCTGGTGTAGCGGAAGCACAGCAAGCGGGAAAAGAGTACGGTATTGATGTTGTTGCCGGAGTGGAGATTAGCACACGGGCTGGCGGGAAAGATATTCATGTGCTCGGGTATTATGTGAATACAGAGGATGAGCAATTCCTGCAACGGTTGCGCGGATTACGAGAAGCGCGAGATGAGCGGAATCATCTGATTATCGCCAAGCTTCAGGAACTTGGGCTTGATATAAGCTGGCAGGAGGTACTGGATGAGCTGGGACGGCCGTTAGAGCCGGATGAGAGTATCGGCAGACCTCATATGGCCGATGTGCTGGTGAAAAAAGGGTATGCTGTTGACATGCGGGATGCATTTGATCGATATCTTGCTGAAGGCAAACCTGGCTTCGTGTCTGTGCCCCGTGTTGACCCAGAGGACGCGTGCGAGTGGATCAGAGCTGCAGGCGGAGCCGCTGTGATTGCCCATCCGGGTCTCTATAAGGATGATGAATTGGTACGTCGAATTATTGCAGACTCTCGTCCGGCTGGTATTGAGGTGTTTCATTCGGACCATGGCCCGGAAGAGGAACGCAGATATGCTGAGCTGGCTAGGGAATATGATCTTATTGAGACAGGTGGATCGGATTATCATGGAGAGCGGCAAGGTGTTGTTTTTCATGGGGATCTTGGCAGCAAGACGGTAACAGTAGATGTGTTGGAAAAGCTAAAGGCAGCTGCCTCACAGCAACAAGGACTATAATAGTGATGTATTAGAGTGCGATCTGAATATAAATGGTTCTTTGCTTTATTAAGTTATATTTCAGGGTCAAATGAGTATAGGACATGGAAACATAGCAGACTAACCTGCATGTATTCATGTCCCTTTTTTTGTATCGAAAAGTGTCTAAGTGATGGAATAGTTGACCCAATCGCCACGTGTAGCTCCAAGACGATCGAATAATTGCTGTGCCCGTTCATTAGTCACTGCTGTGATCCAGGACATATATGCACAGCCATGATCACGTGTATATTGCTGGCAGTGTGCAAATAACTGGGCTTCTGCTTCGCCTTCTCTGAATGTTTCCGTAACAAAAAGGTCATTCATGATGGCGACACGCTCTGCTTTCATCGTGCTGTAAGTGAAGAACAGGGTGGCAAATCCGATAAGCCTCCCGTCCTCTTCTGCCACGAATTGAGCACCGATCTGCTGTTTAAGCAGGTTATTGATCAAAAGCTGGATGGATTGATCACCTGGCCAGGGGTTGTGATAGAATCCTACCACATAGTCATACATTAATGCAGTCAGTGGTTTCAGATCATCAGGTTGAGTTTCTCTAATATGTATGGGCATGATACACTTCCTTAACAATAAATTTATTCGTAAGAATTGAATTATTATACATATAAATGAATTAGTATTCAATCCGAAAAGAAGGAATTAGCTGTGCTTCATCTTCATATATCATTCAAATAAATAACAAACTCCCCTGAACCGTTAATGCTCAGGGGAGTTTTCTTTGTTACTTTTACATCTCTATATAAGTTGAACTAATCATTTACACGAAAACAGCGATTGGAAGGTTGTTCTGTCATCGTAATGTTAGTGTAAATAATCTTTAGTTCAACTTATATAGCCTTATCCATTTTTAATGGTGGATGGCAGACTCTTGATCAATTCATCATTTGGCGTGACGAACAAGGTCTTCTGATGATCATATATGACAAAACCAGGCTTCGCACCACTTGGTTTGCGTACATGACGGATAAGCGTATAGTCCACAGGTACACTGCTGGACTCCTTGGCTTGACTAAAGTAGGCAGCAAGCTGTGCTGCTTCTTCCAATGTAGCTTCACCAAAGTCCGTACTGCGAATAACGACATGAGAACCTGGGATGTCTTTGGTATGCAGCCAGGTGTCGTTGGAAGAAGCGAGACGGTTCGTCACGTACTCGTTTTGCAGGTTGTTTTTGCCTACAAGAATATCAATTCCCTCCGAGGAGGTGAACTGGTGCACGGTCGGACGGTCGCTTTTCTTCTTCTTTTTCCCCTTTTTATTGCGATCACGAAGGTATCCTTGCTGCACAAGTTCGTCCCGTATTTCCTCAATGTCGTTCATTGATGCAATGGACAGCTGCTGTAACAGGTTATCGAGATAGTCAATTTCGTCTTTGGTTTTGCCAAGCTGCTCATGAATCACAGCCAGACTGTTCTTGTACTTGTTATACCGCTTGAAATAACGTTGTGCGTTGTCAGACGGTGTGAGCAGTGGATCAAGCTGAATGGTAATGTTGGCTTGGTCTTCATCGTAGAAGTTCACAAGCTCCACGCTCTTGTCCCCTTTGTGGACCTGATGCAGAGAGGCAAACAGCAATTCACCCCATAGTCTGAACTTGTCAGCATCGTCCGCTTCCAGCAGATCCTTGTTCAGATTGTCCAGCTTTTTGATGTTCTTGCTTCGCTCGTTCTGTAGAAAACGGAGCAGATCACTTACTCTCTGTTTGACCGTGTCCCGTTCAGCCTTGTCTCCGTAATAATCTTCCATGCACTTGCTCATTGTGTCATAGGTTTTCTCTACGTCCTGAATGCTCTGAAGATGAACCGCCGAGAAAATCATCTTGCCTTTGGCGTTCATTCCGGTTACAGGCGTGTAGATATGTTCTCTCACAGGTCCCATCACGGCTTCAAAAGCGTTCCAGAGTGCACCTGCCCCAACTCGGCCCTCACCCTCAACCACAGTGGGATTGCTCCCGGTGTCTCCAGCAGCAATCCCACGGGCTGCAATCTCTCCTGCAATTAACGGGCTTAGACCGCTAAAGGAATTCACAAGCCAGCGTGATGCTTCGTCTTCAGTGGCATGATAGCTCTCCTCGAATGCTGTACGGCTTATTTCGAGCGGATTACTTTTATGTTGTTCAGGTGGGGCGGTGTAGGAGAAGCCGGGCATGATGACCCGGTAGCTGCTGATGGACGGGGTCACATGATGAATACCATCCAGAATCGTTCCTGTAACGGGATCAAGCAAAATAATATTACTGTGACGTCCCATCAATTCAATGATGATCCGTTTAACCGAAACATCTCCCAGTTCGTCGCGCTGGCGCACATCGATATGGATGATACGTTCCATGCCAATCTGACGGATCTCCTCAATGATTGCACCCTCACAGTGCTTGCGGAGCAGCATGCAGAACATGGGTGCTTCCGTAGGGTTAAGGAAAGTCTTTTCCGTAAAATGCACACGGGGATAGGTTGGGCTTGCCGAAACAAGCAATTTACTGTTACCGCGCTGAGCACGCAGTGTGAGAACTACATCATGGCCATTCGGTTGATGGATCTTGCTGATACGTCCACCAATGCAGCCTTGCAATTCATGAACAATGGCCCGTGTTACGATGCCGTCCAATGCCATTTTTTCCACTTCCTCTCTCTATCGAGCATCTGCACAATCATGTCAAATGCTTCATCTATATAACTGAAACGTGCAACCAGGTATGTAAAAAACAAGGACTGGCTGCAGATTCTTCGTTGCTTACCTGTTGAACGCTGATCATGGTACTGCGCAGAAGATCGCAGACTTTTATTTTAGCCTATTCTGTCCATCAGGGAAAGGATTCACCTTCCGGGTGCTAATCACAGACCTGTCCGAATACATATAGAGCAGGTAGTTTGTCCGGCATAGTGTACAGCCTGTCGACCAGCACGCCGGTGAAGCATGTGAGCTTATTTAGCAGATGAAATACAGACTGGGAGGGAAACATGAAGCATGGAACATACCAAGTGGCATCAACTGAGTGATGAAGAGCTTCGTAACACTCTTGGCGTCAGTCCGCAGGATGGATTGACGGATGAAGCTGTAGCAGAGAAGAGGAAAGTGGCCGGTTCAAATGAACTGAGCGAGGGGAAACGCATATCGCCGATTACGTTGCTCTTGAATCAGTTCAAGGATTTTATGGTGCTGGTGTTGATGGGAGCAACGTTGGTATCCGGATTGCTGGGTGAGTATCTCGATGCGGTAACGATTGTAGCCATTATCGTACTGAATGCGATTCTGGGGTTTGTACAGGAATTCCGGGCTGAACGATCTCTTCGTGCTTTGAAACAGTTATCTGCACCTCTTGCCAAAGTGCTTCGTTCAGGCCAGGAAGTACATCTTGCTGCCAAACAACTTGTGCCCGGGGATATTGTCATGGTGGAGAGTGGGGATCGCATACCTGCTGATGTGCGCTGGCTGCAAACGAACAGTCTGGATGTGGAGGAGTCGGCACTTACCGGGGAATCGGTCCCCGTAAGCAAACATTGCCTTCCGATTGCCGATGAGGACGTTCCGCTGGGTGATCAGAAGAATATTGGTTTTATGGGTACCATGGTCACTCGTGGTACAGCCAAAGGTGTGGTTATCCGTACAGGGATGGAGACAGAGATGGGCAAAATCGCCGACCTGATCCAGAATACGGAGGAGCAGGAAACACCGTTACAACACAGGCTGGAGCAACTGGGCAAAATCCTGATTTTTGTCGCATTGGGATTAACCATTATGGTAGTTGTTGCAGGGATATTGCACGGACAACCAGCCGTTGGCATGTTTCTGGCAGGAGTCAGTCTCGCGGTAGCTGCCATACCGGAGGGTCTGCCGGCTATTGTAACCATTGCACTCGCACTAGGCGTGCAGCGGATGATCAAACGGAAAGCCATTGTACGCAAACTGCCTTCTGTCGAAACCCTTGGCTGTGCATCCGTTATCTGTTCGGACAAGACAGGCACGCTCACCCAGAATAAGATGACGGTAACGGATGTGTGGCTGGAGGGACGCAGCATCAAGGTTACCGGGGATGGTTATGCACCTGAAGGACAGATGTTGGAGAACGGTCGTGCGGTGGAATTGAAGAGTGACCAGTCACTTCGCAGAATGCTCCAGATCAGCGCGCTGTGCAACAATGCCAGTATTGTGGAAAGTGTTGCAAGCGAGGGGGGGAGCAAGAAAAAGGGCAAGGACAACAAAAAGGACGGCAAGAAAAACACGAAAAAAGGTGATCTCCAAGAAGAAACGGTCAAGCGAGACGATGTATTGTGGGAGCTGAAGGGTGATCCGACGGAGGGGGCACTCGTCACACTGTCCTCCAAAATGGGGCTTACCCCTGCTGGCCTCAAAGAGTTGTATGCCCGGGAGCAGGAGTTTCCGTTTGATTCGGAGCGCAAACGCATGTCGGTCCTGGTTCATCATCAGGGAGGCCGAATGATCTACACCAAAGGTGCGCCGGACGTGTTGATTGGACACTGCAGCTATATTTTGTGGGAAGGCAAGGTCGTACCTTTCACTGGAACACTGCGGCAGAAAGTGATGGCAGCCAACGAGAGTATGGCCGGTGCGGCACTGCGTGTCCTCGGAATGGCCTATCGTGAAGTGCGTCCGGAAGAAAAAGTGGCTGACGAACACGCAGCCGAGAGTCAGCTTGTATTCGTGGGCCTTACAGGCATGATTGATCCGCCGCGTCGTGAAGTGAGAGATGCGATTGCAACATGCCGCAAGGCGGGGATACGAACTGTCATGATCACAGGTGATCATGGAACAACGGCAGAAGCCATTGCCCATCAACTCGGAATTCTTCCACGCGGTGGTGCTTCCCTAAGTGGTCAGCAGCTGGCAGGCATGACGGACGACCAACTGGATAAACAGGTAGAGGGAATCTATGTGTTCTCAAGAGTGTCTCCTGAACATAAGCTTCGTATCGTGAAATCATTACAGCGCAAAGGGCATGTCGTTGCCATGACGGGGGATGGGGTGAACGACGCTCCGGCAATTAAGGCGGCAGACATTGGGATTGCGATGGGCATTACGGGAACAGATGTCACGAAGGAAGCTTCAGCGCTTATTCTGAGTGATGATAACTTCTCGACGATTGTGGCTGCCATTGAAGAAGGCCGTAATATTTATGAGAACATTCGAAAATTTATCCGTTATTTGCTGGCGTCGAACGTGGGCGAGATTTTGACAATGTTCTTTGCAATGATGATGGGCTTGCCACTGCCACTTGTACCTATTCAGATTCTGTGGGTTAACCTGGTGACGGATGGGTTGCCTGCAATGGCGCTCGGGGTGGATCAGCCGGAAAAAGATCTGATGGAACACAAACCCCGTGGTGCCAAGGAAAATATCTTTGCCCGCAGACTGGGTTGGAAAATTGTCAGTCGGGGTGTATTGATTGGACTATGTACACTCGGAGCGTTCTGGCTTACCCTTCAGGCTGCGCCGGATAACCCGGGTCAACTGATCAAAGCACAATCTGTGGCTTTCGCTACGCTCGTGTTGGCACAGCTCATTCATGTCTTTGATTGCCGCAGTTCGCGCTCGATCTTCCACCGAAATCCGCTGCAGAACAAGTATTTGGTTCTTGCCGTGATTTCATCGGTTGTGCTGATGCTGGTTGTCATGTACGTTGAGCCGCTGCAACCAATCTTCAAAACCGTACCCCTAGGTTTGCGTGAATGGGCAATCTGTATCGTTGCTGCAGGCATTCCAACGTTCCTCATGGGCGCAGGCAGCGTGTGGGGTGGTCGTCGTAACCGCCGTCGCATGGGTGGTTCTGGACGCTTCGTACCGAAAAGTACAAAGTTTTCAGCATAAAATCAATTCCTTTTCCTTACCTATTTCGTTATGCTATCCTCAAAATGATTCGAAGCGGCAGCTTTGGCATTTTGCAGGATAGCTTTTTTTTGTGTAAATGTTGAATATGAATTTCTATGGTAATCCTGTAGAAGAGCAAGAATATAGCTTTGGCAGCAGACTGCCAAAAGGAGTGGGCAAGATGATGGAATTTACGAAAATGCATGGACTGGGTAACGATTTTATCGTTGTATTTGGTGAAAAGGAACTTCCGGCAGATGCAGCAGAATTGGCTGTGAAATGGTGCAACCGTTTCTTCGGTATTGGTGCGGACGGCCTGGTTTATATACTGCCTTCGGAGAAGGCGGACTTTCAGATGCGTATCATGAATTCGGACGGTTCGGAAGCAGAGCAGTGCGGTAATGCCATCCGCTGTGTATCCAAATATGTATACGATCACGGTCATGTCAGCCAGGAGCAGATTACCATTGAAACGATTGGTGCCGGGGTGCAACCTGTTACTCTCAACATTCGTGAGGGTAAAGTGGAAACGGTTCGTGTGGATATGGGTGAACCGATCCTGAACGGTCTTCAAGTGCCTACCACTGTAGATGCCAATCCCGTGGTTGATCACTACATTGAAGCCAATGGACATGCGTTCAAATTCACTGCTGTATCCATGGGTAACCCGCATGCAGTGATCTATGTTGATGATGCTGTTAATTTTGATCTCACGACATGGGGCCCACTTCTTGAAGTGCATCCCATGTTCCCGAAAAAGATCAATGTGGAATTCGCCACAGTTCGTGACCGTGGTTATGTGGACATGCGTGTATGGGAACGCGGAGCGGGTCCAACACTTGCTTGTGGAACCGGAGCTTGTGCAACGCTGGTATCCTCTGTCCTGAATGGACATACGGATCGTACAGCTGTTATCAGCCTCAAGGGTGGGGATCTTCACATTGAGTGGAATGAAAATGACAATCATGTGTACATGACTGGACCAGCCGAAGTTGTTTTCAAGGGAGTTACATCATAATTAAGAGAACAGTGTAATCCAAGAGGCCTGCGGGCCTCTTTTTTTGTTAAAGGATAGTGCGTGTCTCCTGTACAGAGACATATTGGGGGTTATGTGGAAAGAAAGTCCATATGAGCTGGATATTCAACAAAAACCTTTGTTTTTCTTCTTTTGGTAGCGTTTTTTGTGTTACATTAGTATGAAAATGATCACAGCTAGGCGGGGGGAAAAGGGATGAAGGCGGATTTGCGCAAAGTTATGCAGGAACGAGTTCTCATTGGAGATGGGGCCATGGGGACTTTTCTGTACCAAATGGGATTCCCGGTAGGGATTTCATATGAAGAGTTAAACTTGATTTCACCTGAAGTGGTGGCGGAAGTACATCGCCGTTATCGGGACGCAGGTACAGAGATATTTGAAACGAATACGTATTCTGCCAATTATGACAAGTTGTCCAAGTTCGGTTTGGAGTCGAAGGTGGAGGATGTGAACCGTACCGGCGTTCGTATTGCCAAAGAGGTGGCTGGAGCTGACGGTTATGTTCTTGGTGCAGTAGGCTCTATTCGCGGCGGCAAGCGGACGAACGTCTCCACAAGTGAACTGAAGCGCTTCTATCAACAACAGATCTTTGCACTGCTTGATGAAGGCGTGGATGGCATTCTGCTTGAGACCTTCTATGATATCGAGGAAATGGATATTGCCCTTTTGCAAGCGCGAAAGCTAAGTGATCTGCCCGTGATAGGACAGTTCGCGGTAGAGGATGTAGGACACACACTGGACGGATATACAATGCCCGAAGCATTCCGGATCATGCGGGAGCAGGGTGCAGACGTGATCGGTTTTAACTGTCGCTCAGGTCCAAACGGAATTATGCGTGCCATGGAAACCGTCTCCGGACGTATCGGTATTCCCATGTCAGTCTACCCAAATGCGGGTGCAGCAGACTATGTCGATGGTCAGTTCCGTTATGGTGCGACTCCGGAGTATTTTGGTCAGACGGCAGTGCAATTTGCCGAGCTGGGCGCTCGTATTATCGGCGGTTGCTGCGGTACGACACCTGATCATATTACCGCTATGAAAGAGGCGCTTGCTGACTACGTGCCTTCACCTATTTTGGAGCCTGATCCGTCAGAATCCAAAGCGCGTATTGTGCTGCATGAGCATGTGGATGAGCGCTCCGGACGCGGAGGTCAGCCTACGATTGTCGATCTGGTCAAGCAGCGTCACACGGTCATTGTTGAACTTGACCCGCCGCGTGACCTGGACATTGCCAAGTTCATGAAAGGTGCGGAGACACTAAAGGCAGCAGGAGCCGATGCCCTGACACTGGCCGATAATTCTCTAGCGGTTACACGGATGAGCAACATGGCGCTGGGGCATCTCGTTCAGGATCGCACGGGTCTCCGTCCACTGGTGCATATTGCCTGCCGTGACCGGAATCTGATTGGAACACAGTCTCACATGATGGGGTTTGATGCACTGGGTATTAATCATGTACTGGCTGTAACAGGGGATCCTGCAAGATTTGGTGATCTGCCGGGTTCAAGCTCGGTATACGATCTAACCTCTTTTGAAATCATACGAATGATCAAGCAGTTGAACGATGGTGTGGCCTTCTCGGGTAAACCGCTGAAGCAAAAAGCGGGCTTTGTAATCGGAGCAGCGTTTAACCCCAATGTGAAATATCTGGATAAAGCCGTGCAGCGTCTGGAGAAGAAGATTGCCTCTGGCGCAGATTACATCATGACTCAGCCTGTCTATGACCCGGAGTTAATCGTGGCAATGCACGAAGCGACCAAACACCTGGATGTGCCAATATTTGTAGGTGTAATGCCACTGGCAAGTGGACGGAATGCAGAGTATCTGCATAACGAAGTTCCCGGAATTCAGCTTTCGGATGAAGTACGCTCCCGTATGGCGGGTCTGGAAGGCGAAGAGGGCCGTGCGATGGGGGTAAAAATTGCCAAGGAACTGCTGGACGTAGCAACAGCACATTTCAAAGGCATTTATCTTATGACACCGTTTATGTTCTACGGCATGACGGCAGAACTGACTCAATACGTATGGGAGAAGTCGGAGCATCAATGTCCTACTTGTTTCAACCCTAATAATCAATTACAATAGTAAAACGGATGTGATGCCGATGTCATTCAGTATGACCGGATACGGTCAATCCGCCTTTCATTTTGGCGGCTATAAGGTACAATTAGAGATCAAATCTGTTAATCATCGTTATTGCGAAGTGATGATGCGTCTGCCAAGAGAGTGGACGTATTATGAAGACGGTTTGAGGAAAATCGTACAGAGTCGTTTAAAACGTGGACGGATTGATGTTTATGTAATGAAGGAAAAAGAGGAAGACCAGGCTCTTCCCGCTGTTCTGAATGAACAGACGGTCAGGGCCTATCTGCAGGCTGCAGAGCAACTGGAAACCCAATATGGAATGCAGGGCAAACCAAGTATTGTGGATATGCTTGGACTGCCGGACGTCATGGTTCATTCGGATGGGACAAGTTCCATTCCCGAAGAGCAGAAGGACGAATGGGAGCGAGTACTGCAGGAAGGATTGAAAGAGGCTCTGTCCAGCCTTGAACAGATGCGCGCTCGCGAGGGTCTTCATCTGGCCAGTGATCTGGAACGACGGATTACCCGTCTGGAGTCACTGCATACCGAAATGCTTGATCTTGCACCAACTGTGGTAATTGATTATCGCAACAAGTTAAGGCAGAGGCTTACGGAAATGCAGGAAGAAGGCTCTTTCCCTTTTGATGAGCATAAATTGGGTATGGAAATTGCAATGTTTGCCGATCGTTCTAACATAGAAGAGGAGCTTACACGTCTACTGAGTCACTTTGGACAGAGCAGGGAACTGCTGAAGAGTGATGAGCCCGTAGGTCGTAAGTTGGACTTTCTAATTCAAGAGATGAATCGGGAAGTCAATACGATTGGATCAAAAGCCAACCATTTGGCTCTGGTGAATCGTGTTGTCGAGATGAAGGCGGAGCTGGAGAAGATTCGTGAGCAAGCGGCGAATATCGAATGAACGTCCAAATTTCGGCAAAAGAGTCGCATGTATAGGGGGAAGAACCTGATTATGGCAATCAAACTCATTAACATTGGATTCGGTAACATCGTATCGGCGAACCGGATTATATCCATCGTGAGTCCGGAATCGGCGCCGATCAAGAGAATTATACAAGAGGCAAGAGATCGCCACATGCTGATTGATGCAACGTACGGAAGACGTACTCGTGCCGTTATTATTACGGATAGCGATCATGTCATTCTGTCTGCAGTTCAGCCTGAGACGGTCGCCCATCGTCTTTCTTCGAAAGATGATGATAACGACGAATAAAATGGAGTGTAATATGTCTAAGGGATTACTGGTAGTGTTGTCCGGCCCATCTGGGGTCGGGAAGGGTACGGTATGCAGCGCTTTGCGCAAACGGGTGCCGGAATTGATCTATTCCGTATCGGCGACAACCCGTCAGCCTCGTCTGGGTGAAGAACATGGTGTGAACTATTTCTTCAGAAGTCATGAAGAGTTCCAGAACATGATTGCTGAAGATCAATTGTTGGAACATGCGGAGTATGTTGGTAATTATTACGGAACACCGCGTGATTTTGTTGAGAAAACGATTAACGAAGGCCGTGACATCATTCTGGAGATTGAAGTTCAAGGCGCGTTAAAAGTGAAAGAGAAATTCCCGGAGGGGATCTTTGTTTTCCTGCTTCCTCCTTCATTGGACGAGCTGAAAGATCGCATTCAGGGCCGTGGTACCGAAAGTCAAGCGACCATTGATCACCGGATGTCCGTAGCGGTCGATGAGATCAGTCTGCTGGAGCAGTATGATTACGCTGTTGTTAATGATGAAATTGATTTGGCGTGCAAGAGAATAGAAAGCATCATAATCGCCGAACATTGTAAGATCAATAAATAATCCCTTTTGCCGCTGCAGAATGCGATATAAGTGGGGCAGTTGTCATATCATCTACTGAAGCACTCCTTCTCGGAATGCCCGGATTTGAAGACATGTCACATCAGTTCTGTCAGGCGGCAACTTGTGATTATACTAATGCGAAGAGGTGTTTGTTAATATGCTGTATCCTTCTATTGATGAAATGATGAACAAAGTCGACAGCAAGTATTCCCTTGTTGTTGCTGCTTCCCGCCGGGCTAGACAGCTACGTGAAGGTGAAAAAACGGATTTAAGAGGTGCGAGATCCCATAAACAAGTTGGCGTTGCACTGGAAGAAATCTATGGAGACCTGCTCGTTGTCATCAAAGGACAGGACGAAGAAGAAGAGTAAGCCGCCTGCGGCTGCTCTTCAACTGCATACGGCGCAAGCCGGATTAATTGACAACCGCGAGGTTGTTATTTTTTTACGAATAAGCGTATTTTAACGGAATCTTATTTAGACGTCGTATAAATATCGGGGGAAATAAATATGTTGAACGGTAAAAAAATCGTACTTGGTGTGACAGGCGGCATAGCCGCTTACAAAGCGGCAACATTATGCAGCAGACTGGTACAAAAGGGAGCGGATGTTCATGTCATTATGACAGCTTCCGCTACACAGTTTATTACCGAATTGACGCTGCAAACGTTGACTCGAAACACCGTATATACCGATACATTTGATGAGCGTGAGCCAGCAGTTGTATCCCACATTCATCTGGCCGATCTGGCTGATCTGGTTCTGGTTGCTCCGGCTACAGCGAATGTGATTGCCAAGATGGCGCACGGCATGGCAGATGATATGCTCTCAACGACGCTGCTTGCCACGACAGCCCCTGTCATGATTGCTCCAGCGATGAATGTACATATGTATGATCATCCAGCTGTAAAGCATAATATGAGCCTGCTGGTGGAACGGGGTGCCATGATGATTGAACCGGGTGAGGGTCTGCTTGCGTGTGGATATGTGGGCAAGGGACGTCTGGAAGAACCGGAGAGCATTGTGGACGTGGTGGAACGTTTCTTTGAACAGCGCGAGTCTGCAGACCGAAGTCGGCAGGGGCAAGCTGCATTGTTACAAGGCAAGAAGGTTGTCGTTACGGCTGGAGGTACGATTGAGCGCATTGACCCCGTACGATACATTACGAATGATTCATCTGGCAAAATGGGGTTTGCCATAGCTGCAGCTGCGCGTGATCTGGGGGCAGATGTGAAATTGGTCATGGGCAATACCCAAGCCGAGCCACCAGAGGACGTTGAGTTGATCCCTGTACAGTCTGCACAGGATATGTACGAAGCCGTAACACGTGAGTGGAATGACGCAGATATCGTGGTGAAGGCGGCGGCAGTTGCCGATTATCGTCCAAAGGAAGTTTACACTGAGAAGATCAAGAAGAAAGGCGACACGTTGTCGCTCGAACTTGTTAAAAATATAGATATTCTTGAAACGCTGGGCAAACAGAAAACCCATCAGTTTTTGATTGGTTTTGCTGCGGAGACTCAGTCCGTTGAGATGTATGCACGTGAGAAACTGGAACGGAAAAACTGTGATCTGATCGTAGCCAATGATGTAACCCGCACGGGTGCAGGATTTGGAACAGACACCAACGCGGTACTTATCTATGACCGGGAAGGTTTGGTGGAGGAGCTTCCAGTGTTGGCCAAGGACGATGTGGCTTATCGGTTGCTCCGGATTGCGGCGGAGCGCATTGCCGGGAGGAATTAGGATATGGAGATTGCCAAGGTCATTGTCGATGTTCCCGTGAAGGAAACAGACCGACCGTTTGATTACCTGGTACCTGAATCGATGAGGGAATGGATCGAGATTGGCAGCCGGGTGGGTGTACCTTTTGGTCATCGGACGGTGCAGGGATTCGTGATTGATCTTGTGCCGCGTACCGGAGAGGAAACATTCAAGCTCAAGCAGATTCAGGAGTTGCTGGACATTGTTCCCCCATTATCTAAGGATTTGGTTGAGTTGGCCGAATGGATGAGTGGGCGTTATGCCAGTAACCGGATTTTGTCATTGCAGGTTATGGTGCCGACCGCATTGAAAGGGAAAGCAGAGCGGTATATCTCGCTGGGAGATGCACTTGATAGCCAGATGGAGGGTGCACAACCGGATGATGAGGTGTTATTTGTTTGGGGAGAAGAGTCTACGAACGAAAAAGTGCAGCAGGACATCATCCGTTTTGTCAAAAGTCGGGGTCAGGTACCGTTGCAACAATTGAGTCGCAAATATCCCAATCATGCTGCACTAATTAAGAAATTATTGCTTGGTGGTGTGCTGCTGGAGAGTCAGGCCATCAAGGACAAGCTGAATAAAAAAACGATGAAGTCTGTTGATCTGGCCGTAGGTGTGGCTGCTGCTCAGGAAGCACTTGCATCATTCCCGGCGAAAGCACAGCGGCAGAAGGAGATTTTGGCTTTTTTGCTGGAAATGAAAGAACTGTTGCCCATGCCGATGAAAGAAGTGTTATCTACACTGCAGGTATCAGCGGCGACGATGAAGGGTCTTGAGGAAAAGGGATTGATCGTCACCGAGGATGTTGAGGTCTTTCGTGATCCTTATCAGGGCAGGAAGTTCAAAGCGACTGAACCGCTGGTTCTGACCGCCGAACAGAAACAGGTCTACGACAATATCAATGGTCGATTACAGGAACAGCGCCACGGGGTATTTTTGCTACATGGTGTTACGGGAAGCGGCAAGACGGAAGTCTATCTTCAAACCATTCAACGATGCATCGAGCAGGATCGGCAGGCTATTGTGCTTGTGCCTGAGATCGCACTGACACCACAGATGGTGGAACGCTTTAAAGGGAGATTCGGCAATCAGGTTGCTGTCATGCACAGTCGTCTGTCCGGTGGTGAACGTTATGATGAATGGCGCAAGATTCGCGAGGGTCAGGTGAAGGTTGCGATAGGGGCGCGTTCAGCCGTATTTGCTCCATTTAGTCGGCTTGGGTTGATCATTATGGATGAGGAACACGAGACTTCCTACAAACAGGAGGAAACGCCCAAATATCATGCCCGTGATGTAGCGGTAAAAAGAGCACAGCAACACCAGGCTGTGGTTGTCCTGGGTTCAGCGACACCGTCGCTGGAAAGTTACTATGCGGCACGCTCGCAGAGCAACGACGATTTTGCACCACTCTTGCTGGAGATGCCAACGCGGGCACTGGGCAACAAGCTGCCCGAAGTGCGAATTGTTGACATGCGCGAAGAGTTGAAGGATGGTAATCGCTCCATGTTCAGCAGGGCTTTGCACAAAGGGCTGGAGGAGCGCTTGGAACGTGGCGAACAGACGGTGCTTCTGCTGAATCGCCGTGGGTACTCAACCTTTGTCATGTGCCGAAGTTGTGGATATGTGGCAGGCTGTCCCGAATGTGATATTTCATTGACGTACCATCAGCGCTCCAATAATCTCCGTTGTCATTACTGCGGTTATGCGGAAGCGGCTCCGGAAGTTTGCCCGGATTGTGGAAGTGAGCATATTCGATATTTTGGTACAGGTACACAACGGGTTGAGGAAGAACTTGCGAAGCTATTTCCGGGGATTCGGGTCATACGGATGGATGTGGATACAACAACGGAAAAAGGGGCTCATGAGAAGCTGCTGAAACAGTTTCGTGAGAAAAAGGCAGACGTGTTGCTGGGCACCCAGATGGTTGCAAAAGGGCTCGACTTCCCGGATGTGACTCTGGTTGGCGTAATAACAGCGGATTCAGCATTGAATTTGCCTGATTTTCGCGCTGCCGAAAAAACGTTTCAGTTACTGACACAGGTCGCTGGCCGAGCGGGTCGGCATCAATTGCCTGGTGAGGTGTTTGTTCAGTCCTATACACCGGAGCACTACTCCATTGGCCATGCGAGTCATCATAACTATGTGTCGTTTGTACGGGAGGAATTGCTGCACCGTCGCAATTTGCAATATCCGCCTTACTGTCGTCTGATTCTGGTGACCTTTTCGCATGAGCAGCTTCCCGTGTTGATTCGTCTTGCCGAGAACTACACGCGGATACTGAAAGAGAAGGCTAATGCGGCTGGATGGCTCGGCAGTCTGGATCGATTCAGCAATGATGCTTTTGATGTACTGGGGCCGGTAGCGTCCCCGATTCCTCGGATCAAGAATAGATACAGATTCCAATGTATGATAAAATGGCGGGGGGATGTAGACGCCATAGGACTCGCTCTGGCGACAGCCCGGCGCATGGATGAGGATGTTCAAGCGCAGAAATTGCTCATTAGTCTGGATGTAGACCCGCAAATGTTAATGTAAACATTCTGCAGCAATGCAGATGTAAACAAGCGGTATAAACATAGATTAAAATGAAAACCCAAAAAATACAGAATATCGTCCTGAAATTATGATGAGGATTAGGAAGGTGCTTACAACATGTCGATTCGCATTATCGTGCAAGAACCAGATGAGGTGCTCCACAAGAGAGCGAAAGAAGTAACCAAAATTACACCGAATGTACAAAAATTGCTGGATGATATGGCTGATACCATGTACGATGCGGAAGGTGTAGGTCTTGCTGCGCCGCAGGTTGGCATTTTGAAACGTCTGATTGTTATCGACGCAGGTGATGAGCAAGGGCTGATCAAGATGATTAACCCGGAGATCATTGCAAGTGAGGGAGAGCAATTCGGACCGGAAGGCTGTCTGAGTATCCCTGGCATTAACGGTGATGTTCGCCGTTTTGAGACCGTTACGGTCAAAGGACTGGATCGTGAAGGCAAAGAGTTGATTATTACAGGTAGTGGCTTGCTGTCCCGTGCATTCCAGCATGAAATTGATCATCTGGATGGCGTGCTCTTTACGGATATCGCCGAGAAAGTGTACGAAATTGCAGCCGATCAAACGGGACCGCGTCGTAATTAAGGAGTGATCGATTTGAATATTGTTTTTATGGGAACACCTGAATTCGCAGTTCCTTCTCTCGATATGCTGATTGCAGAGGGATACCATGTGGTGGGTGTGGTGACTCAGCCTGATAAACCACAGGGACGCAAAAAAGTACTTACGCCAACACCGGTTAAGGCCGCGGCAGAACGCCACGGTCTGCCGGTGTTTCAACCCGTTAAATTGCGTGATCCGGAAGCGGTAGCTCGCTTGGCTGAATGGAAGCCGGACCTGATTGTGACTGCGGCTTTTGGTCAGATTCTGCCCAAAGCCGTGCTGGATATGCCTGTTCGCGGTTGTGTGAACGTGCATGGCTCTCTTTTGCCGAAATATCGGGGAGGAGCTCCGATCCAACGTTCCATTATTAACGGTGAATCCGTGACAGGAGTCACATTGATGTATATGGCTGAAGGTCTGGATACCGGAGATATGATCTCGCGTGTGGAACTGCCGATTACGGATGAAGATACATCAGGATCGATGTTTGATAAGTTAAGTGAGGCTGGTTCCAAACTGCTTCAGGCAGAAATGCCACGATTGATTGCAGGCGAGACAACGGCGGTCCCTCAGGATGATGCCGAAGCTTCGTATGCTCGCAATCTGACTCGGGATGACGAGAAGATGGACTGGAGTCGAACTTCACGTGAATTATTCAATCAGATCCGTGGCCTTGTGCCATTTTCGGGTGCATTCACGATGTGGGATGATCAGGTCTTCAAAGTCTGGGCTGCGGCTAACCCCAATCAGGTGGATCTGGTAACTTCTTCGGATGCTGGACAAGCAGAGCCGGGAACCGTGCTGCAATTGAACAAGGCAGGGATTGAAGTTCGTACAGGCGATGGGTCTCTCTGGTTAACTGAAGTGCAACCTGCAGGCAAAAAGGTGATACAAGCCGCTGACTTTGCCCGTGGCGGTACACTGAAACCTGGAACGGTGCTGCGATGAGCGGTAATACATCAGGTCGTTCGTCAGGACAAGGTCAGAAAGCTTCCGCGAATGCAGCCGGGCGCGAAGGGAACCGTCGTCCGAATCCGGGGAAATCGGGTGGCGCAGGAAATACTTCCTCAAATGGTGCATCTCGCTCCCAGAAACCCAAAACATCTGCTCGTGCATTGGCAGTCAAAGTTCTGAGTGCTGTTGAGCAAGATGGAGCATACAGTAATCTGGAGTTGAACCGTCGTCTGAAAGAGGCGGATTTGAGTCCTGCGGATGCTGGACTAGCTACCGAATTGGTGTATGGAACAATCGCTAGATTGAATACACTTGATTATTATCTGGAACGTTACGTCGCCAAAGGAGTATCCAAACTGCAACCATGGGTTCGCAGCCTGCTGCGGATCAGCGTATACCAGATGATATACCTGGATCGGATACCAGAGCATGCCGTGGTAAGCGAAGCGGTTAATCTGGCGAAGAAACTGGGCCATCAGGGAATCTCGGGAATGGTGAATGGTGTACTGCGCAATATGATCCGCAATCGGGATGAACTTCGTATTCCGGAACATCTGCCCGTTGCCGAACGTATTTCACTTGAGCATTCCCACCCGTTATGGATGGTTGAACGCTGGATTGTCCAGTACGGCGAGGAGACAGCGGAAGCCATCTGTCGTGCGAATAATGAACCACCAGCAGTAAGTGTCCGAGTCAACACAACGATGACCACACGGGAGAAACTGATGCATGAGATGGCAAGCACTGGTGCAGTCGTTGAAGCTTCCCAGTTGAGTTCCGATGGAATTCTTGTACGCAGTGGCGGAAATATGGCACTAACGTCCTGGTATCGGGACGGTTTATTCTCTGTACAGGACGAAAGTTCCATGCTCGTAGCAGAAGCGGTTGCGCCGGAAGAAGACCAGCTTGTATTGGATTGCTGCGCAGCCCCAGGAGGTAAAACAGCTCACATGGCTGAGAAAATGCACGATCGTGGTCGAATTGTCGCTAACGATGTACATGCTCACAAGCGCCAGCTGATCCTGGATCAGGCGGAGCGTCTTGGTCTGAGTTGCATCGATGCTGTAACCGGAGATGCTCTTAATCTGAACGAACGGTACCCGGAAGCGTCGTTTGACCGCATTTTGCTAGATGCACCATGTTCCGGCCTGGGTGTTATTCGACGCAAGCCAGATGTGAAATGGACCAAATCCGTAGAAGATATCGAAGATATCGCAGGCTTGCAGCGTGAACTGCTTAATCGTGTTGCGACACTGTTAAAACCAGGTGGTATTTTGGTTTATAGCACATGTACGATTGAGCCTGCTGAAAATGAGGATATGGTTGCAGACTTCCTGAATCGACATCCGGAATATCGCCCAGCAGAAGCATCCGTCTGGTCTGAATCGGAGACAGCCAACTTGAAGGTTGTGAACGGAGGCATTCAGATTTTGCCACAATACGCTCACAGTGACGGATTTTTCATCGCACGGTTGACAAAAACAGCGGAATAACAGTTTAATAAAGCACGGAAGCATGACCGCCGAGGGGAACTTCGGCGGATTTCTTTGTGATGGGGCTTCGGCATTATGGTCAGAGAAAAGGGATGACAGGGTGCGATGGCGGGATTGAGGTGTTATAATGCATGAAGTACAGATATCAAGGGTATACATGGATGTAACGTGGTCTTTGTGATAGAATAGGACGAATGGAACGAAAAGAAGGAAGCCAAACGAAAAGAAAAGAAGGAATAGGTGTTGACAATAAAATGAAACCTTTTATATATGATTATTCTCTGGAACAACTACAGCAATGGGCTGTTGAGAACGGGGAGGCGGCGTTTCGCGGTGGTCAAATCTTTGACTGGATTTATGTAAAACGCGTGAATGATTTCAGTGAAATGACAAATCTGTCCAAGCCATTGCGTGAGAAGCTGACAGAGCAATTTGAATTCGTAACACTCAAGGAAATTACAAAGTTTGAATCCAAGGATGGAACGGTCAAATTCCTCTTTGGTCTTCATGATGATCATGCCATTGAGACAGTAATCATGAAGCATAACTACGGGAACAGCATCTGTGTAACCACACAGGTTGGATGTCGTATTGGTTGTACATTCTGTGCATCTACATTGGGTGGACTCAAGCGTAACCTTACAGCCGGGGAGATTGTTGCCCAGGTTGTGCAGGCTCAGAAAATTCTGGATGAACGCGGCGAACGCGTAAGCAGCATTGTAATCATGGGTTCAGGCGAACCTTTCGAAAACTATGAAGCAACGATGACTTTCCTGCGCATTATGATTCATGAAAAAGGTCTGAACATTGGTCAGCGGCACATCACGGTATCAACAAGTGGAATCGTTCCGAACATCTACAAGTTTGCAGATGAAGACACACAGATTAACCTCGCGATTTCGATCCATGCACCGAATGATGCACTTCGTTCGAAACTGATGCCGGTTAACCGCCGTTTTCCTTTTGAAGACGTGATGGAGTCCCTTCGTTATTATCTGGCCAAAACAGGTCGGAGAATTACGTTTGAGTATGCGCTTATTGGTGGCGTAAACGATCAGCCAGAGCATGCAGCAGAACTGGCAAGTGTGCTTAAGAACATGTTGTGCCACGTGAATCTGATTCCGGTTAACCATGTACCTGAACGCAAGTACGTAAGAACATCGAGAAGCGACATTTTCAATTTTCAGAAGATTCTTTCGGAACAGGGTGTTAATGTAACCATTCGTCGTGAACAGGGACATGATATTGCTGCCGCTTGCGGTCAGCTTCGTGCAAAGCATATGGAGTTGAGGTGAGAACGTTTTGATCAAAACAGTTCATGTGAGCCATATCGGACGAGTGCGTTCGGTGAATGAGGATTCAGCCTGGATTCGTAATCTCGAGACAGGATATATTCTGGGTATTGTTGCCGATGGCATGGGCGGACATCTTGCAGGGGATACGGCAAGCCGCTTGGCAGTGGAGACGCTGGTACAAGATTTGGGAACACTGGAACCAGGTCTGTCGCATGCGTCTCTGTCTGCAGCTCTTAGCGATGCAATTTTGCATGCCAACGAAGTTATCTTCCGCACGGCATCCACAGATGACAAGTATCATAATATGGGCACAACGGTGGTTGCGGCATTGTTGAACGATACGGAAGGTGTTATTGGGCACATCGGTGATAGCAGAGCCTACAAAATTGCGAACAAAGCTGTAGTTCAGCTAACCGAAGACCATACACTGGTGAATGAATTGTTCAAAAATGGTCAGATTAGCAAAGAGGATGTGTCCCATCATCCACGTCGCAACGTACTAACTCGTGCGCTTGGAACAGATGCCGAGGTGAAGGTGGACCTGGACACCGTCAAGCTGGAGGAAGGCGAAGTTCTACTCCTGTGCAGTGATGGTCTCAGTAACCTGGTCAGCAATGAGCAGATTATTCAGGTTGCCGGCAATCTGGAACTGGCATTGGAAGATCGCGCAGACCGACTGCTCCAGTTGGCTTTACTTGCCGGGGGAGACGACAACATCACGGTTGCATTGTTCGAGTTGCAGAGGGATGGTTCCGTGGATACGGAAACGGGGTGTGAGTCATGATTGGGCACCAGCTAGGCGGACGCTATGAAGTGATTGAGCGTGTCGGCGGTGGCGGCATGGCTCTTGTGTACAAAGCACAGGATCTTCTGTTAAACCGGAATGTAGCGATTAAAGTCCTTAGACAACAGTTTGTGCATGACGAAGAGTTTATTCGCCGTTTCCGCAGGGAAGCACAATCGGCAGCATCGCTGTCTCATCCGAATGTAGTCAGCATTTATGACGTGGGGCAGGAAGATGACGTTCATTATATTGTCATGGAGTACGTGGAAGGCAAGAACCTGAATGAAATTATTAAAGAACGTGCGCCTCTGCAGGTGGACGAATCGGTGCGAATTGCTTCACAGATTGCAGATGCTCTTGATCACGCACATCATAATCAAATCATTCATCGGGATATCAAACCCCATAATATATTAATTGGCCGGAATGGCCGTGTGAAAGTAACGGATTTCGGGATTGCCCGTGCCGTTACATCTACAACGATTACGCAGACGGGTTCTGTAGTCGGTTCTGTACATTACTTCTCACCGGAGCATGCCAAAGGCATCGTTACTGGTGAAAAATCGGACTTATATTCTCTTGGGATCGTACTCTATCAAATGCTTACGGGGCAACTTCCGTTTCTGGGTGAAAGCCCAATCAGTGTGGCATTGAAGCATTTGCAAGAAGAGTTCGACGAACCACGCAAATTCAATCCCTTGATTCCGCAAAGTGTTGAGAATGTCATCTTGAAATCCATGCGTAAAAATCCGCAGGAACGTTATCAATCGGCCAAGGAAATGCAGACCGATCTGGAAACCTGCCTGATGCCGGAGAGACGTAATGAAACAAAGATTGATTTTCCTGACGAGGATGATATCGACCAGACTCGTGTTATGCCTGCCATCAAGCCTGAACCGCGAGGAGTTACGTCGACGGGTGCGGTGCCGGTGATGGAGTCTGACGAAGAAACAGGCAAGGGTAAAACGAAATCCAAGAACTGGAAGAAACCAGCACTACTCATTTCATTAACTGTTCTTATTCTAATCGCCATGGTGGGCGTTGTATGGTATGTCAAGGGTATGCTGGTTGTGCCTGAAGTTACCGTTCCTAACGTAATCACACAGACGGAAGAAAAGGCTCGTGAGATGCTTGAGGAGAAGGGACTCGTCGTCAGTGATGAGGTTATTCGTCTCTATCAGGAAGGCGTCGAACCTGGAATTGTCTATGACCAGAGCAGAAAAGAAGGCGATGTCGTCAAAGAAGGTTCTGAGGTCCAGATCAGTGTTGGTGCTGAAAAAGAACTGGTGAAGATGATTGATGTCAAACAGGAGACTTATGATGAGGCTGTCAAGAAGCTGACTGCGCTTGGCATCAAGGAAGATCAGATTCAGCGGAAAGAAGAGTACTCCAATGAAGTGGCTTCAGGTTCTGTTATTTCCCAGACACCGGGTGTCAATGAGGAATTCGATCCTGCTATAGTTCAGATTGAGTTAATCGTAAGTAAAGGTACGGAGACGGTCAAAATGCCTGACCTGAAAAATCTTACCCGCAGTGAAGCCGAAGAAAAACTGAAATCTGCCGGACTTGAGCTTGCTCAGGTGCAGGAAGAATCAAGTTATACGGTGGACCAGGGCAAAGTGACGCAGCAGTGGCCTGTGGAAGCGGGCACAGAGGTTAGTCCTGGCGATAAGATTACAATCTTTATCAGTACAGGGTATCCGCCTGAAGCGCTGAAATATCCTTTTAATATCAATGTATCACCCAAAGAAGAGGGTAAAAACAGTAAAATCCGTATCACATATGAAGATGCACGCGGCAAGAATCAGGAATGGGGAACACGTACCGTGAACTCAACCCAGACTTTGACCATTCCGCTTGTGCTGGCACCAAATGAGAATGGGGCTGTGTCCGTATATCGGGATGGACAGTTCCTGGATACGTATCTTGTCTCCTACAGTGAAGCCAAAAACGGAACAGTGAATGTACCTTCCATTGACCCGGAACAAAACACGCAGACGCCGCCAGAAAATGAGCCTGACCCAGGGCAAGGCAGCGTAGATGAGGGCAGTGTTGACCCCAATCAGGAAGGCGATCCTGAGTCCACACCGGCAGACGGTGAAGGTGACAGCGAAGATGAAGACACTTCTGCCATGAATAATGGTAAAGGACACGGCAAGGAAAAAGAGAAGAAGAAGGAAGTCATTAACGCATCAAGCCGTCCATAAGGGCGGCTTATGCTGGCGTCTGGATTAAATGTACCATCATCAAAAGGAGGGCGACGGAGCTATGCCAGAAGGTATCATCGTTAAAGCGCTAAGCGGTTACTATTATGTCATGCCAGTGGAAGACAACGGGGTTCCTTCGGTTGAAGGTTCCGCCGTTCAATGTCGAGCCAGAGGTATCTTCAGAAAACGGGGAACATCACCGCTTGTAGGTGACCGTGTCAGCTACATGTTGACTGAGAACGGAGAAGGAACGGTAGATGAAATCCGGAAGCGTGAGACTGAACTCATCCGTCCTCCGGTAGCCAACGTAAGTTTGGCTGTTCTGTTGTTCTCGGTGAAAGAACCGGATATGAACCTGAATCTGTTGGACAAGTTCCTTGTTCACATCGAGCAGGCTGGTCTGGATGCTCTGATTGTTCTGACCAAACAGGATTTGGCTGATCCAGCCAAAGACACGGTTGCCGAAGTCAAAGCATTGTATGAACAGGTTGGTTATGAAGTGATCTCCACAAGTTCACGTACCGGCGAAGGCAGTGAACTGCTCAGAGAACGTCTCGCTGGCAAGATTAGCGTATTCTCAGGTCAATCCGGTGTAGGCAAGTCGTCCATGTTAAATGCATTGATGCCTGGCCTTACGCTGGAAACGAGTGCGATCAGCATGCGTCTTGGACGAGGAAAACACACCACCAGGCACGTAGAACTTATCCCGTTGGATAATGGCGGGTTTGTTGCAGATACGCCGGGATTCAGCCAATTGGACTTTCTGGAGATCGGCGTGGAGGAACTCTCCACGTGTTTCCGGGAATTCGCCCAGTTTGCAGATCAGTGCAAGTTCCGAGGCTGTACCCATACCCATGAACCAGGTTGCCGTGTGCTTGCGGCCAAGGAGGAAGGTCTCATCTCCGAAAGCCGATATGAACACTATGTGCTATTCCTGACTGAAATGAAAGATAAGAAGCGGAGGTATTAACATGATTAAAATTGCCCCATCGATATTATCAGCAGATTTTGCCCGACTTGGTGCGGAAGTTGCAGAAGCCCAAGCTGCAGGAGGAGACTGGATTCATGTTGACGTTATGGACGGTCATTTCGTCCCTAATATTACGCTTGGACCTGCCATTGTGAAGGCCATCGCTCCACATACAAGCTTGCCGCTCGATGTGCACTTGATGATTGAGAATCCGGAGCGTTATGTTGAGGAATTTGCCAAAGCGGGTGCAGCGGTAATTACCGTTCATGCTGAGGCGTGTGTGCATCTGCACCGGGTCATTCACCTGATCAAGGAACAGGGAGTGAAAGCAGGAGTTGCCCTTAATCCGGGAACGCCGGCGTCTGCCATTCTTGAAGTTCTGGATGATGTGGACATGGTTCTTGTTATGACAGTGAATCCTGGTTTTGGCGGACAGGCTTTCATCTCGGGTACCATGAACAAAATCAAGCAGATTCGTACCTGGTTGAACGAAAAGGGACGCCATGATGTACATATCGAAGTAGATGGCGGAATTGCAGCCGATACAGCCCCGCTTGTGGTGGAAGCTGGAGCGGATGTGCTCGTTGCTGGGAGTGCCGTATTTGGCCGTGAGGATCGAGCTGCCGCGATAACGGAAATTCGCAGTAGCTACGGAGGCTGATCTATGACCCTTAAGGAGACACTGTGGACGATGGCTGCGAGTCTGGTGACGGGACTTGTGCTTGCTCTGTTTGCGGTTATTCAATCCCCGTATAATGCCATTACGTCATTAATCGGGGTAGGCGTTGTTATTATGTATTTCCGCAAATTTGATCGTACGGGACATCGGGTTACTTTTGTTATCTTCGGCATACTGTATTATTTAATGAGTGTTTTCATGATCGCTGCCTATCAATATATTCCTACCCAAACGTAAATGACCTGATTTTCGGGCTTGTCATTGTGGAATAGGGATGGATGGTTCCGCATAAATATGGTTACATGAGCAGGTTTCTCATGTAGCCTTTTTTGTCGTGTTAAGGTAAAGAAGGCCTGAAGCATAGGATACGGCGGACGCATGAGCATGATGGGGAGGGTGAATTATGAAATTTTACACATTCAAACTGCCGAAGTTTTTGGGAGGGTTTGTAAAGGCGATTCTTAATACGTTTCAAAAGAACTGATCCGATTGATAAGGTAACAGGGAATACCGCCGCTTTGGCTCAGGCTTATCTGAGATTCTTACCTGCGCAGCGCCATGCGGCGGCCATTCACATGTTAATGAGCGTATTCAAGAATCCCTTTTTGAATACCAAAAAAGCACCTGCAAGGAACAAGGTGCTTTTTGCTTACCCGATTTATAGTAGCTTTGCGTGATTATACGCGAGTCACTTTACCGGCTTTCAGTGCACGGGTGCTTACGTATACACGTTTTGGTTTGCCGTCAACGAGAATGCGGACCTTCTGAACGTTTACGCCCCAAGTACGACGGTTACGGTTGTTAGCGTGGGATACGTGGTTACCGGTGCCCGGTTTCTTACCTGTCACATAACATTTGCGAGACATAGATTACACCTCCTATCCTAAAATAACCAGTTGCCTTCAGAAACGAAAAGTCATTCCATAAGGACTAAATTGTTCTTCCTGATCTTAAAGATCAGGCTTCAGTAGCTAATGGCGTTGTTTAAGCCGGCATAACCGGATCATTTCCATTACTTAACCTGCATAAAACAATACTTGAATATAATATCATAATCAAAAAAGCTTCGTCAACTGATCCAAAAACTTTATTTATTTCTCCTGTCTAATATAGTACAATGTTGAGTAGTCCATAATACAGTGGTGAACAGGCTGTTGCCGTGAGGAAGTCGGAGAATATACCGTACTTAGAGGTCGGTGGTCTGCTTTTTGGCAACGCTGTGAGCTGCGGCATTCCATCATTGGCACCAGTCTCCATGCGGCATTCATGCCGGCTCTTGATACCGGTGCATATCCGTATGCCCCGAAGTTAGGGGTGCAGAGAGTGCAGGATATTGGTAGCCCGGCCGCCCAGACCGTTAATCCGGCTGACAAGTTGTATTGTATGCCTGTGCCGGACAAGGTATGGACGAAGAATAACGCAGTCCGCGTTAGCGCATGAACAGACCAGACACATCTTGGTGCAAGGTGTTCGTGTATCAAGCTAGGAAGGGGAATTCTCACTTGAGTATACGTTCTTTAAATGGAACAGATTTCACCGCAATGGTACTTGCCGGAGCGGAACAACTTGGACAGCATGCAGAGCACGTCAATTCCCTGAATGTTTTCCCTGTGCCGGATGGTGACACGGGAACGAACATGAATTTGACAATGAGTGCAGGAGTTGCAGAGATTAAAAGAAAAAGTTCTGCCTCCATCGGAGAAGCTGCCGGTATTCTATCGAAAGGCCTGCTTATGGGCGCACGGGGGAATTCAGGAGTTATTCTGTCGCAATTGTTCCGTGGATTTAGTCGTTCAGCTGCTCCCTATGAGGAACTGAATACGCTCCAATTTGCAGCAGCCCTGCAGAACGGTGTTGACGCAGCTTACAAGGCAGTCGTAAAACCCGTTGAAGGGACCATTCTTACCGTAGCCAAGGAAGCGGCGAAACATGCCAATTACTACGCAAGACGGACGAATGATATTACTGAATTAATGAATGAAGTTTTGTTAAAAGCAAAAGAAGCACTGGCAATGACTCCGGAATTGCTTCCTGTACTGAAACAGGTGGGTGTTGTGGATTCAGGTGGTCAGGGGCTTGTATATATCTACGAGGGCTTTATGGAAGTATTGCTGCAAAGTGACGGTGCGAATCGTACTTCGCTGAACAAAGAAGTAACCCCATCCGTGGCAGCATCTGCTTTGAAACCGGCTGCACCCGCAGAAGTGGATATCAAGAAGCCTGCACAGCAGCAGGTGATTGCACCGGAGATGCCACTGTCTGCTCAGGCGAGATTGGAAACGGAAGATATCGAATTCCTGTATGATATGGAATTTTTCATTAACCGCGAGCTTGGAGAGAACGCAGGTATGGCATTTGATGATGAAGCATTCCGGAAAGCGTTGTCAGTTAATGGAGATTCGATCATTATCATTGCCGATGATGAAGTCATCAAAGTTCATGTCCATTCCAAGACACCAGGTGATGTATTGAATCTGGCACTGCACTATGGTGAGATAACACAGATTCACATTCTCAATATGCGTGAGCAGCATCGCGATCTCCTGACAGCAGGCATGGACATTGCTCCATCCCCTGAATTGTTTGCAGAGATTCCACCTGAGGCAGCGCGCAGTATGGAAGAGGCTGTGCTTCCTGCAGATGAGATGGCGCCTTATGGTTTTATTGCGGTATCTTCGGAGACGGTATTGCAGAGATTTTCCAAAGTCTTGGCGTGGATGTTGTTCTGTCCGGTGGACAGACGATGAATCCGAGTACTGAGGATTTTGTAAAAGCTGTACGTTCCATTTCTGCAGAGCAAGTATTCATACTCCCGAATAACTCGAATATTGTACTGGCTGCGGAGCAGGCACGTGAACTGCTTGAAGATGAGCGCCGAATTACGGTTATTCCTAGCAAGACCATTCCACAGGGAATGGCTGCTGCTTTTGCTTTCCAGGAAGATGAATCTGCGGAAACGAACCGTGACCAAATGGTGGAGGCCATCAGCCGGGTGCAGTCCGGTCAAGTGACTCACGCGGTTCGTGATACGCAATATGATGAATTGGATATCAAGGCAGGACACTATATCGGTATTCATAACTCCAAAATTGTAGCGACGGATGAAAGCATGCTTCAAGCATGTGAAGGTCTGCTCAAGCAGATGATGGAGAGTGGAGATGAAGTGGTGACGGTTCTTGAAGGGGACGAAGCTGATCCTGAGGTTACTGCTGCCCTCGCTGCATGGCTTGAAGTACAGTATCCTGATGCTGAGGTAGAGGTACATCGTGGAGGACAGCCAGTGTACTATTATTTGTTCTCCGTAGAGTCCTAATAAAGGTTGTTCGAAAAGTCTCTCGTTGACTTTTCGAACATGTATTAATAGCACTCTAGCGAAGAGGGGGAGAATCATGAGCCACAAGGTTGCGATAGTAACAGACAGTACGGCGGATATTCCTGAAGAAATCATTCGCAAATACGGAATTCACATTGTTCCGCTACGTGTTCTGTTCGGCGAAGAGACCTATGCAGATGGCGTTGATCTGACTTCGGAACAATTCTACGAAAAATTGAAGAGGGTATCTGTGCTGCCTACAACTTCACAGCCTTCTCCAACCGATTTCATGAATGTATATCAAGCACTGCTTGATGAGAACCCGGATCGACCGATTGTATCGATTCACCTGTCATCTGGCATGAGTGGTACCTATCAATCGGCCATGCTTGGCAAGTCTCTGCTGGAGCGTGAGGGTGACATCACCGTGCTGGATTCAAAGTCAGCATCGTATGGATACGGTTTAATGGTGGTACAGGCTGCTGAACTTGCCGAACAAGGCAAGCCAGCAGTCGAAATCGCTGCTGCCATTGAAGGGATGCAACAATCTCGCAAATTGTTCTTTCTCGTGGATACTCTGGAGTATCTGCAAAAGGGCGGTCGGATTGGCAAAGCTTCAGCCATCTTGGGAACGTTGCTTAATATTAAGCCGATCCTGTCTATTGATGAAGAAGGCGTGATCTACGCAGTTGAGAAAGTCAGAGGTCATAAAAAAGCAATGGCACGCATTATTGAGCTGTTCCAGAAGGATCTTGTAGGCAAACGGGTTAACCTGGCGGTAGGTCATACCGCTGACCCGGGATCAGCAATCGCTTGCGCAGAGCAGCTGCGTGGTCATTTTACACTGAATGAAGTGGTCTATACCAATATTGGGGCCGTCATCGGCAGTCATGTTGGACCTGGTGTCATTGCGATCTTTATGTGGCCTGTTCCGGAATGAGGGATTAGACATGAAATTGGAAGAAATATCAGTTAAGCAAATTAACGGCGTGAGTGCTCTCAAAGAGGGAGAGCTTCACGCCTTTGGCATCTCTACTGTTAAAGACCTGCTGGAATACTACCCGTTCCGTTACGAGGATTATCGTCTGCGTTCCCTTAGTGAAGTGAAGGATGGGGACAAGATAACGGTCCAGGGACAGGTGATGGGTATTCCTGTATTACAACGTTACGGTAAAAAGTCGCGTCTTACCTGTAAGATCATGACGGAAGAGTGGATGATCACAGCAACGTGGTTTAATCGCCATTTCCTCAAAGAACAGCTTACTCCCAATCGGGAGATTGTGATTACGGGAAAATGGGAACAAAAACGTATGCAGATGACCGTGACTGACTCGGAGTTCCCCGATAAAGGCGATGGGCGTTCAGGCACACTGCAACCTGTATATTCAGTAACAGGCAAGTTGACGCAGCAATGGATGCGGAAAACGATAAATCAGGGATTGATTCAGTTCGGTGACATGATTCCCGAGATTCTTCCCCAGTCGTTGATGAAGAAATACAGCTTAATGCCACGCAAACAGGCGATTGCGGGGATTCATCGTCCACAGGACAACCGGGAAGGTCAGCAGGCCAGACAGCGAATGGTGTATGAAGAGCTGTTTCTGTTCCAGTTGAAGATGCAGGCGTATCGTGCATTAAACCGGAATCGCATGGATGGCGTGGTACACACCACGGACAATACAACGATTCGTGAGTTTGTACGCAGTCTACCTTTTGAATTGACAGACGCTCAGAAAAAGGTGGAGCTCGAGATCCTGCATGATATGCGTTCACCCTATGCGATGAATCGGTTATTGCAGGGTGATGTCGGATCGGGGAAAACGGTTATTGCGGCGATTGCGCTATATACGACTGTTCGCTCCGGTTTTCAAGGGGCTCTGATGGTGCCTACGGAAATTCTGGCGGAGCAGCATATGCGTTCACTGCAAAAGCTGTTTGAACCGTTTGGGGTAACCGTAGGGCTGTTAACAGGCAGTGTAAATGGGCGTAAACGTAAAGATCTGATCGCATCGTTGCAAATGGGCATGATTGATATTGTAGTGGGTACACACGCCCTGATTCAGGAAGATGTTTTCTTCCGGGATCTGGGCCTTGTGGTGACGGACGAGCAGCATCGCTTCGGGGTGAATCAGCGCAGCGTTTTACGACGCAAGGGATATAATCCGGATGTATTAACGATGACGGCTACGCCCATTCCACGGACACTCGCCATCACGGCTTTTGGGGATATTGAGGTATCCACGATCTCAGAGCGTCCGAAAGGACGGATTCCGATCTCTACCTATTGGGTCAAGCACGATATGATGGAGCGGGTGCTCGGGTTCATTTCCAGAGAAGTGGATCAGGGACGTCAGGCCTATCTGATCTGTCCACTCATTGAAGAGTCGGAGAAGCTGGATGTGCAGAATGCGATAGATCTGCACGTGCAGATGCAGCAGAACTTTCCGAAATATCGTGTAGGACTGCTGCATGGACGAATGACGGCTGCGGAGAAAGAAGAGATGATGCGTGACTTCTATAGCAATGATATTCAGCTGCTCGTCTCCACCACCGTTGTGGAGGTAGGGGTCGATGTGCCGAATGCAACGTTAATGGTCATTATGGATGCGGATCGTTTCGGTCTGTCCCAGCTGCATCAGCTTCGTGGTCGGGTTGGTCGTGGTGCCCATGCATCCTATTGTGTACTGATTGCTGATCCCAAGACAGAGGTCGGGCAGGAACGCATGAAGGTCATGACGGAAACGGAGGATGGATTCGAGGTATCTCGTCGGGACCTGGATCTTCGGGGTCCGGGTGATTTTTTTGGTACAAAACAAAGCGGATTGCCCGAGTTCCGTCTTGCCGACATGGTTGCCGATTTTGCTGTGCTGGAACAAGCACGAGATGATGTATCCCGGTTGATTTCGGAAGCGAATTTCTGGACGTCTGTGGACTATGCAGCTCTGCGTGATTTCCTGCAGCAACAGCAAGTATTCAAAGGCGATCTGATTGATTAAAGCTTCCCTTGACAGCTGTTTTTCGGTTGACCTTAGTAAAAAAAGACAAGTGTACAAGCCCTCCCGACATATGAATAAGAAGTGAGTTCATTACTTGGGAGGTGCTATACGTTTTGGGTTATCAACAATATGGAATTAGTCCGCAGCTGGTGGAGCGGATCAAATTAAAGATGAAGAATCCGGCTGTCAAAGAGCGTATCAAGAAATTGATTGATGGCGTGACGAAGTCTGATCTGCAGGATAAGGCCAAGGTCAGAAGATTGGTCAAGTCTTCCGCAGTCATTATGAATGAAAATTTCTCTGCGGCACAGGAGGAGCAGTTTGTTGCGTTTGTGCTTGCACAGAAGATTGATCCGAACAATACATTTCATCTGATTAAGCTGTGGGGGATGTTTAGGTAGGGATTCCATGTAATATTGGGTGAGCTAAAATAGAGTTGTTTACACGTGGGCACTACGATGACAGAATAACCTTCCGAGCGCTGTTATCCCCAGATTTTCTGATTGACCCTTTTCAAGGTGAAATCCGGGGATAAAGGCGCACGCTTCGCTTCTTTAGGTTATTTCTGTCCTCTCCGTTGTGGTGTAAACGAAAGTACTTTAGAAAGACCAAATTACATGATTGATTGTTTGGTAATTTAGGAAGAGGTGTTCCATTAGTCATGTAGATGACATGATGGAACACCCTTTTTTTGTGTGGTGGAGAGCAGCTGGGATGAAGACAGTCTTAGTTAAGTTTCGAATTGGGAATTTTATGTATTTTCTTTAGTTGTACTCTTTTCATCTTGGAAAGAGCTGATGAATATTAAAGTTATGACTAAAACTACAATGATAATGCTATTGGAAGGGAATTCTTTCAGCATGTAGTCTTGCACAAGTAAGATTAGGATTGAAATAAATAAAATAAGTTTTAGGACAAGCCTTGTTGAGCGATCGGGATGTTGACTTCGTCTGGAGACAGCATATAGGGTAAGCCATATTAGACTAAAAAGAAAAAATGAACCTAGCAGTAAAATGGCAAGCATGCATGAACACCTTTCTGTTATTAATTTTGAACAATTGGAATAACATGACAAGTCATTAATTATATCATAGGAATTTCTGGATTTGTTGATTATATGGAAATATGAAGTGATCGCTGGCCTATACATGTGCTTTTTTTTTTGATTTCACAGGATGTACTTTGCTTTCCTCCGGGGGGAGCGGTAAACTGTTGCATACGAGTTGTATGGATCAGGCTTAATATAGATGTTGTGGCGGAATGGCGTTACATCCATAAGACATGTTTTTATTTTGGACAGATGTGGAGGAAGTACGATTGGAAATGTTTACGATGCTGCTGGGTTTATTTGAACGAGCGGCGCTGCTGATTATATTTTTATTCTTTCTTTCGAGGGTGCCGAGGTTCAGGCAGATTCTGCAAAAGGGGAAATTAAGATGGCAGGAGTCTATTGCAGTTACCTTGTTATTCTGTGCTTTTGCCATCTTCGGGACATATACCGGCATTAATGTGGAAGGTTCTCTGGTGAATGTGCGGATCATCGCCGTGTTATCTGGTGGTATTTTGTTTGGAGCGCCTGTGGGTATTATTACGGGGATTGTTTCCGGGGTGCATCGGTATTTGATCGATATGGATGGAGTCACAGCCATACCGTGTCTTATCACAAGTATCCTGGCAGGTTTGGTCTCCGGATATATACATAAGTACACGCCCAAGCCCAAGCGATGGATTATCGGTATTGGTGCTGGGATGATCTGCGAAGCGCTCACGATGTTACTGATCCTGCTATTTTCCTATCCCGATCCACTGGGTGCCGATATTGTTTCGAAGATTGCGTTGCCCATGATACTGGGTGAAATCAATATTGGTCTGATTGTGCTCCTGGTGCAGAGTGTTGAAGGGGAAAAAGAAATGATTGCAGCTCGTCAGGCGAAGCTGGCGCTAGAGATTGCGAACAAGACCTTACCGTATTTCCGGTCCATCGATGAGGATTCTCTGCGCAAGATCTGCCGGATTATTCAAGAGGATATTCAGGCTGATGCGGTTGCGATCACCGATACTCGGAATGTACTGGCTTATGTGGGATTTGGTGAGGAACGCTATCATATTGGTAATGAAATTATAAGTGAGATGACCAAGAAGACGATCTCCAGCGGGGAGATTACGATCAGTAATGATGTCATTGACGAAAAAACACCGGATATCCACTCGCTGTTAATCATTCCGCTCAAGGAACGAGGGGACATTACAGGTGCGCTCAAAATCTATTATCGCAAAGCCTACAAAATTACGTATCCTTTGCAAACGATGGCTGTAGGTCTGTCGCAGATCATCTCGACACAGATGGAAGTATCACGGGTAGAAGAGATTAAGGCTGCAGCCAACAAAGCAGAGCTCCGCGCATTGCAGACTACCATTCATCCTCATTTTCTGTTTAATGCGCTAAATGCGATTGCTTCATCCATTCGAACCAAACCGGATCGTGCGAGGGAACTGATTGTGAATCTATCGGGGTACATGCGTTACAATCTGGAGCTGTCGGATGAGTTAATTGATATTCATAAGGAACTGGAGCAGGTCCGTAATTATGTAGAGATTGAGAAAGCCCGCTTTGGCAGCCGGTTGAATGTAATCTATGAGATTGATGAGGTCGCGGTGCATATTCCGAGCCTTGTCATTCAGCCGCTCGTCGAAAATGCAATTATTCATGGCATTCTCAAGGTGAAAGGACCAGGGACTGTTCGAATTCGGGTACAGGATTATCCGGAGTTTGTACGAATCAGTGTCAGTGATACAGGCGCAGGTATTAGTGCAGATATTATTGAACGCGTATATCATGACCGTATGCCTGGTAACCAGATCGGGCTGTATAATGTGCATCGCCGGGTCAAGCTTATTTACGGTCACGGTGTAACCATTACAAGACTGGAACAAGGAACCGATATTTTATTTGATGTGCCCAAAGGAGATGTCGTAACAAGGTGATGATGGATCAATGAGAGCTCTTATTGTGGAAGACGAGATTCTGGCAAGCGAAGAACTGAATTACTTAATTCAGGAACATAGTCAGATTGAGGTAGTGGATCGCCTTGAAGACGGGCTGGATGTACTGAAATTTTTGCAGGAACAAGAAGTGGACGTCATTTTCCTCGATATCAATATTCCCTCGCTGGATGGCATGATGCTGGCCCATCATATTGGGAAGTTTGCTACAAAACCCTATATTGTTTTTACTACGGCGTATAAGGAACATGCAGCAGAAGCCTTTGAATTGGAGGCATTCGATTATATTTTGAAGCCTTATGACGAGAAGAGAATCGCTGCGATGCTCCATAAGCTGGAGATGGCTTTCAAGCGTGATCACACGCCGGCGGAGCAACATGTTGAGGATGGAACAGCCCCTGCGGCGGACGGATATTCTGCTGTTCAGGGTGAACTGGTACGAGATATGAATTCCCATACGGACAGAAGAATTAATCTGCTGCGGAATGACAATATTATTGTTACGGATACGGCAGATATCTACTATGCGGAAGCGCAAGAGAAAGTGACGAAGGTATATACCAAAAATGGGGAGTTCACCATGCCAGTGAGCATATCGGATTTTCACAGCCGTTTGCCACAGGACACGTTCTTTCGCTGCCACCGTTCGTACGTTGTCAATCTGTCGCAAATCCGTGAAATCGTGCCTTGGTTCAACAATACGTATCTGCTTCGCCTGCGCGATCTGGAAGCTGAAGTACCCGTGAGTCGCGGGAAGGTCAAAGAATTCAGGCAACTCATGCGCATCTAGAAGCATTTCATTCCGCATCTGATGCAACTCATGCTCAAAACGGTGTAATGAATCCCCTTTCATGTATGATTACCTTGTGAACGCATTCATGTATATGACATCGGCAAAGGGGAGATCACGATGAAAGCAGCAATTTCATCCGTTCCATCAACACCTGAATCAACATTTGCACCTACAAAAATGAACCGCTGGCTTATTGTTTTGGGGACCATCATTGTACAAATGGGTCTTGGAACCATCTATACCTGGAGTTTATTTAATCAACCGCTGTCTGACCGTTTCGGATGGGACGTCAGCTCGGTCGCGATAACTTTTTCAATTACCAGTTTTGCTTTGGCATTTGCCACGTTGTTTGCAGGACGGTTGCAGGAACGTTGGGGTCTTCAGCGCCTGATCCGTGTGGCCGGGGTTGTGCTTGGGCTGGGTCTTATTCTGAGTTCCCAAGTCTCTTCGTTAACATTGCTGTACATTTTGGCTGGATTTGTCGTTGGTTTTGCAGATGGTACGGCGTACATTACGTCGTTGTCCAATCTGATCAAATGGTTCCCGGAGCGTAAAGGTCTGATCTCGGGAATCTCGGTAGGTGCCTTCGGTACCGGTAGTCTATTGTTCAAATATGTGAACTCGGCTTTGATTGGGGCCGTTGGTCCTGCTCAGGCATTTATGTATTGGGGCATTATCGTTCTGGTTCTGGTGGTTGCGGGGTCATTCCTGATTCGTGAAGCCGTTGTTCGTGAACAGGCTCCGGCAAGCAAGGAAGGGTCCAAACAAGTCGTGGCACGTCATGACTATACTGTGAAAGAGATGCTGCGTACAAAAGAAGCGTATATGCTGTTCGTTATTTTCTTCACGGCATGTATGAGCGGTTTGTATCTAATCGGTATTGTCAAAGATATCGGGGTGCAGCTTGCAGGTCTTGATGTAGCTACAGCTGCCAACGCAGTGGCCATGGTTGCAATCTTTAACACAGCAGGGCGGATTATTCTTGGGGCACTGTCAGATAAAGTAGGACGGATGAAAGTCATCGCTGGTGCGCTGCTGGTTACAGCCGTAGCTGTTATGACACTTAGTCTGGTTCAACTAACCTTCGGGATTTTCTTCGCCTGTGTAGCGGCCGTTGCATTCTGCTTCGGTGGTAATATTACGGTATTCCCGGCGATTGTAGCCGATTACTTCGGACTGAAAAATCAGAGCAAAAACTATGGCGTGATTTACCAGGGATTTGGATTCGGTGCTTTGGCAGGATCATTCATCAGTGCCCTGCTGGGCGGATTCCATCTTACCTTCATCGTGATTGCGGTACTCTGTGCTGTCTCGCTGTTGCTTGCACTGATCATTACCCCTCCAGGTCAAGGTCGTCGTGCACGTCAACGTGAAAAACAGATGAACCTGAAGCCTTCATCACGGGCAAGCTAACAACATGAACTGGAAGTATGGAAAACGGAACAGAGAATATTTCTTCATCTTATAAAGCAAATTAATAAACAAATGAAGTAAAGCGGTCTCCAGATGAGGCCGCTTTTTGGTATCTTCTACAGTACCCCATTGCCAGTCTGTTGGTCCGATTAGACCATCTGGCTGCCTGCGAGCATGTTGCCTGATGTGCATTACATCATTCGCTTCTGTTATACTCTAGGTGAATTCAATAACACCAAGACCAAGTTATGTACCCCAGAGGAGGCATATCATGAAATTCATTAAATACACACAACCTGATTTTGATGATTATTATGCATTGGTTTCCAATATGGAAGTGATGAAACAGATTACAGAACGTGCAATACCGGAGCAAGAGGCGAGAACGCAATTCGAGTCCATGCTGGATTTTAATGAGCGTTCCACTTGCGGACATTACCGGGTATTTAGCGAAGATGGTGCCGGTGTGGCGTATGCCAAATTGATTCCGGATCAAGAGGACCCGACCAGAGCTGAGATTGGTTACATGATCCTGCCTGAACATTGGGGAAAAGGCCAAGGCACATCCATTGCGTCACGGTTGATTATCCAGGCACAAGCTGCAGGGATTGGATCGCTCTATGCAGTTATCGATCCGTCTAACGTCGCTTCCCGTCAGATCTTAAACAGACAGAACTTTGTGTCCACATGGACAGGTGATTACGATGGTCTTCCTGGTGAGATTTTGGAGTTAAATCTTCAAAGGAAGCGGTAAAGGAAGGGTTCTGAGGGTAATCAGATCATATGGGCATCTTGCATAAGGCGGATCAAGCTTATCATCATCATGGTCATGAGCTTAATCATGCGGATCTCATGTAAGATGCCTATATAGAGATGTGGAGGAGATGACATATGAGCAATTCAACCATGGAGCGTCTGAATGCATTGCTACCGGAGTGGCTGGAAACCAGTCGGTTGCACACCGGTCAGGGTAAGGTGGCTTCTTATATTCCGGAACTTGTCAAAGCCTCTCAGGATGAGCTGGGTATACATATCATGGACGCCGAAGGGAACTATGTTTCCGCAGGGGATTGTGGTGTCCCGTTTACGATGCAGAGTATCTCCAAAGTATTTACTCTAATTCTGGCCTTGATGGACCATGGGGAAGAAGCGGTCTTCTTTAATGTAGGAAAAGAACCTACAGGCGACGATTACGATTCGATGATCAAGCTTGAATTGGTTGAACCCGGCATTCCGTTTAATCCTTTAATCAATGCAGGTGCGATTACCGTGTCCTCTTTAGTTGGAGGAGACTGCAAGGAAGAGAAATCCCGCCGTATTTTGGAGTTTTTCCGCAAGCTGGCGAATAATGATCAGCTGGGTTATAACGAGGATGTATTCCAGTCCGAATCGGAGAGCGGTCATATGAATCGTTCACTTGGCTACTTTTTGAAGCATAACGGGGTCATTAAGGATGAAGTTGAAGATGTGCTTGCTGTGTATTTCCGTCATTGCTCCATTGAAGTGACGTGTGCAGATCTGTCTCGAATGTCACTTGTTCTGGCCTACAATGGAACAGATCCGATTACGGGCATCGAACTCATTCCTCGTCGTTATGTACAGATTGCCAAAACCTTCATGACGACCTGCGGGATGTACAATGCGTCAGGCGAATTTGCCATTGAGGTCGGTTTGCCTGCCAAGAGTGGTGTATCGGGAGGGATTTTGACCCTTGTACCAGGACAATTCGGCATAGGTCTGGTTGGCCCGGCTCTGAATCGCAAAGGCAACAGTATTGCCGGCGTGCATCTGCTCGAGCGTCTGTCCAAGGAATTCGACTGGAGCTTTTTCTGAAAGTTTTCTGAAAGAAATAGAACTACCCGCATATGTAGCCGATGAATCACGTATCCGATATTTTGCTTCTTTTGAACGAAGTGAATGGTTCGGATAGTCTCGTCGGCTGCTTTTGGTATTCATCAGGATGTGTAGGAAGGTAGTCCTGCATGGTAACGACTACGCTGCATCTATCATGGAACATCCACAACATTGAGGTAGGTATATTATCTTCAGTCAGTACTCAGTCATTGGCTAAGGCAACATCTGTAATCAGGTTCATCTGAATGTCCCGGGACCCGCCTTCCATCTGGAGTCTGAGGGTCCGGGCAGGACGGTCCAGTCGAAGCACCTGCCCCGTATAACGGATATTGTCGTGTTCATGAAACACGGCAATGGTGACCACATCTCCAAGCATCATCGAGTTGCTGAGCAGACGGGACATTTCTTCTGCCGCTTGAGCATCCAGTGATGGTCGGGTACGAGGAGCAAGTTGTTCCTGATGAAGAATGTAGGCTTCCCGGTGTTCGGGGAGCATCATGCGTGAGGACTCGAAGATCCCGTTTTGCTGCAATTTTTTACTCATTTATAATGACCTCCAATTTTATGAGAACGTTCATGGGCCTGCGCGGATGAGCAGAGGGAGGATGCGCGCATAATGGCAGTATCTCCGTACCTGCGCTTGATATCATCTGTCGCACGTTCCAGCTCTCTTTTGCGTTCGCGGTCATCGAACCAGGATAGCTGCACTTCCGAATCGGGTACAAGTCCGGTCAGTGACACGCTGATGCGGCGGATGGGTAATCCGTCCCAATGGCGCAGGAACAGCGCTGCTGCCGCATCGTATACTTCATCCGTAATGTTGGTGGGTTCATTCACCTTCATCTGGCGGGAGAAACCGGTTGGCCGATCATAATCCTGTCCGCGGCATGCAACCGAGACCACATGGCCCATGAGTGATTTGTCCCGGGAACGTCGACTGACGAGTTCCGCCAGTTCGAGCAGTACCACTTTGATATCTTCCCAGGAGTCATAGTCCCGGGGTAGCGTCATCTGATGTCCAATTCCCTGCTGCTGATGGGCATATGTCCCGGGTTTGACCGGGGAATCATCCATACCCCGGGCGATACGCCACAATACCTCGCCATTCACACCCCAGCGTTCTCTCAGCCGGGACAGCGGGGTCTGGGCGAGATCACCAATCGTATGGACCCCCATCTTGTAGAGATGCTGCGCCATGCGGGAACCGACCATGAACATGTCTCGGACGGGCTTCTTCCAGATGGTGGACGGCAGATCCTTGCGAGGCAGCGTGCAGATGCCACTGGGGACTTTTTTGGCATACAGGTCACAAGCCATCTTACTGACGACTTTGGTATCACTGATACCAATGCGAATGTACACACCCGTCTCTTCCATCACTCTGGATTGAATGCTGCGTGCAATGGTCTCGGGACTGCCGAACAGATCCAGGCTTCCGGTGACATCGAGAAACTGTTCGTCAATACTATACGGTTCCACCAAATCGGTGAATGACTGAAGGATGCGCGTAATATGAAGGGAAACCCTGATGTACTCGGCCATCCGCGGGCGAACAACAACAACATCCGGACATTTGGCGAGAGCTTCGCCCAATCGTTCCGCCGTTGTGATCCCATAGGACTTGGCGAGTGGACAGGCCGCAAGAATAATACCTGAACGGCGCGCCGGATCTCCCGCAACAACGAGGGGGCGGTCCTTGTATTCGGGATGTGCAGACTTCTCCACACTGGCATAGAATGACTGGCAGTCGGCCAACATGATGACACGTCTGTCTTGGCGGGGCATAAGACTTCTCTCCTTATCCGTGATGCTGTGCTCTTCTGTTTAGCGTTTGTTTTCTTCATTTGAGTATCGATAATTAACAGTTTATTTACAGTATGGAACAAGTGTTCTTGTTTCATAAGCATATCCGACATTTCGAAAAGCGGCAACCGGAATTATTTTGCAAATTGGACACAATTATGGATTAACAATATTAGAGGCAGAAATTAGGAAATAAGATGTGCTTTTTTACATTTAATGTGAGAGATCTGTGACCTCTGGGTGATGACCGGGCGTTCATTCAGCTTTTTGTAAAAGAGTGATTCATGGGCACAGTCCTATAGAGGGGGACTGACGTCCTTTTTTGATTTTCTGCATTTTTCAGAAAACCTTGATGTGACGCGGAATATCGCTGATGCGTTATCGGACTATAGTATCAATTTTGTAATCTTTATGGTTAATACTGTAAAAAGGGCCGCAACTTTAAAATATGATTCGCGTTTAATGGGGTATGTGTTCAAACGGCAAACGTTGCCTGTACCCGCGTTGCACATAACAATAAAGGTTCCAGAATTGCAAGATCAGCAGGGTATCCAAACCATGCGATTCCAGCAGATATTAGTGTTCAAGAATAAGACGTATCCCAAAGGCTTCCCGGTGCCAGTTGATGGACCTTTTTACGAATCATGGGCAGAATGTTCCATTTCATGTTTGCTTCCATCAGCCTAGTTACAAATGCAGAGTCTTAGCGCTATAGTGAGAACTACACCGCTGACATCTCTACCAAGCGGACATCCGAAGCGGAATGATTCGTAAACTTCATGTTGGACCATTCGGTGTTGAAGCAGGATGCATATTAGAGAGGTGAGCAATCTAAAGACATGAGCAGACAAAGACGAAGACGCTGGCTATTAACGGTGTTGACAGGGGCCGTGGTGGTGACCGGTGGGATATTTGCCGGATGGCACTATATGCAGCCCAAGCTCGTTACGTACACAGCGGAGAACGGCACGGAGATGAAATTCAAGACCGATGGAGACAGATTTATGGAATACGGTCCGGATGGAACGTGGAGGGAGATGTTCGTCAAAGGTGTCAATCTGGGCGCAACATCACCGGGGCATTACCCGGGAGAATTTCCGCTGACCAAAGAGGATTATTTGCGGTGGTTCCAGCAGATTGAGGATCTGGGAGCCAATGTGATCCGGGTATACACGGTTCACGAACCGATTTTCTACACCGCATTGGTCGAATATAACCGCGGACGGGAGCAACCGTTATATTTTATACAGGGCATATGGTCACCTGAAGAAGAGTTGATTGAGAAGCAGGATGCTTACGCGGCCCATATTGAGCAGACGTTCAAGCAGGAGATTGAAAAGGCAGTATCTGCTGTCTATGGCGACGCGGACATTCCCGCCAAGCAGGGAGAGTCCAGCGGCAAATACAAAACAAATGCAGGAAAATACCTGATGGCCTGGCATGTGGGCACGGAATGGGACCCGGCGATGGTAGACAACACGAACGAGAAACACGCGGACGTTCCACAGTACAAGGGAGTTCATTTCTCGGCTACTCCAGAAGCTTCACCGTTTGAGAACTGGCTGGCAGAGTTGCTGGATCATACGGCAGTCCTGGAGAAGAAGTATGGATGGGAACATCCGATGACCTTCACCAACTGGGTAACGACCGATGTGCTGGATCATCCCGGTGAGCCGTTGTATGAAGAGGATCTCGTCAGTGTGGATGCTCGACATATTCAGCCGGAGGCGTGGCAGGGAGGTTATTTTGCAGCCTACCATGTGTACCCATATTACCCGGATCTGTTCCATATCGATAAAACGCTCCAAACGATTAAGGATGAGAACGGGGAGTACAACACGTACAAAAGCTATCTTCGTAAACTTAAAGCCGAGTTTTCCGATATGCCTGTCATGGTTACAGAGTATGGCGTACCCTCTTCTCTTGGTATTTCCCATCTGGGTATGGGAGGACGGAATCAGGGTGGACATAACGAAGTAGAGCAGGGAGATATTGATGCGTCACTGACGAAGGATATTTATGATGAAGGGTACTCGGGAGCCATTGTGTTCATGTGGCAGGATGAATGGTTCAAAAAAACATGGAACACAATGCCACTGGAAATCCCGGCTGATCGCCGTGCATATTGGCTGAACGTGCTGACGAACGAGAAGATGTTTGGTCTGCTTGCCATGGATCCTGGTAAACAGGAACAGTTGACCATCGACGGATCACTGGATGACTGGGATGATCTGAAGGATGAGGAGGTCACGACCTGGCAGGGCCAAGTGGACGGCATTCAGGAAATGAAGATGACCCATGATGAAGCCTATCTGTATATTGGGCTGACCTTGGATGAACCTTTTGACCCGAATCAGACGGTGCTGCGGATTGGAACCAATACACTTGCTGGAGGTAGTCAGCCTGATACGTTACTCCCGGGCCGGACGCTCAGTGATGGTCTTGAGACGGTAATTACACTGGGACAGGATGAAGAATCTCAGGTGGAGATCGCCAAGGATTATGACTTTAATCAGCGTCTTTACGGCAAGGAAGGATACGACATGCTGCCAGATCAGCAGTCCGATTCCGCAGATCCGTTCCATCCATGGAATCTGGCAGTCAGCCTGAGGATGACACCGCCGGATACCCGATCCGCTCATCCATTCATGAATGAAGAGGTTGGAACATTGAAACGGGGAACGACGGCTCCCGGCCAGTCCGATACGGATTCATTAACGGCGTGGCAATATAACGGCAATCAGGTGGAGATGCGAATTCCCTGGATGCTGCTCGGGTTCGGTGATCCAAGTTCGCTGCAAGCGATCGACTACGGACCGCTCAAGAATGGACGTGAGTTTTCCACAGTTGCTGTGGAAGGTGTTACCCTCATTCCATGGTTAACGGATCGTGCCACGAAGAACGTATCCTGGCCTGGGGGTGAACAGACGACCCTGGACCTGAAGACGTTGCCAGTGTATAGCTGGCAGCCTTGGGAGCAAGTGCAGTATAGTGAACGGCTGAAGCTGAGCTACGAAAAAATGAAGAAGAGCTACGAGAAAATTCCTAGTTTTCAGATCGAATAAATGATTTTAAAGGAGGACCTTTTCACATGTTTCCAAGTTTGGCTCTGGCCTATCTGTTTTTGTACATCTGTATCGGACTGGTTGTTGTAGGCGTCATCGTATTGTTTGCCATGAAAATGTCCCACAATGGCAAACGACGCAAGGCGGCGTTCTATGAACTGAAGCAGCGTGACTACTTCACCTACCTGCAAACAGCCTTGACCGAGAATAGTCCGCTCAAATTGCCACCAGGCAAACTGGCTCCGCTGGAACGCAGAGTCATTCAGGACAGACTGATTGAATGGATCGATCAGTTCAAGGGTGAATATCGTGACAAATTAATTGCACTGTGCCGTGAAGCAGGATTCGTAGAGCATGATCTGAAAGAATTGGGCCGTCTGAGGTACGGTCGTCAGATTGATGCCGCGTATCGCTTGGGTGGCATGCGTTGTCCTGAAGCCGTTCCGGGTTTGATGGAATTGTTGAAGGATGAGAAACCGGGTCCTATGGCCATTATGATTGGTCGATCGATCTCCAGATGTACGACCCAACAAGGCGAACTGAAAGATATGCTGGCGATACTATTAACCAAAGGCAAGTCCATTCACCATCTGGCAGCAGATATTCTGCTTGAAACGAGTCTGGATACGAGCAGAATTCTAATTGAATTGCTGGAAGACCGGAATCCGGATTTTGTCAAAGTCGGACTGGTTGCCATGTGGGGACAGGCTGTACCTGAAGTGATGCCTGCACTCGATAGACTGGTAGGCGCAGAACATCAGGATGTACGTGCCGAAGCCGTAAAGCTGTATCTTAGCGCAAGTCCGGCACTTCGGGATGAGACGATTCTGAAACTGATTCAGGATAACGACCCGGAAGTTCGCGCCGAAGTGGTACAAGCACTCGGATCGAAACATGCATCGGGCAGCATTCCATTGCTGCGCAAAGCATTGCGGGATGAAGACTGGAGAGTCCGTTATAACAGTGCCGAGAGTCTGAGCAAGCTCGGAGAACCGGGATTCGAAGCACTGTGTCAAGCAGCGGTACAAGGTACAGGTGTTGAACGCGAGATTGCGATGCAGCAGATCGAGAGCACGATGCAGCACACGAGAACCGATGACAGAGCGGTAGAGCAGATGATTGCCCATAACAAAAAAAGACTGCTGTACGATCGCTATTTTGGCCCTGTCCGAGAGAACAGAACCAGCAAGAAACGCACAGGTGTCGCTACGGTAGGAGGGGATTACACTGCTTAGGGATCTACTATTAATCTACGGCATGGTCGCAATCTACTATGTTGTTTTTGTAAATACGCTCTATTTTTCCATTCTCGCCTTGTCGTTCCGTAATATCTGGACGATCTTTCGGCGGTCGCATTATTCCAAATACAATACGTTGTCAGGCTCCGAGCTGGTGCCTTCGGTTTCTCTGTTAGTACCGGCATACAACGAGGAACTGACCATTATTGAGAATGTGAACTGTCTGATGACGCTGAATTATCCAACGTATGAAGTCATTGTCGTGAATGATGGCTCCAGTGATGCCACGCTGAAGATCCTGTTGGAGGAATATCGTCTGAAGCCAGTACCTAATACGAAGATTCGGGGCAAGATCGCCTGTCAGAAAATTCGCGGGATCTACCATAATCCGGAGTTCCCTGATCTGTATGTCATTGACAAGGAAAATGGCGGGAAGGCCGATTCCCTCAATGCAGGGATCAACTTGTCTCATTATCCGCTAATCTCTTCCATCGATGCCGACTCATTGTTGGAGAAAGATGCCCTGATCCGCATGGCACGCATGTATATGGAGAATCCGGAAGAGACAGTAGCCATCGGTGGGGATGTAAGGATCGCCAATGGATGCAAAATAGAAAACGGGGCAGTGCAAGATGTGTCGCTGCCGCGCAAGATCTGGCCCATGTTCCAGTCCATTGAATATCTCAAAGCCTTCCTGGGCGGACGAATTGGCTGGAGTCACATGAACGGTCTGATCATTGTCTCCGGTGCCTTCGGTATGTTCCGTAAGGATGCTGTTATCGCCGTAGGTGGATATCGGGATGGTTATCCTGGGGAAGACATGAACATTATCATCAAGCTCCACCGGTATATGCTGGAAAATAAATTGAAGTATCGCGTTGCCTTCTGTCCTGAGGCGGTTTGCTGGACACAAGCACCAGATTCCTACCGGATCTTGTCCAGTCAGCGCAAGCGCTGGGGCCGTGGGAACCTGAAGAACATGCTTGAGAATCGCGGTATGTTGTTCAATCCGAAATATAAGGTTATGGGTATGGTGACCATGCCATACAACGTTATTTTTGAAGCGCTGAACCCGTATTTCCGGATTACCGGACTTCTGGCTCTCGCCGGATATGTGCTTCTGGATATGACACAGTGGCCGATCCTGCTCTTGTTCGGACTGTTGAACTTCGTAAGTGGTTATCTGCTGAGTGTAGGCGCACTTGTCCTGGAAGAGATTGCGTTCAAACGTTACAACAAACTCTCCGATCTGGTCAAAATGCTGGTCTACTCCGCGCTGAAATTCGTGGGCTACCATCAGCTGGGGGTACTGTGGAGATTGCAGGGACATGTACAGTTCATGCAAAACAACAATTCATGGGGTACCATGACACGCCAAAGCTGGTCCGAGGATGAGAAGAAAACAAGCGAAGCCGCTTGAGTACAGAGATCAGGGTAAGTTACAGCAACATGTATAGATAATCGAGGAGAAGGGTGGAAAAGAACATGCCAAATACGGCGACATTGCAGCGTGAGGCTGCCGTTAATGTGTACCGAAGTGTAGAACAGGGATTGAAGGAAACGGGTGCCGAAACATGCGGTTTAATGTTCATCCATTGTGCAGGAAATGCTCAACCTGAGCAGCAGGTCAGGACATATCTGGAGCAAACGAGCGCGACATCGTTCCAGGTGTGGAAGGATGGGGCGACCCAGACGATTGCTGTCCTGCTGCCAGGGTTGTCACTGGATGAGGTTCATTACGAAGGGCTTCGGATCAAGCATGAGCTGCAAGAGACGATACCCGGTGCCGATCCACAGATTACACTGGCCAGTTTCCCGGAAGGGGAGCGCCCTTCGAAGGCAACCATTCAGCATATGGCTGAATCCTCGAAGCTCGTAGATTCGTCGGAGATTCATATCTACACGCTGGACAATACGGCGGACGAGCCGGAACGCATTTTGATTGTGGACAATGATCCGACGGTACGTGAATTCCTGCAATTGCGACTGAAGATGCAGGGATACGAAACCTATGAAGCTGTCGATGGACTGGCTGCGCTGGAATTGATCGAGAAGGTTACACCAGACTTGGTGCTCACGGAGCTGAATCTGTATGGCATCGACGGTCTGCCGTTCATCCATCATATTCAGAAGCTGGAGATGGAGCAGCCACCCAAAATTGTGGTGTTAACCGAGCAGCGTGTCGAGCAGACGATCAGTCAATGCTTCCGCAGCGGAGTGGATGATTATATGACCAAACCGTTCTCGCCTGTAGAACTGGATGCCCGAATCAGACGCTGCCTGCATTAGAAGATAGAATAGAGCAACAGCAAACCATCTATTTACATGGATTTTAAGCACCACCAAATACACTACCCGGAGGGAATATCATGGAGAATCAACAATTCCACACATTACTGAATGCGATTGAAAATAAAGAAGCTGTACTCGGCGTTGTCGGGCTCGGTTACGTAGGACTTCCACTTGCTGTGGAAATGGTCAATCAGGGTTTCACGGTAATCGGAATTGATCTGGATGCGTCCAAAGTAGAAAGTATCTATCAAGGAGATTCCTATATTCACGATATTTCATCCGATGAGTTGAAAAAAGTCATGCAAAGCGGTCGTTTCCAGCCAACGACAGATTACAGCATGCTGCGCGTGATCGACGCACTCAGTATCTGCGTTCCGACACCGCTTAGTGAGAATCAGGATCCGGATACATCTTACATCGAGACCGTTGTAGATCAGATTAAACTGCATATGAAACCAGGTATGCTGATTACGCTGGAGAGTACCACGTATCCAGGTACCACCGAAGAACTGATCCAGGATGAGTTGGATAAAATTGGACATGAAGCAGGCAAAGACTACTTCCTGTGCTTCTCGCCTGAGCGTGTAGACCCGTCGAACGGACGTTTCACAACTTTTAATACGCCGAAAGTGATCGGGGGCACAACTGAAGCCTGCCTGAAACTTGGAACAGCGTTATATAGCAAATATGTAGAAACGGTAGTACCGGTATCTTCGCCAAAAGTGGCTGAGATGTCCAAACTGTTGGAAAACACATTCCGCAGCGTGAACATTGCCTTTGTGAATGAAATGGCGATGATGTGCGACCGCATGGGCATCGATATCTGGGAAGTGATTGACGCAGCGGCGACGAAACCATTTGGTTTCATGCCATTCTATCCAGGCCCAGGCATCGGTGGACACTGCATTCCGCTTGATCCGATGTACCTGTCATGGAAGGCCAAAGGCTTCCGTTTCTATAGCAAATTCATTGAGCTGGCGCAATCCACCAATGACAACATGCCATATTATGTATTGAACAAAACGTCAACAATTCTAAACGAATACGCTAAATCCGTACGCAAATCCAATATTCTGCTCCTTGGTATGTCGTACAAACCGAATATTGCCGACCTGCGTGAATCACCAGGACTGGAAGTATATGAACTGTTCAAGGAAAGTGGAGCTAACGTAAGCTACTACGACCCACATGCGGATTCCTTCAAGGACAAACATGGCGAGACCGTACACAGCGAAGTATTCAATCTGGAACAGTTCAAGAAGTACGATTGCATCGTGCTGATCACCAACCACAGCGATTTGCCTTACTTTGATATTGCCGAGATGGGTGTACCGATTCTGGATACGCGTAATGCATTCCGTTCGTACACACATCCGCATATCTACAAAATTGGTCACTCGGTACAGCATCCAGTGTTTGAACCAAGTGAAGCGTTACTCGTCTGAGGAAATATATGAGGCAACGGGGCAGACAGGTGGGGATGGCGAAATGGGCCATTCTGGCTGTGGTGTTGTGCCTGCTGCTTCTGTCCTGGATGTTTAAGTGGTTCTCCACGGAGGAACACAAAGCGACCTGGCTGTGGGACACGTCCATTATTGCGGAGCAGACGCCGGAGATTATTGCCTTTTCCAAAGAACAGGGCGTGGACACCATCTTCCTGCAAATCCAGGATGAGGTGCCTGATGAAACTTATCGCCAATTCATTGCGGCTGCAGGGCAGGCTGAGATTGAAGTGCATGGACTTAACGGTCATGCAGACTGGGCCTATGAGGAGAAGCGGGATGAAGGGCTTGCTTTTATCGAGCGAGTACGAGCATACAATGCAGCTTCGGCCAAGAATGAACGTTTTCAGGGCATTCAACTGGATGTGGAGCCGTATCAGCTGAAGCGCTGGGAGAACGAGGAGAGCAGCGTCATTGCAGAATGGCAGAACAACATGAAGGCCTGGACAAAAGCCGGCGAGGATGCCGGACTGTATATGAGCGCTGCCATTCCGTTCTGGCTCGACGCCCGTCAGTCGGCTGAAGGTGAGGGTTCCTTCAGTCGCTGGGTCATCTCCCACTTCGATGCGGTAGCCATTATGGCTTACCGGGACAGTGGGCAGCAGATGTATGATCTGTCCAAGGAAGAACTGGACGAAGCGGATGATCTCGGCAAGAAGGTCTGGATCGGAGCGGAACTCGCGGATACACACGAGGGGGATCACCTGACCTTTTTCCGTAAACCGGTTAGCAATATGAATGAAGAGATGGCAAAAGTGTTCGATCTGGGTTCCTCTCATTCATCTTTTGCGGGTGTGGCTGTGCATCATTATGAAGCATGGTATGCCAAGGAGAATGGTATTCCACTTGCACGCAAGGATGAGAAGAAGGAATAGCGTAACGTCAGCGAAAAGTTTCTGAATTCTGCATGATATGTGAATCAAACTATAGTATAGAAAAAAGGCAAGTCCCGGGTAGATGGGACTTGCCTTTTTTGGTGGTGGATTTATATAAATTGAACGAAAGAAAATTTACACTTGCCACTTCGATGACAGAACAACCTTTTTAATAGAGGCGACATCTTGCACAAGCGCACACAAGGCGTGGTGCATGGTACACGAGGCTGAATTTATAGGCTGGGGAGCGAAAGGTCGCTCCCTCACTCTTTCGTGTTCTCCGCTGTGCGATAACGATTGGGTGGCAAACCGACTTGCTTTTTGAACGCTTTGGAGAAGGAGAACAAGTCGGGATAACCCACGGAATGAGCCACTTCAGTTAAGCTTAACGGCGTCTGTACGAGCAGACGTTTGGCTTGATTCATTTTCAATTGCTGAATATATTGCACAGGGGACAGACCATAGGCTTTGCGGAATTGTTTGGCAAAATGAGTCCGATCAACACCCGCATGAGCAGACACACCTTCCACAGAGATGCCGCCTGCAAAATGAATGTCCATGTATTCCTTGCCTTTCTGAAGCCAAGGCGTGGCCGAATCTGGTTGCAATCCTTTGGTTGCAGGGGAACGGGCTATCCGGTCAAAGAGGCTTAGAAATCTGGTGAGTCGTCCCAGATCGCTCGCTCCATCCTGCGGTTTGCGCACATCCTCCATGAACGAGCGCATGGCATTTGCAGTCTCGGGTGTTAATACACCCGAACGATACGGTGAGTCGGGTTTAAGTCCGATTCGAGACAACAGTTCGGCTGCGTATGCGCCATCAAACGCAATAAATATTTTTTGCAACGTATGCTCCGGGTCCGTCCAGTACTCATGTGTAACATGGGGAAAAAGACAGAATGCATCCCTGGTACGAAGCGTATGACGTTGTCCATCCTGTATGAATGTACCTTCCCCCTCCAACACAAACAGCAAATAATGATAAGGTGTGGTACGCGGGCCAATATGATAGTTGGTCTTGGCTATATTACGGCCAATGCGAATCGGCCAGGCGCCACCAGCTTTCTCGAATTCAGATGGAGTGAAGAAAATGATATCCAAAAACTCATGGTGGTCCTCCTTCATGCTCTCGGTCATCAGGAACACCTCTTTAATTTATAAGTATCGTAGATACGATCTAAAATTTCCGCTTACAGATGTAGTTCAAAAAGTCCACTTTTGATTACGAATCATGCCTAGTGGCATGATCAACATCGAAGCTGAAATTCAGCCGAAATAAGCGAGAGGCTTACGAAGTATGTTTCCTTTGGAAACATTGTGGCTGCTCACGTAGTTTTCCTACGCTCCGCTACTCCATTTCTAGCTTCATTCCATCTTCTCGGTACTGAAAACCAGACTTTTTGAAGATGTATTTAAACCTATTATACAGGTGGGTTTTATACATATTCAAGATCAGCAAGACCTAAATCTGAGAAAAAACCACAAAATGACAAAATAAAATTACCGCGAAATGACATTGCTCACAGACAAATCAATTGATATGATGTCCATACCTATTAAACCAAGTTAATTAATCGGCATTTTTTTGATTATGCCTAATAAATCAATTTAAAGAATGACACGACAACGGAGGGGACAGAAAGAACCTGAAGAAGCGAAGCGGGCGCCTTTGTCACCGGATTTTCCCATGAAAGGGGAATGAAAAGAAATCTGGGGACAAGAGTGCTCGAAAGGTTTTCTGTAACCGAAGTGCTTGAGTGAAACATTTTTAGAGCAATTTATCATAGAAGGGATTGACTTTTGTGAGCGAACAGGAAGAAATGAAGTTTGGATGGTTTTTGCCTACAGCAGGAGATGGGAAGTATGTGGGGGTTGCCCCGGAGCGGGAGCCGAGTCTGGATTATCTGATCGATGTGGCACAGACGGCGGAGAAGGCAGGATTCGAATTTGTACTGATTCCGACAGGGGGAGCGTGTCTGGACGCATGGGTGGTTGGCTCGGCAGTAATGAGTCACACGAAGACATTGCGTCCCCTCGTCGCCATTCGCCCGGGTTTGGTTACACCCGTACTCGCTGCACGCATGGGAGCGGCATTGGATCAGCTATCTGGTGGTCGGGCCATGATCAATGTGGTAACAGGGAGTTCTGTTCGCGATTTGGAGGAACTTGGCGATCCACTCGCACATGCGCATGATGAACGGTATGTGCGGGCGAGCGAGTATATGGAAGTCATGAAGCGTTCATGGACGCAATCGACGGGACTGAATCTGACGGAGTTTGCTGGAAGTGGTTCGAACTCTGGCATATCCAAGGACCCAAATCCTGAATTCAACGGCCAGTATTACAAATTCAAGGGACCGGTAGGCATGCCGGAGACGGTTCAAAATCCGCATCCACCATTCTATCTGGGAGGAAGTTCACCGATTGCCAAGAAGGTCGCCGTTGAACATGCAGATACGTTCCTCATGTGGGGTGAACCTCATGACTGGATTCAGGAACAGATCGAAGAAATTGAGGTTATCCGTCAGCAGGTGAAAGAGGAAACGGGACAAGATCGTCAGCTCCGTTACGGCATGCGTGCTCAGGTACTCATTCGGGATACTGAGGAGGAAGCATGGGCAGCAGCTTGGGAGATTATTAGCAAAGTACCACCAGAAGCGATTGAGAAGGCCAAAGCCGCTTTTGCCGAGACGGATGCAACCAACCAACGCAGACAGAACGAGCTACGGGAACTGTCCGAGAAGCAGCAGTTTGTCGTAGGTCCCAACCTGTGGACAGGCTTGTCCGTTGTGCGTTCCGGCGGTGCAATTCTTATTGTGGGTACGGCGGAACAGGTCGCAGAGCGGTTAATGGAATATGGAGATCTGGGTGTTACGACCTTCATTCTATCCGGTTATCCGCATCTGGAAGAGGCTGAAATCTTCGGACGGACCGTGATGCCGATCATTCGCGAGAAATGGAAAACAAGACAGAAGCTTCATCAAGTTACTACTAACTAAGTAAGTTTAACTAATTTTTTATACGAAAACGGAGAGGGCAGAAATAACGTGAAGAAGCGAAGCGTTCGCCTTTATCCCCGGATTTTTCCTTTTATAAAAAGGAATCAAATAAATCTGGGGATAACAGCGATCGGAAGGTTATTCTGTCATCGGAGTGGTCAGTATAAACATTCTTTAGTTAAAATATCAAGCATCCTCAGGAGGTCGTCTTTCATGAAAAAAAATAAAAAAATGATCCTGCCGCTCGTCAGTATGCTGGTGATGTCCATCCTGTTGTCAGCTTGCGGCGGCGGGGATAATGTGTCCTCTGGAGATAACGGCTCCTCGGGTTCAGGCAAGGTTACAATCAGCTTCATGCACTGGCGCGGAGAGGATTCCGAAGCACTCAACAAGACCATTGACGCATTCGAAAAAGAAAACCCGAACATCAATGTGGAGATGCAGACACTGCCCTCCGATCAATACCAGTCCACTGTACAATCCAAAATCAGTGACGGTTCGGTAGGAGATGTATTTGCTTCCTTCCCGGGTGCACAATTCGAAGCCTTCACCAAGGCGGGATTGTTCACGGACCTGAGCGGATCATCGTTCCTGTCAGCCTACAATTCGAAGTTGATTGAAGCAGGACAGCACGATGGCAAGCAATATGCGATCCCGTATCAACTCGTATATAACGATCCCATCTATAATGTAAAACTGTTTGAACAATACGGCTTGACGCCACCAACCGATTGGGAAGGCTTTCTGGCTCTTTGCCAGAAGTTGAAAGACAATGGCATCATTCCAATTGCCTTTGCCGGAGCGGACATTGGTCCAGGCCAATTCATGAATACGATGGTGATGAACAACGCACCAAGTGACGACATTTTTACCAAAGTAGAAGCGGGCGAAGCTAAACTCACAGATGAGTTCTGGGTGAAAACGTTGACTCAAATTAAGGAACTGAACGATAAAGGTTACTTCCAGCAGGATGCACTGGGTACGAAAGACCCTGCGGCTGGGGCACTGTTTATTCAAGAAAAAGCAGCAATGCTGGCAAGTGGATCATATCAATTGGCTCAGAACAAGCAGCAGAATCCAAATCTGGAGCAAAAACTGCTTGCGCCAATTACGGTAAGTGCAGATCAAGCGAAGTATGAAGGGGTGCATACCACTACTTTCATGCTCGCGGTGAACAGCAAGTCGAAACATCCGGAAGAAGCGAAGAAGTTCATCGAATTCCTGAGTAATCCGGAAGTGGCAAGCGACTACGCCAACCAGACGGGACAGAATGTAACAGTGAATGATGTGAAGTATGATACGCCTGAGCTTCAGGTAGCCGGAGAATGGGCAAGCAAGAAGACCGTGTTCCAGCCACGGTTTACCATCCTGAACGGAGACAATCAAAAAGCAGTAACCAACTCCATTCAGGCCGTGCTGAGCGGTACTTCTCCAGAAGAAGCAGCACAGCAGGCACAATCGATCATTGATCAGCATATCGGGAAATAAACGATGAAAAACCGTCTTCAGCTATCCCTGTTTCTGATCCCCGGGTTGCTGCTGTACGTTGGATTGTTCGTATTTCCTACATTGACGGGGCTGTTCTACTCCTTTACGGATTGGGACGGGGTATCCCCGTCGTATGCATTTGTAGGGCTGGATAATTACAAGGACAGTCTCAGCAGCATCGTATTCCGCAAAGCCTTCGGCAACAACGTGGAGTTCATGTTAACGGTTGTTATTGCACAAACCTTTATTTCACTTGTCCTGGCGCTGCTTCTGGTTCGCAATACCAAGACACGCATTGTGCTTCGGGCATTGTATTTCCTGCCTGCGATTCTGTCCTCCGTATCGGTCGGACTGATCTGGGCGTTCATGTATGATCCATCCATCGGATTGATCAACTACGGACTGAATGAAGCCGGGATGAGCAGCATCGCCCGCAACTGGATTGGTGATCCCAAGATCGCCATCTATTCCATCGCTGCGGTACAAGTCTGGGCTCACGCCGGCCAGATGATGATCGTATTCATCGCAGGGCTGCAAGGCATTCCGGCAGAACTGTATGAAGCGGCTCGCATGGACGGTGGCAGCAAATGGCAGGTATTCCGTAAGGTGACCTGGCCGCTCCTGGCACCTTCGGCAACGATTGTGGTGGCCTATACGACGATTCAATCGTTCAAGGCATTTGACCTCATTTTCACCATGACGGACGGAGGCCCGAACTACGCAACTGAAATTTTGACAACCTATATCTATCATACCGCCTTTGGCAGCTACTCATTTGGTCTGGCTTCTGCCGGTTCGATGATCTTCCTGGTGTTGCTCGCGCTCTTGACGCTGTTGCAGTTCAAGGCACTGCGTGCCGACCGGGTAAGCTATTGAGGTTGATGTTGGAGCATTCATGCTGCAACCGAGGCAGAAGGGAGTTCACATGTTTTTAAAATGGTTCAATCGCCTGATCCTGTTGGTGTACGCGCTGTTGATCCTTGTGCCGCTGTACTTTGTATTCGTATCTTCTTTCAAAACAAGCAGCAACTTCTTCACCAGTCCATTCAGCTGGCCGGACCCGTTTACGTGGGATAACATCACTGGCATGTTCCGTAACCAGCCGATGTGGCAATATTTCGGAAACAGTCTGGTCGTGACACTTGGTACGGTTGCTATTGAGTTACTGCTCAGCAGCATGATTGCTTATGCCATTGTCCGCTGGGGCGGGAGTGTAGGTAAAATTGTGTTTGCTCTGTTCATAGCCGGTCTGATTGTTCCTTCCCAAGTGAGCATGTTGCCGATCTATTCCCTCACGCGTACGCTCGGGTGGTCGGACAGTCTGACGGGATTGATCGTCGTATCCGCCGCAATGCTGATGCCTGTCTCTGTGTTCATGCTGACAGGCTTCATGCGTATGCTCAATTCGGAGATTCTGGAAGCGGGCAGTATGGATGGAGCGAGTGAATGGAGACTCTATACGCGGATTGCATTGCCACTGGCTGCACCTTCGCTGGCGGCAACGGCTACGTTCCTGCTCGTCATGGTATGGAATGATTTGCTTATTCCGATGTTAATGCTCAGCAGTAAGTCCAAGCTAACGTTACCGCTAGCGCTTATGCAGTTCCGCGGGGAATACGTGACGAACTATCCGATGATGCTTACGGGTGTGCTGGTCACCGCCATTCCGATGATTGCGTTGTTCCTTCTACTTCAGCGTTACTTTGTTGCAGGTCTGACAGCAGGTTCACTCAAGGGGTGAGGTATCGCAGAAATCGGAAGGAAAAGCTTATTTTGCATTGATTTCTGGAGCATTCTGCATAATAATGATTTAGTGTCAGAATGACTACATAGAGATCAAGGGAGCTATAAGTGATGAGCAAACTGGAAGTGTTGCGAAATCCCAAGCAGCGCAAGCTGCTGTTCAGTGCCGGCATGAGCTGGCTGTTTGATGCAATGGAAGTTGGCATGATCTCCTTTATCGTGGCTGCACTCGCCAAGGAATGGAGTCTCAGTCCCGGACAAGTCGGGGTGCTCACAAGTATTAACTCGATCGGTATGGCACTCGGTGCTTTACTTGCAGGTGCACTTGCGGACCGTTTTGGACGGAAGGCCATTCTGATGTGGACCTTGTTAATCTTCACGATTGCAAGCGGTCTATCTGCATTGGCGACTGGATTTGCCGTATTGTGTGCACTACGTCTGGTTGCGGGTATTGGACTTGGCGGAGAGCTGCCTGTGGCATCCACACTGGTATCGGAGTCGATGCCTACAGCGGAACGTGGACGTGCCGTTGTATTGTTGGAAAGTTTCTGGGCTGGGGGCTGGATTGTATCGGCGCTCATTGCCAACTTTGTCATCCCGGAGTACGGATGGAGAATTGCCTTTGCCATCGGTGCACTTCCGGCGTTCTATGCACTGTATCTGCGTCGTGCCATTCAGGACCCGCCGCGGTACAAGAATCATACCAAGCTTCACAAAATCACGTTCCGCGAGAAAGTGGCTACCGTCTGGTCAGCACCGCATCGCCGTACAACGTTGATGCTCTGGATTTTGTGGTTTACCGTCATTTTCTCTTATTATGGCATGTTCCTATGGCTGCCATCGGTTGTGATGGCAAAAGGGTTTACGCTGGTTAAAAGCTTTCAGTACGTGCTGATCATGACGATTGCACAGTTGCCAGGTTACTTCACCGCAGCGTACTTTATTGAACGTTATGGTCGCAAGTTCGTACTTGTTGTCTATCTTACATTGACTGCATGCAGTGCGATTGCGTTCGGACTCGCAACCACGGAAGCAACGATTCTGGCTGCGGGCATCTGCCTCTCCTTCTTCAATCTGGGAGCCTGGGGTGGTCTGTACGCCTACAGCCCGGAATTGTATCCGACTTCTGTGCGTTCCACAGGTGTTGGACTTGCGACATCAGTAGGCCGGATCGGTGGCGTGCTTGCTCCACTGATGGTCGGTATGCTGGTTCAGCGTGAAGTGGCAATCAGCCTGATTTTTACGATTTTCTTCGTGACGATCCTCATTGGCGCAGCCGCTGTACTGTTCTGGGGCCGGGAAACGAAGGGACAAGAACTCGCCGAGTAATTGTCATTATATTCAAGCGCAACTTTTGTACGGGTCTGCCTGCCTACGGAAATGGGGGGTGGACAAGCGGTATAAGGTTGATACAAGAAGAGGTGTGACCCTGATACGACCATGGGCTCATGCCTTTTTTTGTTATGTCTAAGACTCATTTTTACATGCTCCATCGGTCCGATAGACTTCATTTTTTCTATATCCTATAATGACACTCGGGATGTAGAGCCGTGAGGATTCAGGGGAAAGAAGTGGGATCTGAATTCAGAAAAGTGGAGGTTAATGGCATGATGAAGAAGTATAACCAGATGGCACAAATGAATGAAAAGACTCACGCGAATAGCATAGATGAAAGCCATAATGCCGTGATTGACATGGTGCGTGCACATAAGAATAACGACATATATGTAACGTACCGCGATAAGAACAGTAATGAACTGAGTGAGATAAACGGAATGTATGATGTGTATGTTGTGGATGAAAGTAAACCCATGAAAGAGATGGAGGTCACCAATATAATGAATAACATGACGATTACGAAAAATATGGAGTACACAGGGAGCGAGAATGCTCGGGTTAGAGTTGGTAGTACGAATGAAGGAGCTGATGCGCGTACGATTGCTCACACTATGGAACCTATCACCGTCAGTCGGAAAGTCACTCATGGGAAGGGGAAAGCGGCTGGTAAAAGAGCAGGGCGGGTCAGCATGCTTCTCGGTGCCTGCGCGTTGACGCTGGGATTGACCGTGGCAGCGCCTTCTGCGGGGGCACAGAAGCTGGAACAGGGCGTTCGCAGTGAACATGTGCTGCAATTGCAGGAGCAATTGAGCGACCTGGGGTATTTTGACGCCGGTATGACCGGTTATTACGGTTCGATCACCAAAAGCGCTGTCCGCAAGTTCCAGCAAGCGCAAGGACTAAGTGCGGACGGAGTTGCAGGTCCGGCGACGCTGAACAGACTGAACAAAAAGGCCAAGGCCGAAGGCGAGACCCTGCGCCAGTTGGCGAAGCTGATCCATGGTGAAGCACGCGGAGAATCTTTTGAAGGGCAGGTCGCTGTCGGAGCGGTTGTCATGAATCGTGTGCATTCGGATGCATTCCCGTCATCGATCTCGAAGGTCATTTTCCAGAAAGGTCAGTTCACGGCGGTTGACGATGGACAGTTTAATACCAAGCCGACGGCGACCTCTTATAAGGCAGCACGCAAAGCATTAAATGGCGTTGATCCAACGAATGGAGCGCTGTATTATTACAATCCGAAGATTGCCACTTCGGTGTGGAGTAAGAGCAGGCCGACATTGTTGACCATTGGGCAGCATGATTTTACGAGATGAGTTCAACTTGAGATGTGTAGTGTAGTATTTGAAGTAATAATAATGGACCTCGGCTGTACGCTGCTGAATGCAGACGTGCTACCGGGGTTTGTTTTATAGATAGCTCGTATTGGCGAGGAGTGCGTGCGGAAATCTCATATAGTCTTCATCAATGGGAATGGTCAGCATATAATCATACTTACGGTGTATTAATGGGAAAAGGCGTTACAAAAAGCGGCACGGGATATCTTTGAAACCAAATGGAATATATTAAAGTATATATATAGAAGATATAAAATATTAATTACATATTTGGATGGATGATAATTAATATTAAACGGATGTAGATCATGCCACTAAGGTTCTGCTAGGTTACATCCATAGAGGGGAGGACGAATATGCCATTTATTGGGGGAATCATTTTAATCTTGATCCTAGCATTTATTCTATGGGCATTAATGATCCCGCTATTCAATAAAATAGGTAGTAGAATTCTGAAGAGATACAATAAATTCAAACAAGAGGAGAATGGTGATGAAAAATTCAAAGACGTTTAGAGCAGGGGCAATTGCGGTTGCTTTAGTTATTATTGTGGGCGTACTACTGGTGACCTTCTTTGTCACACGAATTCCTAATGGATATGTCGGGGTTGTCTATTCACCCAATGGAGGCGTAAAAGATAGTACACTGAGTCAAGGGTGGAAACTGGTTGGAGCGTTCGATAAAGTGACGAAATATCCGATTCGAATTCAAACGGTGGAATACAGGGATATTCAGATTGCTACTTCTGACGGGAAAAACATCACCATCGATTTTGCTTACAACTACCAGGTAGAACCAAGTAAAGTATCTTCTATATTCAATACATTTGGGCCAATTAGCATTCAAGAAATTGAGGATACATATCTCAAAACACGTTTCCGTGACGCTGCCCGTAAAGGTATTTCCAAGTTTACAGTCATTGATGTGTATGGTGAAAAGTCATCCGAAGCAGGCGTCGATGTGCAACAACGTTTCTCTGATGACGTTAAAGAGTTAGGCTTTATTGTATCCAACGTTACTGTAGGTGTTCCTCAACCTGACGCCAAGACTCAGGAAGCAATCGATAAACGTGTCGAAGCATCTCAAGAACTGGAACGTAAAACGACTGAACTTGAGATCGCCAAGAAAGAAGCAGAACGCAAGCGCGTGGAAGCACAAGGTAATGCAGACAAACTATTGATCGAAGCAGAGGGTCAAGCTAAAGCCAATAAAGAGCTTCAACAATCCTTATCAAGTCAACTCGTTGAATATGAAACCATCAAGAAATGGGATGGAGCCCTTCCATATGTAAGTGGGTCCAACACGCCAATGATTCAATTGCCGACTACCAAAACAGAGCAAAATAGCGGCGCGGGAAGCGTATCTCCCTAAATAGCGGTTGGAAATACACGCCGTACTTTCTCATCCAATTGAATAATTGAATTATAATGAACAAGCCGGTCCAATTGTGGGCTGCTTGTTCATTTTTGAGTCTATTTAAAGATATTGCGAGGAGAAAACGTGAGCCTCACCATTGGATTCATTTAGCCAATCCTGTACAATGGATAACGACAATAACAACGGTAGATTAAGGATGGGTCAGCACGATGAGAATGATCATATCACCAGCTAAAAAGATGAAGATCGATACCGATCTTATGGCTATCGCGGAGATGCCGCAATTTATAAATGAGTCAGAACAGCTATTGAGCTTTCTTCAAAAGTTATCCTATGACGAGCTCAAAGCGATGTGGAAGTGTAACGATGCCATCGCCGAACAGAACGTGGAGCGGATTCGGTATATGAATATAAAAGCAAATCTTACGCCAGCCATTTATGCCTATGAGGGCATTCAGTATCAATATATGGCTCCGGGTGTTTTTCAAGACGAGGAACTGGCATATCTTCAGCAGCATTTACGTATCTTATCCGGTTTTTATGGCATGTTGCGGCCTTTGGATGGGGTAACCCCTTATCGATTGGAGATGCAGGGCAAGCTGCAAGGTCCGGGTTTCAAGTCACTCTATCAATTCTGGGGCAGCAAACTCGCAGATCAGCTTCAAGCGGACAGCAACTGTATTCTAAATTTGGCTTCCAAAGAGTACAGCAAGAATATCACCCCTTTTCTGAATGAGGAAACCCGCTTTATCACTTGTGTATTTGGACAGATGGTTGATGGGAAACTTGTTGAAAAGGCAACCCGCGCCAAAATGGCCAGAGGTGAGATGGTGCGATATATGGCAGAGCGTAAGATTACAGATGTGAAGGATATCAGGAGCTTTGATCGGTTAGGTTTTGTTTTCTTAGAAGAGAAGTCGGATGAGAGTAATTATGTATTTATATATTCAGAGGAGAAATAGCCAGATTCTGACGGTACTTGAGAGATATAAGAAATTTTTTGGTGAAAAAGTAAACTATTAATGGACACATAGCCTCAGTGAAAAACGAGGTGAATAATTTTATTCTGACATGATTAAATGTTAACTTCGACTCAATCTTACTAAAGACGAAAAAACACTAGCGGATTTCCCGCTAAATCCCAGTCTCACCTCATTCCTTAATATACAATTTTCCTGAGGTGACTTTACCATGAAGGATAACATGTCAAACCTGATCGAGGAATTGTTTCACGGGAACCTGCGGTTGGACGAATCAATTCATCCTGAGCAAGAAGAGTATCAGGAGATCAATCGCCAGATTTCGGACCTATTGCAGGACTACAAGACACAGCTTACCGATAACGAGTACGATGCTTTAGAGAAACTGATCGACCTGATCGGACAATCCACGTCCATGTATGTGGAAGCGGCATTCGAGCAAGGTTTTCGCACAGGTGGCAGACTGATGATTGAGGTTTTAGGCAAAACGTAAGTATTTATCTATCTACCTTTTAAGCCAGTAGACAATACAAAGCAATTCAAAAATCCCCTTCTCCATCACCACCGATCAGGTTGGCATGGGGAGGGGATTTTGCTTTTGAATTATTCCTTTATCTCACTAACCAACAACCTACCTCGCCCCAATATTCGTACCTGATGGCGTACCCGAGCCAATCAGATCACTGCCGTTCGCAAGCTTCAGGAAGTTACCCAAGACAGGCGTTCCGTCCGCGCTGCGCGTTACCGAAGGCACGAGGGAGACAAAGTCGGTTGCGCTGGCGAGAAGGCCTTTGTCGTTGACGCTCTTTTTGTTCTTCCACCAAACGTTGGTGCTGCTGACGTCGGTTCCGCTGGTTTTGTCACTGGCACCACCTTGGAAGGACAGGTTGTTGGTGAAGATATGAGTGCCTACATCAAAGGCAAAGTTGCTTTGTCCATTGTTCCAGGAGGTGTTGTTTTTCATCTGGATCGAACCGGGATTGCTGTTGTAGGTGAAGCCATGCTTTTTGTTATTAAACGCAATGTTGTTCTCCACAATATGATTCACGGCAATCTTCTCGCCGCCGAGCTTGAATCCGTTACCATCACTATTAGAGGTAGAGGTCCCGTCTGATGTTGCACCGTTCGCGTAGGCGATGCTGTTGCGGATCGTGACTGCGCCGATGGCGCCAGTGTCTGTTTTGCTATACAGATCCCAGCCATCGTCCACGTTATAAGCGGCAATGCAGCCGTCAAAGACGTTTCCCGGGCCAACCGTCAGCTTGGCGGCAAAACCGTCCGCATCCTCGCCGTCATCCGGGTCATAGTTGTTGTGGGAGTAAGAACGGATCACTTCGTTATATGAAGGCCATTCACTCTTGGCAGCTGTGGAAGCATAGCGTCCCATTTGAATACCCGTATCCCGGTTGTGATGCGCCTCGATCTGCTCCAGTCGGTTATAACTGCCTCCGATGAAGATGCCGTTATCGCCCGCACCCTTCACCTCAAGCCCTTTGACGAACCAGTAGTCTCCGAACATTTGCAGCCCGCGATTGGTAGAAGCGAAGGCTTGTGCTGAGAAATCAAATACAGGTTTTTCCGATCCATACGCCACCAGATTTTTACGTTGTCCGGATGTACCGCTATTGCCTCGCTCAATGGTAATGGTTTCGGAGAAGCTGTAGGTTCCGCCGCGCAGATAGATTGTTTTACCCGGTGCGATCTGGGTCAGAGCATTAGCGAGTGACGTTGGGCTGTTGATGGTTCCCGGATTGCTGGCAGAGCCGCCAGGAGATACATACAGATCCCCAGCAACAAGTGTGATATTCGAAGTCGCCACTGATTCAGAGGGATTTTGCAAGCTGCTCTCAATCAGTTCTTCAGCTCCAACAGACCCACCACCAATCAATAGTAGAGGGAACGCGGCGCATAGACAGATCTGGGCCATTTTCGATTTCAGTGAACGTTCGGATCGTACAGATGCATGAGTGGATGTGGATGGGAATAATTTCATTACGCAAACCTCCTTGGTTAATTGGGAATAGAATGAAGAGCATGTGGTAGCCGTGTAACCGATCGTGATCTACGAGATAAGTCAGGCCGGCTGGTTGGATACAATCTCCTAGACACAGGTTTATGGTAAGTGTTGTAAGCGTTATCATCAATAATCATCTGATCAGATGGAGTTACATGCAGGCAGGTCGGGCCTGGAAGCTTCCAATACCTGTGATATCACGTGAATTATGTAATCTTTCCATTGGGTGATAGATCTCATTTAATGAAGAATCATCTGAAATGAACGTAACGAAGCACTCTTTTCCATCCTCAGAGCATCCGTTTTACCTTTGATCCACTCCTATGAACTTCATATAATTTAAAATAAATAGCAGCATGCATCCTGAAGTGGAGATTACACCCAAGTTAAACATGAAAAAGCCCTGATCGTAGCTGCAACTGGCAACTTGACGATCAGGGCTATACTTAATCCAGAACGTAATCTGCTTACTCGAAATACTCACTCCAAATATTTACACATATGCTTTAACCGTATCAAACTTATCAGTCTAAACGCGGTCCAGCTACTTTAATAACCATCCGTCTCACGACTGCGTTTCTCTGCTTGCTCCACGCTTGGTTCATGTTTCGGTTGAACCGTCGTACTATCATCGGTTGGTACAGAAGCCAGTCCTTCTTCCACACGACGACCGTAATCGGCATCCGCTTGGGTAAAATAAGAGATCATGCGCTCCCGGATATCCGGTTTGCATTGGGCCAACGCGCCAACCATGTTGCTGATTAGCTCATCCCGCTCCCAATCCTCGAATGCCCGGTACGTATCGCCCGCCTGTCCAAAGTCATTCGTGCGCTCAATCTTCTCGCGGACAAGTCGGCCTTCCACCAGTGGTTCGTGTTCCGGACCACGTGGTGCTGCTTCCTTTAGTCCACCGAGAGAGGAAGGCTCATAGTTAACATGCGGGTTCTGACCCGGTGCCCGATCGACCTGATACTGCATCTGTCCGCCGCTTTGATTGGTCGCAACACGGTTCTTCGGCGCATTGACAGGCAGTTGCAGGTAGTTCGCACCGACCCGGTGACGTTGAGTATCCGAATAGGAGAAGGTGCGTCCTTGCAGCAACTTGTCATCCGAGAAATCCAGCCCATCCACCAATACACCTGTACCAAATGCCGCTTGCTCCACTTCATTGAAATAATCCTCGGGATTGCGATTCAACGTCATTTTGCCTACAGGCAGAAATGGAAACTGATCCTGCGGCCATAACTTTGTTGGGTCCAGTGGATCGAAGTCCAACTCCGGATGCTCGCCATCCTCCATCACCTGAACGCACAGCTCCCATTCGGGATAGTCCCCTTGTTCAATGGCGTGATACAGATCCAATGTCGCATGGTTGAAATTGTGCCCTTGAATCTCGCTTGCGTCTTTTTGCAGCAGGTTGCGTATGCCTTGATTGAGCGGTTCCCAGTGGTACTTGATGAGTACGCCAGTGCCTTCCTGATTGACCCATTTGTATGTATTGACTCCTGATCCTTGCATCTGGCGATAATTGGCCGGAATACCCCAAGGGGAGAACAGGAACGTCACCATATGGGTAGCTTCAGGACTGAGCGAGACAAAATCGAAAAACCGCTCCATATCCTGTGCATTGGTCAGCGGGTCGGGCTTGAAGGCATGTACCATGTCCGGGAATTTGAGCGGGTCGCGAATGAAAAAGATTTTCAGGTTGTTACCGACCAGATCCCAGTTGCCATCTTCGGTATAGAATTTCACCGCAAAGCCGCGCGGGTCACGCAGCGTCTCGGGAGAATGCCCACCATGAATCACCGTTGAGAATCGAACGAATACGGGGGTTTCTTTTCCTTTTTCCTGAAACAGACGTGCACGCGTGTACTTCGATACTGGCTCATCTCCAGCCGTTCCATACGCTTCAAATACGCCATGAGCGCCAGCGCCGCGGGCATGAACCACCCGTTCCGGAATACGTTCACGGTCGAAGTGAGTAATCTTTTCAAGAAAATGATAGTTCTCCAGCGTGGTCGGTCCACGGCTGCCTACAGTTCGTACGTTCTGATTGTCTGTGATGGGGTGGCCTTGTCGGTCTGTTAATGTGTCTGCCGCTGTGTCTGAGGAATGCTCAGGTTGTGAAGACTGATTATCCATGGAGCACCGCCTTTCCTTAAAGTGGATTCTTGTATATATTTTCCCTGTAAATAGGTTCTATACATTAAACCTCACAAATAACCTAGCAAAAAAAGCTTGTCACCAGCCTTACTGCGTGAGATAATTAACTTTTGCCCTGCGGCCTTTTTTGAACGGAAATGAAAGAGGACCGCGTCTAAGAATGGAGGCTGACCTAGGATTGTCTACACAACGTTATCCTTTTGCATATGATCCGGCTGAACCTTTTGTATCCCGTCTGGGAGAATGGGTTGCCGATGTTTTTTACGATATTTTGCCTGAGTCCGGCTTCGAGGTACGGGATGAACAGATTTTTATGGCATATCAGCTCGAACGGGCCTATGGAGATAAAAAGACCATTATGGCGGAGGCCGGTGTTGGAACAGGTAAGACGTTAGTCTATCTGCTCTACGCGGTCTGTTATGCACGTTATACGGGCAAACCGGCCGTGATTGCTTGTGCCGATGAGTCCTTGATTGAACAGCTTGTGAAGCCTGGCGGAGACATTGCGAAGCTGGCTGCACATCTGGATCTGGAAGTGGACGCGCGTCTCGGAAAATCACCGGACCAATACGTCTGCCTGAACAAATTAAGTGCGGTGCGATTTGCCGATGAGGATGCGCCTGTTATTGAAGAAGTGCATGAGAGTCTGCCGGATTTTGTGAACACGCCGGGTACACTTCAAGCCTTCCATCCGTATGGTGACCGCAAACAGTATCCGCATCTGAACGATCGTCAGTGGAACAAAATTAACTGGGACCCGTTCCAAGATTGTTTTGTATGTCCAAAAAGACAACGCTGCGGCCTGACGCTGTCGCGTGACCATTACCGCCGTTCCAAGGACATTATCATCTGTTCCCATGATTATTACATGGAGCATGTCTGGACCTATGATGCGCGCAAACGCGAGGGACAACTGCCACTGCTGCCTGATCACAGCTCGGTTGTATTTGATGAAGGACATTTGCTGGAAGAAGCAGCCCTGAACGCATTGAGTTACAAGCTGAAACACCGTATTTTTGAGGAACTCGTGACTCGCCTGCTTGAAGGAGAGATTCGTGAATCCCTCGCCGAGCGTGTGGATGAAGCCATTGAGAGCAGTGAACGCCTGTTTGCGTTACTCGATACGTATACGGTGGCGATTCCGGGATCGGAACGGAAAGAAGTTCGGGTAGAAGCACCACTTCTGCGTGAGATTGAACGTCTGACCAATGTATTGGATGCCATTGGCGAAGAATTGGTATTTGAAAGTGGATTGTTCTCGCTGGATGGGTACCAGATGCGTGTCGTTGAAGAACATCTGGACATGATTCAGTCTGCACTTGCGTTGTTCCGTAAGGAAGACGGCTACATCTGCTGGGCGGAAGAGAGTGAAGACGAGACGACATTATCGATCATGCCGCGTACCGTGAAGGAAATGCTGAATGAGCGTGTATTCAACACAGGCATTCCAATTGTGTTCTCCTCTGCAACGTTATCTGTGGACAGTTCATTCCGTTATGTGGCGGACAGCCTCGGCATTGATGATTTTGTATCGTTCTCGGTGGCTTCCCCGTATGATTATGCGGACAAAATGAAGATGAAAATTACCGATAAAGCTATACCGGGTCATCCGGAGAACGAAAATCGCATGCGCGACGCAGTATCCATGCTTCAGGAAAGTGGAGGCCGTGCGCTGATCCTGTTCCGTACGATGGAAGAATTGCGTGCATTCAAGCAGGACATTGTTCATGTGCCTGAAGCAGAAGGTTTGCGCTTTATGTATGAGGGAGATCGGGAGATCAGTGATCTGATCGCGGCATTCCAGCAGGATGAGGAGAGTGTGCTGTGCTCCGTTAATCTGTGGGAAGGACTGGACGTTCCAGGACCGTCATTATCCAACGTGATGATCTGGTCGCTCCCGTATCCGCCACAGGACCCTGTGTTCAATGCAAAACGCAGTGCGTCGGCTGCACCTTACGAAGAGATCGATCTTCCGTATATGCTCCTGCGTGTGAAGCAAGGTCTTGGACGTCTGATTCGGACAAGCACGGATTCCGGTTCCGCGGTCATTCTCGATGAATCGCTGTATACCAAAAAGGAAGCCAAAGACCGCATTGCGGCCCTGCTTCCCGAAGGTGTGGAATGGACAATTCTGACACACTAATGACTGAATTCTAAATCATACAAAATCGTACTAAATCCTACATGTAGATTGGATTATGCGTTCTAACCGGGCCGAAACGGCTCCCATCAGAAAAAAGCTCTTGTTCTCTGCGGATACACCATCCGTATGTGAGCAAGAGCTTTTTTTTATTATGATGGTTTCTCCAATGTACTTCTTTTCCCTTTTTTTCGAGGGATTTTCCCTTGCTTCCAATCGCTCCAAATTTCTAACGAACCCACGTCACCTTATTAGCGTGATAATTAAGAGATGTAGAGTCTAACAATCTCAGTAACGTTATCCCGCCGAAAATAGCTTCTAAGCCCGTAAATCAACCAAATTTGGGGGAATAACGCCGCTGTGATTCGTTACACATCAAACCTACATAAATAGGAGTGAATAGCGTGTCTTAGGTTCATTAGAAGCAATGAGAGCTAAATGAATACTACATGAGTGAGTACTAAATGAATGTTTATAAGGGAGGGACTCTGTCATGCTCATGACTCATGAGACAAGGAAGCCCCTTTTTGATGTGTACAGATTTTAAATTTTAGCTGTGTTAAAAAATACCCATGCTCAGATACCGTTCCCCGGTATCCGGCGCAATGCAGAGCACCCGGTGCCCCGGCCCCAGTTCCTTCGCGATGCGAAGGGAGGCCCACACCGAAGCCCCAGAGGAAGGGCCGAGCAATAGCCCTTCCCGGGCAGCAAGCTGCCGCATCGTATCCAGTGCGTCCTCATCGGACACTTGGATGATGGCATCCCATACGTCGGTATTCAGGATGTCCGGAATGAACCCCGGACTTGTACCGACGAGTTTGTGTGGTCCGGGCTCGCCACCGGACAACACCGGAGAACCTTTGGGCTCCACCGCATAGATGCGAATATCAGGCAACTGCTTGCGCAGCTCTTCCCCGGTGCCGGTAATGGTACCGCCGGTTCCCGCCGTGGCAATAAATGCATTCAGTTTGCCATCCATCTGCTGCATAATCTCGGGAGCCGTGGTGATCCGGTGGATATCCGGATTCGCCTGATTCTCGAACTGCTGCGGAATAAAACTTCCCGGAATGTCTGCCTGAAGCTCTTTTGCTTTGCGAATCGCACCTGGCATCCGCTCCGCAGCAGGAGTGAGCACCACATCTGCGCCGTAGGCTTTCAGAATGTTGATGCGCTCCTTGGACATATTGTCCGGCATGATCAGAATGGCTTTGTATCCTTTGGCAGCGGCGTTCATGGCCAGACCGATGCCCGTGTTGCCACTGGTGGGTTCGATAATGGTTGCACCGGGCAGAAGCAGTCCTGCACGTTCAGCTTGAACGATCAGGTTATAGGCGGCACGGTCTTTGACGCTGCCACTTGGGTTGAAGTATTCCAGTTTCACGTATACGTCAGCGGAGTCGCTGCCTGTGAGCCGGTTCAGTTTAACGGCAGGTGTCTGGCCGATCAGTTCTGTTACATCTGCGGCTACGAGAGGATGTTGCTTTGTATTATTTTGTGACATCGATAAAGAATTCGAATGGGATTCCATAAAGTACAGCTCCTTGATTAATAAGACATTGAGAACATATCGTTATCCCGGATTGGAATGGTTGGATATGTCTTCTCCATCTTAATGAACACAGCATGCCATGGTCAACCCGTTCAACCCTTTTGTATGGAGAAAGTATGAACGGTTTTTGGCGGCAGGATCAAGATGTAATCTAAATCATATTCATCACGTTTGCGTCAGATCCATCTGTAGATGGTGACTCAACTCTTTTTTGACCTCATTGCGTGCAAATGTCCAGAGCATATAGAACCGTTGCATGTATCCCCTGCACAAATAAACGGTTTCAATGCCATCCTTTCCCCGCGTTTCCTCCAGAACTTTTACTCCACGGGCTCTCATCTGTTTGCGCAGTCCCAGCATCTCCTTAAGTACTTCATTCTGAATGCGAGTGAGCGACAGAATATAGACCTCGGGCATTTTCAGAAGCAGCGTATTCATCGTTTGAATATCCCGTTCCAGTACATCCAGCAAAAGCGTACGCACAACCATACCTTTGATCAGACGATGATCTTCGTCCGTAGGCGTTGGGGCTGAAGTGGAAGAGGCGGCCATATGTTCACTTCCTTAGCCATAGATATCATTTTGATCAAGAACAAATGTTCTTGTTTATATTATAGTCAGCATAATCCTGAGTCATGCGGGTTTCAATCTGAAAATATTTACATTTTCTCTTTAAGGAAGCTTAAATCATATGCAAACCCTTGTGGAATAAGGCTCATAGGCAACTTCAACTTGTCGAAATGCAGAACATAAAAGGAGAATGTACTCACCGTGTTTAGAGTTTGTTTATAGTAGCTCGTTATACTATCTTTAAAATTTCAAACTACATCGAAAGGAGTACTAATATTTAAAAATACATATTCAACAAGTGTACGTTTGATGGAAATACGAGCATGTTAGCTGGGTAGCTCTTAAGTAGATTTATAAGATTGACACAAGGTTGGAGCTAGGTGGGACAGGAGCAGGGAATTTACTATGATGAATGGAAGGACGATCACGGATGAATAAAAGATTACTGAGGTTTAAAAGAGTGATAACGATGCTGGTTGTAGCTGCATTAATTTTTGGAGGAATTCCGGGGTTTCAGGCGTCAGGTATAGATCGTGCTTATGCGGCAAGTGGAACATGGGTAGATGTAGGAGGGGTGGGCTTCACATCAGGAAGGGTGGAAAATATTGATTTAGTTTTTGATAGCGAAGGGACACCGTACACCTTATTTAAAGATGCAAGCAATAGCGGAAGAGCAACGGTACTAAAATATGGTTCCGGTGCATGGCAATCTGTTGGACCTGCAGGCTTCTCTGCTGGTGGAGTATATACTTCTTCGCTCGCATTCGACTCTCAAAATACTCCATACGTAGCGTATCAGGATACTGATAATGGAAGCAAGGCTAGCGTAATGAAGTTCAATGGGAATCAGTGGGAGTTTGTGGGTACGCCTGGTTTTTCGGCAGGAGCTGCGCTTTATGTTACTTTGGCATTCGGTCCTAATAATACGCTCTATATTGCATATCAAGATCGTGCTGCAAGTAGTAAAGTGACAGTTAAAAAATGGAATAACAATCAGTGGGAGAACGTTGGAACAGCTGGTTTTACAACAGTTGGTGTATCAGAGATGTCCAAACTGGTTTTTGACTCCAATGGTATTCCTTATATTGCATACACAGAAGATTCCACAAATAACAAATTGACTGTCATGCAGTTTGCAGGTGGTTCATGGAAAAATGTAGGGAATGCAGCATTTACAGCAGACTCGGCATCATATCCTTCACTTGCATTTGGTCCGAACAATGTACCTTATGTTGCATTTCAAGACGGCTCCAACAGTTATAAGGCAACAGTAATGAAACTAAATGGCAGCCAGTGGGAAATCGTAGGTAATCCAGGATTCTCATCAGGAATGCTAAATAGTATGTCTTTGGCCTTCGATCCGCAAGGTGTACCGTACACCGCTTTTAAAAATCTACCGAGTAATGGCATGATGATGCAACAAGGTGTAATGATGAAATTGGACGGGACTCAATGGACTGTCGTTGGAGGAGAGCCATACTTCACAGGTTCGATAAACGAATCTTCACTCGCATTCGGCCCGAACGGAATGCCGTATGTTGCATATGCAGACGCTACGAAAAGTAACAAATTGACAATTAAGACACTCTCTACAGATCATTCAGTGACTTATAATGCCAATGGTGCAATTACTGGAAATGTCCCCGTAGACAACAATAAGTATCAAAAAGATGCAACAGTAACCGTGTTTGACAATACGGGAGAACTGACAAGAGAAGATCATCAGTTCATCGGATGGAATACAGCGGCAGATGGTAGCGGAACCAGCTACAGCGCAGCAGATACTTTCTCCATGAACGATAGTGATGTTACGCTCTATGCACAGTGGCAACCACTGTATGTAAATATTAGTTTTGAATCGAATGGTGGAACTGAGATTGACAATCAAAAGGTGAACTATAACAGCCCAGCAGTAAATCCTGATACTCCGGAAAAAGCAGGATATACGTTCTCGGGCTGGTATCAGGATAGCCAATTGATTCAACCTTTTGACTTCAATACGAATCTAACGCAAAATATTACGCTTTATGCGAAGTGGATGTCATCTACTGCAACACTCTCCACCCTTACGGTAAGTTCAGGGCAGCTGACACCAGACTTCTCTGTAGATGAGCTTGATTACCGCGTAGATGTTGAAACTGACGTGACAAGTGTAGACTTCTCTCTAAGCAAAGCAAATGAAGAACAAGTCGTACACGTAACAGGCGCTACAGATGAAACCGTCACAGATGGTATATACACATACACAGTTACGGATCTGGTATACGGCTCAAACCCTGTAAACATTAATGTTCAAGCGGAGGACGGCACCAGTAACGACTATAAACTTAACATCAATCGAATTGACATCACCAATGCCAAGTTAAATGAAATAGCTCTACCTTCGATCACATTAACTCCGACATTCAATCCGGATGTGGAGATTTATGAAGCAACGGTCAATAGTTCCGTTGGCTCGACCGGAATTAGCGTTAAACCGGATCAAACTGGAGCCACAGTGAAAATTAATGGTGTTAGTGGTAATAGTACAGTCGTGCAGTTAGTCAGTGGCATGAATACAATTATTATTGAAGTGACTGCATTGGATGGAGTAAGCAAGAAAACATATACACTCAATATCAAGCGTAACAGTGATAGCTCAGGTGGATCGGGTGGCAATGGAAGCTCCGGGGGTTCCAGTTCTGGTGGAAGTGGTGGGTCTACACCAGTGACTACTCCCGTCGTAACTCCCCCAACTACAGGTGCTCAGGTACTCGTGAACGGTAAAGCTGAGAATGCTGGAATCTTGACTACTACTGAAGTGAACGGAAGAAAAGTTGTAACCCTTACAGTGGACGCAGCTCTTATCGCACAAAAACTTCAAACCGAGGGCAACAAGGCTGTTGTTACGATTCCTGTGACAGGCAATGCTCAAGGAGATCAGGTTATTGGTGAACTGACGGGGCAGACTGTCAAACTCATGGCTGAAAAACAAGCCGTATTGGTGCTTCAAACGGATATTGCCTCATATACGTTGCCAGCACAACAGGTTAATATTGAGCAGCTCGCGCAGCAACTAGGTGTGAATTCTGACCATTCCTTGGAGGACATCAAACTGCATGTAGAAATTTCACAGCCGACAGCAGCAGTCATACAGACAGCACAAACAGCAGCTCAACAAAATGGATATGCACTTCTGGGATCACCAGTTGATTTCAAAGTAACAGCCACCTTGAATGGCAAATCCGTGAGCGTGGATAAGTTCAATAGTTATGTATCACGTACAATTGCATTACCAGCTACCGTTGATCCTAACCAAATCACCACGGGTGTTGTGGTGGATGCAGAAGGAAGTGTGCGCCATGTACCCACAAAAATTACACAGGTCAATGGGATGTACCATGCACAGATTAACAGCTTGACCAACAGTGTGTATGCCGTTATCTGGCACCCGCATACCTTCACTGATGTAGCCCAACACTGGGCCGAGACAGAAGTGAATGATATGGGTTCACGTATGGTTATCGAGGGCATCACTGACACAACCTTTGGACCGAACCGTGGAGTTACACGTGCAGAGTTCGCTGCCATCCTGGTACGTGGATTGGGGTTGAAACTTGGTGAAGAGGCTAACTCTTTCCAAGACGTGAGTGGAAGCGAGTGGTACGCTGAAGCTGTGAATACGGCGGCTAGCTATGGATTAATCGATGGTTATAAAGATGGAACATTCCGACCACAGACACAGATTACTCGTCAGGAAGCGATGGCACTCATTGCACGAGCTATGGAAGTGACTGGAATGGAAACAGCTGCTTTTGTCGGAAACGTTCAGCAATGGTCTGATTACGCAGATGCTGAGCAGGTAGCAAGTTGGGCCAAAGAAGCAGTAGCATCCAGCATCTCCACCGGACTGGTGTCCGGACGTGGCAAAGATACCATTGCTCCGAATCAATCCATTACCCGGGCTGAAACAGCTGTGATTATACGCAGATTGCTTGAAAAGTCCGGTCTGATCTAAACGGGTCACAGCTTATGTGTACGACAAATGAAACAGGGCGCGCGAGATTATGCGTGGCCTGTTTTTTTTTTGAAGAATTAAATTCTGCTCAGCTCTTATTGATTTTATAGGTCAAAAATATGTTATTAAAATTATTTTTTCATTTATTTATTTACAGAACGTATGTTCTTATATTATAATTGGAAATAGAAGGTAGGGAAGAAGTGAGCTATTACAATTAACCTCGCCTTCTTGAATTTACTGAAAGAAACCATCAGGACAAGCCTGATCCAAAATTAGGTATAATTTATGGGTTTTGCAGGAAACCTAAGGCCATACACTAAATGAGACTCATGCAATGCAGGTTTATTTTGGCGAAAAATGAAAACAAAAAAGCCCCTGCCTTGGGCGGCGGGGCTTATGGAATACTGCCGATTCAGCGGCAGGCTTGATGATGTGTGCAAAAGATTACGCAAGATATTGAGGCTTTTCGTAGAACGCCTCTTTTTCAAGGATGACCTTATACGGTTTTTCCTTGCCCTTCAGGGAGGGCCCTATGGTCGTTAGCGGTACGGCCGGCTTGTGGAAACGATCCTCTTCCTTGGGTTCCGGAACCGGTCGTGATGATTCGGGCGCAGAACTGAGGCGTACCTTTTTTTCGCTGCCCCAGCGCTTGCTTATTTTTTTCGTTTCCGGTTTCATTCCGGTTCGCCTCCTAACAAATCGTTGATGGCGTTGAACAGTTGACGATTCTGTAGGTCAATCTGCTGAAATACCGCCTCATCCGCTTCAATATGTCCAATAATGTGAACGGTGATTACATACCTCTTGGCTACAGGATAGCATAGCAGATACTCTTTCTCAAGGTAATCATCATACAGGTTGATTTTGATCTTGTTCTCTTGGTAAGAATCAATCACCAGGATGCGCTTGGGATCATCCGGCTGTTTATCGTCGTTAGCGGACAAGTCATACTTTCTCCCCGGTTCTCCAACATTACCACATAATTGCTCAATATAACCACTGTCATCCGTACGGTATATGGCTGTGCCGCGTACGGCAAATGGAGGGTGAGAGACAAAGGCGGTGCGCAGGGCATCGCTCATTCGCTCCAGCATTTTGGCATCTGCTTTGCGGGTACGCAGCAATTCCCTAAAGAACCGCAGCAATTTGAGCAGTTGTAACCGTGCTTCTCCCTCAGTACGCTTGTGCTTCTCAATGATATTCTCCAATTCTGGATCACTCCAGCGTCCTTGTTCCTCAATACTGTCTGCAATTTTGGAACATGCCACTGAGACAGCTGGTGCCCACTTTCCATCAGAACGGATTTCGTACACAAGTGGATTTAAACCCAGCAAATCTGTGGGCATACGCAATCCCTCGACCTTGGTCGTGTCCTTCATGTCCGTAATATCTTCAGGAAGAATGAAAAAAATACGCTTTCGTCCCAGACGGCCCATAAACAGACCCATTTCCAGCATTGTATTATCCCGGACGGACGCGTAGTACTTTCCGCGAATTTTGGATATATCATCCGGGTGAAAAATAAAAATGGCAAAGTCTGTTGTACGGACTTCTGCTTCCAGGTCGTCCATGGTATAGCTGCTTGGATTAAATACACCGGAATACCAAGGGGTAACTTCGGCTGAAAAACGTAAGTTTTCGTGTACTGCGGCTGCAATCGGCTTCGCTTCCAGCGAGCAGCCAATAAAGACTCTTGGCTTTAACGTTTTCATCAATCCGCCTCGCTTAAACGGTAGTGGGATTCAATTGTTATATTATACCATAAACAGCAGGGTAAGTATGGAAACGTTTGAACTGGACAAAGAATAAAGCCGATTACGTTTGCTATAGTGTATGTGTGAAAGGAAAATGATTCCTTTAAAAAGCGTCAAAAAATAAAAAAGGGCCCCAATTTGTCACAGTTGGGTGACTGACAGTTATTTTTGGAAGCTTTGGTCATAGAATAAAGGAGCAGGTTGCACCATTAGCAAGCATTGCTTATCCTGGTGTGCCCGTACGACTGCTGGAGCAGCCCAGATGCTGCTTTATGCGCATATTTGACGGGTCGGCTGTTTAGACCCGGTCACGTTGGTGTTATATAATAGAAGAACAAGCAAGTTAGCTTTGGTGTTTAAGCAGAATCTTTACACGGTAACGAAGAGTGCAGAACCCGTCTGAAGAAACGAAGTGCTCGCCTTTATCAACGGATTTTCCCATATGAAATATGGGATCAAAAAAATCCGTGGATAACAGCGATCGGAAGAGGGTACTGTAATCGAAGTGTTATAGTGTAAAGTATAATGTTTAACCAAGCACAGCTAACCACAACAGAACAGAAAGGATCAGGATACCATGAGTTCCCGAAGGACAATCTCCCCAAGGACGATCTGGAAACGTTACGATCTCTCATACACATAGCGCCCCTTGTAGAGTACACCAACCGGTTCAAAAAAACGGCTGACTCTGCGAAAGAGGGGATTGGAATGAATATTCGAAGGACGTACACGATGATTTCTTCCAGGCTTGCCTTTTGCAGGGTACGGTCGGTCTAAAAACCAACCTACAAACTGCGAGGGAACCTGAATGAAGAGAACATCGTTAACCTTACAACACGTTAAAACAGAGGCGATCAAGTTCGCCATTATGCTGCTCGGTACATTTATTTTAGCTTTTGCCTATTATCACATTAACTTTCAGAATCATTTATCGGAGGGCGGATTTGTCGGTCTGGCCCTGCTCGGAAAATACGCAACAGGCTTATCGCCTGCCATCGGTATGTTGCTACTGGACATTCCGGTCATGATCCTCGCCTGGTTCCTCAAAGGCTGGAAATTCATGATTCAGGCATTGCTTGGCGTCGCTGCATTTTCCCTATTCTATGACGGCTTTGAACGATACTCCACATTGGTGATGTCGTTTAACGGAAATCTGTGGATTCCGGCAGTTCTATCCGGTGTATTGACAGGGGTAGGCGCTGGGATCGTGCTTCGATTCGGTGGAGCGACAGGCGGAGACGATATTCTCGCCGTGCTGGTTAGTCGCTGGAAGGGATGGAAGCTGGGGACCGTTTTCTTTGTCAGTGATGCTTTTGTATTGGGATTGTCGCTTTTCTTTCTTCCGGTAAAAGAAACTTTATATACAATTCTGGCCGTATGGATTGCCAGCAAAGTCATCACGTATGTCGTTAGTGTTCCGGCTCGAGGAACTGTGGCTACGACTTCAGCTGTGAAATTGCCGATGCCATCGGCTGCAGCCAAGGCGGTTAACGCTGCTGCTGTTTCACAACGAACTACGGTGGCTAGAGGGGTATCTCATTGACCATACGGTTCAGAACAACCATAACCTGTATGCATCCTATCCAGGTCTTAATCGTTAACGTTCATATAAAATCCCTTTTGTCTGCTCTTCAGCAGCAAAAGGGATTTTATTGTTTTCGCTCATGGAATGATTTTATTTTCGCTGAACTGCGCAATGACAGCCGACTGTGAAAACAGATAATTTCCGATGTCATCCAGTTCATTCAGGGCTTAATTGAAGAAGCAATCTGACCATCCTGATTATGGATAATGACTCGAATATTTTGTTTGCTGCTAAGTGCTTTGGCCTTATCTACGGCTTCTGCCTTCGTATCAAATGTGGAGAGATAGGCCGACTTTCCTTCTTCTTTAATCGCCCAGCCAGAGTCGGTAGGTACAACATGGATGTTTTCATGGCTTTTGGACGAAGAGACGGGCTCCGAATGACGACGCTGCGTAGAAGATGACGTTTTACGGTTGGGGTCTTCGGAAGAAGATGTGGAGTCCGTTTTCGAACCTCCCGGTGAGGGATGATTTTCATCCCATTCTTCCGCCTTAGCTGTCGCTATGGCAATTGATCGCCCTTCCTCATACCCGTCATCGAGCAGCGCATTGGCAATCTCAATTGCTTTGTGTCTGACACGTGGTTCCAAGTTCTTCATGGATACTGGATAATCCTGTTTATTCCAAGGCATATGAACCCCTCCTGTACAATAATGGATTAGTTGTATATTACCCAGTGACGGAAGGGGTAAACGATAAACAGGTGAAGTCGTAATTCCAATGAACGATAATTCAGAAGGATCCCGTTCCTATACTTTTGCAAGCTGGAGGCGTATAATGCTGTCCAGGAAAGAAATAAATTCAATAAGAGGAAGATAAAGGAGTACATACATATGTTTAGTCTTAGCCTGGCAATCCCTATGTTATTCACTATGCTGATTCATGCCGCAGACAGCTTGTCATATGCGCTCCGCCTCGGTGGGTTACGCACGCGCAGAATCGCGCTGGCCATCTCTTTGGCAGGGATATTGCTATTGGTTTCCCGTACCTCTAATATGGCCCAGGGCCCAATGGTAGGTAATCTGGTGGATACAGCAACACGTGGAGCCAATCCGCACTTTGCAGCACAGCTTCACTGGTTAATGGGTGCGGCAACCATTGGAACGGCGTTAGCCATATTGTGTTTCCCAACCATGGTTAAGCTCTCATCTAGAATGGTTGTACATTTTGAGGTAGCCGGTTCCATCCCTGCGATGGTTCGCAGCATGCTGAAGCGAAACAAAATCAGGAATGCAGTGTATTACATCACGCCGCCATCCTGGAAGATGGCCAAGCGATTGGTACAGCATGGGATGCCAAGACGGTTGATGATGCTAAATGTAGCGGTAACCGCAATATACACCACGGGTGTCCTGTCCAGCTTGTACGCAGCGTATCTTTACCCAGGACAGGCTGTAGCAGCATCCCAATCAACAGGTCTGATTAACGGAATAGCAACCATTTTGTTGACTATTCTGATTGATCCGCGAATTTCCCTGCTCAGTGACAAATCATTACGTGGTGAGATTCGTTTGGATCGCATGAATCAGATCTACGGCTGCATGCTCGTATCCCGTCTGTTCGGTACAATGGTGGCACAGTTGTTATTAATTCCATTTGCGTATTGGATTGGTTGGATTGTTAATATGATGTGATGATAGAGCTGGCCTTGTCAGGAATGTATCCATACTATCCTGAGGGCCAGTTTTTTTCGAATTCCGACTAACCTGAATTGTAAAAAGACAAAAAAACTTATTTTATATTTAAAATTTACATAATAGGTTATTAAAGTGCAAAATATTTAAAACAATGGTGGTATACTTGTTTAATATGGGTTAATATGAAATGGGAATGTGTTTTCACTTTAATTCCCAACATTTGAGAAAATTTCATGATGAATCATGCAACACTTCAGATAACTTCCAGTTTTTACCACAAAAAAGGCAACCAGACGTCGTTCTATTTGCTTCTCCTTTACTAGTCACTTATTCCAATGGACCAACCCTCTGATTAGATTTCACTAACGTTTAGTGAATATTATTTGGCGTATAACACAAAAAAATGAACTTAATTAAACCGAACAGTCTGTTTTTTTGAAATCTTTCAGTCTAGTATTCTTGATTTTACTAGGATCAGAATGGCTATGCGCACCATTTTTTAGACCGAATAGTCAGTCTCTCAGCTCGCAAGTCATCCTTTGCTGAATTTTATTTCAATATTGGAGGGATACCTGCTTATGATCGTTATGATTGATAACTTTGATTCTTTCACGTATAACCTTGTGCAGTACTTCGCTGATTTGGGTCAGAGCGTAAACGTGTATCGCAATGATGCGATTACGGTGAAAAGATTGGAAGAGATAGCGCCGGATTATATCGTGATTTCTCCAGGTCCATCTAATCCGACTAACGCCGGAGTTTCTCTTGAAGTGATTCGACATTTTGCTGGAAAGATTCCGATTCTTGGTGTATGTCTTGGCCATCAGGCTATCGCTCAGGCATTTGGAGGGACAGTGGAATCAGCCAGGCATCTGATGCATGGCAAGACCTCGGATATCTCGCATGATGGAAAAACGTTGTTTGAAGGGATGCCTGCCGTTCTAAACGTGGCAAGATATCACTCGCTTATTGTCAATCCCGATCTCCCGGAAGATTTGGAAGCCACCGCATGGTCCAGCGAGGGGGAAGTGATGGGACTTCGTCATAAGAAATGGACTGTAGAAGGAGTCCAGTTCCATCCGGAATCCATTATCACGCCATCCGGCAAACAGATTCTGGCTAACTTTTTGCAGAACTGCTCTAATCAAAAGACGGAATCCGACTCAAGTTACGTTACGCTCTAAACTAACTTCTCAAGGAGGTAATCTTCGAATGAATCCATCCGATGCCAATCCGTATATCTTATTTGATTTTGTAGGCGAGGATCGATGTAAACAGCGTAAAATCTTCAGAAATCCTGTTGAAGTCATTAAGGCCATATCCATTGAAGAGGTCAAACCTGGGTTGAGAAAAATTCAGGACGCTGTTGATAAGGGGTATTATGCAGTAGGTTATGTGTCCTACGAAGCTGCGCCGGCTTTCGATACCGCTTTTCGAGTTCATTCAGATGGGGTTTTACCGCTCATATGGTTTGGTATTTTTGAAGGGTATGATACAGGTTATGCATCTTCATCTGATGACTATCAGATTTCAGGATGGGAACCAACGGTTACAGAGAAGGCTTATCACCAGAATATACATAAAATTCACGAAGCCATCGCGCGGGGAGACACCTATCAGGTCAATTATACGATGCGTCTTCGATCGGAATATGAGGGTGACCCTTACGCTTTTTACACAAAGCTATGTGATGCACAACAGGCGGATTACTCAGCCATGCTGCAACTCGGTGATATCAGTATTTTGAGTGCTTCACCTGAATTGTTTTTCAAAAAGAATGGAAATCAGCTGGAGACACGCCCGATGAAAGGAACAGTGAAACGGGGGCTTTATCAGGAACAGGACGACGAATTGGCCGAGTGGCTGCATCACTCCCCGAAAAATAGGGCTGAAAATGTGATGATTACGGATTTACTCCGGAATGATCTTAGTGTTATTGCCGAGACGGGAAGTGTGCATGTACCGAGACTTTTTGATATTGAGAAATATTATACTTTGTTCCAAATGACCTCTACTGTTACAGCAAATACAAGGTCCCACATACAGCTGGAGGACATGTTCTCAGCACTTTTTCCCTGTGGTTCCATTACTGGGGCACCGAAAATCAGCACAATGGACTTAATCTATGAACTGGAAGATACGCCAAGAGAGATTTATTGCGGATCGATTGGCATGTTGAGTCCGGATGGTTCATCCGTTTTCAATGTAGCGATTCGGACAGTATGGATTGATCATCAGCGGAATCAGGCTGAATACGGTGTGGGCGGAGGTATCACTTGGGATTCGACAGCTTCGGATGAATACGCAGAGGCCAAAACAAAAGCGTTGATGCTAACGGAACAAAAGCCGTATTTTGAATTATTGGAATCGCTTCGATTGGAGAATGGCCTGTATTTCCTCTTGGAAAGACATCTTGATCGGATGATGGATTCTGCAACCTATTTTAACTTTGGGGCGAATAAAGAGGATATTCGTAACCAACTGATTGCTTATGCCAAGGAGCATTCAACCGACCTGCATAAGGTCAGAGTGTTGTTATCTCCAGTGGGAGAAATTAGGGTTGAGAGCACACCGCTTATAGAACGAAGGGAAACACAGACGGTAGCTCTCGCGAAATCACCAATGTTGTCCACTCAGCGCTTCTTATACCACAAGACAACGTATCGGGACATGTACGATGTTCATCGTGAGGCGTGTGGAGATGGTTATGATGTTCTGCTGTGGAATGAGCATGGGGAACTTACTGAATTCACAACAGGCAATGTTGTCATTGAGCAACAGGGTAAAAAATATACACCACCAAGAGATAGCGGATTATTAGCAGGTACTTTACGAAATCAGCTCCTGAATGACGGAGTACTTGAAGAAAAAGTATTAACGTACAGAGACATCATCGAAGCAACAAATATATGGCTGATCAATAGTGTCCGTGGGTGGATCTCCGTTAAAGTTTCACAGGAAAGTCTGGACCAATCGTTACATGAACTTACCGTTACTTCAGGACAGTGAAAGGAGAAAACGTTCGAATGTCATTTCATACTAACCTCCAGAGTTATTTAAGAAATGAGCTTCCGGTTCAACAACTTTCAATATCCATGCGGGCAACGTCCTCTTTTGTAACTTGGGATGAACGTAGTATCCAACCGACTGCTTCCGCCGTATTAAAGACGCAGGAACATTTCAAATATGGTCAGAGACCGAAGCTGTGGGATTCACAATCAATTCTATCGGATGGGAAACAAGCGATCCTGACAGGCAAAGGACTTGACTGTTCGGGACATCCTCAGACGCTTGCTCAGGCATTTGATCTTACTGTGAGGAATCATCCAAAGAAAAAATTGCACTATAAGATGGAAAATGGGGAAGTGCGAATATCAGACTATTTGGAATTGTCACAGAATGCTGAAAGCATCCTTCAAGGGCTAAGTCAACAAGGTGTTCAGCCGGGAGAATCCGTCATTTTGCAAATTGAACGTATAGATTACTTCGTAGCTGCAATCTGGGCTTGTATACTTGGCGGTATGAACCCCGCGCCACTGAAGCCAGCTCTTCATTTGCCAACCGATCACGTGGATCATCACAAGCTGAAGCAGGTGTGGGGGTTATTGGATTATCCCCTCATTGTAGGAGATTCCGCTGGAATGATCGAGGAGGAAGGCACACGTGAAGAAGCGGTAATTTCGGTAAAGGAGCTATTGCAGCATAACCGTTCCCAGAATAGGCATAGTAGTAAGCCCCATGACCCTGTCCTTACCCTATTTACATCAGGAACAACAGGTACACCGAAATGTGTCCGGTATCAGAATCGCCAGATCCTTGCGAATATTATAGGTATCGAACAACATCTGGGCCTCACATCTGAGGAGATTACCTTGAATTGGATGCCTTTGTATCATGCTGGTGGATTGTTAACCAATCATATCCTTGGAGTTGTGTTGGGCAGTGAGCAAGTGCTAAGTTCTGTTGAGCGTTTTTTGAATTCTCCCACTTCATGGCTGGAAGATATAGAGGAGCATCAAGTCACATTCACCTGGGCTCCTAATTTTGCCTATGCACAGCTGAATCGGCATGAAGCGGTCCATGCCAGGCCATGGGACTTGTCATCCATTCGAACCATATTGAATGTAGGTCAGCCGATCTCAGCTCACACAGGCAAGGAATTCCTTCTTCAGTTCGTTCCATTTGGACTTAGCGCTGGTAGCATTGTTCCAGCATATGGCATGACTGAGTTTTCGGGTAGTCTCTGCTTCAGCAGAACGTTTGATCATTCCGAGACAGGTGGAATTCAGCATATTGTGAAGGGATCAATGGATCATAAATTAATCTCTGCAGACGCCCCCAATACGGACGAAACAATAGCATTTGTCGAGATTGGAGAGGTAATTCCCGGAATAAGTCTGCGTATAGTAAATGATCGCAATGTTCCGCTTCCCGAAGCTCATGTCGGGAGAGTTCAACTCAAGGGAGATTCAATCATAACGGAATATTTCAAGAACAAGGAAGCAACTAACAACGTATTGACTGAAGATGGGTGGTTTGAATCGGGAGACCTCGGTTTTGTTAAAGATGGAATGTTCACATTAACAGGCAGAGAAAAAGATGTGTTAATCATGAACGGTAAAAATCTTTACAACTATGAGATTGAAGCAGTGATGAAGCAAATATATGGTGTTGATGCTGACTATGTGGCAGCAGCAGGAATTTCTGGTGGCGAGTCCGGCAATGATGAGCTGTTGTTATTTTATTCCCCTCACATTGACGATGAAGGCTTAAATATGTTTGTCATTCAGGAGATGAGAGGTAACATATCGAGACAATTTGGCGTAAATCCAAGGTATATCGTTCCGGTGAGCAGAAGGGAATTCCCGCGTACACCTACAGGTAAAATCCAGCGACTACAACTGATAGATTTACTACTGGATGGTCGATTTGATGAAACGCTCAACCGAATAGAGTGTATGCTTCATGCACGTCAACAGGCTCAGACGATGATGGAAGCAGAAGTTGCAGCAACTTCTGTTGAGCAGGATGCTTGTGTACAGGCGGAAGAAGAGGGTTCCGGGGGGACACAGATCCAGCAGGACAAGCGGTGCATTATTCACTACACATCAGAGCAAGATCATTGCCATGAGGCGCTGGTGTACACCAAAGTACGTGAATATGTAAAGGAACATAATGTACTTCTTGACCGAATTGAAGTGTACAGACAACCTCATATAGGTGAAAGTGCATCGGTTTCTTCTGAGTACTATCCATTTCTTGAGAAGGCATTTCAATCCGTCTTGGGATTGACCCAGGTGGCCCACCATGATGATTTTTTTCAATTAGGTGGTGACTCCCTTCGCATGATGCGTCTGCTCGCGATGATTGCATCCGAGTATAAGGTACGTATTCCGGTACATCGTTTTTTCAGACAAGCAACCATCAACGGAATTCTACAGGAATTGCAGAATGCGGAACCGTTCAGCAACCATGCTCCTATCCCGGTACAGCAGCAACGAACGCAGAAACTTCCGCTTACATTGAAACAAAAAAGTCAATGGGTCCTGCACATGATTGCTCCAGAGAGTGCCTTTTATACCAATACGTGTTCAATTCACTTCACCGGTGTTTTTCATATATACAGACTTCAGAGCGCTGTACAAGCACTGATTATGCGGCATGAGGCCTTGCGTATTCGCTATGGTGTCCAGGATGGGGAACCGTATCAATATGTCAAGGAGCAAGGATTTGAAATAGAAATTAGACAGGTGGATCTTACCCAGCTCCAGGAAAATGAAAGACATGTTGCAATCAGGATGGAGATTGATCGGGAATCCAACTTGCGGTTTGACCTTGTGAACGATGCATGTCTTCGGTTGTGCCTGATTGATTGCGGTCCAGACCAGCATATCCTGGTTGTGTCCATGCACCACATTATCTCTGATGGCTGGTCAGTAGAGATTTTTACCAAGGAATTGCTGCAATTATATAATGCAGATTTGGGAGATTCGCATCAAATGTTGTCGCCACCTTCTGTCTCCTATTCCGATTATGTGCTCTGGCAATACTCCTTGGAGCAGAGCAGTGATTCTCCGCTGTGGGAACTAAAAGAGTACTGGATCAATAAGCTTAACCGGACATTACCTATCATACAGGTACCCTATGATTTTCCATATCCTGAGATTAGAACGTACAAGGGAAATACGCTCGAACGTATCGTAAACTCCCAATTGACCTCCCGGACATTAGTGAAGGCAAACCGGTCAGGGGTTACGCTTTTTATGCTCTTATTCGCGGTGTATGGTTACCTGATCCATCGTTTTACCAGACAGCCCTATGTCCCCATTGGTACCGTAATGTCGAACAGGACCCGTGCCGAGGTGGAGAATCTCATCGGATTTGTAGCGAATACCGTTATTTTACCGGTCGAGTTTAGTGAAGATATGACGTTTGATGATCTGCTGGAACAGGTTAAAGGAATGTCCTTGGATGCTTATCAACATCAGGAAGTACCTGTAGAAATGCTGTTACCTGATCTTACGTATCATACGGCACCGGGATTGACACCGGGTTTTCAAGTCATGTTCACATTGCAAAATGAATTCACACACCGATATCAGCTTCAGGACGTATCTGTACGGTTGATGATTGAAGCAGGAAGTACATCCAAGTATGACTTGATTCTACATGTATATGAAGAGTCGGATATTCTTAGGCTGCGTATGGAATACAACACGGATGTGTACAGACTGGAAACCATCGAAAGGCTTCTAGAATTCTATATCACCATGCTGGAAGGGGTTGTTGAGCATTAAGCTGTCGAGTCTGAATACAATGCCTGAAACCGAGAGGCGTATGCTTCTGGAGCAATTCAATGATACGAAGACCACATACCCGCGAGAAGCAACACTGATCAGTTTGTTTGAGGAACAGGCGAAACGTTCCAGTGACCGGATTGCCTTGCGTTATGAACATACAGAGATGACATACGCCTCATTAAATAGTAAGGCCAACCACTTGGCGTTATATCTTCGACAGCAAGGCGTGAAACCAAATCAGGTTGTAGGCATTTTGTTTTCACGTTCACCCGGAATGGTTATCAGCATTCTTGCCGTACTTAAGGCAGGTGGAGCTTATATGCCGATTGATCCAGAGTACCCGAAAGAACGTATTCAATACATGCTTGAAGATAGTAAAGCACAACTCTGTATTACGGAAGAGCAGGAGTATCTGCCTGAAGAAATGTCAATTAAGGCGATCGTTCCCGACCTGCTGGATGACGAGGGGATAGAAGACATCTACGCAACCAATCCGAAACAAGTGAACCGACCTTCGGATTTGGCTTACATCATCTACACCTCAGGATCAACGGGCAAACCAAAAGGGGTCATGATTGAACATTCCAATGTGGTCAGGCTGCTTTTTAATGACCGAAACTTGTTTGACTTCACCAAAGAAGATGTGTGGACACTGTTTCATTCATTCTGTTTTGATTTCTCGGTATGGGAAATGTATGGGGCGTTATTGTACGGTGCCAGATTGATTATAGTTCCTCTGAATGTGACAAGAGAGCCAGCACAATTCCTATCATTGCTACAAAAGGAACAGGTCACCATTCTGAACCAAACTCCGACTGCCTTTTACCGAATGGCTAAACTGGAAGTACAGTCAGACTTGGATACACCGCTGGCTGTTCGAAAGGTGATTTTCGGGGGAGAAGCTCTTCAACCTACACAACTGTTGGAATGGAAGAAAAAATATCCTCAAGCTCAACTCATTAATATGTATGGCATTACGGAAACAACAGTACATGTGACATATAAGGAAATGGATTGGGATGATATCCAAGGCAAAACAAGCAACATTGGGAAACCCATTCCTACGCTTCAAATTTATATTCTCGATGAACAGCGGGAATTGGTTCCGATCGGTGTGGAAGGGGAGATTTATGTTGGCGGTGAAGGCTTGGCCAGGGGATACCTGAACCGAGAAGAATTGACGGCCGAACGGTTTGTTCCCCATCCCTTTGCACCCACACAGCGGTTATATCGAACTGGAGATCTTGCCCGCTGGCAGATGAACGGTGAACTTGAATATTTGGGAAGGATCGATCATCAAGTGAAGATCAGAGGTTTCCGAATCGAACTTGGTGAGATCGAATCCAGACTTTTGGAGATAGATGGTATACAGCAAGCAGTTGTAACGGTCAGGGAAGTGGATACAGGAGAGAGCGTTCTCTGTGCATACTATGTCTCTGATCGACTTCAGCAGAGCAAAGATTTAAGAACCAGACTGTCTCAACATCTGCCACATTATATGCTGCCTGCTCATTATACTCAGTTGAAGGCTCTGCCAATGACACTCAGCAACAAAGTTGATATCAGAGCACTTCCTGCTCCTAGCGACAGTGTGATTCCAACGGATGTTACCGATTTGGTTATGCCAAGCCATGAACTGGAATGGCAGATGCTGAACATCTGGCAGGAGATGCTGGATAACCGCAATATGGGGGTAGAGTGTGATTACTTTGAGCTTGGCGGAGACTCCATTCGTGTCATTGAACTGATCAGCCGAATGAACAGAGAGCTTGGACTGCATATCCAAATTGCCGATATGTATGATTATCCAACGATTCGCGAGCTGGCTAGACATCGTATTTCCCTTGATGCACCCGATAACATCCGGAACGAGATAGAGATGGAGTTATTACAGATGCGTACAGAATGGCTCGAGAACCCGACATTACGAGCCTTGTTACCCTCCAATGTGGAAGACGTGTATCCCATGAGCGATATTCAGCAGGGAATGGTGTTCCATTACATGAAAAATGAAGGTCTGGGTGTATATCATGATCAGTTTATATATGAGATTCATGAGCATCGAATTCAAGTGCCGAATCTTCAAACCGTTATGAATGAACTCATAGATAGGCATCCCATTTTGCGTACTGGTTTTAATATTTCCGATTTTCCCGTACCGGTCCAATATATTTGTGAACGTATACATTTTGATATTCAGGAGGTTGTGCTGGATAGTCGGGACAGCGAATCGATAGAACAGGAAATTCGGCATTATATGGAGCTTGATCGGAAGCGCCCCTTTGATATCGAGCATGCTCCGCTCTGGCGTCTCGTGATTTTCACCTCCAAGGAGGAGTCATATGTGGGGTGGATCTTTCATCATGCCATTCTGGATGGATGGAGCGTTGCCGTCTTTATGTCGGAATTACTGAATTTGTACGGTGCTCTCAAAGGAGGGGAAGTCAGTGCCTAATCCGTTAAAAACGAGCTACAAAGATTATGTTATAGATCAGATGGCCCAATCTAGAAATTCGTCCATTATGGAGTATTGGCGTGAAGAACTGCTGGATTATCGAAAATACTCATTCCCGGAACAGTCCGAGATTCATCATGGCAATTCAGTAGCCAACTCAACTGTGACTCCTCTTCCATCGGAACTGTACACCCAGTTAAAAGAAGCGGCACGTAATCAGCGTGTTACGGTTAAATCCTTGTGTCTGTCTGCATTCGTCACTTCTTTATATATGATGTCATACGAGGATGATATCCTGATCGGGCTTGTCGAAAATGGACGTCCTATCCATGAGGATGGGGCACGCATATTGGGCTGTTTCCTAAATACTGTTCCTATGCGCACACAATTCGACTCTCTGGTGAACTGGGGAGACATTACTCAGGATGTATATCGTAAACAAGCTGCACTCAAAAAGTATGGCCGGTTGTCCCTTGTTCAGATTCTGAATGCAATTGGGGAGCAAAGCAGCCGAGAAAATCCGCTGTTTGATATCGCCTTTAACTATATTGATTTTCATGTGTATGAGTCTGTGGAAAAAGGAATGTTTGAATTTAAGTCTTACAGCTATGAGCAAACAAACACGCTCCTTGATTTCAGTATTTCAGTAACTCTCGGTGAGTTGTCCGTCAAAATGGTGTCATCTTATCCAACAGCATTCACAGATCAGCTGCTTGAAGTATATCTGAGGGTTCTTGGTTGCTTGCTTAGCAAACCTGAAGAGAAGATCGATACAGCCGGTATTATCACGGAGGAAGAATACACGTTACTCGAAACTTACAATGACACAACTGCCGAATATCCTTATGAGGCAACCATTGTAGAACTGCTCGAGCAACAGGTTATACAGCAATCTGAACGAACCGCAATTGTCATGGGGGAGGAGAAGTTATCTTACCGGGAATTCGGTAAGCGAGTGGATCAGTTTGCAGTTCAGTTGCTCGAATCTGGTGTTGAACCTGGACAGAATATTGGACTTGTTTCAAGACGGTCCATAGAGATGATAACGGCCATTTTCGCCATTTTGAAAGCTGGCTGTACCTACATTCCGCTGGATCCGGAGTTCCCGACTGAGCGAATTCGTACGATGCTTGCAGATAGTGATGTGACTGTACTTATCGCTGAAAAGGATCTGTTCATCAGTGGCTATGAAGGCAAGCAGATCAATCTGATCCAGCAAGAACAGTTACAGAGTGACTGCGAGCGGCAAGGTGTGGACATGTTCACGAAATGCCATAGATCGGCTGAAGATGTCGCCTATATTATGTATACATCGGGGTCTACAGGTAAACCGAAGGGTGTACAAACGACACACCGTAACATTGTAAAGACCGTAATCAATAACGGTTTTATGGATATTCTTGAAACGGACCGGATGTTGCAACTCTCCAATTATGCATTTGATGGCTCAACATATGAAATATTCGGTGCTTTACTAAACGGAGCTACACTTGTGCTGATTCCCAAAGAAACCGTTCTTAACGTGTCAGAGCTTGCTGATACACTGGAGCGTGAACGAATTACTTCGGCTTTTATGACTGCTGTACTGTTCAATGCCATTGTGGAGTGGGATGTTCAATGTTTGAAACATGTGAGAAGGCTTTTCTTTGGCGGAGAGGCTGGATCCAAAAAGCATGTGGAGAAGGCTTTGCAGGTTCTGGGGAATGACCGGATTGCTAACGGATACGGTCCGACCGAAACGACCGTTTTTGCAACGACTTATCTGGTCAATCAACGTTTGCTGGATTATAACACAGTTCCCATCGGAAGACCTGTTCACAATACCCGGGCTCATGTAATGAATCGAAAAGGACAACTTCAACCTGTTGGAGTACCCGGCGAATTGTATGTTTCCGGTGATGGACTTGCGTCAGGTTACCTGCATCAGGATGAGTTAACCGAAGAACGTTTTGTAATCGGTTCTGCTGGAGACAGAATGTACAAAACAGGTGACCTCGTTCGCTGGTTGCCGGATGGAAACCTCGAGTACATGGGAAGATTGGATCAGCAAGTGAAGATTCGTGGAAACCGGATTGAACTTGGCGAGATCGAGGACAGGCTATCGAGGATTGAATCGATTCAGGATGCTGTGGTCACGACAGAGAAAGATGAGCAGGGGCATACCTATTTATTTGCGTATATCGTCCCAAGTGATAACAAAACTCCTGTGCTGGACTGGAAAAAAGAGCTGAGGCAGACCCTGCCTGAATATATGGTCCCCAATACGTTCGTTACATTGAAAACCTTCCCCATGACACTGAACGGTAAGCTCGACCGGAAGGCACTTCCCAAGCCCACGAGAAGACAGACCAACCATTTTGTTGCTCCGGCTAATGTATTTGAAGAGAAATTAGCACATATCTGGGAAGAAATATTGGATATACAAAGTGTGGGAGTAGAGGAGCATTTCTTTGAAATCGGAGGGCATTCACTTAAAGCTATGATGCTTGTAGCCAGAGTGCAGAAGGAAACCGGCGTAAAGGTTTCACTACAGGATGTATTTATCATGCCTACGATTCGGGAGATGGCCATGTGGATTATGACAGCACGCTCGACAGACCAGCCTGGAGAGGAACTTGTGCCTGTACCCTACAGGGACACGTACCCGGCATCTTCCATTCAACAACGGATGTACATTGTTCAGCAAATGGAAAATGCAGCAGTTAGCTACAATATGCCTTTCCTGGTCCGATTAAATGGCAAGCTGGATGTAAATGCCTTGGAGAAATCAATGCAGATGCTGATTGAGAGACATGAGACATTGAGAACATCATTTGAGTTACACCATGGTGAACTGCGGCAGCGTATTCACAGGCCTGAGCAGATATCTCTTGAATCGTTACGTTTCAGTGAAGCTGCATTAGCAGAGGCGGAAGAATCGGCTATCCAGTCGTTTGCTGAACAATTCATCCAGCCATTTGATCTGGGAGAAGCTCCTTTGTTCCGAAGAGGTTTGCTTCGGATAAATGAGGAGAGTCATGTGCTGCTGCTTGACCTGCATCATATTATTTCAGATGGACAATCCATAGAGATTCTAATATCGGACTGGGTTCGGTTATACCAGGGGCAGACTCTTTCGGACCTGAGTGTGCAGTACAAGGATTATGCTGTCTGGGAACAGGAGAAATATCTTCAACAAGAGGCATACAACAAAAGTCAGGAGTACTGGTTGTCCTTGTACCAAGTCGAAGTCCCGGTTCTTGAAATACCAACAGATCATCTGCGCTCGCCGATCCGCAGATTCGAGGGAAGTCGTGTGAATGTAACGTTAGAGCCTGCCCTCGTGAGTCAATTAAAAGATGCGGCTACGACCAATCAGCAGACCTTATTTATGCTTATGATGGCGTCCTATCAGATTTTGTTGTCCAAATATTCTGCGGCAGAAGATGTTATAGTGGGCACCCCGTTCACATGCAGAGATACAATCCAACATGAACGAATGGTAGGCATGTTCGCCAATACGCTGGCACTTCGAAGTGAACCCAAGGCAGAACTGTCAGTAAGCGTATATCTGGAGAAAATGAGAGAAATTACGCTGGCAGCATATCAATACGGCCGATACCCACTGGAAGATCTGATAGATCGCTTGTCGCTTCCGTTTGATTCAAGTCGACATCCATTGTTCGATACAATGTTTATGTTGCAGGATTCAGCAACAACACAGATGCATATACCGGGACTTGAGGTTCAGTATGAAGAGTGGGATCATCATACATCAAAATTTGACATGACATGGGTCTGCACATATTCCGAAGATGATATGACGTTATCTGTTGAATATCGAACGGATCTGTGGGAATCCCATACCGTAAAACGGATGATACAACATTATGTACATTTACTGGAGCAGATTGTGGCTCTCCCAGAACAGAGTATCGGGGAACTGGAGCTTGTAACCGAATCCGACATGGCACAGATAGATGGATGGAATAACAGCCATGCAGATTATCCTCAAGATGCTTCCGTGGCTGAGCTGTTCGAACAGCAGGTTGAGCTCGGTAGAGAGAATCCGGCCGTCGAGATGGACGGTTATCGTGTTACGTATGGGGAGTTAAATGATCGTGTGAATCGTCTTGCACGATACCTTATTTCAAGGGACGTTCAGGTTGGGCAACGTGTCGGGCTAATCATGGACCGCTCCATTGGGGTCATTGTTGCAATGCTCGCCATCGTCAAGAGCGGAGGGGCGTACGTCCCTATTGATCCGAGCTTCCCGGCGGACAGGAAGACATTCATGTTGAAGGATAGCGGAGCAAGGTGGTTGATTGCAGATCATCCTGATCAGATCCCCAACTATGATGGCGAAGTTCTGATTTTTAATGAAAATGCCTGGGCACAAGAGTCCGGATTGAATCCGGTTCCTATCCGAAATAATGTGAATAACAGCGCGTATGACGAGTCTCCTGGCTCGGAAGATCCCTTATATGTCATGTACACCTCTGGTTCCACCGGTACCCCAAAAGGGGTAATTACGACGCACCGCAATGTGATCAAGACGGTGATTCATAATGGTTACGTAGGTATCACACCTGAGGACCGCCTGCTACAGATATCTAATTATGCGTTTGACGGATCGACTTTCGACATCTATGGTGCCCTGTTACACGGTGCTGAACTTGTTTTGCTGAAACGGGAAGAGGTGCTGGATGGGAATGCTCTCGCCAAGGCCATTCGCGAACAACATATCACGATTGCTTTCATGACAACGGCACTATTTAACACACTGGTAGATCTGGATCCGGCATGCTTGCACGGGACTAGGAAAATTCTCTTTGGCGGTGAGAAAGTATCCGGAACACATGTCAAAAAGGCCGTTGATTTGCTCGGCAAGGATAGACTTGTACATGTATATGGGCCGACAGAAACAACGGTATTTGCCACATTTTACTCCATCGTTTCTGGTGAATACATTCCCATTGGACAGCCAACGAATAATACAAAAGTGTATGTGCTGAATCATGAAGGCAAGCGATTGCCTGTTGGTATTCCTGGCGAGTTGTATATAGGTGGACAAGGACTTGCCCAAGGATATTTGGGACAACCGGAGCTCACCCGTGACAAATTTATAGCTAGCCCATTTATTCCGGGAGAACGTCTATATCGGACTGGAGATTTGGTTAAATGGCTACCGGATGGAAACCTGGAATTCATTGATCGAATAGATCATCAAGTGAAGATTCGTGGTAATCGGATCGAACTAGGGGAAGTAGAGGGGCGCCTGCGTAAGCTGTCAGGTATCCATGAAGCGATAGTGATGGCGGATCGTGATGATCAGGGACACTCCTATCTATGCGCGTACATTTTACTTCAGGATGGAGAAGCCAAGCAGTCCTTTCAAGAACGGGTAACGATGTGGAAGCAGGAACTCAAGCAACAAATGCCTGAATATATGGTCCCAACCGTCTTCTCCATATTGAATGAGATACCGCTCACTTCGAATGGAAAGATTGATCGGAAGAAACTTCCGAAGCCGACCATTGTACGAGGGCAGCAATATGTTCCGGCAGAGAATCCAGTCCAACAGGGCTTGATTGAGATATGGGAAAGCGTTCTAGGCATTAAGAAGATAGGAATACAGGATCATTTCTTCGAATTGGGCGGACACTCTCTGAAAGCCATGTTACTAGTAGGCAAGATTCACCAGGAACTTGATGTCAGACTTACCTTGCTGGATGTATTCCAGACGCCAGTTCTTCGGGACATGGCTGGATGGATTCAAAAGGCCACTCGAAATCAGTATAAAGCCATTGATCCGGCACCGATGATGCAATCATATCCTGTTACAGCGGTTCAGAAACAGATCTATTACGCCCAGCAATATGAAAACAGTGGAACAAGTTATAACATGCCAATGTTATTTGAGATATCAGGAGCATTAGACACCGCTCGTCTGGAAGCATGTTTTAGACGGCTCATCGCACGCCATGAAGTCCTGCGGACCTCATTTGATATGGAAAATAGCGAATTAATTCAACGCATTCATTCGATAGATGAAGTGGAATGGAAGCTTGAAAGGTGGACTATGGATTCATTGGAATCCTCGATCAAGGAACGGGATGGAACTGAACCAGATCCGATGTCTGGCGTGATGTCCACTTTCGTTAAACCATTTGATTTGGCAGAGGCACCGCTGATCAGAGCAAGCGTATTTGAGATCGATAAGGAACGGTATGTGCTGGCACTGGATACACATCACATTGTGTCTGACGGGGTATCTACTCATCTGATATATGATGAGCTATTTGATCTTTATCAGGTGCGGACGCTTGATCCGATACGTGTTCATTACAAGGATTATGTGATGTGGAAACAGAAACAGCGGACGAGCCGTACCTATGAGGAAGCACAGCAGTTCTGGTTGGATCAGTACTCAGAATTTGAGAGTTCCGCAGAACTTCCAATGGATCGTGCACGTCCTGCCATCAGATCCTACCGGGGGGCATCTTATACATTTGGTTTGCCAAGTAAAAAGGTACAGGAATTGAAAAAAGCAGCTGCCGGTTACGGGGCTACTCCATTCATCCTTCTTTTATCAGTGTATGGCCTGATGTTATCTAAATATACGGGTGATGAGGACATCACCGTAGGGGCACCGATTGCCGGACGAGAACATGTAGATGTGGAGCCCATTGTAGGGATGTTTGTAAACACGTTGCCTTTAAAGCTTAATCCGGCTGCTGATCTGACGGTTGGTGATTATATCCAGCATGTCAAAAAATATATGCTGGCAGTACATGAACGAGGCATATATTCTCTCAGTGATCTATTAGATAAACTTCATTGTTCTTTTCAACCAAACCGAAATCCCTTATTTGACACACTGTTTGTACTGCAGGATATGACGCTCCCTGTCAAAACACTTCAGGATATGTCTGTTCGCAAGTTGGATTGGCATGGACAGCAGGCCAAATTCGATATGTCTTGGGTATGGCATGAAGATGGGGATGAACTCGTGGCTGAGGTTGAATACAGTTCAGATCTATGGGATCGGGTTACCATCGAACAAATGACTCGTCATTATGTTCATTTGCTGGAACAACTATTGAGTAGCGCGGATACGAAACTTCGGGAGCTGGAGCTGCTTACCCCGCCAGAAAAAAAGTATTTTAGAGAGCTTAATAAAACCGATGCAGAGTATCCAAGAGACTGGACTGTTACGGATGCATTTGAATCCATCGTATCAGAGCAACCTGAACACGAGGCACTCTTGTACGGCACAGAGATGGTGACATATGGACAACTGAACGAACGTATAAACCGGATGGCGGCATTACTGAAACGACGTGGAATTAAACCTGGAGACTGTGTGGGACTGTTAACACATCGTAAACCGGAGATGATCATTGCCATCCTGGCGATATTAAAAGCGGGAGGAACGTATGTCCCTCTCGATCCCAAATTCCCGGAAGAGCGACTAACATACATTTTACGGGACAGTGGAGCGCAGTGGCTCATCATGGAGCAGCATCAGACTCTTGATTCCTACGCGGGAACAATCATCCCACTGCTCGAACCACAAGTTTATGCAGAGGGGAGTTTAGTACAAACGCCAATCTCATATTCAGCAGAGCAGCCAGTCTATATCATGTACACCTCGGGGTCTACCGGAATGCCCAAGGGTGTGGTAACGAGTCATCGCAATGTAGTGAAAACCTGTATCAATAGCGGATTTGTTGAAATTGGGCGAGAGGATCGAATGTTACAGTTGTCCAATTATGCATTTGACGGGGCCACATATGAAATCTTTGGAGCACTTCTTAATGGAGCCACGCTCGTGCTTATGCCTAATCAACACGTTTATGATGTGTCATATCTTACCCGCATATTAAGACAAGAGAGGATCACGAGTCTCTTCATGACAACCTCTCTGTTCAACACGGTAGTTGATTATGACGTACACAGCTTGCGTGGTATGAGGAAACTGTTTATTGGGGGCGAAGCTGCCTCGGTGAAGCATGTCATTAAAGCGCTGGATGTGTTGGGGGAACATCGGATTGTAAATGGGTATGGACCGACCGAGACGACCGTATTTGCAGCAACGTATTCCATTGATGAGAGCGTAAGGAAAACCGGGCGTGTTCCCATTGGCCGAGCCATTCATAATACAAGGCTCTATGTATTGAATACATGGGGCAAGCCTCAACCTGTGGGAGTTCCTGGAGAATTGTTCATCGGAGGCGAGGGGCTGGCTGCCGGATATCTGGGACAACCGGAGTTGACGAAAGAAAGATTCTTGGACTGGCAGATGGAAGGGGAAGATAGAGTCTATCGTACCGGAGACCTCGTAAGGTGGTTAAAGGATGGCTCTATCGAATATCTGGGAAGATTGGATCAGCAAGTGAAAATCCGTGGAAATCGGATTGAACTGGCAGAGATCGAGGATCACATCCTTGCACTAAAGGAGGTCAACGAAACTGTAGTTACCGCACATCGTGACGACCAAGGGCATTCCATGTTGGCGGCTTATGTTGTAATTGACCCTGCAAGTGTACTTGCCCAAAATGAAATGAAAAACGAACATCAAGCCGAAAACTGGAGAAAAATATTAAAAGAAACACTTCCTGACTATATGATTCCATCCGTATTCATCCATCTTCCATCCTTACCGCTAACACGGAATGGGAAGCTGGACCGAAAAGCGCTGCCTAAACCCGACATTGCAAGATTGTCTTCAAATTATGTGGCTCCTTCAACACATACGGAGAAGGAACTGGCGCAATTATGGACTGAGGTTCTGGACCTTACACAAGCGGGCTTGCATGATCATTTCTTCGAAGTGGGCGGTCATTCACTGAAAGCAATGGTACTCATAGCGAAAGTGCAGGAGAAATGGGGCATCAGATTAAGCATGCCGGATTTATTTGATGCGCCAACGCTGAAACAGATGGCTTCCTCGATTGACCAAGGGGATAAGCAGAATCATACTCGTATCCCGCGCGTCAATGAGCAAGAGAATTATCCCGTATCGTCGGCTCAGAAGAGATTATATTTGGTGGAACAATTTGAGGATACCGGCACAAGTTACAATATGCCCATGGTGCTGAGGATAAACGGGAAACCCGATTTCACCCGGTTAGAGCTTGCACTCAAAGGACTTATTCGTCGGCATGAATCGCTAAGAACCTCCTTCAGAATGGTTGATGGTGAACTGCGACAGCTCATTCATGAATTGAAAGACATGCATTGGAAACTGGAATACAGAGACGAACCTGAGACTCTTGCTGTTCATGAAAAGGATGAACAGATTGCTCGGTATATTGGCATATTTGTCCGGCCTTTCGATCTTGGATGTGCACCGCTTATGAGAGCAGGCTTATGTGCACTTTCAGACAGAGAATATGTGTTGGTCATCGACATACATCACATTGTGTCGGACGGAGTGACGACCGGAATTCTGTATCAGGATTTGATTCAGCTCTACCAGGGACATTCTCTTGATGGAATGACAGTGCAATATAAGGATTACACCGTGTGGATGAATGAACAGAAGGACAAGTCGTCCTACCTGACGAGTGAAGATTACTGGCTCAAACGGTACGAGAAAGACATCACCGTATTGGATATCCTCACAGAGGGGCGTCGTCCAGGCAGGCGACAGTTCACAGGTTCTTCCCATACGTTTGAACTGAGTGCTGAGCTGAGTAGTGCTGTGAAACAATTAGCACAACAGACAGATGCAACACTCTTCATGGTGATGTTGGCAGCGTATAACCTTCTTCTGTCCAAGTACACCGGGGAAAAGGATATTGTTGTGGGCATTCCATTTGCGGGAAGAACACATACGGATATCTCTTCCGTTACAGGCATGTTCGTGAACACTTTGGCGCTAAGACAAGAATTGTGTGGTGATCTTCGGATTCACGAGTGGATCGGTCATGTGCGTAGGGACACATTGCTGGCTTATGAACATGGAGAGTACCCAGTGAATGAACTTATCGAGAAGCTGCAAATTACAAGAGATCCGGAGCGCAATCCGTTATTTGACACCATGTTTGTTCTACAGGATGCCAAACCCCGAACGGTAGAACTGCAAGAGTTGCATATTGAACCTCTGGATTGGATGAGTAACACTTCTAAATTCGATATGACTTGGGTAGTTCACGAGAATCAGGAATCTCTTAAACTGACCATAGAATATGCGACAGACCTTTACGAACATTCTCAGATGGAGAATATGGCGCTTCACTATGAGCATGTGTTAAGGCAAATGTCTACCTCTCCAGACATATTGCTGGAGGAGATCAGGCTGATTACTCCCTCGGAAGAGCAGGAGATATTGGGACAGTTCAATGACACTTATGCAGAGTATCCGCGTGATCGTACAATTAGTCAATTGTTTGAAACCCAAGCGTTGCTTCGTCCCAATCAAACGGCATTGCACTTTTATGGGGAGACGCTAACCTATCAGGAGCTTCACCAGAAGGCCTGTCAGCTTGCAAGCTATCTTGAGCAGAGCGGCTTACGCCGTGGACATGCTGTCGGATTGTTGGCAGACCGTTCGATTGACATGATTGTGTCGATCTTGGGAATCTTGCAAGCAGGGGGTGTATATGTTCCGCTGGATCCATCCTATCCACAGGAGAGAATGATCTATATGTTGGAACACTGTCATGCCAATATGCTCGTTGCTCCATCGGACAGACCTCTCCCTGGGTTCAAAGGGGTCATGGTGCCACTGGAAGAGTCCAGTCGGACTCTATTAGAGAAAGACACATTATCTGTTCAATACGATGGTAGTTCCACGACATTATCGGATGAGGCGACCCTGCCAGCGTACATTATGTATACTTCGGGATCGACCGGTTTACCGAAAGGTGTGGTCACTACACACCGAAATGTCATAAAGACTGCGATGAATAATGGATTTATCGATATCCGTGAAGAGGATCGGATGTTACAGCTCTCCAACTATGCCTTTGACGGATCAACTTATGAGATCTTCGGTTCATTATTAAACGGGGCAACGCTTGTACTGATCAGCAGAGAGGACATGCTGGATATCAACAAGCTTTCCTCCATCATGAAGGGTCAGAGGATCACATCTGCCTTTGTAACCAGTGTTCTGTTTAATGCGCTGGTCGATCATGATGTAACCTGCCTGCAATATGTGCATCGATTATTTGTTGGAGGAGAGGCACTCTCCAAATCGCATGTCATGCAAGCTCATCAATATCTGGGAGACGACCGGATCGCGAATGGGTATGGTCCGACCGAAACAACTGTTTTTGCAACGACCTATAATGTTGGGCGTCATCTGACAGGTCACAGTTCGGTACCTATTGGAAGACCCATTCATAATACAAAAGCCTATGTTCTCAATGCGCAAGGCCACCTTTTACCTGTTGGTGTAGCCGGTGAATTGTATATTTCCGGTGAGGGTGTAGCAGCGAAATATGTCGGGGATGCGGATCTGACGCAGAACAGGTTTCTGGAAGATCCATTCTGTCCCGGTGAACGAATGTATCGGACAGGGGACAGAGTTCGATGGATGCCTGATGGCTGTATTGAGTTTCTTACACGGATCGATCATCAGGTCAAAATTCGCGGGCACCGGATTGAACCGGGAGAGATTGAGTCTAGGCTGATACAGCATTCTGACATACAGGAAGCAGTCGTTGTTCCTCGACAGGACACTACAGGACATTATCTGTGTGCTTATATCGTTTCATCGGGAGGATTCCAAGAACAAGAGCTCAGAAAGTATGTTCAGCAGAGTTTGCCCGAATACATGGTGCCGTCGTATTTTGTACCTATTGCAAAGCTCCCGGTAACGCGTAACGGCAAGTTGGATCGAGGAGCTCTCCCGGCACCGGATCTGAACAGCATAAAAGGAGATTATCGTGCACCTGTAACTCATGAAGAACAGATATTGGCCCAAGTCTGGTCAGAAATACTGGGTGTGGAACGTGTGGGAATCGACGACAACTACTTTGTCCTCGGAGGGGATTCCATTAAGTCCATACAGATTGCATCAAGACTCACTCGTCATCAGCTCAGACTACAGGTGAAGCATTTAATGCTGTATCCGACAATCGCGGAGTGTGCCGAGTTCCTGGAACCTATGGAAATGAGGAAAGAACAACTGGACATCATTGAAGGAGAGATCCCTCTTACGCCAATTCAACAATGGTTCTTTGCACAAGGGTACAGCGACATGAATCATTGGAATCAATCCATGATGCTATACAACCCAGAAGGGTGGGATACGGACACGGTAAAAGAGGTGTTCCATAAACTTTATGGACACCACGATGCACTCCGTATCCGATTCGATATGCAACCCGATGGTGTGGTACAGCGCGTTTCATCAATAGACAAGGATAAGGATTTCCCTGTGGAAATATATGAAGTGGAAGCTGACGGAGACGATGCCCACCTTGAACGTCTTGCCACAGCGATTCAATCCAGGGTGAACCTGGGACATGACTTAATTCAGCTTGGTGTGTTCAGAACACCTGAAGGTGACCATCTGCTTATTGCAATGCATCACCTTATTATTGACGGTGTATCGTGGCGAATTCTGCTGGAAGATTTCCATTGCATGTATCAGGCTATTCTCCTGGGTGACAAGACGGTGAAGTTGCCTGAGAAGACGGATTCCTATGCTTTCTGGAGTCGTGAACTTCAGAACGTAGCCACAGCGGAAGAGATGAAGCGTCAACAAGCCTACTGGAACAAGTTAAATCAGAAAGCACTACAACTTCGTGATCATCATGATAAACCTGGTTTGCTCAAACAAAGCAAAACAGTGACTATGGAACTGGAACCATACAGAACGCGCCAGCTATTGACTGAAGTTCATCGTGCGTATCATACCGAAGTCATGGATATTCTGTTGACGGCTCTCTCCATGACGTATGCAAAAGACATTGTTATCGATCTTGAAGGACATGGAAGAGAAGGAATACTGGACCATGTGGATACCACAAGGACCGTAGGCTGGTTTACCACGATCTATCCTGTGCTTCTCCGTACAACTCATGAAGAACTTGGTGAAGCGCTGCGTCATACGAAAGAAATGCTCCGTGGCATTCCCGGCAAGGGGACCGGGTATTCAATCCTGAAATATTTGACTACCGGGTTCACTTTTGAGGGTGGGCCGTGTACTCCCGATATTGTCTTTAATTATCTTGGACAGTTTGGAGGAGATACACAAGGCGAGTCGATCGCCGTGTCACCCATGCCTATGGGAGAATTAATCAGTCCACTTAACAGAATGTCGCATTTCGAAGAGTGGAACTGTGTTGTCGATCAGGGGAAATTCCAACTGATCCTTCGTTATGATCCCTTAAGAATGGATGAGAGAGAAGCTATGGAGCAAGTAGCCCGCTACGGCTCGAATCTGGAGAGATTGATTGTACATTGCCTGACTCGTGAAGCTGAGGAATTTACACCCAGCGACTTTAGCGATGCAGACCTCACGTTGGACGAACTTGATGATATCTCGGATATCATTGACAAGTTGTGAGCATTCCGGAGATTCCTGAGAATGAACAGGGGATCTCCGGGGCTCCTTCGGCTATCTATAGATTTAAGGGGAGGATATAAGGGATGATGAACAAACCGGAAATTGCTGATATTTATCCATTATCTCCAATGCAAGAAGCATTGCTTTTTCATTCGCTTTACGACCAGGGAGACGTATATTTCGAGCAAATGATCTTTACGATTGAAGGGTTCGTTGATGTTAAAGCATTGGAACGCTCCATGAACAAAGTTATCGAGAGATACGATACGCTTCGGACAATCTTTATTCACGACAAAATCAACAAGCCAAGACAAATCGTGTTACGAAACAGAAAAGTTAAATTGGAATACACTCAAATGACTGAGTCTGATCCTAGCGAGCAAAGGAAGAGCATTCGGCAGATAGCGGAAGAAGATCGCCAGCGGTCTTTTGACTTGTCCAAAGATCTGCTGTTACGCCTGCAAATGATCCAAACTGGCCCGGCGGCATATACGCTAATCTGGAGCAATCATCATATTCTAATTGATGGATGGTGCCTGGGCATCATTTTCCAGGAGTGGTTCTCCCTCTACAAGCAGGAGACTCACGGAACACCTGCACAACTTGATCGTGTCATTCCCTATAAAAGATATATTAAATGGTTGGGTGAACAGCAGGAGATCGAAGCCAGAACCTATTGGAAGAATTATCTCTCTGGTTATGAGAACGGAGCGGACTTCCCTGTGGAAATAACTTCGGATTCAGCGGAACAACCGTCGATTCAGGAGATTACGTTTAGTATGGGCAAGGTACTGACTGAGCAGTTAATGGATGTAAGCCGTAAATATCAGGTCACGATGAGCAGTCTTTTTCAGACGTTGTGGGGAGTCGTGCTTCAATACTATAGCAATTCTGACGATGTGGTTTTTGGAACTGTAGTATCTGGAAGGTCGGCTGCCATACCGAATGTGGAGAAAATTGTAGGTTTGTTCATTAATGCTGTGCCCGTACGAATAACGTCGGATGAGAAACAATCGTTTGCCCAATTACTGAAAGAGACTCATCAAAATGCCATTCTTTCTGAGGAGTTTAGCTATCTGTCTCTCGCTGAAGTGCAAGCGGAAGCAGGTCAGAATGGTCAGCTTTTTAACCATATCATGGTGTATGAAAACTACCCGTCCAGTACCAGCATGTTTGATACCAAACAGTTCGAACTTGGATTTGATATTACCTCCATTGAAGCATATGAACATACCAATTATGATCTGAACATTTCCATAGGCCCAGGTGAAGAGATCCGGGTCAAGATCAATTATAACGAGCAGGTATATTCGGATTCTTTTATTAGGCGATTGTTTGTTCACCTGAAGCAAGCCTGTCTATTGATTGCGCAAGAACCGGAAATAAGTGTTGCAGATATTCGGATCCTGACCCCGGAAGAAAACAGCATGCTGGTGAAAGGGAACGAGACCACGGCAGACTATCCGAGGGATCAGTCCATTTCAGAATTATTTACTCGACAGGTCGAGTTAAATCCTGATCATCCAGCGATTCAATTAGCACACCAGACATGGACCTATGCAGAACTCCATGCTCTGGTTGAAGATTGGGCCAAAGCCATACAATGGCATGGTATACAGCCAGGAGACAGAGTAGGTCTGGTTGCGGGGAAATCCATGGAGATGATTGCAGGCATGTTGGCTATTATTCGGGCTGGTGCCGCCTATATTCCGCTTGACCCCACATTTCCGGCCGAAAGATTGACCCATATGCTTCACGATAGTGGTGCACGATTTCTCCTTCGGTTCACTGAATTGGAATTGCCTCATTATGAGGGAGATATCTTAACCTTGGACATGGTGATGACGCATGAACGTTCATTCAACATGAACAAGTACCAAGAGATTGATTTCCTTTCGAGTCCAAGGGATGCAGCGTACATTATCTATACTTCAGGTTCAACTGGAACACCTAAGGGTGTGGTTGCGACACACCAAAATATAATCAAGAGCGTGCGAAATAATGGCTATGTGGAACTGAACTCCAACGATCGGATTCTGCAAATTTCGAATTATGCTTTTGATGGAGCTACCTTCGACATATACGGGGCATTGTTAAATGGCTCAACGCTTGTACTGGCTACTGAAGAAAAGATGCAGAGTGTAGCTGCGCTTGCTGATCTGTTCGCCGAGGAAGAGATTTCGGTGGCTTTCATGACCACTGCGCTATTCAACACGATGGTGGATTGGGACCCGAGTTGTTTTAGTAAGGTGAGACATCTTTTGTTTGGGGGAGAGAAAGCTTCAATCCGGCATCTGAACAAGGCATTAGCTGTTTTGGGACCAGAACGGTTATTGCATATGTATGGGCCAACAGAAACGACAGTGTATGCAACCTATTATCCGATAACACAGCCTGATGTGGCACCCATAGGCAAACCGATTCATAACACCACTGCTTATGTCATGAACTCCAAACGTAATCCAATGCCTGTCGGTGTGACGGGAGAGTTATACATTGGCGGTGAAGGGTTGGCCAGTTACCTGAATGCTCCAGAGCTGATGCGAGAACGTTTTGTCGATAACCCGCATGCTCCCGGTGAGAAAATGTATAAAACCGGAGATTTGGTTAAACGTCTGCCTGATGGGAATTTGGAATATATAGACCGCAAGGATCATCAGATCAAAATCAGGGGTCACCGCATTGAGCTGGGAGAGGTGCAGGAGAAGATGAGAGCTCTTTCCGGCGTGGAAGATGTTCTTGTTACGACATGGCGGGATGCCCAGGGGAGTTCTAACTTAAGTGCATATATCATCCCTATTCAATATGAAGAGGGTCAGGCAGAGCAAAATCAGCAGATTCAGGAATGGAAGTTGGCATTGAAAGCCCGCTTGCCTGAATATATGATTCCTGCTACATTCCAGATTCTTAGGGTATTTCCGCTCAATTCCAACGGCAAAATCGATCGCAAAAACCTTCCGCTTCCTAAGGTGATGGATCAAAACAAAAATCTGCCACTGTCTGGAGTTACAGAACAGAAACTGGCTCAGATCTGGGAAGATGTATTGGGCGTCAAACCAGGTGCCGGGGATCATTTCTTTGAGCTTGGGGGCCATTCGTTAAAAGCCATGATGCTGGTAGCCAAAATACATAAAGAGATGGACGTAAAACTTTCTTTGCATGAAGTATTCCGTGCAGCAATACTGCGGGAAATGTCCGTATGCATAGAAAATTCTCGCAAAAGTGTATATAAGGCTATTCCTGCCGTGGAAGTACAAGAATCGTACCCAGTGTCCTCATCGCAAAAAAGAGTCTACATTGCACAACAGCTGGCTCCACTGGAGACCAGCTACAATATGCCGATGGTACTGGAGATTGAAGGTAAGCTTAACCGCGATAAACTGGAGAAGGCCTTCATACATCTTATCCAACGGCACGAAGTTCTAAGAACGCGTTTCATCTGGTCCGGTGAACAATTGCGGCAACATATTCTGGAACCCGCGGAACTAAGCTGGGGTTTAATCAACTATGAGATGCAAGCGCAACAACCGGGAACGTATTTCGGCACTGATGGTCTGAATGGGCAAAAAACGACGATTGCCTCATATCTTGAGAAATTTGTACAGCCATTTGATCTTTCAACCGGTCCGCTGATCCGTGCAGCTCTTGCTGAAGTTACATCCAATCATAGTCTCTTGTTCATTGATACTCATCACATCGTGTCTGACGGTGTATCCACTGGAATTATCTATAAGGAACTGACCCAATTATACGAGGGAGAAGAGCTGTCACCTGTAAACCTACACTATAAAGACTACTCCGTATATGAACAAAATGAGCGAACGAGTCAGAGATATGAGGAAAATCGGAAATACTGGTGTGGCCAATTCGAAGGTGAACTTCCGAGCACGGAGATTGTACCTGACTATATCAGACCTTCCGTTCGGTCTTATGAAGGGTGTTCGATTTCATTTCAACTCGAAACGGAGCTCACAAATCGGTTGAAAAGCCTTGCTGCTAAGCACAAAACCACATTATATGTGGTCTTGCTGGCTGCCTATAATATCATGTTATCCAAGTATACCGGAGAAGAGGATATTGTGGTCGGATCACCTATTGCAGGGAGGTATCATGAAGATGTTCAGCCTATGGTTGGCATGTTCGTCAATACGCTGGCCCTGCGTAATCAGTTGCCAGGTGAACTCTCATTGGATGAATTCATAAGACGGGTGAAGTCCAATTTTGTTGAGGCGCAAGAGCATGGAGAGTTCCCTCTCGAGGACCTCCTTGAGCATCTTCAACTATCCAGGGATCTTAGTCGACATCCGTTGTTTGATACCCTTTTTGTACTGCAAAATATGGATATTCCACCAATCCAACTGACGGGAACTACCTTTACTGCAGCGGAGTGGGACTGGAATCATGCCAAATTCGATATGACATGGGGATGCCAGGAGGATCGCCTTGGCTTGAACTGGACAGTGGAGTATGCTTCCTCCATCTACAAAAAATCTACCATTCTGAAAATGATTGATCACTACAAAAATATCCTTGTGCAGATGGGGAATGCCTCTTACATGAGGCTAGAGGAAATCCATTTATTAACGAACGATGAGCAATCCGCTATGCTTGCCTGCAATGAAACCCAGGCAGAATATCCGCGTCAATCCAGCATTTCGTCAGCGATTGATGAGCAGGCTGCCCGAACTCCTGATCAGATTGCGGTCATTGATGAAGATCAGAGTCTAACGTACAGGGAATTTAACGAAGTAACAGACCAATATGCACGGATACTGATGGAAAAAGGAATGAAGCAAGGAGATGTTGTGGGTCTATTGACAGACCGTTGTATGGGAATGATTATAGCCATTTTCGGGATTCTCAAGACAGGTGCAATGTATGTCCCTATTGACCCTTCTTTTCCTGAAGAACGCAAGCGCTTCATTGTGGAAGACAGCAATGCCAATTGGCTGATCACAGCCAATGAGTTGACTGTGACCGGGAGCAGTGCACAGCATCTGATACTTGAAGAAATGCTTCAAGAGGCAGCTAGGACGAGGGAACAACTCAGCAAATGGAAATTGCCAGCGGTCCCATCGGAAGCAACAGCATATGTGATGTATACTTCAGGCTCGACAGGTAAGCCCAAAGGAGTGATGACCAGTCATCGAAATATTATGAAGACGGCTATTCACAATGGCTACAGTGAACTGTCCGCTGCCGATCGGGTACTCCAAGTATCCAATTATGCATTCGATGGTTCAACCTATGAGATTTTTGGGGCACTATTAAATGGTTCAACACTCCTATTGATAGCCAAACATACATTACTCGATGCTGCCGAGCTAGCGAGAACGATGGATGAAGAACGAATCACATCTGCTTTTATGACGACGACGTTATTTAATACCATGGTCGACTATGATGTTACGTGCTTCAAGCATGTGAGGAAACTGTTCTTTGGTGGAGAGAACGCATCGATTAAGCATGTACTGAAAGCACTGGATTACTTGGGCGAGCATCGTGTTGTGAATGCGTACGGACCGACAGAAACGACTGTTTTTGCAGCGACGTATTCGGTTGAGAACAGCTTGCATCCACATACTCGGGTTCCCATCGGACGTCCGATACACAATACACGATTATATGTACTTAATCGGTGGAGTCAATTGCAGCCTATAGGGATTCCTGGTGAACTGTACATCGGTGGGGAAGGTGTAGCGAAAGGATACTTGAACCAGCCTGATTTAACGGAAGAACGCTTTGTTCCAGATCCATTCGTCCCTGGAGAAACGATATATCGGACAGGAGATTTGGTAGTTTGGAGAGAGGATGGTCAACTGGAATACTTGGAAAGAATGGACAACCAGATCAAAATTCGGGGAAATCGGATAGAACTCGGCGAGATTGAAACCAGATTGAAAGAAATCCCCTCCGTAAATGAAGCAGTGTTAGTTGCACGTAAAGAGGAGCGTGGCGAAGGTTCCCTTCTGTGTGCATATGTCGTACCCGAAGATCTTGTGATGAAGAAGATGGACAGCTCCGATCTGGTTTCGAAATGGAAGAGTGAATTGAGGCAGTCACTTCCGGAATACATGATTCCTGCATTTATTCTCATTATGGACACCATACCGATGACATCCAATGGAAAAGTGGATCATGCTGCTCTTCCCAAGCCTTCGGCAAACTGGAATACGGTGGAGGTCATACAGCCTGAAAATACGTATGAAGAGCAGTTGCGGCATATCTGGTCCGAAGTTCTCGGGAAGGATTATCCAGGCATGCTGGAATCATTTCTCGATCTTGGAGGACACTCGCTTAAAGCGATGACCATGGTAGCCAAAATACATCAGATGTTTGATGTAAAGCTAAGCCTTCAAGATATCTTCAGCCATCCTACCATTCGGGAGCAGGCAATGCTTATCCAGGGGAACGACAAGCTTCAGGGGTATGTCCCCTTGCCTATTGTGAATCAGGATACAAGTTATGATGTGACTTCTGCTCAGAAAAGATTGTATATCATTCAGCAAAATGAACATATGGGTACCAGTTATAATATGCCGATGGTACTACGAATCGAAGGTCATCTGAATATGGAACGACTTGAAAACGCTCTGCTTCAGTTGATTGATCGCCATGAGTCCTTACGAACCTCTTTTCTGTTGGAAGATGATCAGGTTAGACAACAGGTACACGCGCTGGGTGAACTGGACTGGAAACTTGATATGACAGAAGTAAATAATGGCACATTGCAGTACGGGTCTATAGATCATGACGAGGCGTCATGGATTGCATCATGTATTATTCCTTTTGATTTGTCAGCTCGATGCTTGTTCAGAGCGTATGTCCGCAAGCAATCGGATACACAGCATCTTTTATTGCTGGATGTTCACCATATCGTTTCGGATGGGATATCAACAGCGATTATGTACGATGAGTTATTCAGAATATATGAAGATGAAGAGCTACCGCTTCCGCAGAAACAGTATAAAGATTACGCTGCCTATGAGCAGCTACAGCAATCAACGGAAGCCTACAGTGCTGCTCGTGATTATTGGCATCGACTGTATGAGGGTGATCTGCCGATATTGGACTTCCCTCTGGAAAATGTGCGTCCACGAGTACAGCGCTATGAAGGAGCGCAACATACATTCCTTCTGGGTGACGTTCTTGCCAAGCGCCTGACCGAGCTCGCGGCGAATCAGGACACAACCTTGTATGTACTGCTGTTAGCCGCATATTACATTCTGCTATCCAAATATAGCGGACAGGAAGATATCATTGTGGGTACACCGATCGCAGGCAGAGATCATGTCGAAACGGCTTCCATGGTGGGGATGTTTGTTAAAACGTTACCTTTGCGCAGCGAAATCAAGCCGGAACTTACGGTTGCAGGGTACTTGGCTTCATTGAAGCAACGTGTACTGGATTGCTCCAATCATGCGCTGTACCCACTTGAAGAGCTGCTGGATCATCTGCAAATGGTCAGGGAACCGAGTCGACATCCCCTGTTTGATACGGTATTTGTACTACAGAACATGAACATGGCTCAGCTAAGAGCGGATCAGCTTAATATTGATCAGATGGAGATAAGAGCAGGACGATCCAAGTTTGAGATGACTTGGGCTGGACATGAGTTGAAAGAAGACATCTCCATGACGATTGAATACAATACCGACTTATTTTCCCATGCCAGGATCCAACAAGTGTCTTCGCATTATGCGCACATTCTTGAACAGATGGTTAACGATACCCATCGGAATCTCAACGACATTGAATTGTGTACATTGGAAGAAACCCTTTACTTTGAGCAGAATGAAGGACAAGTTGTCGAATATCCAAGAGAAGAAACAATCCCCGTGCGGTTTGAAAAACAAGTGAGACAGCACGCAGATCGTCCTGCGTTGATCATGGGCTCCATGAACATGACATATAGCGAGCTGGGTAAGAATGTTAAACGAATGGCTGAAAGGTTAAAACACGAAGGGGTTCGTCCGGGAGACAGGGTCGGATTGTTAACGGATCGCTCCATGGGGATGATCGTGTCCATTCTCGGCATTCTACAATCCGGAGCCACGTACGTTCCACTTGATCCGGGCTTTCCACAAGAGCGCCTCGTCTTTATGCTTGAAGATAGCCAGGCAGAATTGCTGATTGCTGAGCAAGGTCGGACTGTTTCGGGATTCTCAGGGAAAACGATGGTGTTAAATGAACAGTGCTGGAGTGCAACTCTTTATGGAGAGAGCTGGGGAGATCAAGAACCCCCGCCGGATCATGCAGCTTATGTGATGTATACATCGGGTTCAACCGGGAAGCCAAAAGGAGTCGTAACGACCCATCGCAACATTATGAAGAACAGTATCCAAAACGGGTTTATTGACATGATGCCGACGGATCGGGTTCTGCAATTGTCCAATTATGCTTTTGACGGATCGACTTATGACATTTTCGGAGCCTTGTTGAATGGTTCAGCACTAATCTTGATTCCCAGAGAGGATATGCTGCATATTACAGAACTTGCCCGTACATTGGACGAACAGCGAATTACAACTGTCTTTATGACGACAGCATTGTTTAATACACTCGTAGACTACGACATGAGTTGTCTAAAGCATATGAGAAGACTATTTTTCGGCGGGGAGCCAGGCTCCAGAAAACATGTCCTGAAAGCATTGGATTATCTTGGTCCCCATCGCATTATTAATTGTTACGGTCCAACGGAGACGACTGTTTTTGCAACAACATTTTCTGTGGACGAGAGTATGCGGGACAGAAGCAATGTGCCAATAGGCTGTCCAGTTCACAATACACAGGTCTATGTGCTTAATCGGTGGGGAAAAAGACAGCCGGTTGGGGTACCCGGAGAACTTTATATCGGGGGAGAAGGATTGGCACAGGGTTATCTGAATCAACCAGTGTTGACGGCAGAGCGGTTTGGCGAGAATCCGCTGAAAGCAGGAACAAGACTCTATCGTACAGGAGATTTGGTGAAGTGGCTGCCTGATGGAAACTTGGAATTCCTGGACCGTTTGGATCAGCAGGTCAAAATTCGTGGCAATCGAGTAGAGCTGACAGAGGTCGAAGGCAGACTTCTGGTTTTGCCGGAAATTAAAGAGGCGATGGTAACATCTGGACGGGATGAACAAGGGCACTCCTTTCTCTCGGCATATATCGTTCCTCATTCAACATCCGAGCCTAGGCTGGCGGTAATTATTCGGGAACAGTTGCTTCACGTTCTTCCAGATTATATGGTCCCTTCAACCTATGCCTTGCTTGACTCTTTTCCACTCACCAGTAATGGCAAAGTGGATAAGAGAATGCTTCCGAAGCCACAATCTCTTGTATCCGAGCGTTATGTTGCACCAACCGGTCCGCTCGAAGCTGAATTGGTAGATATCTGGAGTAGTGTTCTGGGATTACCAAAAGTAGGCATTCACGACCATTTCTTTGAACTTGGAGGACATTCTCTCAAGGCTATGTCCCTGATTGCCCAGATTCATAAAGCTTTTGATGTAAAGTTGACGGTACAAGATGTGTTTACCTACACTTCCGTATTGGATCAGTCCAAATTTATTCAGAAAACCAGAGGGACTCATCGTTATGCATCGTTGCAACCTGTGGCGGTTCAAGATACCTATCCTGCATCATCAGCGCAGAAAAGATTATTTTTCATTCAGAATATGGATCAGCAGAGCACCAGTTACAATATGCCAATGATTTTTGAAATTGAAGGTCAACTCTTTGCTGAGCGACTCGAGGAAGCTTTTATCGCCCTGATCCATAGACATGAAGCGTTGCGTACGTCTTTTGAACTTGTTCAGGGTGATCTCAGACAGCATATATGGCCTGCAACAGATCTGGAGTGGAGGATGGAGCGTACATTTGCTGAAGGGAAGGAAACAGTTGATATAGAGACGTACGTTCATTCGTTCGTTCGTCCCTTCAATCTGAAAGCACACAAGTCGCTTATCCGTGCAGGCTTGTTAAGTACTTCATTAGATAGGCATATTCTGGTTGTGGATACTCACCATATTGTTTCTGACGGCACATCGACCAGTATTATCTTCAGTGAACTGTTTCAGTTGTATGAACAACAAAAATTTGAGCCGCTTCCTGTTCAGTACAAGGAGTATGCTGTTTGGGAACAGGAACATAAGAAGGCGGGAAGCTATCAAAGTAGTGGGGAATACTGGTTGAATCAATTCCAAGGTGAACTTTCGGTGTTGAATCTACCTTATGATGATTCCTATGGCAGAACCCATAGAGCTACTGGGGCACGAGTAGAGATACAGCTTAATGAAGAGCTGACCGAGCAGCTCCGGATTCAGGCAGAAGAGTACAAAACAACGTTGTATACGGTAATGTTGGCGGGCTATTCCGTCCTGTTGTCCAAATATGCCGGACAAGAGGATATCGTTATCGGTGTACCTACAGCCGGTCGGGAACATGCGGATACTGCATCTGTAGTTGGCATGTTCGTGAATACGTTGGCATTGAGGTTGAGGCCAGCAGGAGAGATGGAAGTACAGAAATATATTCAACAAATTCACGCCCAATTGATGCAGGGCTACGAACACGGGATGTATGCTCTTGAGGAGCTGATTGAACAGTTGGCATTGCCAAGAGAACTGAACCGACATCCCCTATTTGATACGATGTTTGTATTGCAGAACATGGAGCACTCATCACCTGAAGCGAGTTCGTTCTCCGTCCGTCAGGTACCTTCTGGCTCCAGTGAGCCGAAGTTCGATATGACATGGGGAAGTGTTGAGCACGCCGGAGGCATAAGCCTGACGGTTGAATATAATGAAAATCTGTTCTCTTCAGACACGATTGAGCGCATGATGCATCATTATGAACATATCTTGCAGCAGATGGTGATTCGTCCTTATGAGCAAATCATGAAGATTGAGATGTGTACTCCGGAGGAAAGGCTTCATCTGGCAAGTCTAGAAGGAGAGATTGTAGACTACCCAAGGGAAGAAACGATATCTCAAAGGTTTGACAAGCAAGTGCTGCGATATGGGGATCGTCCATCCGTTGTCATGGGTTCAGAGGTGATAACCTATGGCGAGTTGGAGATAAGGGCCAATCAGCTTGCAGAGATGCTCAGACTGAAGGGAATCACCCCGGGTGATGTGGTAGGATTATTAGCTAATCGATCCATAGGCATGATCGTCTCCATTTTGGGGATTTTGAAGGTGGGATCTGCATATGTACCGCTTGATCCAACATTTCCGGAAGATCGGTTAGCCTACATGTTGAGAGATAGCCAAGCCCAACTTTTGTTAGCCGAAGCTAATCTGGGCGTACCTGATTTTCAGGGTCCAACGATAATGCTTGATGAACGCTTGTGGAGTGAGGGGCTCAAGAAAGAGATTGTGTCTGATCAGGTCCAGTCATGGACGTCTGATTCACCTGCCTATGTCATGTATACATCCGGGTCGACTGGTGCACCCAAAGGAGTCGTGACTACGCATCGGAATATCATGAGAACAAGTATTAATAATGGTTTCATGGATATGGGGCCAGAAGAGCGGGTATTACAGTTGTCTAATTATGCATTCGATGGATCTACCTATGAAATATTCGGTGCATTGCTTAATGGAGCTGTCCTGGTGCTGATTCCCAGAGAGGACGGTGTACACACAGGTGAACTTGCCAGAACGCTGAAAGAAGAACGGATTTCCTCTGCTTTTATGACAGCTTCACTGTTCAATACCCTTGTGGATTATGATGTGACTTGTCTGAAACATGTTCGCAAACTGTTTTTTGGCGGCGAAGCAGCCTCCCGAAGTCATGTTCTAAAGGCTCTGGATTATCTGGGTCCACACCGGTTGGCTAACGGATACGGACCTACAGAAACGACCGTCTTTGCTGCAACCTACACTGTGGATGAAACACTAAAAGATAGACGGAATGTACCTATAGGGCGTCCGGTTCATAATACCAAAGTTTACGTGCTTAACCGTTGGGGACAACGACAGCCGATTGGTGTTCCGGGGGAACTCTATGTTGGTGGAGATGGCCTGGCATTGGGATATCTCAATCAGCCTGCGCAGACATCAGAACGATTTATTGAAAGTGTTATAACACCTGGAGAGATTATTTATCGTACTGGTGATTTGGTCAGATGGTTGCCTGATGGAAATCTGGAATATCTGGATCGTCTGGATCAACAAGTCAAAATTCGTGGCAATCGCATTGAACTTCCGGAAATCGAGGATCGCTTGATAACACTACCTGAAGTAAGAGAGGCTGTAGTTGTTCCCAAACGGGACAAACAAGGTCATTCCTACCTTGTGGCCTACGTTGTACTGCAAGGGGAGGAACAGGCTGGACAGGAACAACTGGCTCATATCAGGCAAGAGCTAAGTTCAATGCTTCCACAGTATATGATCCCGTCTAGATTTGAATTTCTGAATAATCTGCCGCGCAACTCCAATGGAAAAATAGATCGGAAAAGCTTGCCGGAGCCAGACAATCAACTGACGAATGGTTATTGTGCCCCCAAAAATACACTTGAACAGGATTTGGCATTAATTTGGGCAGAGGTACTGGGCATCGATCGCGCAGGTACAGAGGATCATTTCTTTGAACACGGTGGACATTCACTGAAAGCCATGATGTTAAATACGCTTATACAAGAGCAGCTTCATATCCGGATAGATCTGCAGGATGTATTTAAGTATCCGACAGTTAAGTTGTTGGCCGCTTACATCCAGCAGCAAGGAGCAAACCTTTATCAGGATGAATATGAGCGTATTCAGCCCGCACCTGAACAGCGCGTCTATCCTGCAACGCCTTATCAAGCTTACGGTTACGAAGCAAGCGTGGGCAATAATCATTGGAATATGCCAATGGCATTTCGTATCAAGGGAAGACTTCAGGCGGAGAGGCTGGAGAACAGTTTTAGGGCTCTAATAGAACGCCATGAAGCCCTGCGTACCTCATTACACAAAGAAGAAGGACAAGTTGTTCAGTGTATTCACCAGCAGGCTCATTTTGATCTGATTCAGAAGAAGGTGGAATCGGAGTCGGACAGAATACGTATTATGGAATCATTCATTCAACCGTTTAATACAAAGCTACCACCACTTCTTCGTGCGAAGCTCCTCCATATGGGAGAAGAGGATCATGTGCTTCTGATGGATATGCATCACGCCATATCGGATGGCACATCCGTGGGTATTTTGATGAACGAATTGGTTCAGCTCTATCAGGGGTTAACACTTCCGCTTGTTCAGTTACATTATAAAGATTATGCTGTTTGGCAAAAAGACAGGCTTGATCGGGGAGGGTATGCCGAATCCCAAATCTTTTGGAAGGAAACACTTCAGGGCTACCACCCGTTTACGGTAAGAGACGAGCGTGTAAGTGAAGAGGACATCACTTCTTATGAGGGGGATCAGATCGTTGTAAAGCTACCTGCCGGCCATCTCGTACAACTTAGAGAAAAACTCCATGATTCAAGTTTAACGGATTATGCTATTTTATATTCGGTATATCTGCTTGCGTTGCATCAGAAGACGGAGAGAACGGACATGATTGTTGGAACGTATGCATTTGGCAGAAGCAGGCCTGAATTGCAGGACACGGTTGGTTTATTTATTAATTCAATTCCTTTGAGAAATATAATATCAACAGGCGATACGTATTACGAATATCTTCTTAAGCTCCAGGCTAACCAAATACAGGCATTTGATCATCAGAATTATCCATTTGAAAGAATGCTTGAAGATGCAGGTTTCTCTTCTGCGCCTGGTGGACAATTGCTGTTTGATACCATGTTTAACCTGAATAATTTTGTTGATCGCTCTGTAGAAACTTCTGAAATTCAGATCGCGCCATTCAAGTATGAATGGAAGTTCAGTGAGTATGAGATCTATGTTACCGCTCAGAAAACCGGAGAACATTTCAGTATCCATTTTGACTATCGCGTGGCAAGTTTCAGCCGGGAGGAAATGGAGCAGTTCACCAATCAGTATCTGAGATTATTCGAACATATTGTGGAGAAGCCACATATTCTTATTGATCAACTGAATCAGATAAACCATTGGAAAGATTCTGTGATACACTAATATAAACCATTCATAGGAGGAGAAAAAGATGAGCAAATTTTTCAAATTCGGAGTTGTAAGGGACGAAGAGGTACCCGAAGAGATCAATGAATTGGTGGAAGAAACAGAGAAGCTGCCTGAGACGATTAGACAGGAATTAAGTGACGCTTTCAAAGAAGAAGATGAAGATAACAATAACTAATCAATAAATAATTTATTTTTTCCTAATGTACCCTCTTGCAAATCTCAGGAAAATATGAGATATGTAAGAGGGTACATACATAAAGTGCATTGACGGAAAAATTTGGGTGTGATACTATTAGACTGAATGGTCAGTCTTTTTATGGAGGGGTCTTCAATCGAAGTCAAACGGAGAAAAGATGTTGCTCAGATCAAGAAAGATATTGCTCGCAATACCAAAGAGTTATTTGCTCAAAAGGGATATAGTGCAACCTCCATGGAGGACATATGTACAATTAACAATCGAAGTAAAGGCAGTATATATTACCATTTCAAAAGTAAGGAAGAACTATTCATGTACCTCATCAAACTCAATAACGAAGAGTGGATGGATTCATGGCTGGAAAAGGAACATCAGTATGAGACGTCCGTAGATAAACTATATGGTCTTGCCGATCATTATGTTGACGATTTGGCGAATCCGCTCAATCATTCGATTAACGAGTTTGTCTCAGGTCAGGTGGTCAGTCAAGAGATGCTGGATGAGATGCTGTCCCTGATCCGTATTCCTTATATGACTTATGAGCGGATCATTTCGAAAGGTATTGAGGATGGCGAATTGAAACCGGAAGATCCACAGGATCTAATGCACATTATTAACGGTCTTTTTAACGGATTAAGCACCCTTTATTATGAGAAGGACCTGATTGATATCAGACGTCTCTACAAAAAAGGGATTGCCAGTCTGTTAGTGGGCATCCAACAACTTCAACCATGAAAAGCTGATGTTATATCAGTTTTTCTTTTGAAAATTAATAAACCGGACAGTCGGTTTAAAGGGAGATGGAGAATGAGCACATTGTTCAGGAACAAAGCTTTTCTTATCGTCACAGGGTCTGATCTACTGCAGAATCTGGCTATATGGATACGGAATATGGCGATCCTCTATTATGTAATGGACCAGACCCAGGGCAATCCGATTGCGGTCTCACTAATTACTGTACTTGAATATGCGCCGATTTTCGTTTTCTCCATCATTGGCGGTGCACTTGCTGATCGCTGGAATCCCAAACGTACCATGATATTGGGTGACATCCTTAGTGCATTATCCATTGTGATGATCATTGCCGTTTTATCTTCCGGTTATTGGCAGATTTTATATGTCGCCACATTTGTGTCCTCGATCGTTAGTCAGTTTTCACAGCCATCATCGGTTAAAATTGTAAAACGCAATGTAGAGGAAGAGCATGTGCAATCTGCAATTGCCATTACACAGAGTGGTCAATCACTTTTCCTGATTCTTGGCCCTATCGTCGGAACTTTTATTTATACCTTTATGGGAATTCAAACTTCGATGTATGCGTTACTTATTTTGTTTGTAACTTCTGCCATTCTTCTTACGTTTCTGCCGAAGGATTCAGCCCAGCAGGAAACGGAAACTTCATTACTGGCGGATATCAAGGAGGGCTGGCAATATGTCGGGCAATCCCGTTCATTAAAAATGCTCAGTCTGGTATTCATTTGTGTAGGACTCTCCTCAGGTCTCATCAGCCCACTAGAAATATTTCTGATCACTGAACGTTTGGGACTTGAACAGACGTCGTTACAGTTTTTGTCTGGTGTATCTGGATTAGGCCTGTTAATCGGTGGAGGAATTGCTGCTGCTTTCAGTGGCAAGATGAATCAAACACTGACACTTATGGTAGGTGTGATGTGTCTGGCTGTAACCACCATGGGCGAGGTATTATCCAGTTGGTTCTGGCTGACTCTTGTAATAAGTTTCCTGAGTTCCATTAGTCTCGCTTTTATCAACGTCATTATCTCCACATACTTGGTTACCCAGATTGATGAGCGCTTGATTGGGAGGGTTAATGGTACCATCACCCCATTATTTATGGGGGCCATGCTCCTCGGCTCTTCCATGGCGGGTGTAATTATGAATAGCACATCCTTAGTTATCGTCTATATCATCTCGGTTACCGTGATGATACTGAGCATTCTTCCAGGCATGAGAATTCAATTTGGCAGTAAGCAGAATGCTCCTGTGAACACATTGAATCCGGAAGTCGTACATCAAGCCGTAGACTAGAAAATTGGAGGAAGTTCATGAATTGTATACATCTCATCTGCTTTCCTTATGCCGGGGGTTCATCCATGATGTATTACCGCTGGCGTAATAACCTTCCTTCTCATATTCAGTTACATCCGGTTGAATTGTCCGGGAGAGGCCGAAGAATGAATGAACCCCTGTACACATCCATGGAACAGGCTGTGGAGGATGCGTATTTATCCATTCCATCCCACCTCTTCGAAGAGAAAATTGTTTTATTTGGGTATAGTATGGGAAGTCTTATTGCTTATGAACTGGCTCATTATATCAAGGATAAGCAGGGCAGAGATCCAGCGCATCTTTTTGTGGCTGCGAGAAAGGCTCCGCATATAACAAAACATAAAATAGCACTACATGCATTGCCTCACGATAAGTTTGTTCAGGAAATGCTTCAACTTGGCGGCATGTCACGAGAAGTTTTTGAGAATAAGGAATTAGCAGAGATCTTCGTTCCTTTGCTCAGATCAGATCTGCAGATCGTGGAGAGCTACCAGTGGGCAGAGACCAGAGAACCGTTAAATACAGATATAACCGTTCTTGCCGGGGCTGATGATGTGATTCCCATGGAACACATGCATGCATGGAACCAAGTAACGAAAGGGAGTTGTACACTAAGTGTCTACCCGGGTGACCACTTCTTCATCCATCAGCAGTATAACCGGATTACGGAGCAGATCGCTCGTGTAATGAGCGAGTATGATGTATAAGGATGTATATAAAAAGAGCAGCGGGAACGTCGTCCCACTGCTCTTTTTTAATGACGCTTATTGGAAAAGGACGGCGTACTCCCCGTATCCTTCTTTTTGCAAGTCTTCTTTGGGTACAAAAAAGAGTGCCGCAGAGTTGATGCAATAACGCATTCCACCTGCTTCAGCAGGACCATCGTTGAACAGGTGACCCAGATGGGAATCGCCCTCACGACTTCTCACTTCGGTACGAATCATGAAGTGGCTGAGATCGGTCTTTTCCTTTACATTGTGGTCACGTAATGGACGTGTGAAGCTCGGCCAGCCGCAACCGGAATCGTATTTGTCAGTAGAACTGAACAATGGCTCTCCGGATACGATGTCCACATAGATACCGTCACCATGGTGATCCCAGAATTCGTTATGGAATGCAGGTTCGGTGGCGCTGTTTTGCGTAACTTCATATTGAAGCGGCGTCAGACGTTCTTTCAGCCCGTCTTTGTCCACGTTGCCGGACCAGTTGCGTTCAATGAAATCTACGCGTCCAGAACCTTTGCTGTACCGTTTGTAGTGGGCAGGATTCTTCCGGTGATAATTCTGGTGATGTTCTTCCGCTTCATAGAACGGTTTGGCTGGCAGAATGGGTGTGAAGATTGGCTTGTCAAAACGCCCGCTTTGTCCCAGCTCCGCTTTGGAAGCTTCCGCAATCTGGCGCTGCTCCTCACTGTGATAGAAGATGGCTGTCTGATAGGAAGACCCGCGGTCATGGAATTGCCCGCCTGTATCCGTAGGGTCAATCTGCTGCCAGAACAGTTCAACCAGCTTCTTATATGGGAAGATAGCAGGATCGAACGTAATTTGTACAGCCTCTACATGTCCTGTTGTCTCCGAGCAGACCTCTTCATATGTTGGATTCTCGGTATGTCCTCCTGTATAACCCGATACGATCTTGTGAATACCGGGCAGTTCTTCAAAGGGGGATACCATACACCAGAAGCATCCGCCTGCAAAAGTTGCTAACTCATTTGAATGTTGTTCCATGCTATAGTCACTCCATTTCTGATGAAGATTTAGCGCTGGTGTTCGAACTCCAGCAATCTACCATTTTTATTCAACCTGTTACCACAAGCATTGGGCTTGTTCTTCTATTATATCCTGAATTGGCAAGCCAACCAAGCTGCAAAGAAAACAAGCTAGAACTGATGGCTTATGAATTCTGAATTCAGGCTTTGTTGCGTGACCGAAAGCGAAACAAGAGCAATACAATGGCCATGAACACCAGATATCCGGCAAGGATCGCCAGGCTCAGCCAGATTGATGTTTCAGCCTGGGCCCCTGCATAGGCAAAAACAAAAATCGCTGGCATTTTGCCAATAGCTGTAGCGACCATGAAGACCCAGAATGGCGTATACGTTATACCTGCGTAGATATTAACGGCCATCTGAGGCACGACTGGCAACAGTCGCATCGACATGACACCCATGAACGGATGTGCTTCCATCCATGTGGTAAAACGGTTCAGACCCTTAATGCGTTCGAGGTACGATCTCGCCTGATGTCTGAAGATGGTTCTTGCTCCGCCATAGACGAGTATGGCAGCAAGTGTTGTGCCAAGCCAGCATATCCAGGCTGCTGTGGGAGTACCGTAACTGTAACCAAAAGCGATAATAACAAACTTATAAGGAATTACTGGCACAAGAGCAAACAATGTTGCCATGGCGAGTAACAGCGGGATGGACTGATGGAGATCGGTCCAGGCCAGCAGTTCATATCTGTAAATAAACGTGACTCCTGCAAGTAAAACATATAGCAGAAGCCATAACCATTTTCGCAAAATCCCAAACGCTCCTTTCAGATCAGGCAGGTCTGGTCGTGTCCCGATCTGTACTGCTGTTCCTCATCAGTTTACCACGTTCGCCCATGGTCTGAACAATTCGTGTGAAGTCTGCTGCAATCACTGGCAAGTTGCAGTCTGAAGGGTTACACTATAGGACGTGGAAATATAGAACCGAACTGAAGGTGGAATGATCATCATGGAAACAAACCAACGTAAACGAATTGCAATTATCGGCCTCGGGGGGATTGCGCGTAAAGTATATTTGCCGCTGTTAACAGCTCATCCGAACGTGGAGATTGTAGGCATTATGAATCGGTCTCCGGAGCCGGTTCAGGCCGTTCAGGAAACGTATCGATTAGAACGGGGCACAACGGACCTAAAAGAACTGTTGTCCTGGGACTTGGATGCGGTGTTTGTACATACAGCAACGGAAGCGCACTTTGACATTGTCATGCAATGTCTGGAACAGGGATTGGCCGTGTACGTAGACAAGCCGTTATCCTATACACTTCGGGAGTCGGAAGAGATGACGGCTTTTGCCGAGGCACAAGGTCTGTTGCTCGCAGTAGGCTTCAATCGAAGATTCGCACCGATGTACCAAAAGGCGAAAGAATGGATGCAGGGTGGCGAAGGCTTCGACTCCCTGACAGTGACCAAACATCGTACAGGCATTCAGGATCGTCCTGCGGCAGAAACCATCTATGATGATCTCATCCATATGCTGGATTTGATGTTGTGGTACTCGGATCATAATGTGGAGTTGCTTCACCAATGGATTCGGAAGAATGATCTGGATAGACTATTGCATGCAACCGGTACGGCCAAGTTGGGCAGAACAGCCTACGGTCGATTCGATATGGTGCGTGAAGCTGGGGCAGATCTGGAGAAGATCGAACTGCACGGTGGTGGACGATCTGTTGAAGTGGTAAACATGGACATGATCAGCTACATGGAAAAAGGGAGCCTGGAAACCAAAGAAACGTTCGGGAGCTGGGATACCGTGTTAGCACGCAGAGGTTTTAGCGGAGCAGTTGACAATTTCCTGGCATGTCTCGACTCACCTGATGATTGTCTGATCAGTGCAAGTCATGTCATGGACAGTCATGAACTGGCTGAACAATTGATTCGCAAATAATTGCAGAATACACATACGGAGGAATACACGTCATGGATGAATATGAAAAGGAACGTGCTAAACAGATCGAGGAAGCTGTCATTGAAACCTATAAACAGGAAGAAGAGATGATGATCCTGGTGTTTGCCCAGTGGTGTGTCAATAATAATTTGGACCCGGAAGAGATGTACCGGCAAGCCTACCCGGATCAGCAGAGCAACGAGCGATTGCAGCAGATGCAGAAGCTGATTGTATCCAAGGAGGAAGCCGGTGAGATCCCGGATGATACGGTACTTGGTGTGTTGTCCATGTTCGGCAATGAAGATCTGGCGATGGTTGTATCCGAGGCCATAGCCGCGCGCAAATAAGCTGCAATTACGTATATTGGTATAACTACATCTGTTCCCGGTGAATAACGCGGAATTCCTTCGGTGACATGCCGAACCGGGAACGGAATACCCGATGGAAATAGGTATAGTTGTTAAATCCGGAAGACTCAGACACTTGCTCCAGGGTCATTGGACTGAAAATAATCCGCTCCCTGGCCATGTTCAGCCGGACGTCAAGCGTGTATTGCATGATGCTTTTGCCAAACGCTTCTTTGAAGAGATGAACACCCCGTGAGACACTGATGCCAATATGTGTTGCCACATCATCCAGCTTGAACAAAGAGGAAGCGTTTTCTTCAATGTAGTTCTTGATCTCATAAGCCACATAGTTGGTGTTGGTTATTGTTGGATGCTCCGCGAGCAGACGATCCACTTCGAGACATAAAATCCGCATGTAATAACTTGAAATTTCCGGATAAGGATTGGAAATGCGGCGTTGCTCCAATACGAGCTGTCGAAACAGTACTAAGAGACTTTCCGTCAGTTCGACTTTGATCCGGGTCGGTCGTTTGTGTCGCTTCCACCACTCATCCACCCATGAACCGTTGAAGAAGATGTGATAGTCGCCACTCTCCACCAGTCGTTCTCCCATCGGATTGGTTTCATTGTCTATTCTCAGCTCATAAGGCTCGTCAGGATCAAAAAGAAGCAGATCGCCCGCATCGACCAGGGACATGTCCCCGTCAATACGTGCACGGCAACGCCCGTCTGTTTGCAGTCTTAACAGGTAGTTCTTCACACCTTCAGGCTGCACCATGGCGTAGGGTTTACGATGAAATGAAAAGCCTGCTGTAAGAACTTGGCAGGAAGAATCTGTAGGCATGGGCATACTCCTTGCAAATTGAAAATTATGACCAGATAGTTCATGTTTTAATCATATTATTCATTTTAATTGAAGCTGAAACGGAATACCATAGTATTAGATTTAAGGAAGAGGAAACATCCAAACAAACATATGTATCTCAACCATTCAAACGCAGATTTTCACCATGCGTAAGGAGATGACCGTCACAGTGGAGAAAATGAAAGCAGGCATCATCGGGTGTGGTAACATCAGCGCCATTTACCTGGAAAATCTCAAAAACAACCCGCTCATTGAAGTCGTGGCTGTTGCGGATTTGATTCGTGAACGCGCTCAGGAACGGGCAGATGAATTTAATATCGCAAACGTTTACAATGTAGATGAGTTGCTGCAAAATAACGAAATTGAACTTGTGTTGAACCTTACGGTTCCTGGCAGTCACGCCATGACCGATATGGCTGCACTTGAGGCAGGCAAACATGTGTATGCCGAGAAGCCGCTGGCGATTTCGCTTGAGGATGGTCGCAAGGTTGTTGAACTGGCTGAGGAAAAGGGATTGTATGTTGGTTCTGCACCGGACACCTTCCTTGGTTCAGGCATTCAGACAGCTCGTAAAGCCATTGAGGATGGGCTGATCGGCAAGCCGATTGCTGCGACTTCGTTCTTCATGGGTGGAGGTCCAGAAGCTTGGCATCCTAATCCCGAGTTCTTTTATGTCGCAGGTGGTGGACCGATGTTTGATATGGGACCTTACTATCTGACCGCTCTGATTACGCTGCTTGGACCGATACGCAGAATCAGCGCCTCGGCAGGCATACAGATCGCAGATCGCAAGATCGGCTCTGGGCCGAAGGAAGGTACAGCGTTGCAAGTAGAGACGCCTACCCACTTGGCAGGAACCATTGATTTCGCAGAAGGTGCCATTGCGACCATGATTACCAGTTTCGATATTCGCGGAGCTTCGGATCTGCCACGTATTGAAATCTACGGTACAGAAGGTACGCTAAGTGTACCGGACCCCAACTATTTTAACGGGGAAGTGAAGGTTCGCAGATACGGTCAAGACACGTGGGAAACGATTAAACCAGCCTTTGAAAGTGGACAAAACGAACGAGGCATCGGCGTAACTGAAATGGTTGAATCCATTCGTGCCGGACGGGAACACAAAGCCAGTGGCAAGCTTGCTTATCACGTACTGGAAGCCATGCATTCATTCCAGCGTTCTTCACTTGAAGGCAAGCATATACATCTGGAGAGCAGCTATGACGCTTTTTCAGTAACTCGCACAGTTCAAACTGAGATTGAAACCGTGGACTCACACTAGTCTGAGTAACAAATAACAAATGTTCTTAATTTGTTGCTCTTTCGAGTCATGGGGAATAACCAGTATTCTTACGTTCAATTTCAGGATAGAAACACTCTCGATTTTCCACACTAATCAAACAGGCATGTGATCTGAACGGTATTGGTTTACAATTCAATTATTCATCAATTCAGCAATTATTCGATATCTAATCCAGGGAGGAATCGCACTTGAAACTCGGCGTATTTTTGGTACTATTCGGAGGACGTAAATTGGAGGATGCACTTGATTATGTAGCATCCAAGGGATTAAAAGCGGTAGAGATCGGAACAGGCGGACATCCAGGCAATGCCCATTGTAAACCGGATGAATTGTTAAGCAACCCTACAGCACTGAAAAACTTCAAAAATGCAGTGGAATCACGCGGTTTGACGATCAGTGCACTGAGCTGTCACGGTAACCCGCTACACCCGCAAAAAGATATTGCCAAAGGATTTCACGATGATTTTGTTAAAACGGTAGAACTGGCTGAGAAGCTGGAAGTACCTGTAGTGAATACATTCTCCGGTTGTCCCGGAGACCATGAGGATGCGAAATATCCGAACTGGCCTGTTGCGCCATGGCCGAATGATTTCCAGGAGATCTTGAAGTGGCAGTGGGAGAACAAGGTTATCCCTTATTGGACAGAGTGGGGTAAATTTGCAGCAGATCGTAATGTAAAAGTTGGATTGGAACTGCACGGTGGATTCTCCGTCCATACCCCTGCAACCTTGCTGAGACTGCGTGAAGCAGCAGGTGAAGTGATCGGAGCGAACCTGGATCCAAGTCACATGTGGTGGCAAGGTATTGATCCAGTGCAGGCGATTCACATCTTGGGACGTGAAGGAGCAATCCATCACTTCCATGCAAAAGACACAACGATTGATCCGATCAACGTGAACAAACACGGTGTAACGGATATGCAAGATTATACGAATATGCTGGATCGAGCTTGGCAGTTCCGCTCGGTCGGTTATGGACATGATAACAAGACATGGGCAGACATTATGAGTGCCTTGCGTCTGGTCGGATATGATTATGTAGTAAGTATTGAGCACGAAGACGGTCTGATGTCGGTTGAAGAAGGATTCTCTAAAGCCGTGCAAAATCTCCAGCAAGTATTGATTGAAGAGCCGCTGGGCGATATGTGGTGGGTTTAGAGTTACACTAGGGGGAAATTGAATATGATCAACGTCACCATTTGGAATGAATTTGTCCATGAGAAAATTCACGATGAAGTAAGGGAAGTCTACCCGGATGGTCTGCATCGAGCGCTGGCTGACGGACTTGGCGGCGAAGGCTTTGCTATTCGTACAGCTACACTGGATCAGCCTGAACACGGATTAAGTGATGAAGTGCTGAATTCTACGGATGTGCTTATATGGTGGGGACATATGGCACATGATCGCGTAAGCGATGAGATCTCACAGAAGGTTGCGCAGCGAGTGCTGAACGGGATGGGAATGATTGTGCTCCATTCAGGTCACTTCTCCAAACCATTCAAAGCGCTGATGGGAACCAGTTGTGATCTGAAATGGCGTGTAGCTGACGAGCAGGAAATTGTATGGTGTGTGAACCCATCCCATCCAATTGCAGATGGTATTGAAGGCAAGATTGTATTGGAAAAAGAAGAAATGTACGGTGAATTCTTTGATATTCCAGTACCGGATGAACTGGTGTTTGTAAGCAACTTCCAGGGTGGAGAAGTATTCCGGAGCGGATGCACGTTCCGGCGTGGTGAAGGTAAAATCTTCTATTTCCGACCAGGTCATGAGACGTATCCGACCTATTACAAACCGCAAATATTGAGAGTAATCAGTAATGCAGTGAAATGGGCATATCCTGCCCGTAGCTTTAAGCCGGAATTTGGCAAGAGCGAACCTGTAAGACCATTTGGTGGCGTGCTGGTTTAATTCATAATTTGCTCTATTCCTGGAAAGTAATCAAAAAAGTCTGGGGATAACATAATCTATACCAAGGAACCCTTCTCCAAGTCGATGATGACTGTGGCAGTTGGGTTCTTTTTGGGTAAGATAGTCGTATGGGGAAGTTATACGATATTTCCCATGGTTGCTTGGCAGGTTGTAAGGTATACTTGGATGTAAGAAGTTATGCTTCTAAAATTTAAACTTTTTAGGGGCAGACGTTTTCTTTAATGCTTAAATATGTTATTATGAAATATACTAACAAAATGTAAGTTGAGTGATCTCTAAAGAGGTGATTAATGTGGAAGGTCAAGACTTGCGGATGTGTCCGCGTTTTGAGACGGCGTTTTCCTTTTTGGGCAAGCGCTGGAATGGTTTAATTATTCAAACGTTGATGAGTGGTTCGAAGCGATTCAAGGATATCTCCAATCTGATTCCATCCATGAGTGATAAGATGTTATCCGAACGGATGAAAGATCTGGAGAGTGAAGGTATTCTGGTTCGTCACGTCTATCCCGAGACGCCGGTTCGTATTGAATATGAATTGACGGATAAAGGTAGAGCGCTCCAGCCTGTCATGAATCAAATTCAAGACTGGGCTGAGAAGTGGGTTGACTGACGAATAAGCAATATTACTCACTTGCGTTGCATGAAAGGCATAGACTCCTGATTTCTGTGGAAATCAGGGGTTTTTGTCTTAAGTATAACGTGGATCGTCGTTTTTCTCTTGGGCTATGCACATGTTGTCATGAGTTGTAGTATAATCTATAGAAAATGGCCACAGACGGCCGGAGCGAAGGAGGCCCACTTGTCATGAGAGAAGAAAGCTTATCCCGCGAAGTACGCTACGGCAAGAAAGATATTGCAGAACTTGAGAGCGCATCCATTCAGGTCCATCTAATCTACAAAAAAGCTGCAGAGTTATTCAAGCACACAGCATATTCCCAATCGGTTAAGGACGATCTAGTCGAAGTGAATAGGCATTCTGTGAACAGCGATGGTCCGAGATTAGCTCCGGCGGTGCTGCAAAAATGGATTCAAACGTCCAGGGGCTGGAAGTGTATCGGATGTGAACTGAGCGAACCTGATTCAAGGATGTCGCAGATGGAAGAAACAATACAGGGTAAGCAGTTGATTCTGGATGTGGGTGTAGGGCGGTTGGCTCAGGCAGAAATGCTGATTCAGGCGGTTGTCTGGTCCCAATATGAGAAGATTCGAATGTTTGCACCATGGCTTGGTGATGAACCCTTTTATAGTGTGCAGGAACTGGATGTCATTGCCCGTTATATTGTTCCTACCTATTTCTCGGAACGGCCTTTGCATGAGCAAGGGAAGGTATTCAAGGTACATCAACAATATGGGCAGATTCCGTTGTATCAGGAGTATGTAGACGCACCTTCATGTTGTGTGCAGGTAGACGGTGGATTGCTTGAAGGGCGATTGCTTACAGGTGTATATGTATCTGAGGAGCAGTTCTTCGGGCTTAATCCCTATCTGAAAGATGGCGATGGAGGACGGACATACATGCAGGCTTGTGTCCAATAAAGCATAACCATGGAGATCTGATCATTGCTTAATATAGGAGAGCCTGGATGCAGGCTCTCTTTCTTGTACAAGCCCGATTTGGAGGGGCATACAAAAAGTAACGGCTTTGACACTTTTTTTTGTTGAAGGTTGTGCCATAATAGAGGTTATGGACAACAGGGTGAATGATTTTACGCAGGGTGGTGTTACCTACATGATGAAGAAAATCCCCGGTTACATAGGTGTATGTTTGCTCCTACTGGCGATCCTGGCTGGTTGCAGTGAGACACAGCCTTCTGAGCAGCCAATTGTCAAAGAGACAGAAACAGCGAATACGATTACAGTGGCTGTCGATGGCAGTACGTTTTTGCCTGATGCAACAAAGTCCATTAAGCGAGATTTTAGTGAGGGTTTGACACTCAAAAAAGCATTACTTAATAGCGGACTGGTTGATTTTACGGCAGATGGCAAACGGATTCAATCCGTTGGTGAAGTGTCTCTGGATTCTTCGCTTAGCTGGGCTGTCAAATTAAATGGCAAGGATATTGAACAGGAAAATTGGAACATGGAGCTTCATGCCAAAGATGAAGTGATCATTTACGTGAAAGCCGCTGACAGTGGGGGAGATGGCGTTGCCTATCAGACAACGTTACTCAAGGTGAGCGGTGGAAACATTATGCCAACCCTGAATCGTCAATATGCCGGAGTCTATGTTCAAGAGTGCACCGTTCGCGATGTGTTGAAGTCCAGCGGGATTGTAAGAATGTCGGAGAATAACAAATTCGTCGTTTCGGTGGAGAATGTCACACCTCGCATGAATGAGCGGTGGGTTATTATGGTGAATGACAAGGAATTAATGGAAAATGGTTTGGACATGAAATTGAATCCACGTGATGCGGTAAAGCTTGAATTGACCAATGCATCCTAAGTATACGAAGAAGCCCAATCTCTATTCAGAGAACTGGGCTTTTTTTCAATATAATATATAAGCAACATTCGATTAGCATAGTCAAATATTAAATACGACAGATCTCGTTCGGGCAAAGTTCACAATGACAGATCCCTTGCAGCATCTTCAGATCTTTGATGACGATCATGCCATTGTCATATTCAATCGCATCTTTCTTGCGCAGATCGCTTAACATGCGGTTTACACTTTCACGGGTAGCTCCGATCATATTGGACAGGTCCGTGTGTGTAATTTTTTTGTGAATAATGACATGCTCTCCATGAGGCTCACCATACGAATTCGACAACCGAATGAGGGTGGAGCAAAGCGCACCTGGTTTGCCATATAACATGAGATCCCGGAACTTCGTCTGTGTCAGCCGGTGGTGGATGCCCATCCATTTCATAAAGTCGATCGCGAAGTCACAATGCTGGCAGATTAGCATCTCCAGGTCCTTATGCTCCAGTACACCGATCTCACTGTCCTCCAGCACTTCCGCTGAGAAGGTATGTTTAGAGCCAAAGAAGGGATCAGCCTGCCCAATCATATCACCGGATTGATACATGTACATGATCAGTTCCTTGCCTTCATCCGTGGATTTGGTGATCTGGGCACGGCCCCGTTTCATATAATAAAGTTTGTCAGAGACGTCTCCTTCCCAGTACAGATGTGTACCTTCCGGATAAGTTCTATCTTTCATGGTAACCAGCAGATGGTTGAAATTCGCTTCCGAGAAACAGTTGGTATTGCCGCGCTTTTCCAGTACAGTCGTTAGTTCCATCATAAGTCTATCTCCCCTTTGTGTCCATCGGATGGACTTCTGTAGCTTACAGTAGCCTCCGAGGTTTGCCGCAAACCGTTGCCGTCCTGATCAGGGTCATCTCGGCCGGGAGGAAGGACGGTACAAATTGCGGTGGTTCAATTTTTAAGTTCAGTATATACCTAATCTTACCGTTTGAGGGGGAAGGAAAGGGGGCAAAAATGACGAAATTTCAAACATTGTGATTAAATTCACTTTTATTGGAGAGCATGATTTTTATAGCCCTATATTTTATATAGGAAGGAAAAATGATTGGATGCAGGACACTACAAAACTTAAATTAAATTTGCTATACTTTGTGAAAAAAATCACATAATTAAATTTATTGACATGTTACGATGTGAATGTAAAGAAGAGAGACAAACCAATACGAACCTTTAGGAGGATGAGGGAGATGGCTGTAAAGAACGAGGTCGCCCCAGCAAAAGAACCGACAGCAGGTCAGTATATTCAAACGTTAATCGACAAAGCGAATAAAGCACACGCCGCATTCATGAAGATGGATCAGATGCAGATTGACCGGATTGTGCAAGCGATGGCGCTTGCGGGTCTGGATAAACACATGATGCTCGCCAAGATGGCCGTAGAAGAAACAGGCCGCGGAGTATATGAGGATAAAATCACTAAAAATATATTTGCAACAGAATATGTGTACCACAGCATCAAGTATGACAAAACCGTAGGTGTGATTGAAGATAACGAGTATGAGAGCTTCCAGAAAATTGCGGAGCCGGTTGGTATTATTATGGGGATTACACCCGTCACGAATCCAACATCAACGACGATGTTTAAAGCACTGATCTCCATCAAGACGCGTAACCCGATTATCTTTGGTTTCCACCCATCTGCACAGAATTGTAGCCGGGAAGCTGCCAAAATCCTGCGTGATGCAGCGGTGAAGCATGGTGCCCCAGAGGATTGTATCCAGTGGATTGATGATCCTTCCATGGATCGTACGAACGAACTGATGAATCACAATGATGTGGCTCTCATTCTGGCAACAGGCGGATCAGGCATGGTACGTGCAGCGTATAGCTGCGGTAAACCTGCACTGGGCGTAGGGCCGGGTAACGTACCTTGCTTTATTGAGAAAAGCGCAGATATCAATCAGGCAGTGACGGATTTGATCCTGTCGAAGTCCTTCGACAACGGCATGATCTGTGCTTCCGAGCAAGCAGTCATCATTGAAGAGCCGATCTTTGATCAAGTGAAGAAAAAAATGATTGCAAATGGCTGTTACTTTGTTAACAAGGATGAAGCAGCAAAATTGACAGCAGGAGCAATTAATGCCGAGAAATGTGCTGTAAATCCTGCGATTGTTGGTCAATCTGCCGTAAGCATTGCGAAGTTGTGCGGTATTGAAGTTCCGGCAGGTACCAAAATTCTCGTGGCCGAGATTGAAGGGGTAGGTACGAAATTTCCATTGTCGGCTGAGAAATTAAGTCCGGTACTGGCTTGTTACAAAGTCAAAACGGCAGCAGAGGGTATTGAACGTGCAGCAGAAGTGGTTGCTTTTGGCGGCATGGGTCACTCCTCGGTTATCCACTCCACAAATGAAGAAGTGATTGGCAAATTCGCAGATCGTCTGCAAACTGGACGGATTATTGTGAATTCACCATCTACACACGGTGCCATCGGGGATATCTACAACACGAACATGCCGTCATTGACACTGGGATGCGGATCATACGGACGTAACTCGACTTCTTCCAACGTAACCGCTGTGAACTTAATCAATGTGAAAAGGGTGGCTCGCCGTACCGTGAATATGCAATGGTTCAAAGTGCCGAATAAAGTCTACTTCGAAAAAGGGGCAACGCAGTATCTTGCCAAAATGCCTGACATCACACGTGTTGCCATTATCACGGATGCCATGATGGTGAAACTGGGATATGTGGAAAAGGTAGAACACTACCTGCGTCAACGCCAAATGCCAGTAGCAATCGAAGTATTCTCCGATGTAGAGCCAGATCCGTCCACAACAACGGTAGATCGCGGAACCGAAATGATGCGCCGCTTCCAGCCAGACTGCATTATCGCACTCGGCGGTGGATCACCAATGGATGCTGCGAAAGCCATGTGGTTGTTCTATGAATATCCGGATACGGACTTCAACGATCTGAAGCAGAAATTCATGGATATCCGCAAACGGATCTACAAATATCCGCGTCTCGGCGTAAAAGCGAAATTCGTAGCGATTCCAACGACATCCGGTACAGGTTCTGAAGTGACATCGTTCGCGGTTATCACAGATAAAAATCAAGGTAATACCAAGTATCCATTGGCTGACTATGAGCTGACACCGGACGTAGCAATTGTTGATCCGGAGTTCGTGTACTCCCTGCCTAGAACGGCTGTTGCAGATACAGGTATGGACGTACTGACGCATGCGATTGAAGCTTATGTGTCTGTCATGGCGAATGATTACACGGATGGACTTGCGATCAAAGCAATTCAACTGGTATTCCAATACCTGGAGCAATCGGCACTGCAAGGAGATAAATTGGCTCGTGAGAAAATGCATAATGCTTCCACCATTGCCGGTATGGCGTTTGCCAATGCATTCCTGGGCATTAACCACAGCTTGGCGCATAAATGGGGCGGTCAGTATCACACCGCGCACGGACGCACCAATGCAATCCTGATGCCGCACGTCATTCGTTACAACGCGAAAAAACCGACCAAATTTGCATCGTTCCCGAAATATTCGCACTTTGTAGCGGATGAGCGGTATGCCGAGATTGCACGGATTCTGGGATTGCCTGCACGTACGACAGAAGAAGGCGTAACGAGTCTCATCAATGCCATTCGCAAACTGAACAAAACATTGGGGATTGAAGAATCGTTCCAGGAAATTGGGTTTGATGCCAAAGACTTCGAAGCACATGTGGATTATCTGGCAGACCGTGCCTTCGAGGACCAATGTACAACCGCCAATCCGAAGTTGCCGTTGGTCACTGAACTGGCTGATGTATACCGCAACGCTTTCTACGGAAAGTTTGAATAATGATTTAGAACGAAGAGAGTGCCTTGCGGCCAAGAAGATCAGGGTTCCCCGAGAGGGGAGCCCCGATTGCCGTCCTTCACACCCTAACGAAGAGGGCAGAAAAAAAGAGAAGCGAAGCATCTGTTTTTCAGAGTTTATTCTAAGATTTGGTTTGTTGCTCCGAGCATAGAGGAGCAAAGGGGTTCTTAAAGAGGTTACACGGAATCCGTGATGTGATCGTTTGAGCCAGATGTTCACACAATAACGGAGGGGAGAGAAAAACGGAGAAGGCGAAGCGTCCATTTTTCGGGAAACGATTTGAAGATTTGTCTGCTCCAAGTACAGCAGAGCGATGGTTCCCAAAGGAGGCAGGACGGAATCCGGGATGCGGCCGTTTGAACAAGAATGAGAGAGTTCACACGAGAACGGAGGGGAGAGAAAAAAACTGAAGAAGCGAAGCGTTCGCCTTTATCCCCGGATTTTCACTTTTGAAAAAGTGAATCAAAAAAATCCGGGGATAACAGCGATCGGAAGGTTATTCTCTCCACGGAGTGACCAAGTGTGAATTACCAGATGTGTTCAATGGGACACAGCGCAGGTGGAGTGAGTTAGTTCACTGACTTTGTGACATAAATCACAGATGATGAAAGCACCAAGACGTATACTGAAAATGTAAGAAAAACATTCATTCCGCGGTTCCGGTTCCCAAGTAGAGAGAACATGTTCCGGTTTATGTGAAACAATTCACATTAATCGCGGCTCTGGGCACACAATGCTACGAATGAGGCAAGATGTTATGTGTCCAGAAATCCAAATTAGTGGAGGGATTAAGATGTCGGTGATTGAAAAAGATGTCAAACAACAAACAGGCTGGAGAAACTTTACCAAAGGAACATGGACCAAATCCGTAGATGTGAATGATTTTCTGGCACACAACTTGTCTCCGTATTACGGTGATGAAGCATTTCTCGCAGATGCAACCCAGAATACCAAAGAATTGTGGGAGATTGTATCTGATCTGACCAAAAAAGAACGGGATAACGGCGGTGTCCTTGACGTTGATGTGAACACACCAGCGACTATTGTTTCTCACCAACCAGGTTATCTGGATCAATCCAAAGAGCAGATTGTCGGCGTTCAGACCGATGCTCCATTCAAACGTTCCATTCAACCAACAGGCGGAATCCGGATGATGATTGATGCATGTGAAGCATACGGCTTCGAATTGCCTCAAGGTGTCATTGATATATTTACAAACATTCGCAAAACACATAACCAGGGTGTATTCGATGCTTATACTTCCGACATGCGTGCAGCGCGTAAAGCAGGGATTATTACAGGTCTGCCAGATGCGTACGGCCGTGGCCGGATCATCGGTGACTATCGTCGTGTAGCTTTGTACGGGGTAGACTTCCTGATCCGTAACAAAAAAGGGGAATTGAACGCACTCGAAGTTGATGTCATCGATGAAGATGTCATTCGTTTGCGGGAAGAATTGTCTGAGCAGATTCGTGCATTGCAGGAATTGAAGCAATTGGGCGAAATGCATGGGTTCGATATTTCCTTGCCAGCGACAACAGCAAAAGAAGCATTCCAATGGTTGTACTTCGGTTATCTCGCTGCCATCAAAGAGCAGAACGGTGCTGCGATGTCCCTGGGACGTGTATCTTCCTTCCTGGATATCTACATTGAGCGTGACCTGCAAGAAGGCATCTTGTCCGAAGAACAGGCTCAGGAACTCGTTGACCATTTCGTAATGAAACTGCGGATTGTCAAATTCCTGCGTACACCGGATTACAACGAATTGTTCAGTGGAGATCCAACATGGGTGACGGAGTCCATTGGCGGTATGTCTGTGAATGGTGAAACACGCGTAACCAAAAACAGCTTCCGTTTCCTGCATACCCTGCACAACCTGGGACCTGCACCAGAGCCAAACCTGACTGTACTATGGTCCACGAAGCTTCCAGAAACTTTCAAAGATTATTGCAGTAAAGTATCCATCGAAACCAGTTCAATCCAGTATGAAAATGATGATCTGATGCGTCCGATCTACGGAGACGATTATGGTATTGCTTGTTGTGTATCAGCGATGAAGATCGGTAAACAAATGCAATTCTTCGGCGCTCGTGCCAACCTGGCCAAAGCTCTCCTGTATGCGATCAACGGTGGTCGTGACGAGAAATCCGGAGCACAGGTCGGACCTGAGTATCCTGCCATCACAAGTGAAGTGCTGGATTACAATGAGGTCATGAAACGCTTCAAACCAATGATGGAGTGGCTCGCAAAGCTGTACATGAACACCCTTAACGTCATTCACTACATGCACGACAAATACAGCTATGAGCGTATCGAAATGGCGTTGCATGACCGTGACATTGTACGTACGATGGCTTGTGGTATCGCAGGTCTCTCGGTTACAGCAGATTCACTGAGTGCAATCAAATATGCCAAAGTAAAACCAATTCGTAACGAGCAAGGCATCGCTGTTGATTTTGAAATCGAAGGAGACTTCCCTTGTTACGGTAATAATGAAGACAGTGTAGACAGCATTGCTGTTGAACTGGTTGAGAACTTCATGGGCATGATTCGCAAGCACAAAGCATACCGTAACGCAATACCAACACAATCCGTTCTTACGATCACTTCCAACGTGGTATATGGTAAGAAAACAGGGACTACACCGGATGGTCGTAAAGCAGGTGAACCATTTGCTCCAGGTGCGAACCCAATGCATGGTCGTGACAAAAAAGGCGCATTGGCATCCCTGGGCTCTGTAGCCAAATTGCCTTATGAACACAGTCTTGACGGTATTTCGAATACCTTCTCCATCGTGCCAAAAGCCTTGGGTAAAGAGGAGACTACACGTAAATCCAATCTGACTGCGATGATGGATGGTTACTTCGGTCAACACGCTCATCACCTGAACGTTAACGTATTTGATCGTCAGCAACTGATTGATGCGATGGATCATCCGGAAAACTATCCGCAACTGACTGTACGGGTATCCGGCTATGCGGTCAACTTCATTAAACTGACTCGTGAACAACAGTTGGATGTCATCAACCGTACGTTCCATGGCTCGATGTAAGTAATTTGCAAGTGCAAGTAGAAGACCGCTAGAGTAAGGCATTCCATATCATATCAAACGCACAGCGGATGCGGATACAGAAAGGAAGAGGCAACATGGTTAACGGACATATTCATTCACTCGAAACTTTCGGGACGGTTGACGGCCCAGGCATCCGCTTCGTGCTTTTTATGCAAGGATGTCTACTCAAGTGTCAGTACTGCCACAACCCTGATACATGGGCGCTGGATGGTGGAAAAGAAATGACGCTAGAGGAGGTATTGGCTGAAATTGAGCCATATCTGACCTACTACCGCAGTTCTGGAGGCGGACTCACGATATCTGGCGGAGAACCAACGCTGCAGGCTCACTTCGTAGCTGAAATCTTCAAAGAGGTGAAACGCCGCTGGGGATTGCATACCACACTGGACAGCAACGGATTTAACGAACCGGAACGAATTCATGATCTGTTGGATCACACGGACCTGGTTCTGCTGGATCTCAAGCATATTGATGACGAGAAACATATCAAGCTGACAGGAAAATCCAACGAGAGAACGTTGAAAACGGCCAAGTGGTTATCGGAGCAAGGTCGGAAAATGTGGATACGTCACGTGTATGTGCCTGGCATTCATAACGAGGAAGAGGATCTGCTTAACCTCGGACGGTTTATTGGAACATTAAATGGCGTCGAAAAGTTCGAAATTCTTCCATACCATCAGATGGGGATCTACAAATGGGAAGCGCTCGGCAAAGTATATCCACTGGATGGCGTTCCTTCGCCAAGTGAAGAAGAAGTGGAGCGGGCATATCGCCTGATCGAACAAGGTCGCCAGGAAACGGCTGGCGTGACTTCTCCCGGTAAGTAATCTACCTTTATATATCAACCAAGCAGTCCTTGCGAACCTACTTCGCAGGGGCTGTTTTTTTGGTTTCTCAACATGAGCCAAGGGCGATTATTGGTTCAGTGAAGGATTTTATCCCTCCATTGATGAATTGTCATCCTTACGATGTAAGCTCCGGCTTTTTATAATCAGAGTGTAAAGCCAAATGCTCAATATCTTGAGGAGGGTCAACCAGATGAAAAAAGGAATGACATTACTGCTTTCATTATTGCTTATCACTTCATGGACTTTGGCGGGATGCGCAAGCTCAAGTAACGAGCCACAGCAGGGCGCAGGCAATACACCTGTGGAGGAGACAAGTAAGGAGCCGGTTGAGATGCTTCTTCGCCACACGCAGGTGGGGGCTGATAAACAGAAAAGACTGGCTATCCTGCAGGATGTTGTGGACAAAGTTGAAGGCGAGATACCCAATCTGACCTTTACGCTGGATGGTGTCGAATCCGATGTGAATCGCAAGGAGAAGCTACGGGGAGAGATGGCGGCAGGCAACCCGCCGGATATATTTGAACTGTTCGGTAGCCCGGATTCCAAAGTGTATGCCAAGGAAGGTATGCTGCTTGATCTGACGCCGATTCTGCAAGAGTTGGGTATTCAGGACCAGTTTACATCCCTTGAGCCGTTTACGTATGAAGGTAAAGTATACGGACTGCCGATTGGCGGTTCGGGTGAAGGTTTCTTCTATAATAAAGCGTATTTCGAACAAAAAGGATGGAAAGCCCCAACCACCATGGCCGAGTTGGATAATATATTGGCCGAGATCAAAGCTGATGGCAAAGTCCCGCTTGCTTCTGCATCCAAGGCAGGCTGGGTTCCACTTATGTTAACCAACCACTTGTGGTCCCGCTATGCCGGGCCTGAGATTACTGCAAAGTTTGCAACAGGTGAAGCGAAGTGGACCGACCCGGGTGTTGTGCAAGGTTTTGCCAAACACAAGGAATGGGTTGACAAAGGGTATTTCAAAAAAGGTGAACTGGGCTTCGAGTACGCCGAATATACCACGCAATTTACAAGCGGCGAAGCGGTGTTAATGTATGACGGAACATGGAAATCATCTGTATTCAAGGAAGGTCAGAGCGGTGAATCGCTCATTGGCAAGGTTGGATTCTTCAACATGCCTCCGGTAGAGAACGGCGCAGGTGATCAGACGTCTTTGATGCGGGATGTAAACAATGGATACGGATTCTCGGCAGCAGTGGCGGACGACCCGCAGAAGCTGGAAGCCGTAAAGGCTTTTATCAAAAATTTCTACAATGAAGATATGCAGATCCGCGGTCTTGTGGAAGATGGTGTGTTGCCTGCCATGAAGCTGGACGAGAAAGTGCTGACCGATAGCATTACCGATGATCTGATGAAAGAAATTGTGGCCGTACTTAATGCGTCCAAGACGTCTTTCCCGGCATTTGATGCACTCGTTCAGGCCGATGTGACGACAGAAATCAGTAATCTGCAAATCCAGAAGTTGATTGGTGGACAGACCACGCCAGAGAAAATGGCAGAAGAGCTGCAAAAGGTGCAGGAGGAAGCAAACGCATCAGTGGAATAAATCCAATCCAAGTTGAAACTGCGACCGTTGAAGTGACTGAAGGAGGCTGACCATGAATGCTTCACTCCGCAGACCGTTAATCTATACGCTGTTTGTACTGCCGGCCTTAATTCTGTTTGTAATGTTCTTCCTATATCCTATTGGCAGCTCCTTATATTACAGTCTGACGAGTTGGAATGGGGTATCGGCTGAGCCACGTTTTGTGGGCTTATCCAACTATGTAAAGGCACTGACTGACGAACGATTTTGGATTTCCACGCGAAATAATGGATTTTTCATCGGATTTTCCGTATTGATTCAAGTACCCCTGATTGTCCTGTTTTCGCTTCTGATTGCCAATGTGAAAAGGCTAAAAGGTCTGTATAAAACAGCTGTTTTTTTACCATCCATCATGTCGACAGCCGTGATCGGTATCTTATGGGGGTTCATCTATGAGCCTAATATCGGACTGTTAAACAAAATGCTTCATGTGTTGGGCATCGATCCAATCTATTGGTTGTCGGATAACCGATTTGCCATGTTGTCCATTTTGGTGACCAATGCCTGGCAGTGGACGGGATTTTATATTGTTATGGTTCTGGCGGCTATACTGGCGATTCCCCGTGATCTGGATGAAGCGGCTGCAATCGATGGGGCAACGGCAGTGCAACGAGCAATGCGAATTACATTGCCGCTGATCCGCCCAATCATTTCAGTGGTGATCATGTTATCCATTGCAGGTGCCATGAAAGCAGCCGACATCGTGATTGTCATGACCAAAGGTGGGCCCGCTGGGTCCACCGAGGTTCTGGCGACATACATGATCAAATATGCGATTACCAATTTCAAATATGGTTATGGCAATACCATTGCGGTACTGATCTTTGCTCTGACGCTTGTGCTCACCGCGCTGTATCAACTGCTGGTGGCGAGAAAGAGCGAGAAGGTGGAATATTGATGGCGAAAAGCATAAGAAGCAGTATACCTCATGTGTTGTTAATGCTGTATTTAATCGCGATTTTGTTTCCGTTTTTATTTGTAATCTTCTCTTCCTTTAAACAGGATAACAATGAAATTGCCCTGAATCCATTTGGTCTGCCTACAACATGGGAGTTTAACAATTACGTGGAGGCCTGGGTGAATGCGAAGATTGGCACGTATTTTTGGAACAGCCTGTACATTTCGGTCCTGTCATCCGCATGCACGATTGTGCTCGGTGCGATGTTTGCTTTTGCGGTAACCCGGATGAGACACCGGAGATGGAGTCTGTTTCTGTACAGCCTGATTCTGGCGGGTATGCTTATTCCCAACAATGCACTCATGCTGCCGATCTATTTGCTTGTTCGCAAAATGGGCATATTGGATACACATCTGGCATTAATCGTGCCCTATGTGGCGAATGCGATCCCCTTTACCATTATTATACTGGCGGCTTTTATGCGTTCCCTGCCTGGCGAAATTGAGGAAGCGGCGGTCATGGACGGCTTGAGGGCTCCGGGTATCTTTGCTAAAATAGTGATACCTCTTACGATTCCGGCCATTGTTACCGTTTTTATCGTTAATTTCCTCGGCAACTGGAATGAGTTTCTACTCGCCAACTATTTCTTATCCACCGACAAATTGCGTACGCTGCCAGTGGGCATGGTCCAGTTTCGGGATCAATATCAGATGAACTATGCCCAGATGTCCGCAGGTATTGTATACAGTGTTGTACCTGTACTTGTGATCTACGCTATACTCCAGGAGAAAATTATTGAAGGTGTAACTGCAGGTGGTGTCAAAGGTTAATACCATGAACCAGTGAATAGGGAGAACGGGATATGAACTTGCGAATGAAGCTGGCCTTGGCATTTCTGCTGCTGATCATTGTACCCATGTGTGCGCTTGGTATTGGCATGTTTCTGGTCACGTCACATACGATTGAGAAAAAATACAATCAACAGGCCGAATACGCGCTTCAGGCCATTAGTTACAATATCGAGAATGTATTTCAGCAGATTAATAATGTGACCGACAATGGGATAGCGACATCGGTTTTTCAAATGGCTTTGAATGCCAAAGATCCGACCAAGCAGGATCTGGGAACCGGTAATCAGTTGTCCCTGAATGCCAGCCAGCGCAATTTCCGTTCCCTTCTATATAATTATCCATTCATCAGTTATGCCTTTTTATATGATTTGCGTTCGTCCGAGAACAATCAGATTGTCTCCATTTTCACCAAAGAAAATTTTCAAGCCCTTCATTTTCAGCAATTCAAAGTACATCCCTTATTCAACGAAATTCAGCAACTCAATGGCGTGCCCAAATGGCTCGCACCTTTGGAATATCCGGAATTAACCGGGGTAGAACCTGTCTTCACCCAGATCAGACTGGTCAAAGAACTCAGTTATTTTCAGAATATCGGCGTGCTTGTTGTTCAGATCAAAAAAGGAGAGATCGACCGAATCTTCCGTCACCTGCAAATCAGCGATTCGGCACAGGATACGTCATTCCTGTTAATCAACGAAGAAGGGCTTATCGTCTATGATCCTGCAGGTCGGTATAACGGTGAGAACATGCAAAACCTGGGTGCTGAATCGGGCAGTTACGGTCCCGGCTTTAACAGCGTCAGAACGGTCTTTGATGGCAAGGAGAGCATCATTTCGCAATATCATCTGAAGAACTATAACTGGAGTCTCGTCAGTGTGACTTCATGGGAAGCCTTATCTGCAGAAACGAATGCCTTTGCAGGTTGGTCTGTCATTATTATTTTGTCGTGCCTGTTTGCCGCCATGATCTTTAATCTATTTTTCATGAATCGTATTACCGGCAACATTGCTGTACTTGTAAGGTTTATGCGTCGTGTGGACGATGGTGATTTTAATGCGAGGGTGGAAGGAAAAGGTTTTGACGAGATGCAACTGCTTGCGCAAGGGTTCAATGAGCTATTGGATCGAATCGGGGGATTATTCCGTCGTGTTCGGGCAGAGCAGGAGCAAAAGGCCCAGGCAGAACTACGTGTACTACAAGCCCAGATCAAACCCCATTTTCTGTTCAATACATTGGAATCGATCAATGGTTTGGCATTGCGTGGTGAGAGGCGCAAAGTAAGCGAGATGGTGACCAGGCTGGGCAATATGCTTCGTATCAGCATTCAGGATCAGGAAGAGATTCCGCTGGGTGAGGAAATAAGGCATTTGCAGAGTTATCTGGAGATTCAACAGTACAGGTTCAGTGATTTGTTTACCTACAAGATTGACATTCCACCCCATCTGTACAGTTCAATTCTGCTCAAATTGACCCTCCAGCCTCTGGTGGAAAATAGCATTCAACATGGGTTTGAGGGGATCACCTATCCAGGTGTACTGCGGATAAGCGCATATGCAAAACGGGGTCAACTTGTGTTGTGTGTTGAGGATAATGGGATCGGTATTACCCAGGAAATGCTGGCACGATTTGAGTATATGGCAGCGGATCCACCCGAGGATATGCTGGCGAAAGGTGCGAAATCATTATCGTCCATTACAGAACGCCGGGGATTGGGATTACGAAGTGTGGCAGATCGAATTCGTATTCAATACGGAGCCGGATATGGCATATTCATATGTTCAGCACCGGGGTATGGCACAGTTATTCGATGCATCATTCCATTATATGAGCAGGAGGAAGCCGGATGAATCTGACTGCAATGCTGGTTGACGATGAGCTCCCGATTCTGGAGAATCTGAACTATATTTTACCTTGGGAAGATATGGGGATTGAAATCACAGGTACAGCGAGAAGCGGGGCAGAAGCGCTGGGGAAAGTGACAGAAGGTCATCCAGACATACTCTTGTGCGATATTCGGATGCCGTCTATGGATGGATTGGAACTGATTCGTATACTGCGAGAGCAGGGTGAGACGTGTGAGATTATTTTGCTGACCGGGTATCAGCAGTTTGAGTATGCTCGGACCGCTATTCAATATAATGTTCATGAATACATATGCAAGCCCATTGATTATTTGCATCTGGAGAATAAGCTGCGCGAACTTGCCGGGCAGATCCAGAAGAGACGTCTGGAAAGTGAGTCGCAACGTAATCGCAGCCAAGAGATGGAAAGTTGGATCAGACATAAACAGTTGATGGACCTGTTGCGAGGAGAAGCACCGTTGAAGATTGCCTATCCTGCTTCTGTTACTGAATTTATAGAAACTGCCGTGCCGTATAGCTTGTTGCTGGTGGATGCGGTAGGTTATTTTCGCCATTCTATCGGCTGGACCGAGCTTCAGCATGAGCGATGGCATGAGATCGTAAGTTCCAGACTTAGAGAAGTGGCGGAGAGAAGTACGGAGAACTGTCAGATTCTTTCGACTCGCAAAGGTGAGTGGTGCATCCTGCTGGAGGCATCGGGTGAGTGGAAACGTGGTTCAGAGGAACTGGCCCATCAATTGTGTCTCGAATTGAATGCGATTTTATCCTTCGATTCAAGTGTAAAAGTCAGGGTTGTTCAGGATGTTGTGCCCGTGAACCTGGAAATTCAAATACTGGGGCGATACCGGTATTGTCAAAAAATACTGATGTCCCATGCGGAGAGTGAAGACAGCGTGTTGAAGGCGGGCTGTACCGAAACGACCTTACCGTATGATCATACGGCCTCCAAAGGGGCAAATTCATGGATTACAAGAGAAGATCTGGAGCTGGTTACTCGGTGGATTCGACAAGGGAACAAGCAAGGGTTACGCGATGTGTTGGATCGGCTTAGACATCGAATGGGGAATTCAGGAGAATCCTTCGATAGGATAGATGAAACCAATCTTCGGTTTATGCTTGTACACATGCTTCGGGAACTGCGCGAAGTACAGGCCATTCCTGATGAGCACGAAGTGAATTATTGGAATGCACTGCAAGGGGCCGTTTCCATGAGGGAACTCCTTGAACTTGCAGAGGCCGTTGCCCAAGCCTGTCAGGGCAAGCAAACGCAGCCACGTCCTTCCGTATCGGAACTGATCCTGTCTGCATGTGAGTATATGGACGCACGACTGCAACAGGACTTGGGAATAGATGAAGTCTCAGATTGGCTCGGAATCAGCCCAGGCTACTTCTGCCAGCTATTTAAAACCCAAATGGGTGTTACTTTTGTGGAATACATGACGCAGAAACGGATGGAAAGTGCCGCTTTATTGTTGAGTACAACCGAATGGAGCATTACAGCGATTGGGGAAGCAACAGGGTTCAAGGAGCGTCGCTACTTCTCCAAGGTGTTTCATAAACACTTCCACATGAAACCCTCCGAGTACAGGCAGAGTAAACGATTGGGTTCGTAGTGGCAAGGGAAACGAGAGGAGAGGTCGAATGAAACCTTTGAATGATCTGACGTTGGAGCAAAAGGTAGGCCAATTGTTGATGTGTGGATTTCACGGTCAGCACGCAGATGAACAGATTACTCACTTAATCCGAGACTATCACGTCGGGGGTGTCATTTATTTCCGGCGCAATGTCGAAAGTGTAGATCAATTGACAAGGCTGTCCGCCGAACTACAAGATCTGGCTGCCGAAACGGGGGCATGGCCCCTTATGATTTCGGTAGACCAGGAAGGCGGCATGGTTGCTCGGATTGACAAAGAGGGAATGACGCAAGTACCGGGCAATATGGCACTCGGTGCGACAGGCAATCCGGAATATACTCTGGCGTGTGCCCGAATTCTGGGGCGTGAGTTAAAAAGCATCGGTATTGATATGAACCTAGCGCCAGTGGTCGACGTGAATAACAACCCGCTGAACCCGGTCATCGGTGTACGTTCATATGGTGAAGATGCTGAAAGTGTGGCCGCTCATGGCGTAGCAGCCATAACCGGATATCAATTACAGGGTATAGCTGCTACTGCCAAACATTTTCCGGGACACGGAGATACCGCTGTAGATTCTCATCTGGGTATGGTTACGGTACCTCATGATCGAAACAGGCTGGAACAGGTTGAGCTGCTGCCGTTCCGTCAGGCGATTGAGGCCGGGGTCGATGCTATTATGACAGCTCATGTGATGTTCCCTTCAATTGAGTCCGAGCCCATTCCCGCAACGTTGTCGCATAAGGTGTTAACGGGCCTGCTGCGTGAGGAAATGGGTTTTGAAGGCATTATTATTACAGATTGTCTTGAAATGCATGCAATATCCAAGCCATATGGGGTAGCTGAAGCTGCCATTCGTGCTGTAGAAGCAGGAGCAGATCTGATACTGGTGAGTCATACCTTGGAAGATCAGGTTGCTGCGCTGAAGGCCATTGTGGATGCCGTTCGAACGAAGCGGATCTCGGAAGAGGTTATTCATCAGGCGGTGGAACGCATTATGACATGGAAAAGAAAGCGCTGCGGGCAGCAGATTGATCATCTTGTTTTGCCGAAAACGAATGAAACGGTCGAAGCAGCAGATGTTGAACCTGCTAATCGCACTGAATCCACCGAACCCAGTGATACCAGTAAACGAAACGAATCGATGCTGTTCAAGATTGCTTCAGGCAGTATTACGATTGTTCATAATGATGGGCTGCTGCCGTTGGACCCAGAGAAGGACGTGTATGTCATCTGGCCAGAGGTTGTACAACGGACAGAGGTGGATGAACCATGGTCTCATACTGAATCACTTGGTATGGCGCTTTCGCAGTTGCGAGGCAGAGTTCGTGAACACAACATTACAACTCAGCCTACACATGATGAAGCAGAGCGGATATTGGCGGAAGTGTCGGAGAGTGAGCAAGTGATCGTATGTACTTACACATCGGCGGGTCATCTTCCGAAAGGGCAACAGCATTTGGTTGAAAAGCTTAGTGAGAATCATTCGTTGGTTGTAATTGCTCTGCGCAATCCATATGATCTGCTGGAGATTCCGAGGCCGGGAAGTTATCTGTGTACGTATGAGAATACACCTGCAGTCGTCCGGGCACTTTCCCATGTGTTAACCGGTGGACTGCGGCCAACAGGAGGTCTGCCGATCCGTTTGTTCTAGACTTTTTCAATGACTGCATCTCTCAGCGATATGGTGCGATTGGACCATATTGCTGAGAGATTTTTTTGTTGAAAATTGCTATTGGGCAATTTTGGAATCTGATGCCGAAAAGATATTGGATAGATAACTATTTTCATAGTATTTTCCTTCTATTAAAAGTTTACAATTCTCCTCTACATTTTTTAGCAACTTTTCCCGGTTGCAAGCGTCTAATAATATGACTTTTTGAGGGGGATATTTATAAAATGGGAGCAGAAGGAGCCAAAGACAAAGAATGAATTTGAAGAAGAAATTGTCCATACTTACCGCTTTTGCTGTTTTTCAGGCGTTTGCAGTGATTCCTGCGAATGCACAATCAGCAGATCAGAGCGATACTACACCAGTGAATACAGCCAAAGTTAAATCCGTTGAGGTTGTGAAGAAAGAACAAACCATCGCGGAATCTGAAGTGAAATCAGGAACAGACACGCCAACATCCAATAATGAAACAACTGAAGAAGTGAACCCTGAGACCAATGTTCCTACAGGAACTGATGCTACTCCAGTTGATCCGGAAATGGAACCGACGGAGGAAGAAGGTACAGCTGAGGAAACACCAACACCGGCACCAGTAGAAGTGGAGCAACCGTCTACAGGGAGTTCATCTGTTGCTGGAGGCGGGGGAGACCTTACTCTTTATATGAACAGTAATAAAATGATGCAAGATGGCAAAACATATCTTGCCGGACAGCCAATGGCTGTAAAAAATGGTGTATCCTATGTAGCCATCCGTGCTCTCGTTGATCGGGTTGGCTATGATGTCAAATATGATAACACAACGAAAGAAACGATTATTATTAGTGGTGAAGATGAGCTGCGTTTCAAAACAAACAGCAAGATCTATACCGTTAATGGTGTGTCCCGAACGATGAAGGGTGCAGCTTATCAACAAAAAAATACGTTCATGGTGCCGTTGACTTCAATTACACAGGCTCTGGACATTACGTATAAAGTAAATCAATCTGCCAAAACGGTTGTATTGAATCTGAGTACCAAACCGGTGGCGAGCTTCACAGTACAAAAAGAGATCTTTGCCGGCGACCGGGTAACCTATACAACCCGATCCAGTTCTCCCAAGGGACTCAGCATTGTAGATGAGCGTTGGACAGGCCGTCAGGATTCATTCGACCAACCTGGGACATATACAGTAACCTATGCGGTTCAGGATTCAAGTGGTCAATGGAGTGACCCGTATTCGGTTACGATTAAGGTTGAACGACCGAATCTGCCACCTGTCGCAATGTTTACAACAGATAAAGAAGAATACAAAATGGGTGAGAAAATCACTTACATCGATCAAAGCACAGACGATGAGAACGCAATTGTAAAAACAGAATGGGATAACAATGCGCTGGCATTCTTTGTTCCAGGACCGAAGACCGTAACGATTACAGTTACCGATAAACATGGTGCTAGTGATAGCTATACCAAGATGATCAACATTACGGGCGAGACGCTGTATAGTTTGTCCGACTTCAATCAATTGTTCACACCCGTTGGTGAGAAGTTCACCTTCGACGGTGGCGGAGTACCGGCATTGGAGAAAGTTCCTTTCACGTATTATGATGAGCCGAGTTTGCTGATCCGCAGTAACAGTCCGGAAACGGTGAATACGGAAGGTATTGTGTACAAGGAATCTTCCTTCGGACAGACACGTTTCATGATTCACCATGTGAACAACACGGGCAAAAATGTGAAAATGTACGTTGTAGCGACTAACAATAATGCTTATACGGCGTCCATTGAACAACAAAACATGGGCTTTGCAGGACCGTCACCTTTTGCAACGGTAGCTGGAAAGCTGTCGATCGACCGTTGGTTCCAATCCATGCAGAATGGTACCGGACAAAAGAAAGTGTACATCCAGCCAGGAGAAAGCAAGCTGATTCTCAATGATCTGAGCGTACTCCCGATGAAACAGGGACAAGTCATCTCCTTGTATTCGGATGTATTCAGTGACTATGAACTGGATTACAACATTATCATGATCGAAGAAAACAAGGACCCGATGGAAGTGCTGTCCAGCCTGCCAGTTCTGGATCGTGATGGTGTTCACAACCGTGGTACCTATCCAAATGCCACACGGATCATTACGTACGATCAAGAAGTAGGGTCGAAGCCTGCACGTCTTCCACTTGGAGATAATGCAAGTGATCCGAACCTTGTAGGAACGGACCCTATGGCGTACACGGAAGCTTCCAACGCCGGTAACTTCGGTGTTTTGTACAAAATCACTTTAAATAATGTTGCTCCGCGCACGTTGATTTCATTCAACCCTCGTGGAGGCAGATACTCAGGTGTGGCGCTCGTGAATGGACAAGTCGTTCAGATTTCCACAGGTAAATCTGTAACTGCACCTAATGAGCAAAGCGTAATGTATCGCACAGGTTCGTACGGCGAGAGTGTAACTATTCTCTTCTCGGCGGCTCCAGGTAGTAACCTGCCTGTTAACCTGCTGTTCACACCGCTTCCGGCTGAAAAGTAATACCATGAACATGCACGGACGGTTTGGAGTGAAAGCTTATATCATATATACCCGTTCACCCCAAAAGTCGCCCGAACGATTGATCATCTGAACCGTCAGGAAGGGATTCCATCCACATGCAATGTCATTAGCTCAAAGCTAAACGTAATGGCAATGCGTGTATATGGAGTCCTTTTTATGTGATGTTGGAATGACCCAACCCGGTGGCTTCGTTGACTCTAATCGTAATTTGATGCATTATTAGATGTATACAGATGAGGAAAAATGCTCGTATGACAGGAGGTGCTTTAGATCATGCTGTCGACAGAACAGATTATTTCGACCATGTCCTCACAGGGGCTACGCATTACCGATCAGCGGAAAACACTGGCCCGGTTATTTGCCGAGTCCCCCGGGTATCTTACACCCAAGGACGTCTATGAATATATGGGTAAGACTTACAGCGGACTGAGTTTTGACACAGTATATCGAAATTTGCGTGTGATGCAGGAACTAGGTGTACTGGAACAGGTCATCTTCGAAGATGGCGTTAAATTCAAAGCACACTGCAGTGAAGATCATCATCACCATCATATGATCTGTCTGAAGTGTCAGAAGACATATCCTATTATTTTTTGCCCGATGCAACTTGCGGATGCGCCTGAGCAATTTCAGGTTGTAGACCATAAGTTCGAGGTGTTTGGATATTGCAAGGACTGTGCTGAGCATGCTCCGGCCAAAGCGGTCTCTGGACATCATCACGCTCACGGGAAGCATTAATTATGAAGTTATCGCGCAGAATAGCTCAGGCACCCATTCGGGTGTACCGCAACTATATTTCTCCATTAACGCCGCCAACATGTCGGTTCTACCCAAGCTGTTCGGCTTACGCCATGGAGGCGATTGAAGTGCACGGTGCGCTCAAAGGCTCGTTGTTAACAGCAAAACGCATTGCCAAATGTCACCCTTTTCATCCTGGTGGAGTGGATCTGGTGCCACCAAAGGCGGAGAAGTCCGCTCTGGTATCGGAGTAAGGTTATAACCTGAAGCATTCGGGTGGCCTGGAAGAAGCAGTAATGGATTGAACTTGAGGATGCTGTCCACTTGACAAAGGGGCTCGCATTTCAGTATATTTTTCCTATATGATTTTCCAGTGAAGGGATAAGTACAGACACACCCCCAGTGCAGAGAGCCGGATGAGCTGAGAACCGGTCTGGGAGGAGGATGGAACATGGTCCCGGAGGAACCTCTTTCGAGCGTGCAGACAGTGATTTCAGAGCTGCTGTCGTAAGGCTGAGGCGTGATCCAGCGTTAATGGGCGGTCGAAGGACCGACAGAGCCTGTGTTTTGTGAAAAACATGGGGAATTTGGGTGGTAACACGTGAGAGCAACTCTCGTCCCATAGGGGCGGGAGTTTTTTGTGTTCTTTTTTAGTTGTTTTGGACGAAGGGATCACATGAAGCAGGAACATTTGAAGGAGGAGAAGTCATTCATGGCTGACCAAAAAACATTTTATCTGACAACCCCGATCTATTATCCGAGTGACAAATTGCATATTGGGCATGCGTATACCACTGTGGCGGGAGATGCGATGGTTCGTTATAAGCGTCTGCGTGGGTATGATGCTCATTATCTGACAGGAACCGACGAACATGGCCAGAAGATTGAGCGCAAGGCACAAGAGAAAGGACAGACACCGCAAGCTTTTATCGACGATATCGTTGTGGGGATCAAGGAACTGTGGAAAAAGCTGGACATTTCCAATGACGACTTTATCCGTACAACCGAAGAGCGTCACAAAACCGTCGTTCAGGATATCTTTGACCGTTTGCTGAAACAGGGAGATATCTACAAAGGTGAGTATGAAGGCTGGTACAGCATTCCGGATGAGACGTATTACACGGAGACTCAACTGGTGGATGTAGAGAAGAATGAAAAGGGCGAGATTATCTCAGCCAAGAGCCCGGATAGCGGACACCCGGTTGAATTGGTCAAAGAAGAATCCTACTTCTTCCGCATGAGCAAATATGCAGATCGTCTGTTGAAATATTATGAAGAGAACCCGGGCTTTATTCAGCCGGAATCTCGTAAGAACGAGATGATCAACAACTTCATTAAGCCGGGTCTTGAAGATTTGGCTGTATCACGTACTACATTTGAATGGGGCGTCAATGTTAAAGGCGATCCAAAACACGTGGTTTACGTGTGGATTGATGCATTGTCCAACTATATTACAGCTCTGGGCTATGGTTCATCCGATGCATCCCTGTATAACAAGTTCTGGCCTGCGGATGTACATCTGGTAGGTAAAGAAATTGTTCGTTTCCATACGATCTATTGGCCAATTATGTTGATGGCATTGGATCTGCCATTGCCGAAGAAAGTGTTTGCACATGGTTGGTTGTTGATGAAGGATGGCAAGATGTCCAAATCCAAAGGCAATGTCGTTGATCCAGTCACTCTGATTGACCGCTATGGTCTCGATGCACTGCGTTATTACCTGCTGCGTGAAGTGCCGTTTGGTTCCGATGGTACGTTTACACCGGAGAGCTTCGTAGAACGTGTCAACTCCGATCTTGCGAACGATCTGGGTAACCTGTTGAACCGTACAGTTGCCATGGTAGACAAATATTTCGAAGGCAAAGCCCCTGCGTTTGCATCGAATGTAACGGAATTTGATGCTTCGCTGGAAGAAGCAGGCCATGCCACGGTAGAAAAAGTGGAACAGGCGATGGAAAACCTGCAGTTTTCCGTAGCACTGACAGCGATCAGCCAGTTTGTCAGCCGCACCAATAAATACATTGATGAGACGCAGCCATGGGCGCTGGCTCGTGATGAAGCAAAACGCGATGAATTGGCATCCGTTATGGCTCACCTGATCGAAAGCTTGCGCATTGCTTCCATTCTGTTGGAACCGTTCCTGACACGTGCTCCTCATAAAATCTGGGCACAGCTCGGCATTCAGGAAGGTGAACTCACGGCTTGGGATACAGCCAAGCAATGGGGTCTGGTTCCGGCTGGAAACGCCTTGCAAAAAGGTGATCCAATCTTCCCGCGTCTGGATTCCGAACAGGAAATTGCTTATATCTCAGAAGCGATGACTGGCGGCCAAAAAGCGGCACAGCCTGAAGCAAGTCAAACAGATGCTGGAACTTCGGCAGCTGTTGAACCAGTAACTGCACCTGAGGGTACCGAAGAGATCGGTATTGACGATTTTGCCAAAGTTGAACTGCGTGTGGCTCAAGTCATTTCCTGCGAACCGGTCAAAAAAGCAGATAAATTGCTGAAATTGCAACTCGATCTGGGTTATGAGCAGCGCCAAGTCGTTTCAGGAATCGCGAAGTTTTACTCGCCAGAAGAGATGGTTGGACGCAAAGTGATCTGTGTGACTAACCTGAAACCGGTGAAGCTTCGTGGTGAACTGTCTCAGGGTATGATCCTTGCAGCGTCCCATGGTGACCAGCTTACACTTGCTACAGTACCAGACAACATGCCTAATGGCGCACAAGTGAAATAAAAAGAATCAATTTCATATACCTTTAGCTGCTTCTATCAAGGGTAGTTACAAAAATCCTTTCTTATGAGTTATGAAATTGCTTCAAATACTGTCGTAACTATGACTCAAGGTGGCCCGATATAATTCGGGTCCCTTTTTTTATTGGTATAATTCATATCTGAAGGGAAGAGAACAAGCATATACTGTTATGAACTCCGGACTTCAGGAAAGAATGAATAGGACGGGATAGCTTGACAAGTAGGTTCAGGTTACCTATAATTCTTTCAGTAATGTTTACGATTAAGAGATACGGAGTGAATCATAATGACATTTTATAAAATGCAACATCAAGTTCAGGATAACCCGACAGGAAAGACGAGCAAAAGAGGCAACATGAAGTTGCTGTGGACGGGTTTGTTTATTCTCACTTTGCTGGTATTGTCTGCGTGTGGGCAGGATCGTTCCAATAGTGCGAAGATTGTGGAAGGTAAAGTAAACGTTGTGACGACATTTTATCCTGTATATGCTTTTACGACAGCAATCGGTGGTGAAGATGCCAATGTCATTAACCTGCTGCCAACGGGGGTAGAGCCACATGACTGGACTCCGAAGAGTCAGGATATTGTTAATACATCCAAGGCACAGCTGTTTTTCTATAATGGAGCTGGACTGGAAGGATGGGTGCCGAATTTCCTAAAATCGTTGAATAGCGATACACAGGTGAAGTCTGTTGCCGTTAGCGAAGGTGTGAAGCTGTTGACCGCTGAAGGTGATGACGGGCATGGGCATGGCGAAGAGCATGAAGACGAGCATGCAGATGAACACGCTGATGAGGCTACCAGTGAAGATGTCGCTGATCATCATATTGATCCACATACGTGGGTTAGTCCGAAATCAGCCATGATCATGGCTGAAAACATCAAAAATAGTCTGGTCGAAGCAGATCCTGATCACAAAGCAGGTTACGAACAGCGTTACGAAGAGCTTCATACCAAGCTTGAGACGCTGGATCAGCGTTTTACAGATGAGTTGGCTACCGTACCGAACAACGAAATTGTTGTCTCGCATCAAGCGTTTGGCTATCTTGCGCGTGATTATGGACTAACCCAGCATGCCATTATGGGACTCTCCCCGGATGCTGAACCGACAGGACAGGATATTGTGAAGCTTGCGAAATTGGTTAAAGACGAAGGCATTAAGTACATTTTCTTCGAAGAGCTGGTATCTGACAAATTGGCGAAAACATTGGCAAGTGAAGCAGGAGTGGAGACCATGGTCCTTAATCCGGTTGAGGGATTAACCAAGGAGCAGGCAACCAACGGGGATGATTATTTCACTTTGATGGAGAAAAATTTGCAAAATCTGCTGATCGCATTAAAATAAGATAGAATGAAGGATTCAGACCTAAGAGTCTTTACCGTTCGCGGTGAAGGCTCTTAGGTGCTATGAGATCCCCATATATAATGAAAGGCGGCTTTGCCATGCAGCAAATCATGCCATTATGTCATGATCCAATTATAGAGATCGAGAAACTATCATTTTCCTACGGGGACCAGCGAGTGATTGAGAATCTTGATTTTATGGCCCAGGAGCGGGACTTTGTCGGGATTATCGGTTCCAATGGGGCGGGTAAAACGACATTGCTGCGCATGCTGGTAGGACTGTTGCCTCCAGCGCAAGGAGATATTAAACTATTCGGACAGTCGATTCGCAGATTCAAAGACTGGGAACGAATCGGGTATGTGCCACAAAAGAACGCATTTAACCCATTATTCCCTGCGACTGTTCGAGAAGTGGTTATGTCTGGCTTGTACAACAACAAAAACATGTTTCGTCGTATGTCTCGCAAATGTCAGCAACAGTGTACGGATGCGATGGAAGTCATGCGAATCGAGGATCTGGCGAACAAACGTATTGGTCAGTTGTCTGGCGGACAGCAGCAGCGAGTATTCTTGGCACGAGCGCTTATCAATCACCCGGATCTGTTGATTTTGGATGAACCCACAGTAGGTATTGATGCTGAATCACAAGCCAGTTTCTTTGAACTGATTACGCATATGCATGAACATCACCGTATGACTTTTCTGATGGTGTCTCATGATATGGATCGGATGGAGAGTTATCTGGGTTCTGAAGCTGCGGTAACGAATGGCAAAATCAATTTCCATGTCCGTCATTCGCATGAGTTGCAAGATTGTGCCGAGACTAACCTGCAACATACTACAGCACAGGTACGCTAGACGTATATAAGGCGCATTAGATTAGAGCAAGGCCGAAGGAGTCGTGTTTGTTTTGGAAATATTAATGAGTGATTTTTTTCAGCGTGCGCTGGCGGGTGGTTTGCTAATTGGTATCACCGCGCCGTTGATCGGACTGTTTCTGGTGTTACGGCGGTTATCCATGATTGGAGACACCTTGTCTCATGTGACCATCGCCGGCGTAGCGCTTGGATTCCTGATTGAAGTGTATCCCATTGCGGTAGGTCTGATATTTGCTGTGCTTGCTTCGTTTGCGATCGAGAAATTGCGTAAAGCGTACAAGAGTTACGCCGAATTATCGATTGCCATTATCATGTCCGGTGGCGTGGCGCTGGCTTCCTTGTTCTTCACGCTCGGTAAAGGATATAATGCAGATGTTATGAGTTATTTGTTCGGCAGCATATATACATTAGACGCTACGGATCTGAAGCTGGTAGGTGTGGTTACGCTGATCGTGGTGATTGTAGTGGCGTTGTTACATAAGGAATTTTTCTTGCTCAGCTTTGAGGAAGATGCGGCAGCGGTCACAGGGTTGCCTGTGAGAATTCTGAACATGTTAATCACTGTAATGACAGCACTTGTCATTAGCACGGCAATTAAGATTGTCGGTGCGCTTCTGGTGTCTGCGCTATTAACCATTCCGGTTGCAGTCAGCCTATTGATGGCCCGAAGTTTCAAATCTGCCATTATTTTGTCTGTGGTGATCGGCGAAATTGCCGTAGTCCTTGGACTGGTCGTAGCAGGAGTCTGGAACCTCGCACCGGGAGCAACAATCGTACTATTGCTGATCATGATGCTGATTCTGACGATGATTGGAAAAAAAGGGTTCCGAGCCTGACGACTGAACGAGCAAGCACGTGAGCCCGGGGAAGGGAGACATCCGCTTCATGCCTGATGTTAATGTATGGATGGCTTTTGTAGCAGGTTTGGTCTCATTTATATCACCATGTTGTCTTCCGTTGTATCCGTCATATCTCTCTTATATTACAGGGATGACGGTGCAACAATTGAAGGATGACCGCAATCAACGGGAAGTCCGCTTTAAGACCATGACGCACACGCTGGCGTTTATTCTGGGCTTCTCGGCTGTGTTTTATTCACTTGGCTTGGGTGCCGGACTGTTTGGCCAATTTTTCAATGATAACCGGGAACTGATTCGGCAATTGTCTGCGATTTTGATTATGCTTATGGGGTTATTTTTGCTTGGTTTGTTCAAGCCGCAGTTTCTGATGAAGGAACGAAAGCTGGATATGAAGTGGAAACCAGCAGGCTATCTGGGCTCTTTCATATTTGGTATCGGTTTCTCAGCAGGATGGTCGCCTTGTATTGGTCCCATTCTCGCAACAATCATTGCGATGGCTGCGAGTGAGCCCACAACCTGGCTGGCGCTCATTACAGGTTATACCGCTGGGTTTGCCATCCCGTTTTTCATTTTGGCCTTTTTCATCGGTTCGACACGCTGGATATTACGGTATTCCAATGTCATGATGAAAATCGGGGGAGCATTGATGCTATTCCTTGGGGTATTGCTTTTTACAGACCAGATGACGAAGATTACGATCTGGTTGCAGCAGATTACACCAGACTGGATGATTATTTAAACGTATGAACAGAATTTGAATTTTTAATTATGTATGATAGCAGGCTACATGAATCCAGAGTTTTTCTGGATGATGTAACCTGCTTTTTAATCGTTTGTTAAGAATGCCATACCAGCATATCATGTCGAACAATCCTGGTTTAAGTTTTAGGTGAAGTAATCAATTTTGGCTAGTGGGAAATGTTCAAAGATGCGTTCGGTAATGAACTCCCGCAATGCATCCTGCTGGTCATCCTTATACACATATTTGTATTGTCCCCAGCGGCCCCATTTCATTTTTCGTTTCTCAATGTCCATCTCCAGCTTGGTTTTGGGATAACGCTTTTCAATGGTCGCTTTGGCTGTTTTGGTAAAACGGTGCTGAATCATCTCAAAGGTAAGATCCTTGGTTGCTTCCTCTGGAAGCGTATCTGCGAGCTTTTGCAAGAGCTCTGAGTACCCTTCTTCCCAGCCTTCATACCACATAATAGGAGCGATAATGAAACCCAGGGGATAACCGGCATGTGCAATCTTGCCAGCAGCTTCAATGCGTTCCTCAAATCTGGAGGTAGCCGGTTCAAAGTTTTTAATGACATAATCTGAATTGACGCTAAACCGAATACGAGTGTGACCGTTATGCTTAATGTTCAGCAGCGGATCAACGTGATGATACTTCGTTACGAAGCGCAATCGTCCATATTCTTCTTCCGCCATAAAACGGATCAAGTCACTTAAGTTCTCCGTGATATGCTCGAGTCCTACGGGATCAGACGTACAGGCGGCTTCAAATCGTGTGATTTCAGGCGCGCGTTCTTCAATATATCCTTTGGCTGCCTGTATGATCTCCTCAGTATTAACATAGACACGAACATAAGGTTTCGCACCAAGTGTCGTTTGAAGATAACAATAATGGCAGTGCCCCATACAGCCTGTAGAGATGGGGATGGCATATTCCGCTGAAGGTTTCGACTGGTCGAACTTGAGTGTTTTGCGTACACCGACGACCAGAGTACGCTTCGCCATCCGGTACTTTTCCTGTTCGGTTTCACCGGGCAGATTGGTGATTCGGTTATGAGATGTGGTCATCTGATAAGGGATGTTTTTGGATGTCACCCATTCCATAATCCGTTTGCCTTTATCATATTCCAACGCACCGGGTTCAAAATACACCAAATCGGGAATAAAGGGTTTAGTACCTTTTGCTTTACGAACTGGTGGTGAGGCTACACTTGTACTCACGAAATCACTCCTTTCGATGCGGAACTTTGCTTAGTTTGCCTCGTTCGGGGAGAAGTCACGCCTGCCAATTACTTGTGTAACAGCGCGCTGCGAAAGGTGCAGGACTTGCCAATGCGTATTGATAACATGTATCATTATAAGATAGGGACCAGGCACGAATAGGGGCCGGTCAGAGAGAAAAGAGGGAAGCAGATGCCAACGCCCAGTATGGAAGATTATTTGGAGCGTATATACAAATTAATTGATGAAAAGGGCTATGCTCGTGTGTCTGATATAGCTGAAGGACTGGAAGTACATCCTTCATCGGTGACGAAGATGATCCAAAAGCTGGACAAAGACGAGTACCTGATCTATGAGAAGTACCGCGGACTGGTACTTACACCAAAAGGCAAAAAGATGGGCAAACGTTTGATGGAGCGCCATCATCTGCTTGAACAATTTTTGACAACAATTGGTGTACAGGAAGAAAATATCTACAATGATGTTGAAGGCATTGAACATCACCTGAGCTGGGACTCTATCACATGTATTGAGTCCTTGGTTGAATACTTCCGTCAAGATGAGAGCCGATTGCGTGACCTCAAAAATCTTCAGGACGTCATGAGCAATACAGAGTCTTAAGTTTCAGCAGTGGAATAAACACATGGTGATATACAATGAACCGTATCCTGTGATCAAAGGATGCTTCTTGCCGTTTCAACGGCAGGAAGCATTTTTTGGTTGCATGGACACCATAATTTGGTGATTATCGCAACTAATCGAACAGTTGAAGCGTCTATTAAACTAGTAGAATTTACCGCAAATTTATAATGATTTTGGAGGACTGCACTAATGAATGTTCGTAAAGGATTGATGCTGCTGCTCATTTTTGTACTTGGATTACAGACAGCAGGCATGACGGCACAAGCAGCCGGGCAGAAGGAAATCGCTATTTTCCTGGACGGCAACCGCTTGGAATCGGATGTATCACCATACATCTTGCCCAAAGTAAATGTAACGATGGTACCTCTGCGTGTCATCAGCGAAGGACTGGGTGCGTCTGTTCTATGGTCGCAAGCTACTCGTACCGTGACCATTCAGAAATCCGATTCGGTCATCACGATGACAAGCGGACGCCAGCAGGCTACCGTGGATAACGCTATTGTTGGTCTGGATGCCTCGGTAGAGTTAAAACAAGGTCGGGTCATGGTACCCATCCGATTCGTCAGTGAGAACCTAGGCATTCGGGTAAATTGGAATCAGGGCGCCCAGACCATTGATCTGTACACAGGCGACGAATCAGTACCAACTCCTGAACCAACCCCGGCAACCCCGGCGGAGCCTGGAGGTACGGGCACTGTACCGGCATCTGAAGAGATGCGGGGAGCCTGGATCTCCACTGTGAATGGAGACTGGCCTTCATCCGGGGCCAAGGGTAATGTCGAGAAGCAAAAGCAGGAGTACACGAAACAGCTGGATACACTGCAAGGTATGGGCATTAATGCCGTATTTGTTCAAGTGAGAGCCAATGGGGATGCCATCTATCCTTCAGCTCTGGTACCTTGGAACAGCGTTCTGACAGGAACACAGGGGAAAGATCCAGGTTATGATCCCCTCGCGTTCATGGTCGAGGAAGCACACAAACGTGGCTTGGAGTTCCACGCCTGGTTCAATCCGTTTAGAGCAACGAATTCGGCGAATACATCCAATCTGGCTGCAAATCACATTTCCAAGCTTCACCCAGACTGGATTGTGAATGCATCCGGCAAAATGTACATTAACCCGGGTATCCCGGAAGCCAGACAGCATATTATCGATACAATCATGGAAGTGGTCAATCAATATGATATTGATGGTGTGCATCTCGATGATTATTTCTATCCATCCAATGTGACCTTTAATGATGATGCAGCCTTCAAAACCTATAACGCATTGAATACGAAAGACCGTGCTGAATGGCGTCGTGACAATATTAATCAGTTCGTCAAGCAGCTTGGACGAAGCATTCACAGCGTGAAAGCTAACGTTGAATATGGAATTAGTCCATTTGGTGTATGGCGTAACAAATCTGTTGATTTGACTGGTTCCGATACCAAAGCAGGAGTAACCGCGTATGACAGCATGAATGCAGATGTGCGGACATGGATTAATCAGGAATGGATCGACTATGTCGCTCCTCAGGTATATTGGAGTATGACACTAAGCGCAGCACGTTATGACAAAGTCGTGGACTGGTGGGCCAATGAAGTAGCTAACACAAATGTAAAATTGTATATCGGCCACTCTCCATATAAGCTAGGTACGCCGGAGATTGGCTGGCAGACATCACAGGAGATCATTGATCAGCTGAACTACAACAAGAAGTATGGCTCGGTCAAAGGGGACATTTTCTTTAGTTCACAGTACCTGACCAAGAATCCTCTCGGCTTGATCGCCAAATTGAAAGCCTATTATGGTCTATAAAACATTTTAACAACATAGTGATAAGACAAACCCTTGTTCTCATAGAGTGGCAGTAGAAATGTGCTGCCTGGAGAACGGGGGTTTTTTTGATGTTAATTAACGCGGTATTTGAAGGTGGAGGCATCAAGGGAATATCGCTTGCGGGTGCTGTGCAAGGTGCTCAGGATTGTGGCATTCAGTTCAATCGGGTGGCTGGCACATCATCTGGCTCCATTGTAGCTGCGCTGCTAGCGGCGGGTTACCGGGCCGAAGAGATGAAAGACATTATTGAGAATACACCCTTTGTTTCATTGCTGCGTCGTTCCCCCATATTTAATACCCGATGGATCGGACCCGCAGCAAGGCTGTTCTTGAAGAAAGGACTGTATTCGGGAGAAGCGTTGGAATCATGGATTCGCAAGATGCTGGCGCAGAAAGGAATTCGCACATTCGCTGACTTGCCGCAAGGCAAGTTGCTTATTACCGCATCCGATATATCCAATGGGACCATCCTGGTGCTGCCGGACGATATTCGGCGGTTCGGCATTGATCCTGCCAAGCTGGATGTGGCGAAAGCGGTACGCATGAGTTGTAGTATTCCGTATTTTTTCGATCCAGTCGTCATACGTAAATCACCAATATTCTCCAAAGGCCTTCCTTTTCAAGATCAGTTCGTATATGTAGTCGACGGTGGATTGCTTAGCAATTTTCCGTTGTGGCTCTTCGATGGTGATCGTTCAGAACGAGGAGGAGACGTTATTCCGGTTGTCGGTTTCAAAATGGTGGGGAAGACGGAAGTGGAACCTGCCCGGATTAAAGGTCCACTAAGCATGCTTCAGGCTCTTGTGGAGACGATGCTCACAGCACATGATGAACGCTACATCGAACAGATTAACCGGTTTCGTACAGTGAAAATACCAACACTTGGCATTAAACCGACGCAATTTCATTTATCATTACAGGACAGCACCGCCCTGTATCGGTCAGGCGCTACCGCAGGGAGCGAGTTTTTCAACGGGTGGAATATGAAAATATATGATGAACAGCTAGACAAACAAAGAAAAGAATTGCGCAAGAAACAAGCAGAAGCTCCACCTCTGATTCCTATATAAACGTGAAAAAAGCAATTCTCCGCGTGCTGGGAGAACTGCTTTTTGTGTGCTCAGTAACTTTTAGTGATATTTCGGTATATCTTCATCGCTTTTACCTTTTTGTCCCTGAATCACCTGGAAAGGATAATCCTTGCGTTTCTTTGAAGTGCCGCTGCTCTTTCTGGCACTGGACTGTGCTTTGACTTTCGCCATGGTTCGTGCCGATGGCTTGATTTTTGGTGATTTGGCTTTGTTTGCCCAGCGACGAGGCGGATATTTGTACAGCAGGAATACAGCTCCGAACACGACCAGAGGAATAATGATCCTGGATGGACTAGCATTTCCCAGCCAGGTCAAGACTCCAACAGCAGCTAGTGCGATGAACGTCCAAAATAAGATTGCCTGCTTGTTCATATCATTCACCCTTTCACAGGATCGAGTGTTGCAACAGGTACTTCTGATGTAGCAGAGACATTGGCAAGCTTGGCATCCAACTCACGCATCCGGTTAAACGAAGCAATGGATACTTCTACCTGTTCGTTGGTCGGTTCTTTTGTTGTCAGCAATTGCAGCCACAATCCTGGATAGCCGAGATAACGCAGTACAGGAATATCACGTACCGAATTCGTGAGCTTTAACAGTTCAAAAGAAATGCCTAGCACAACTGGCAATAACAACAGACGCTGACCCATACGTTCCCAGAGGTTATCGTATGTGAAGAGGGAGTATAGGAATACTCCAATAATGACAGTCAACATGATAAAGCTGCTTCCGCAGCGGTAATGCAACCGGCTGTACTTTTGCACGTTCTCCGGTGTCAGTTCTTCACCAGCTTCATGTGCGCTGATGACTTTGTGCTCCGCTCCATGATACTGGAAGAGACGTTTAATCATCGGCGTTTGTGAGATTAACCACAGATAGGCCAGTAACAGAATCAGCTTAATGCCGCCTTCCAGTAAATTATGCAAAAACTGATTGTCGAATGCATTTTTGAATAGAAAATTCTCGATAACAACAGGAAGCAATGTGAGCACCACTTTACCAAAAAGAAATGAAAGGATGGCTACGGCGGTTACACCAATAATCATGCTAAGGCTCCAGCCTGAGCCCTCTTTCTCTTTTTGTTTGGCTTTCTCTTCCGGTTCCAGTTCATCATCAGCATAGGCGTCAGCAGAATAATTGAGATGTCTGCTACCTTTGACACTTGAATCTATAATGCTGACAATTCCGCGTAATAAAGGAATCCGCCGCAATTTCGTGACCCAGGACTTGTCTTGCTTGGGAACTTCCAGATACGTAATTTCGCCGTCTTTTCTACGAACAGCTGTAACGTTGACATGTTTCCCACCGAACATTACGCCTTCAATGACAGCTTGCCCCCCATAGCTGACAGGCTTGGATTGTTGAGGCAAATTATTCACCTTCCTATTCTGTTCTAGGCCTTCGCGATCAAAGGCAGTTTAATAACCCTATTGTATCGAATTTTAAGCGCAATTTCTAGTTTGTGAGTCAATCCTTGCAGGTTGTTGTTAAGATTGTCCTGTTTTGAACATACTACCTCCTAGAATCAGACAGAAAATTCGAGGCATAGTACGGGATTATCAACTGAATGAAGGAGAATATCGATGACAGAACGCAAGCATGAAGATACATCACCCCAGGAAGGTCAACGTCTGAAAGAACGGCAGCAAAAAGACAGGGGCAGGCGCCCTACCCAGAGGCAAGGTCAAGCCCACTACTATACGAAGCCATTTTCCTTTGCTTTAGAGCTTGGCTTCTTTGCCGGTTTTATATGGGGTGGGCTACATTGGCTATTCTACCTGTTGCATTTTACGATTGTACCTGTCGGATTTCTGGCTGAGCCTTTTTTCAAACATCAATATATATATACCGCAGCAGGACATTTGACAGGATGGCTGTTTTTTATCGTTTTTTCCATCTTGGCTTCCTTGCTCTATACGTTCACGATTAGAAAACTGAAAGGGCCTATACCGGGCATGGTGTATGGTATCGTCTGGTGGCTAATTCTCTTTGTACTTGTCGGACCAAAAGTGGGGATGATGAAGCCTTTGAACGGTTTGACGTGGGATTCGATCTTCACGGAACTCTGTTTCTTTTTGCTATGGGGGCTGTTCATTGGTTACACAGTAGCCATGGAGTACACGGATGAACGCAAACGTGAGCCGGAGCAAGCGGGGGCATAGCGCAAAAAAGCTTCTCAATCCGGCAATGGCTGTGTTAAAATAGCAGATGGTTATTTGCAGAGAGGGTGGAGCAGCGATGAAACGAATTATTGTGATCAATGGTCCGAACCTGAACATGCTTGGTGTGCGTGAACCGGGCATCTATGGAACGCTTAGTCTGAAGGATATTGAGGACAAAATTCGCAGACAGGCTGATGAACTTGGCGTCTCCATCGCTTTTTATCAATCGAACCATGAAGGGGACATCATTGACCGCATTCATGCAGCGATGGGGGAGGCAGACGGAATAATTTTGAATGCCGGAGCATTTACCCATTATAGCTATGCTATCCGTGATGCTATCAATGCTGTAAAAGTCCCTACGGTTGAAGTACATCTATCCAACATTCATGCACGCGAAGCGTTCAGACATCATTCAGTGATTGCAGCGGAAACAATCGGGCAGATTGCCGGATTTGGCGAAGTAAGCTATGAACTGGGATTGCTGGCTCTTGTGCGTCATCTGGACAAACAAACCTGAGCCGGGAACCCGGGAATGTGAGAGAAAGAAGGGTTACCGATGGAAAACAAACGAGTAAATAAGTTGCGTGAAGCCATGCGTGAGCGTGAACTCAGAGCAATGCTGATTACAAATCCGATTAACCGTCGTTATATGACGGGCTTTACAGGCTCGGCGGGATATGTGCTGATTACAGAACAGGATGCTTTCTTGTTGACTGATTTCCGTTACATGGCTCAAGCGCCTCAGCAGGCCGAAGGATTCACTGTTGTGGAGCATGGAGCTAAGCCGATGGATACGGTGCGTGAACTGCTTGTATCCGCGAATATCAAAGAAGTTGGCTTCGAGCAGGATAGTGTTACATTCGGCACGCATTCCGCTTATGCTGAAGCACTTCAGTCTATTGATCTAAAAGCTGTATCCGGGATCGTGGAACAACTTCGCATGTTCAAGGATGAAGACGAGATCGCGGTTATGCAGAGAGCTGCAGATCTGGCAGATGCCACGTTCAGCCACGTTTTGCAGTTTGCAAAACCAGGCATGACGGAGCGTGAAGTGGATCTGGAGATGGAGTTTTTCATGCGCAAACATGGCGCAACATCCTCTTCGTTTGACACGATTGTAGCATCGGGTGAACGTTCTGCTATGCCTCACGGTGTAGCGAGCAGCAAGGTCATCGGACAGAATGAGTTAATTACATTTGACTTTGGTGCACTTTTGGACGGATACTGTTCAGATCTGACACGTACCATTGCAACAGGCACACCTGTACCTGAACTGCGCAAAATTTATGACATTGTACTGGAAGCTCAGTTACATACGCTAGAGAACCTGAAGCCGGGCATGACCGGACGGGAAGCAGATGCATTGGCTCGTGATATCATTGCAGGTCACGGATATGGAGATCAATTCGGACACAGCACAGGCCACGGTCTGGGTATGGAAGTTCACGAAGCTCCCCGCTTGTCCAAGCTTAGCGACGATGTATTGAAACCGGGTATGGTTGTTACCGTTGAACCGGGTATATATATTGATGGGCTTGGCGGCGTGCGTATCGAGGATGACGTAGTGATTACCGAGACGGGTATTCATATTCTCACGAAGTCGGACAAGAAGTTCACCGTAATCGGCTAAATTTCAGCCACAGGGATATAAGACGGTTTTTAATGTGCTATTTAAATTGAAAATAAGAAATTCCACCAAAACGGAGAGTGCAGAACCGATCTGAAGAAGCGAAGCGTTCGCCTTTATCACCGAATTTTACCATTAATAATGGGCTCAAAAAATCTGGGGATAACAGTGATCGGAGGATGGTACTGCAATCGAAGTGAACGAGGTGGCCTTTCTTGGATTCATTTTACATATAACATTAACCCATCGTCTTATATCACCTACTTTTCAACCATATCAGGAGGGATTTTTTGTGATTTCAGTAAACGATTTTAAAACAGGCTTGACTGTGCAAGTAGACAACGATATCTATACCGTGCTTGATTTCCAACACGTTAAACCAGGTAAAGGCGCTGCCTTCGTACGTTCCAAATTGAAAAACCTGCGTAATGGTAACACGGTTGAAAAAACATTCCGTGCAGGCGAAACTATTGGTCGTGCCATCATCGAAAACCGTGGCGTATCCTACCTGTATGCAAGCGGTACAGAGCACACGTTCATGGATAACGAAACTTATGATCAGTTTACATTGACTAGTGATCAACTGGAATGGGAATTGAACTTCCTGAAAGAAAACATGGTCGTTAAGATCGTTAGTTACCAAGGTGAAATCCTCGGAATCGACTTGCCAACAAGTGTTGAGTTGAAAGTAGTCGAGACTGAGCCAAGCGTTAAAGGTAACACAGCACAAGGTGCTACGAAAAATGCAAAAGTGGAAACAGGCTTGAACGTACAGGTTCCTTTGTTCATTAACGAAGGTGACGTTCTCCTGATTGACACACGTGAAGGTAAATACTCTTCCCGTGCGTAACTTTCACAAGATGTAATCTTTAACAACCCTTTGCCATTCCTTTGGCAGAGGGTTTTTTCGAAAAAAGATTAGCCTATCAGGCGCTTTCGTAATATACTGGGTTAAAGTCATTTCTCGTAGAGAATAATGACGATGGACATCAATTATGCATACTGCACAAGGTAGGGAGTGGATTTGCGTTGTCATTGTACGTCATGAAATTTGGGGGCAGCTCGGTCGGAGATACAGAACGCATGAAGCGTGTAGCCGGACGTGTTGTAGAAAAAGCTGATGAAGGACATCAGTGTGTAGTCGTGGTTTCGGCCATGGGGGATACAACAGATGATTTGATTGATCAGGCAAAACAACTGAATAGTGAACTGCCTGCTCGTGAGATGGATATGTTATTGACGACAGGAGAACAGATTTCGATCTCGTTGTTATCGATGGCTATTCAAGCGCTTGGACGTAAGGCAGTATCGTTTACGGGCTGGCAAGCGGGATTCCGCACAGAGCCGGTTCACGGAAAAGCACGTATTCATGATATTCAACCTGACCGTGTAAATGCAGCGCTTGCTGAAGGCAATATTGTGATTGTGGCAGGTTTCCAGGGCATGACGGAAGACGGCGAGATCACAACGCTGGGTCGTGGTGGTTCGGATACAACAGCCGTAGCGCTGGCCGCAGCCATTAAGGCTGATGCGTGCGAGATCTATACGGATGTGGATGGTATCTATTCAACAGACCCGCGGATCGTTAAGGTTGCGCGCAAACTGAAGGAAATATCGTATGACGAAATGCTGGAACTCGCTAATTTGGGAGCAGCGGTGCTGCATCCGCGTGCAGTAGAGTACGCGAAGCATTCCGGTGTACCTTTAATTGTAAGATCCAGCTTTAACCATAATGAAGGAACGGTTGTGAAGGAGGAAGCAGCAATGGAACAAGGCGTAGTGGTTAGTGGTATTGCCTATGACAAAAATGTGGCTCGCATCAGTATTTTGGGTGTGCCGGATGTACCAGGAGTTCTGGCTGAAGTATTTGGTGCGCTTGCATCCAATCAGCTGGATGTGGACATTATCGTTCAGAGCGGAGTAATGGATGGCAAAGCGGACTTCTCGTTCTCTGTTGCGCTGTCTGATCGTGAGAACGCATTGCGTGTCATTGAAGGCCTTCACAGCCGCCTGCCTTACCGTGAGGTTACTTCAGAGGAGAACCTCGTTAAAATCTCCATTGTTGGCGCAGGCATGGTCAGTCACCCTGGTGTAGCTGCGAAGATGTTCAAAGTTATTTCTGCTGAAGGCGTGAGCATCAAGATGGTGAGTACTTCCGAGATCAAAGTATCTTGTGTCATTGACGGAGATAAGCTGCATGACGTCATCAAGGCATTGCATACAGCATATGATCTCGACACAGCCGAGCAAGCCGTTATCGGCGGACCTCAAGATCGCAGATAAGGTGTTTCTGTGTATGTAAATTAGCAAAGGTGTACTGATGCCAACGGGCAGCAGTACACCTTTTTTCTGTTTCTAATCATAGCCATTCTCACATCAACTTGAACATTTTTCCCCCGCGTATGCCTCTATAAGGTTGCATGCGGTTGCCCTCCCCCATCTCGGGAACAACATCCAGCAGATTTAATTGAGAGCAATATGAAATATCATGAACCCTGCCTAACTTTTCAAGTCTCCGCCCGCTAATGGATCTCTGCACCAGATCCGGGATCTTCTCCTGACATTGGGATACCGCCTGGTGGAGCACGATGCCCAGATCGTTTAGTTGGATGGGAGAACAGGATTGACGGTGCAGTTCGTCGATGATACATCCAGCACACAAAGCGTCCTCCAGTGCAAATTCATCCTGATTCCCCGCACATAACAGTAATACATCTCGTTGAAGTTCGCATAGAACTGCTGCGATAGCCCTGACATTGAGAAATGATCCAGCTAGTACATGTTTCGCCCTGGAAGCCTTGATCAAAGCTCGGGTTCCATCGGTTGTGGTCAATATGATCGTTTTATCTGTAATGTCCTCGGTCATATATTCATAGGGGGAATTACCCACTTCGAATCCGTTGATTTTTTTGTCAAAACGCTCCCCGCCTCGAATACAATCTTTCACTTCCATTTGTTTGGCTTGTGGAACCGTCTCTACGGCAATCACAGCCGAAGCATCATATGCCAGAGCCGTAACAATTGTACTTGTCGTACACAAGACATCAATAACAACTGCACTTCGCCCTGCAATATCAATGGTACGTAATTCATTCACATTGCCAACCACATCGACTCGCACTCCCCACAGCTCCTTTCTGTATCTGGGGATGGGTAGTTCTGTTTTGAACCGGAATGGAACTTACCTATCTGCAATTACTATATGCATGCATTTCTAGACGGGTGCCTAGAACAGGAGGTTGATCTATGCTTTCTACTCTCAACCGTATTCTGAAGAATTGATAGATTTCAGCGTCATAAATTAAATGTACAGGCATAAACTTGAGATATGAACAAGCGCCAGAAGCGTAAAACATATGATCTCAAGGTTGGAGGAGCCTACTCATGAAGGTGAACTGGAAGGAACTTTTTCCGGAACCGATTCGAACCATTCTGGGAAGAATGCCGCCTGCTCTATTGGAACAAGTGGAGGAAGTACGTATTCGTGAAGGCAGACCCCTGGAGATTAATGCAGGCAACACATACCACTTCCTTACACCTCAAGGTAGTCCGACCGGCAATCCTGATGAAGCGTATGTTCCTCAGAAAGAAGTGACACACAGGTTGCTGGACCTGATCAGTAACCATTCACTTTATACATTGGAAGAGGAGCTGCGCAAAGGGTTCATCACCATACCTGGTGGACATCGAATCGGACTTGCTGGCCGGACGGTACTAAGCAGTGGACGTGTCGAATACCTGCGCGACATTAATGGGTTTAACGTTCGGGTAGCCCGTGAGGTGCATGGAGTGGCTGATCGTATCCTTCCTTATCTTCTCGATATGAAGAGCGGACAGGTCCTGCACACGTTGATCCTTTCACCACCACAACAAGGGAAAACGACGTTGCTGCGAGATCTGGCGAGACAAATTAGCAGTGGTACTAAGCTTTCAGCGGGCAATGAACTGGTTCAAGGAGCACGTCCGCGTCTGAAAGTGGGCATTGTGGATGAGAGGTCCGAAATCGCCGGTAGTTACAAGGGAGTACCTGGATTCGATGTAGGTCCCCGAACAGATGTGATGGACGGTTGTCCAAAGGCTGAGGGCATGATGATGATGCTTCGGTCCATGTCGCCCGATGTCCTGATTGTGGACGAGATCGGTCGTCCGGAGGATGCTGAGGCAGTAATGGAAGCCCTTCATGCAGGAGTCTCTGTGATTGCGACTGCTCATGGTCGTGACCTATCGGAGCTATCGGCCAGGCCCGCCCTCAGAAGCTTAATTACAGAGCAGATGTTTCAACGGTATGTCCAACTGCAACGGACGAGCCGGGGCATGACCTTTCGGCTGGCTGATGGAAAAATGCGTGGGTTGCAGCAGAGCGGGGCAGGAGGTGAATCCTTTGGTTAACATGCTTGGTGCGGTAATCATTCTGTTAGCCAGCACCCTCGCCGGTTTTTACAAGGCCAGACAGTATGCATTAAGACCGAGACAGTTGCGAGAACTCATTGCTGCCCTCCAGCGACTAATGACGGAGATTAACTATGGGCTCACTCCCTTACCCGATGCCATGGGCAAGATGGGAGCCCAGACCAAAGAACCTGTAAAGACGCTGTTCCTTCATGCAGCCACTCAGATGGAACCTCCCCATGGACGAACTGCCCGGGAAAGTCTGCAGTCAGGCGTGGATCTGGCGTGGGGAAGATCGGCCATGAAGGCGGACGAGCGGGAAGTCATGCTGCAATTAAGCTTCAGCCTTGGCACAAGTGACCGTCTGGATCAGACCAAACATATATCGTTAGCCATTCAACAACTAATGCATGAGGAATCCCGTGCCCAGGCTGACCAAATGAAATATGAACGAATGAGCCGAAGCCTCGGGATGCTTGTCGGAGCGTTAATCGTCATTCTGATCTTCTGAAATAGCCGGGATAGTGAGGTGCCAAGGTCATGAATCTAGAAGTGAACGCAATCTTTCAAATTGCGGGTATCGGAATTATCATCGCCATGATTCACACGGTACTGAAACAAATGGGAAAGGAAGATATGGCTCACTGGGTGACCGTAATCGGATTTGTCGTTGTATTGTTCATGGTGGTCCGTATGCTGGACAGCCTGCTACAAGAGATCAAATCGATATTTCTTTTTCAATGAAAAACGGTCATGAAGCCGGATGGTGGTGACCTGTGGAAATTATTCAAGTTGTAGGTTTAGCGCTCATCGCTACAGTGCTCATTCTGGTCATCAAGGAACAGAAACCGATGTTTGCTTTCCTCATTGCAGCCGCGACCGGCATTGTCATCTTCATGTTGCTAATTGGCAAGATCGGTGCAGTCATCGAAGTGTTGAAGCGGCTTGCCGAGAATTCAGGCATGGAAAGTATTTATCTGAAAACGGTGCTGAAAATTATTGGCATAGCGTACATTGCTGAATTTGGCGCACAGATTGTCAGGGATGCAGGTCAGGAGAGCATTGCGTCCAAGATCGAACTGGCTGGTAAGGTACTGATCCTTGTACTTGCTATACCGATCATCAGCATTATTATCGAAACCGTCATGAAGCTGATGCCGGTGTAGAAAGGGCGTGCGGACTTCATATGAAATCAATGCATCATAAGCCGCAGTGGCGCCTTACGGTTGTGCTGATGCTCTGTTTTCTGTTTGGTATCCTGGGACAGGTTACTGCAACCTCGCCTTCCGGTGAGTGGATGGAGCAGCAGGCCGATCAGCTTCCCAAGGATCAGGTGGAGAAATACTGGGATCAACTGATGCAACAATACGGTGGTTTCTTCCCGGATGGGAAGACCCCTTCCTTCATGGATATGTTAATCCCCGGCAATGAAGGGTTCAGCCTGAAATCGGTGTTTGTAGCGATAGGAACCTTCATGCTGCATGAAATTTTATATAATGGCAAGCTTCTGGTCACGATTGTGATGTTAAGCGTACTCAGCATGATTCTGGAGACGCTTCAGACCGCATTTGAGAAAAATAATATTAGCAAAATCGCCTATTCCATCTGTTATATGGTCATCATCATCATTGCAATCAACAGCTTCAGTGTGGCGATTGGATACGCCAAGGATGCCATAACCGGCATGATCAACTTCATGATGGCCATGGTTCCCTTGTTATTCACACTGCTTGCGTCCATGGGGAATGTCATCACCGTCTCGGTGACACATCCACTCATCATTTTCATGATTCATCTGGTGAGTACTTTGATTCACTTGCTGGTATTCCCGTTACTCTTCTTCTCAGCTGTTCTGCATCTCGTCAGTTCATTGTCTGACAAGTACAAGCTGACACAGCTGGCAGACCTCCTGCGCAATATTAGTGTGGCTCTGCTGGGTATCCTGCTGACGATGTTCTTGGGTGTAATCTCGGTTCAGGGAGCATCGGGATCGGTTGCGGATGGAGTCAGCCTGAAGGCTGCCAAATACATCGCAGGCAACTTTGTCCCTGTCGTGGGTAGAACATTTGCGGATGCGACGGATACGGTAATTACAGCTTCTCTGCTTGTCAAAAATGCAATCGGACTTACCGGGGTCATCATCATTTTGTTTCTATGTGCCTTTCCGGCACTCAAGATCCTGGCTCTTGCCTTGATATACAACGTTACCGGTGCCATTATGCAACCGTTGGGAGACACCCCGATTGTAGGATGCCTGCAGGCGATCGGTAAGAGCATGATCTACGTATTTGCGGCGCTCGCAGCCGTCGGGTTGATGTTTTTCCTGGCAATCACCATCCTGCTGACTGCGGGGAATCTGACGGTCATGATGCGCTGAATGTATGTTGGCAAGAAAGGGGATGGAAAGGATGGGGTGGCTGAGCAACTGGCTCCAGGAATTGATTATGATCGTTCTGCTGGCGACTTTCGTGGATATGCTGTTGCCCAATCGATCCATGGAACGTTATGTCAAGCTTGTGCTGAGCCTTCTCATCCTGCTGACCCTTTTATCTCCCATAACCAAGCTTCTCAAAAGTGACCCGGTTGGCGAATTGAAACGGGCAATGTCGGCAATGGATGCTCCATCGAATGGCAATGAAACACTCGAACAGATTTTGGCTCAGGGCAAGCGGCTGCAAGCGGGTGAACAGGAACAATCCCTGCAATGGACAGCGAAAGAACTGGCTAACGTCATGAAAGGCCAGATTGAAGAAACAACAGGGGCGAGGGTTCGATCCGTAGAGGTACAGCTGGCGATGAGCAAATATGAAACCGAGATGGAAGCTGCCTCATCCGTCGAACTGCCAGTGATCCAGCGTGTGTTGGTCGAGATGGGAGGAGAGGGTGCAGAAGGAGAAGTGAGGGCGATGCAGCAAGAAGTCGCTGTCAATACACAACCCGTATTTGGAACAGACACACAATCCGAGAGGGATAAATCACCTCAAACACAGCAGCCCATCCAGATTGGTCAGATTGAAGTGCCTGACGTACAGATTGGTGTGAGTAAAGGGCAACCAGATAAAAATGAAGCGTCTTCCGATCCTGTTATACGTGATCAGGCAGATGAAACGAAGCAGCATGCTGAAACGTCCACAAGGTCCGAACATGCGGTGCAGATTATTACATTGCTGACTGAAAAGTGGGATGTTGATGCAAACAAAATACAAGTGAAGGAACCGAAAAGTGCTGAAGTTCTGTGAGAAGGAGGATGTCCGATGAAGCAATGGTTCAAAAAGATGGAAACCTGGATGGGTGGCGGAGAGGGGGGAGCAAGAAGGAGTCAAACCTTCCGCTGGCTGATTATCCTCGGTTTGATCGGGGTGGGAATCATGCTATTCAATTCCTTCGTCAATGTCAAAAAAATTGATTCCGAAAATATCGGTCGCGAACCACCGGACCCTGCAACATCCATGGCGTCTATACAGAGTGATCCAATGGATCAGAACCCTTTTCAGGCGATCGAAATTGCATTTGAAGACAAAATCAAAGGTGTGCTGGAAAACATTGTTGGTGTGGGAACGGTTGATGTGATGGTTACTGTGGACTCTACAGAAGAACTGGTCGTTCAGCGGAACGTGAAAGATTCTCAGCAACTTACCGAAGAAACTGATGCTAGCGGGGGCAAGCGCCATATGACGCAATATACCCGTGATGGCGAGATCATTACGTACGAAGTATCAGGGGATCAGACACCGATCGTGACCAAAAAGCTCAAACCGCAGATCCGTGGTGTGCTTGTGGTTGCGAGGGGCGCAGAGAACAAGGTTGTAAAGGACTTGATAACCGATGCTGTGGAAAAAGGACTGAATGTGGCAGCTTACCGGATCTCGGTCGTACCGCGCAAACAAGACTAATTTGGTTTGTTGAATCACAAGATTCAATTCTCATAAGATTGAAGCCAATTTGAGGAGGAAGTTCTAATGAATAACAAACGTCAAACAGTATGGCTGGTGTCCATGCTGAGTCTGATGGTCATTTTGTCCGCGTATTATCTTTTCACTGAGGATTCCGGTCCGATCAATGCGCCTGTGGCTGACAGTCAGCAAGTCGATGGGATCAAGCAAGGGGAAGCGAAGGAGACGGCAGGTATTCTTGATCCGACAGAAGGTTTGGTTGTAAATGAAGTGGTGAATAGCGGGGAAATTGAAAGTGATCCAAGTCCAACTGGCGCTGTTGAAGAACCGGCAGCTACGGAAGGTAAAGAAGCAGGAAATGCAGAGAAAACCCCTGCTGTCGAACCAGGCGAGAACAAAGGTGAAGCAGGCAAAGAGACCGACAAGGGGGCAACAACTACACCGGAGACAGACAATCCAGCTGAGGGCACTGCCACGAAAACGGATGAGGAAGTCCTCAAGGAAATGGAAGAGCAGAATACGGCAGCATCTGCGAGCAGCCAGTTCCAAAACTACCAATGGCAGCGTGAAGAGAGCAACAATCGTAAGTATGAGGAACTGATGACCGTAGCTGGGGACTTGAGCAAAACGCCAGAAGAGAACGCCAAAGCAACGGAGCAACTCCGTACATTGGAAGAAAAAGAAGCCAAAATCACAGGCATTGAGGAGACACTCTCCCAACAGTTCGCCAATGCGATTGTTCAAGAAGATGCCGACAAGTATAAAGTGGTGGTCCTCAGTGACAAACTGGACGTAAAACAGGCCGTGTCCATTGTGGATCTGGTGATGAAAGAATTGGCGGTTTCACAGAACAAAATCAGTGTGCAATACGTCACAGAGCAGTAATCCAAATCATGGAAGAACAGTCCCGGGAGCTGGTTCCACTCTCGGGCTCTTTCCATTTTTAATGATTATGATATAATACATAAAGCCATATGACCGTCCTAGTGAGACTGGCATGATGCCGAAGGAGTGAATAATGGAAATGTTTAAATTGAGTGAAATTAAAGAACTGATCAAACTGGTAGATGAAAGTTCCGTTCAGGAGTTGGAAATTGAAAATGAAGGATCACGGTTATCGATCCGCAAACCGGGCAAAACGGAGTATGTTCAAGCAGCTGCTGTTCAACCGCAAGTGATTGCTGCTCCGCAAGTACAGCCGGCCGCAGCGGTAAGTGAAGCTGCACCGCAGGTCGATACTACAAGTCATTTACATAAAATTGTATCTCCGATGGTAGGTACTTTTTACAGAGCTTCCTCGCCGGAAGCGGGTCCTTTTGTGAGCGCAGGTGATAAAGTTGTTGAGAAAACAACGGTATGCATCATCGAAGCCATGAAGCTGATGAACGAGCTTGATGCTGACATCAAGGGAGAAATCGTTGAAGTGCTGGTTGAGAACGGACAGCTGGTCGAATATGGGCAGCCCCTTTTCCTGGTGAAACCGGAATAACCGTTATAGCTGGTTAACAGCTAACCGCATGAGCTTCGAAGGAGGACAAAACGAAAATGAAATTTCAAAAAATACTGATTGCGAACCGTGGAGAGATTGCGGTACGTATTATTCGTGCCTGTCGCGAAATCGGCATCTCAACGGTAGCCGTCTATTCGGAAGCGGACAAGGATTCTCTGCATGTTCGTCTTGCAGATGAGGCTTACTGTATCGGACCAACACTGTCCAAGGACAGTTATCTGAACTTCACTAACCTGATGAGTGTAGCTACGCTGACCGAATGTGATGCAATCCACCCAGGTTACGGTTTTTTGGCGGAGAATGCTGACTTTGCAGAAATCTGTGATTCCTGCAATATTACATTCATCGGCCCTTCACCCGATGCCATTACCAAAATGGGGGACAAGGCTGTTGCCAAACAGACGATGAAAGATGCGGGAGTACCAGTAATTCCTGGATCAGACGGGCTCGTTGAAAATATGGACGAAGCCATCATGATTGCCAGAGATATCGGATACCCTATCATTATCAAAGCTACTGCTGGTGGCGGAGGTAAGGGAATTCGTATTGCCGAAGATGAAGAAACGCTGATTAAGCAGATCACAGCTGCTCAGCAGGAAGCACAAAAGGCATTTGGCAATGCAGGTGTGTATTTGGAGAAATTCCTGACCGGTATGAAACACGTGGAAATTCAGATCATTGCCGATAAACACGGAAATGCAGCACATTTGGGAGAGCGTGATTGCTCGGTTCAGCGCCGCCGCCAGAAACTGGTAGAAGAAGCTCCGTGTCCGATTCTCTCCGAAGATGTGCGCACACTGATGGGCGAAGCTGCGGTACGGGCTGCCCTTGCTGTGAATTATTCGGGAGCAGGTACATTGGAATTCCTGCTCAGCCCGAATGGCGAGTTCTATTTCATGGAGATGAATACGCGTATTCAGGTAGAGCACCCGGTAACTGAGATGGTTACTGGCGTGGATCTGATCCGTGAGATGATCTCTGTAGCTGAAGGCAATCCACTTTCATTCCGTCAGGAAGACGTGGTTATCAATGGCTGGGCCATTGAGTGTCGTATCAATGCCGAAGATCCGGACCGTAACTTTATGCCATCACCAGGCAAAATCGGATTCTACCTTGCACCGGGAGGTCCTGGTGTTCGTGTAGATAGTGCTGCTTATCCTGGCTATACGATCTCACCTTTCTATGACTCCATGATCGCGAAATTGATTGTATGGGGAGCGAATCGTGAAGAGGCGATTGCCAAGATGAAGCGTGCGCTAGGGGAATTTGCGATTGAAGGCATCTCTACAACCATTCCTTTCCATCAGAAATTGCTGGAGCACCCAACGTTCCTTCGTGGTGACTTTGATATCAAATTTCTTGAGGAAAACGAGATTTAAAAGGTATATTGGGCTTGTTTGTCATAATGTAGCCCAAATGATATAGTATGTAATAATAAGAGCGCATGTCTCCTGCAAAGGATAAGCCCGCACCTCGCGGATGTTTGCAGGAGTTCCGGTAAAGCCGGACCGGAAGGGTTCTGAAGGTTGTCTAACCTGAGACCAGCGCCCTGACGGATGGCCGCAAACTTATCTCGCGAAAGGTGTGTTGAACAGTTATGAGTACACTACCGACTGAATTTGAACGAACGGATATCGGTGAAATCCAGATCGCACCTGAAGTTATTGAAGTGATTGCTGGATTGGCAACCCTTGAAGTGAAAGGCGTTGCAGGCATGAGTGGCGGATTCGCTGGCGGATTTGCTGAATTGCTTGGTCGCAAAAACCTTTCCAAAGGTGTTAAAGTTGAAGTGGGCCAACGCGAAGCTGCAGTTGATGTTTCCGTAATTATTGAGTACGGGTACCGTTTGCCACAAGTGGCTACGGAGATTCAACAGAACGTGAAACGTTCCATTGAGAACATGACAGGATTGAATGTGAATGAAGTGAATGTGCACATTCATGACGTTCAGTTCAAGAGCACCGAAAAAGTGGAAGAGATCGACCTGAACAGTCAGCGCGTAAAATAAAAGAAGACAGATTCCCCCGGCATCTTCTGCCGGGGGTTATCCCCGTCTTGGACAGGTCTTCTTTATAGCGAAAGCTTAATGGCGATCTGATTTTGCTAGTGAGCAGGTTAAGTCATGTTAGTGAGCAAGGGAGGCTGTGCAGTTCGTGGCTAAAATACTGGATCGGCTTCTGTTGTTTATATACAGCATAAGCGTTGGAGCAATATCGGCAGCCGTCATTCTTCTGATCAGCGGTGTGCTGCCTTACGAATTGAATTATCAGCAGGAACAAAACGTTATTGTTGCGTCGGTTATTGCAGCAGCGATTTTGTTTATCCTGAGTTTGCGGTTTTTCTACATTTCGGTTCGGCGTGAGCGTGCATCGTTGCCGTCTGTAGATCAACGTACTGAGTTTGGTGATGTACAGATTTCGATGGAGACGATTGAAAATCTCTGTTTGAAGGCGACTTCCCGTTTCCGGGGAGTACGTGATGTCAAGGCACGCATACGCGTGGTTGAGTCAGGACTGGAGATTATGATCCGTGCGGTAGTGGATGGCGAGACACCTATTCCTGCGCTGACTTCTGATCTGCAAAAGGCGATACATGATCATGTACAAGAGATTACGGGCATCCCGGTTTCTTTTGTCACGGTGTATATCGCGAATGTAACCCAGTCGCCTAACTACAAGAGTCGAGTGGAATGAGGTGAGTTTCACTGATGCTGTGGAAAGAGATTTGGGATAGTCATAGAGGCCGAATTACCGGAATTATCGGCGGCATCTTCTTTGGATTTCTTTATGTATGGATCGGTTTTTGGGATATGTTGTTCTTTGCACTCTTGGTGTTCATCGGTTATACGTTAGGCAGACGAAGCGATTCGAAGCTGGGTTCGTCCATTCCCTGGAGGGAGTGGGGGCAATGGCTTGGCGATCGCTGGCGTCCGTTTAAATGACCTATCTGAACCCTGCAATATGTTTCTTCCGAAAATAGAGCTGTAGTTTAGGTTGCCCGTTTTTTGGAGGAAATGTATTGCAGGTTTTTTTGTGAAAAGGGATAACAATAACAACACCGTGTAAGCCATCGATCAATCCATGCACGATTGGGTGAGATGGTTGCATGATTATAAAATAAGCATGATGACGCTCCGGACGGAGCGTTGCAGGAGGCAGGACATGAAAAGACGTTTGGCAAGGGAAATAGCAGTACAAAGTCTGTATCAGATGGAAATGAATGAAGTGGGTGCAGCAGAAGCTGTAAACATGTTGATTAATGAAGCTGCTGAAGATAATGAAACTGAAGTGGTTATCCGCGATGAAGATGTAATGCGTACTTATGTTACTGAGATTGTACAGGGAGCTTGGAACCATAAGGAAGCGATTGACGGATTGCTGGTGGATTATTTGAAAGGTTGGCAGATCAGCCGTCTGTCGCGCGTAGATCGCCAGATACTACGATTGTCTACGTATGAAATGGTGTTCCGTGATGACATTCCAGCCAAGGTATCCGTCAATGAAGCGATTGAACTGTCCAAATACTTCGGTACAGAAGAATCCGGCAAGTTTGTCAATGGCGTACTTGGACGCATGATTCAGGAAGTTGACGCCATTAAAGCAAAATTGTCTTAAGTTATGATTAACTATAGTGCGTGTTCAAAGGACCGGTTTTCAGTACCATTCGTAATCAAAAGCGTTTTTTTGAACAACCTCTAAATTTATATTCACATAAGGGAGAGAGAGTACAATGACAGCATCTATTATTAACGGTAAAGAAGTATCCCAAGAGATCCGCGCAAGCATGACAGCAGAAGTAAAACAGCTTAGCGAACAGGGGGTAGTACCTGGTCTTGCTGTTGTGCTCGTCGGGGAAGATCCGGCATCCCAAGTATATGTGCGTAATAAAGAAAAAGCATGTCATGACCTCGGCTTCTACTCCGAAGTACATCGATTGGATGCAAATACATCTCAAGAAGACCTGCTTGCCCTGGTGGACAAGCTGAACAATCAGTCATCCATTAATGGAATTCTGGTTCAACTCCCACTGCCGAAACATATTGAAGAGAAAGCGGTCATTGATGCGATTGCTGTGGATAAAGACGTAGATGGATTCCATCCAGTCAATGTTGGTAATCTCGTTATTGGAGACGATAGTCTGCTTCCATGTACCCCGGCTGGTGTAATCGAACTGATCAAGCGCACTGGACTGGAAATGTCCGGTAAACATGCGGTAGTTATCGGTAGAAGCAATATTGTCGGTAAACCGGTATCCCTGTTGCTTCAACGTGAGAATGCGACGGTAACCATGTGTCATTCCCGTACCGCCAACATGAAAGAAATCACGCGTCAGGCGGATATTTTGGTTGTCGCCATTGGTCGTGCCAATTTTGTGGATGCTGATTTTGTCAAACCGGGTGCTGTGGTTATTGATGTCGGCATGAACCGTTTGGAGAACGGCAAACTGGCAGGAGATGTAGACTTTGAGAGCGTGAAGGCAGTATCTGGTCCAATTACTCCGGTTCCTGGTGGTGTTGGTCCAATGACGATCACAATGTTGATGCAAAATACACTGATCGCCGCCAAACGCGCTCACGGATTGGCCTAGGGTTCTGTCTGTGGCAGATCAAAAGATCTACTCTATTAAAGACCTGAATCGATACATTCGGATGAAACTGGAATCGGATCAGGTCCTGTCGGACGTTTGGCTACGCGGGGAGATATCCAATTTCACACATCACTCCAGCGGTCATATGTATTTTACATTGAAGGACAAGGATAGCCGGATTAAGTCAATCATGTTTGCATCCCATAACCAGCGATTACCCTTTGTACCGAAGGAGGGTGCAAGGGTTATTGCCCGTGGTAATGTCTCGGTGTATGAACGGGATGGGCAGTATCAATTCTACGCTACTCATATGCAACCGGACGGGATCGGAAGTCTGTATCTGGCTTACGAACAGCTGAAGAAAAAGCTGGAGGAGGAAGGTTTATTTTCACCTTCCCGCAAAAGAGACATCCCGCGTTATCCACAGACGATCGGTGTTGTAACTTCACCGACGGGTGCAGCGGTACGGGACATCATGATTACACTCCAGCGCAGATATCCTTCTGCGAAAGTTGTTTTATATCCTGTTCTGGTCCAAGGAAAAGGTGCCGCACCTTCCATTGTTAAGGCTATTGGCAACTTGAATCGGATGGGAGAAGCCGATGTACTCATTGTTGGACGCGGAGGCGGTTCGCTTGAGGAATTGTGGGCCTTCAATGAGGAGATTGTGGCAAGAGCGATCGTCGCTTCAGATATACCTGTTATCTCTGCAGTTGGACATGAAACGGACTTTACCATTGCCGATTTTGCGGCTGATTTACGTGCGGCGACACCTACAGCTGCTGCGGAGCTCGCTGTACCTAATCGCGCTGAGTTGCTCGATCAGATCGCACAACGTCAGCGTCAGTTACAACACAGCTTGCGTCAGCGTGCTGTACATAATCGTGAACGGCTCGCGAGATTACAGCGTTCGCCTGTGCTTGTACATCCAAGACGTACCTTAATGCAGCACACGGAACGACTGGATATGATACATCAACGGCTATTGAGAACAGTGGATACGCGCATGAAATGGACGGGAGAAAAGCAGGAGCGTCTTCGGGCGGCACTGCAACGTTTCAATCCTCGTGATCAGGTCAATACAGCACGGCGTGAGAATGCTGCAGCACGCAGACAATTGGAACTTGCGATCAGAACCATAACCAGATCGAAGCAGCAACAATGGAAATCAACTGTGCGGCATCTGGATGCACTTAGCCCTCTTAAAGTCATGTCTCGGGGCTACAGCCTTGTCTATGACGAACAGGAACAGCAATTGATCAAGTCAACGAAGGATGTACAGCCTGGAGATTCAATTAAGATTAAATTAACAGACGGACAGCTGGACTGTCAGGTTTGGGGAATGAAGGAGGACGACAATACCCATGGCGAATGAACCGGAATTGAATTTTGAAGAGGCAATGGCGGCATTGGAAGACATCGTAGGCCAGCTTGAGCATGGTGATGTTCCGTTGGAACAGGCCATCGATCTGTTTCAACGCGGGATGAAACTTTCGCAACTTTGCGGTTTGAAGTTAGAACAAGTGGAACGTAAGATCGAGATGATCGTAGAAGAAGATGGAGAGCTTCGCAAGAAGCCTTTCGGAACTGCTGACGATGAGAGCGGTGAAGTCCATGAGTAATCGTCCTTCGTTTCAAGCATACCTCGAAGAGGTCACAGCTGAGGTGACAGAAGCGTTGAAACATACGCTTCCCGCTCACTGGGATGTACCCCAATCGCTGACAGATGCGATGCAGTATTCGCTTATGGCTGGAGGCAAACGCCTTCGTCCTCTTCTGGTCGTTGCTGCGGCGGAAGCCTTCGGTGCACAGCGTACAGCTGCAATGCCGGTAGCCTGCGCCGTGGAGATGGTTCATACGTATTCACTGATCCACGACGACCTGCCTGCTATGGATAATGATGATTACCGCAGGGGAAAATTAACGAATCATAAGGTATATGGTGAAGCAACAGCCATATTGGCAGGCGATGCGTTGTTAACCCATGCTTTTTATAGCATTGTTCAAGCTGGACGCCGTAGTGGTGTGGCGGCAGATGCATTGTTGTCTATCGTAGAGGACATGTCCGAACTTGCTGGAGCAAGAGGTATGGTCGGCGGCCAGGTTGCGGATATGGAAGGCGAACAAGGCATGACTGATCTTGCACAGCTTCAATATATTCATTTGCACAAAACGGGTGATCTGATTGTATTCTCCCTCATTGCAGGAGCACGAATCGGTGGAGCAACGGAAGGACAATTGGAATCCTTGCGTGTGTTTGGGCGTGATCTGGGACTGGCGTTTCAGATTCAGGATGATATTCTCGACCTGACGGGCGACGAGCAAAAGATGGGCAAGAAAACACAAAGTGATGTGAATCAGCAGAAGGTAACATACCCTTATTTTATTGGCATGCAGGCTTCTCTAGAAGAAGTGAAATCCCTTACCCAATCTGCAAAAGATGCACTTGAAAGAGCCGAATTACCGGACGCATCCAGATTGGTCGAGATTGCAGATTATTTGATGAGTCGAGATCATTAGATTATGATGAAGCTCGCTGTTTCAAAAGCTGTATAAGCGTGTAATGAATGTAATGTCCTTTTTCCGAGTGAATGGAAAAAGTCTGTCCCGAGTGGATGCGGGAATACATATGGAGAAGAATTCTAAATAACTTGCTGGCGAGAATGCTCGTTATCGGGAGTATACTGCAGTAAATTATGATTCTTGTTCTTTTATGTTATAATGATTTAATGTCATTTGATTCATAATGTATATATCGATTTACAACAATAACTAAACAATCTAGGAAAGCGGGGAGATTCTCGTGCTGCTTCCACAAATTAAACAACCCAGTGATCTAAAGTCGATGTCTCAGGATGATCTTGCCCTTTTGTCGGCAGAGATCCGGCAGTTTCTGATTGAGAAACTGTCCGTTACAGGTGGGCATCTCGCACCCAACTTAGGCGTGGTTGAGCTCACGGTAGCCCTGCATTACTGCTATAACAGTCCAGCAGACAAAATGATTTTTGATGTAGGGCATCAGGCTTATGTGCATAAAGTTCTGACAGGGCGTATGGATCGCTTTGATACTTTGCGTCAACATAATGGCCTGTGCGGGTTTGTCAAACGCAACGAAAGTGAACATGATGTATGGGAAGCTGGACACAGCAGTACTTCATTGTCCGCTGCGATGGGGATGGCCCTTGCTCGTGATCTGAAGGGCGAGGACAACCAAGTTATTGCAATGATTGGTGATGGAGCTCTTACAGGTGGTATGGCTTTTGAGGCCCTCAATCATATCGGTCATGAGCAGAGAAAACTGATGGTTATTTTGAATGATAATGAAATGTCCATTGCTCCAAACGTTGGGGCCATGCATAAATATTTGAGCAAAATTCGCTCGGATCGTCATTATTTGAAAGCAAAAGATGATGTCGAGGGAATGCTTAAAAAAATTCCTGCTATTGGAGATCGATTGGCTAAATCGGCAAGCTGGATCAAAGACAGTGTCAAATATATGATGGTTCCAGGTGTTCTTTTCGAAGAACTGGGCTTCACGTATTTGGGACCTATTGATGGGCACGATATTCCCAAATTGATCGAAACCTTCAAACAGGCGGATAATGTGGACGGTCCTGTGCTTGTACATGTGCTTACAACCAAAGGTAAAGGCTATCAGCCGGCAGAAGCCGATTCGCACAAGTGGCACGGGATTTCTCCGTACAAAATTGAATCCGGGCAAGTGCTGAAAGCAGTTGGAAAACCGATGTACACAGAAGTGTTCGGTCAAACGCTGATTGATCTGGCGAAGCAGGATAAGCGGATCGTAGCTGTAACGCCAGCAATGCCTACGGGATCGGGTCTTATTCCATTTAGTAAGGAATTCCCGGATCGCATGATTGATGTAGGTATCGCAGAACAGCATGCGGCGACGATGTGTGCTGCATTGGCCATGGAAGGCTTGAAGCCGGTCTTTGCCGTATATTCGACGTTTATGCAACGTGCATATGATCAGATTGTACATGATATATGCCGACATAATGCCAATGTGATGTTTGCCATTGACCGTGCCGGGTTTGTTGGCCCGGATGGGGAAACACATCAAGGGGTATACGATGTGGCATTCATGCGCCATATTCCAAATATCGTGCTGATGATGCCTAAAGACGAGAATGAATTGCGTCATATGATGAAAACGGCGCTTGATTATAATGAAGGCCCGATTGCATACCGTTATCCACGAAACAATGTGGTTGGTGTGCCTCTGGATGAAGTACTTGTGCCGATTCCAATCGGATCTTGGGAACAACTGCGCCCAGCGGAAGGGTATGCCGTTATCGCTTCAGGATCGATGGTACAACTTGCGGAAGAAGCTGCGGAGATGGTGAAGCGGGAAGGCATTACAGCAGGCGTAATCAACGCTCGATTCCTCAAACCTCTTGACGAGCAAATGCTGCGTGATCTGGCTGTTCGAGGCACCAAATTGATTGTACTAGAAGAAGCATCCCAAGCAGGTAGCATGGGTAGTGCTGTACTGGAATTTTATGCAGAGCAGGGATTGCATGATGTTCATGTACAATTAATGGGGATTCCGGATCGCTTCATTGAGCATGGCAGTATCAAGGAACAACGTGAGGAAGTGGGTCTTACCGTTGAGAATGTATGTGCTGAGCTGCGCAAGATGGCTGTTCAATCATCCTACGGCATACCCAAAACACGTTTTCCTTCGTAAATTTACATGATAGGAGAAAGACATGTCACTCCCGAAAGAACGAATTGATGTTCTGCTGGTTGAGCAGGGCTATTACGAAAGTCGTGAAAAGGCAAAAGCCGCAATCATGGCTGGACTGGTGTATGCCAACAATGAGCCGATTGAAAAAGCGGGCATGAAAATTCCACGGGAAGCCGAGCTGAAAGTTAAAGGCTCGGTACATCCCTATGTCGGCAGAGGCGGATTGAAGCTAGAAAAAGCGATCCGTCATTTCGGTCTTGATATGAAGGGACTTGTTATGCTCGACATTGGTTCATCCACCGGTGGATTTACGGATTGTGCACTACAACATGGCGCGTCTCACGTCTACGCTATTGATGTGGGATATAATCAGCTCGACTGGTCTTTGCGCAATAATGAGCGGGTTACCGTTATGGAACGAACCAACTTTCGCTATGTGACTCCTGAAGATCTGACAGGACCAGTGCCGAACTTTGCGAGTATTGATGTGTCATTCATTTCACTGCGAATCATTTTACCGCCACTTCTGGCTCTTTTGAAGCAACCTGCAGATATCGTTGCATTGATTAAACCTCAATTTGAGGCAGGGCGTGAAAAAGTAGGCAAGTCCGGTGTGGTACGTGATTCGAAGGTGCACAAGGATGTATTGCAGACGATGCTTCATTTTGCCAGTCAACTTGGTTTGCATCTGCAGAGTTTAACTTTTTCCCCCATAACAGGTGGAGAAGGAAATATAGAATTTCTCGCACATTGGCGTCTGGAAGCACCAGAGGCAACACAACCAGAGAACGATCCGGCTTCACTTGATGCACTTGCGGAACAAGTTGCAAAGGAAGCAGCTCATACATTTACGGGAAACTCATCATAAGATGGGTTTCTTTTCGCTTGAAAGGTGAATGGCGTAAAGGGAAATCGTGGATTGACCTCGAATATGTCTTCGAGGTGAGCGATAATGGATGGTCAATATGACACAATTTTTATAGGTGTACTTGCTGTCTGTTTGATCCTGTGGCTGTTCTTCGGATTGCGTAGCTGGGTGAACCGACCGATGCCGGTAAGCTTGTCTGGAATGCCACTGAACGTAAAAATTCAGGATTCCCCGGCATTGGACTTGCTTGAAGCAGAGGGTTATGAAGTTATCGGTGGCAAGATGAAAGTCCCTCTGGCTTTCGAAGCCAATGAATCCATTTATTACAGCAGATTATTTATTGATTATGTCGCAGAACGTGAGGATCTCAGATACCTGGTAAAAACATCACGTCGCAGGCAGCCAATTGAAATGACCGGCCCTGCGCTAAGGGATCGCTTCCTCAATTATCTGTTGTTATATCCAGGCTGTGAAGGATTGCTGTATGTTGACTTGGAGGATTCCGATATTAAGTTAATCAGGCTCATGGACTATCAGGAAGATGTGTATGATGGGGATGATCTGGATTAATATAAAAGAATGAAGGCAAGGTCTGCGGCAAATTACGATTGCTGCTTTATTGCAATACATTTTAACTGGAGGCATGTATGAAAGGACAAAGGCACATCAAGATTCGTGAAATCATTAGTCAAAATGAAATTGAGACCCAGGATGATCTGGTTGAAGCACTGCGCAAGTCAGGTTTTCAAGTAACTCAGGCGACGGTATCGCGAGATATCAAGGAACTCCTGTTAATCAAAATTCCGATGGATGACGGCAGATACAAGTACTCTTTACCGACAGATCAACGATATAATCCGATTCAAAAGTTGAAGCGTGCTCTCGTTGACAACTTCCTTCACATTGACCACACCAACAACCTGGTTGTGATGAAATGTTTGCCGGGAACAGCCAACTCCATTGCAGCTTTGCTTGATAATATTGAGTGGAATGAAGTCATGGGGACGATCTGTGGAGATGATACCATTTTGATTATCTGCCGGACTGAAGGTAACAGCGTGACCGTTATTGAACGCATCATGGGTTACATTGCTTAAAGTGCGTGTTCAAAAAGATTGGTTTTCAGTACCGAGAAGATGGGATGAAGCTAAAATGGAGTAGCGGAGCGTAGGAAAACTACGTGAGCAACAGACATTTCGGCTGAATGCCATATTCGATGCTGATGATGCCACCAGGCATCCTTCGTAATCAAAAGCGGACTTTTTGAACAACTCTTGAATCAATGGTTCAAAAACATAATATCTGAGTAAGTCATCCGGAGGTGTTTTTGCAGATGTTAGTTACGTTATCGATTCGCAATCTGGCTGTGGTGGAAGAAGTGGACGTAGTATTCCATCCAGGATTCCATGTACTTTCAGGAGAAACGGGTGCAGGGAAGTCGATTATTATAGATGCGCTAGGCTTAATTGCCGGTGGACGGAGTTCAGCTGATCTGATCCGGTACGGGTGTGAGAAGGCAGAGATGGAAGCCCTGTTTGAAATGGAGCAGAGTCATCCGGTATGGCAGACTTTAGAGAAGCTGGGTATCCACTGTGAACCAGAAGAGCATTTGGTCATTCGACGTGAGCTGAACACACAGGGGAAAAGCACGTCCCGTATTAACGGGCAATTGGTCAATCTGACCATGCTGCGCGAGGTAGGCGAGAAGCTGATCAATATTCATGGACAGCATGAACATCAGAGTTTGCTACGTGCAGAGAGCCATCTGGGGCTTCTCGATACCTACGGCTCTGAAGTGATCGGACCCGTCAAAGCGAAGTACCAAGAGCGCTACAGCAAGTTTATCACGGCGGAAAAAGAACTGCGTGCGCTTCAGGAGTCCAGTCAGAGGGCATATCAACTCTTGGACATGTATCGCTTTCAGCTCGAGGAGATTGCAGCGGCAAGCCTTACACGAGGCGAGGATGAATTACTCGGGGAAGAACGGGTCAAACTATCCCATAGTGAGAAAATGATGGACAGTGTTGCCGGTGCATATGAACTGCTCAGTGGTCAAAGAGGGCTCGAAGCGGTGAGCATTGCTCTTTCAAGAATTGAAGATATTTCCGGGTATGACAGCAAAGGACTGCAGCCTATCGTAGAGCAGTTGCAATCCGCCTTTTATCAATTGGAAGATGCGACATTCCAATTAAGGGATTATCGGGAGAAGATTGAATTTAATCCGGCAAGATTGGAAGAAGTGGAGCAAAGGCTGAATCTGATTTCTGGCCTCAGACGGAAATACGGGGACAGTGTTGAACTTATTCTGAGTTATTATGATCAGATTAGCCATGAAACCGACCAATTGGAGAACAAGGATGAACGACTGGAGAAATTGCGAGCTGAACGTGATAAGATGCTCAACCTTGTGATGGAGTCTGCTGAAGAACTCAGCAAGGTACGCAAACAATGCGCCGAGGAACTTGCTTCACAGGTGGAAAGCGAACTCAAGGATCTGCAGATGGAGCGGACCACCCTGCGTGTTCAGATTACTCCTTTTGAAGATCCGAAGGGCATTGAATGGAATGGACGCCGTATTCGTCTGAATCGTCAGGGTGCGGACAATGCAGAATTCCTGATCTCACCCAATCCTGGCGAGCCATTACGACCACTTGGCAAGATTGCTTCAGGTGGCGAGTTGTCAAGAATGATGTTGGCGATGAAGAGTATCTTTGCGCGACATGACCGGATACCTGTGTTGATTTTTGATGAAGTTGATACCGGCGTTAGCGGTAGAGCAGCTCAATCCATTGCGGAAAAACTGTTCCGCTTGTCTTCGACTTGTCAGGTTTTCTCAATAACTCACTTACCACAAGTGGCTTGTATGGCAGATCATCAGTATCTCATTGAGAAACATGTCTATGATGGACGGACGATGACGCAGGTGGAATCGCTGTCAGACGAAGGCAGAGTGAAGGAATTGGCACGTATGCTGGGCGGCGTGGAAATTACAGAAAAAACGCTGCATCACGCACAGGAAATGCTGAATTTGGCGGAAGCCAAAAAAGGGTGAAACGGACGGCTGGCGTAATGATTGACAGTAATAAAAGCCTGGGGGCGAGGTTATCTTAAAGGTACGCAATTGGCGACCACCTTTCGTCAAGCGAAAGAAGCAAAGGGAGTGTGACAGCCATTGAATTCCCCCCTCAGGAAGAAATTGCTAGGTCTTTTATTTGCCTTCTTTCTTTGTGTGATTAGCCAGGCCATTCAGCCTGTGCAAAGTTATGCTTCACTGCCGGATGAATTGCAGGTGTTTGCTGGCAGGCAAGCGGATGTTCGGCTCGCTGTACCTGCTGCTTCAAGCGCCGTTGTAGATCGTCCTGATATTGTTGGTTTGGATGATCAGGCAGCGATGCATGTTACCAGGCAACAACCTTTGCATCTTAACCCACAACAGACGGGACATGCCAAATTAACGTTGAAGTTGTGGGGCAAAATTCCGGTCAAAACAGTCCATGTGAATGTGATACCGGATTTGCGTGTTGTACCCGGGGGTCAAACGATTGGCGTCAAAGTTAAGTCGGCAGGCATTCTGGTGGTTGGTCATCATCTGGTCCATTCCGGGCAGGATGAGCGTGTTTCGCCAGGAGAAAACGCAGGCATTAAGCTAGGAGATCTGATTACGCATATGGATGGTAAACGTCTTGATGGTGTGGCAGGTGTCTCTGAAGCCGTTGAACTTGCAGGCAAAAGTAAAAAAGGTATTGATGTTGTGTTGAAACGTGGCAAGGAAACGGTCAAGACAAGATTGACTCCGGCGTATGACTCCGAGGATCAGGCGTGGAGACTTGGTTTATACATTCGTGATTCCGCAGCCGGTGTTGGCACACTTACCTTCTATGCTCCCGATCAGGGCGTATACGGCGCACTCGGCCATGTCATTACGGACATGAACACGCAAACATCTATTGTTGTCGGTAGTGGTCAGATCGTTCAGTCCAATGTGACGTCCATTTCAAAAAGTGAGACCGGTGATCCGGGTGAAAAACGTGCTCATTTCCTCAAGGAAAGCAAGATTTTGGGCAATATTGAACGTAATACGGCTTTTGGTATCTTTGGTAAAATGTCCGGAAATCCTGAGCACAGTCTGTATTCTAAAGGTATTCCCGTCGCTTTCTCTCATGAAGTCAAAGAAGGACCGGCCGAAATACTTACCGTGGTTGACGGTCAACAAGTTGAACGCTTCTCCATTGACATTGTCCACGTGGCAGATCAAACGGAGCCAGCAACAAAAGGTCTGGTACTTCGAATCACCGACCCGAAACTGCTGGATAAGACCGGAGGCATCGTTCAAGGTATGAGTGGCAGCCCCATTGTACAAAATGGTAAGTTGATCGGTGCAGTCACTCATGTATTTGTGAATGATCCGAAATCGGGTTATGGTTGCTTCATTGAATGGATGTTACAAGATGCTGGTGTGATGATGAAAAAAGAAAACACGAAGAACCTCAAGGCTGGATAAACAGCCCTGAGGTTCTTTTTTGTCGAAAGGAAACATAATATATCAGATAATGAAATAAATTATTTATTATATAGGATCGAGAAAAAAAAATAAAGAAAAATAATTTTCGACAGGAGGAATTTAACCTGCTGTGTCGAAAATTTAACCTGTAAGGAAATGTACGAAACGATGTTTAATTTAAAGGAGGATACCGTTTTGCAAAAAATTGAGGTATTGCTGGCCGATGATAATCGTGAATTTACGAATTTGCTTGCCGAATATATATCTGAGCAGGAAGATATGGAAGTAACCGGTATTGCATACAATGGAGAAGAAGTACTGCAATTGCTGGAGCAAACTCGGGATGTGCCGGATGTATTGATTCTGGATATTATCATGCCTCATCTGGACGGTCTGGGTGTGCTTGAGCGCTTGCGTAACCTGAACCTTTCTCCACAGCCTAAGGTCATTATGCTTACGGCATTCGGACAAGAGAACATCACACAGCGTGCCGTGCAACTCGGAGCTTCCTATTACATTCTCAAGCCGTTTGACATGGAAGTGCTTGCGAATCGTGTGCGTCAACTGGTGGGAACACAGACAGCGATGTCCACAAGCAGCGGATCATCCATGTTCATGAAATCCAATGTCGTGCCAATGGGTAAACACAAAAATCTGGATGCAAGCATTACGTCCATCATACATGAAATCGGTGTACCTGCGCATATTAAGGGATATCAATATTTGCGCGAAGCCATTACGATGGTTTATAACAATATCGAAATTTTGGGAGCCATCACCAAAACACTGTATCCGGCAATTGCCGAAAAATTCAAAACGACACCTTCACGCGTCGAACGTGCGATCCGTCATGCTATTGAAGTGGCGTGGACGCGCGGTAACATCGACAGCATCAGCCACTTGTTTGGTTATACGATTAACATCAGCAAGTCGAAACCGACGAACTCCGAGTTCATCGCGATGGTTGCAGACAAGCTGAGAATTGAGCATAAGGTAAGCTGAAAGGACCAGGAGTAGTAATTCTGCAAGGAAACTGTAAATTCAGAGTCGATACCAGCCGAATGAAATCCGGCACTAATATCTGAATTGCTTCTTTGCATGCCGATACATTTCTGTGATATATGCCAACGAATACCGTCAATTATTGGATTTAAGATATCCAGTAACTGACGGTGTTTTTGCGTAACGAAAAGACACATGATTAGGTATAAATATGTTCTTTCATAAATTTTTACCTTCAGTTAACGCTTTTTTAAGTGAAAAGTGGTACGATGTGACCATTGACAAAGGCCTACATATATTTGGAAAGTTAGGATTAGATGCTACGAACAGAGGAGTAGAATAGTATGTTTACGCAAATAGGCGAGATTGCTGAACCAATTCCTGTAGTACAATCTGATACAAAATGTGATGTCGTCTATCATCTTTTCAAGTCCAATCCCAGTCTGGAAGGTATAGCTGTTATGGGGGAGAAGGGTGTGTCATTGATGATGCGCCCGCGATTCTTTCAGCAGATTGGCACCCAGTATGGATATAACCTGTATATGGGACGTCCTGTAGAGCTGGTGATGAACACCCAGGCATTGGTCGTGGATTATTCGGAACAGATCACCGATGTCAGTGTTCTGGCCATGGATCGAGATGAAGGGGAAATATATGATCTTGTACTGGTCACATCAGGGGAACGTTTCTATGGAGCTGTGAGTATTCGCCGTTTGCTGCTTGCTGTTGCTGATGTACGGGCTGAGATGGCGATTTTTATGAACCCGCTGACGGGCCTTCCAGGAAACCATATTATAGACGAACGGCTATATCAGGCGCTTCAGATGGACCATTTTAGCGTACTATACGTTGATCTCGATCAATTCAAATCCTACAACGATAGCTACGGTTTCAAAATGGGAGATCAGCTTATTCAGGCGACAGCTAACTTGCTTCGCAAGCTTTTTGTTTTTCCTGAAGCTTTTCTTGGACATATCGGTGGTGATGATTTTATTACAATCCTGAATCACCATGATTACCAGCAGATTAGTGAGGAAGTCATCTCTGGTTTTGAGGACATGAAAAAGACGTTCTACAACGAACATGATTGGCATAATCAATATGTTCTCGGGGAAGGCCGTTCCGTGCTGATTCGGCCCATTCCTCTCGTGTCTGTATCTATCGCTGTTGTAACCAATAGAAAGCAAAAATATGAAAACATAGATCAGATTATTGATGAGGCCACACGCATCAAAAAAGGTTGTAAAGCGATTGCTGGTAGTATCATCTGTGCAAATGATACCATCAGTCATCCATATTAGAAGTAATATACACATACGATGTGGATTGAAATATCCAATTATACGAGAACGTAGAGGACAGAATGAACCTGAAGAAGTGGATCTAAAAGCTTGCTGCAGGATGCTTCTTCTGAAGTTTAAGCTTCAACCTAATACACATAACAGTAAAATGCAGAAAAACCGCTATTCATCAGGCTTCAGTCACCTGTAATAGCGGTTTTTCTATTATTAGATGCGAGTGGAGAACTATGTTGCGAAAAAAACACGTCAACCCCAATATGTATGCATATAAGATTACGTTTGATCAGAGCGTACTCATATTCGAATATCTACAGATGGGTATGAAGCAGCAGGAGATGCAGAAGCCGGATTTCGCGGGCCATTTCCGGATTGCTGATTAGTGGTTCCTCCATCTGATCGGAGCTCTTTGCTTCCTGTTTTCTTTTCTTCATGTACTTCCTGATCTTCTTCTCCAGATGTTGCTGAGATAGGTGGTTGTGCCGCCTCTTTAGGCGCGGGCTGTTGGATCTCTTTCACCAGATCCCCAATCTTTTGATTGACCTTGCTGAGCTGAGAATCGATGTCCTGAACAACCTCACGTTTTGCCTGGAAAACGGTGCGCTCTGAGTTTTCCAACATCATTGATTTGCCGAGATCAAAATCATTTGCTGGAGGATTAATCTCCAGAACGAGTCGGTCGAATCGGGTCTCTCCTTCAGTAGTCTGAACGGAGCCCTGCATGCGATCACGCAAACCGACCAGCTTACCCAATTGATCATAAGTCTGACTATGTTTGATTAGATGATCCAGTGAAGGGGCTTGTGTTTCATCGGTTGGTTTGGGTTGTTGCTGTTGAGTCTTTTCGGGCTGTCTTAATTTGTTCTTCTCTTGCAATTCCTCTGCTTTAATCTGAGCAATTTGGCTATCGATCTGGGATATGGAGCTTGTTAAGGATTTAATCCGCTGAGCTTTGGTTTTGGTATCCAACTCGTCATTGGTTTTTACACCTTGCATTTCTTCATTGAGCCGAATCTTCTGCTGCACAAGTCCCTGAATTTCTTTATCCCGACTCGAGACTTGATTTCCTGGAGTGAAACTGCTTATAGTTGCAGATGAGATTGAATTCATATCCTCGTTCTCCTTCTCTCTTTATCATGGTTCTATTTACATATATCGGATGTTAAGAGAAGGAATTGAAGGCTATTCGGAGCATTCATATGTTACTTTCTGAAGGTCGCCATGATATCGATTTTTTTGTCAATGAGCAGTGTATGTTCCTTCGGCCTGTTAAGAACACATTAATTATGAATGGGCAATAAAAACCAAATTTTCATACTAAATAATTTGTTGTAATGAATGATTGAAGAAAAATAAAATAATTTTGTATATTATGAATTAAGATCAATAAAAGTATATATCTTTAATTATATTCTTGAATTATCCATTTATGTATGATAAATTTCTATTGAGTTGTCTGTTTACAAATTTTGTGGAATTTTGTTTTTTAAGGGGGAATTAGAGGGGGATAAGGTGGATTAATTAATGGGTTACTTTAAAGATCAATGGGATGGAACCTTCAAGCTACATGATAGCATTTCTTGTATCTATTCGCTTTTACACATTGCTTCAATAAAGTTTATAACTAATCAGATAATGGAGAGTGAGTATTTATGTTATTAAGTCTAATGAAATCTAAATTACATCGGGCCACTGTTACAGAAGCAAATTTAAATTATGTTGGTAGCATTACTATCGATCAAGGATTAATGGAAGCGACAAATCTATTACCTAACGAAAAAGTACAGGTTGTTAATATTAACACGGGGGATCGATTGGAAACTTACGTGATATCAGGCGAAAGGGGACATGGTGACATCTGTCTCAATGGCGCAGCAGCGAGATTGGTGCAGCCTGGTGATAAAGTCATTATTATATCGTATGGATTAATGACAGAAGTTGAGGCGCAGAACCATTATCCGGTGGTAGCCGTATTGAACGACAACAACGAAATTGATCAAATGATCTTGGAAAAGGCTCATTCTACGGTGTAGGTTTGCATTGTTGATCTTTTGAGATGCTCGATTCCTGCCTATTATTAGCAGGAATCTTTACTAAAATGAATTTAGTAGCTAATGACTGAGAAATCTGTGCTTGAAAGAAAGGACTGAAACCAATGGATTCAAGCATTCTCCAGAAACTCCCTCCCGCGATTTGCCATGGAGGCGAAGTGGAGCAGGCCCGGAACGGTGTATACACCTTAACGGACGTGTTCCAGCGAGTTAAGGAACAGACAGATAATCATGGAATCCTGTATGTAAACGAGGAAGGTCAGGAGCATTATCGCAGTTATGACGAACTGGTTGACGAAGCAGGCAGGATGTTATCCGGGTTGAGGGGATTGGGGCTTAAAGCCGGAGACAAGGTGATTTTACAATTCGATCGACAAGAGGACTTTGTTACGGTTTTTTGGAGCTGTATTATAGGTGGGATTGTTCCAGTTCCGATGACAACGTCCAAAGACTATCGTGAGAAAAGTAACGAGGCCAGTGCGCTGTATAGTGTGTGGGAAATGTTGGACAAACCCGTCATATTGACCAGTGGAACGCTGGAACGTGGGCTTATGGAGTTTAGCCAAAACTACGGGGTGAATTCCCATTACATTCAGGCCATTGAAAAGATGAAACAAACGGTTGGGGAAGAGGTTTGGCATATCAGTAAACCAGAAGACCTGGCTTTGATGCTCTTTACGTCGGGAAGCACGGGAAAACCGAAAGGAGTACAGCTGACGCATGGGAACATCAT